>NZ_JBWKKY010000007.1:208630-450201 GCF_056430805.1 Streptomyces sp. NPDC045955
GGCGCCAGGCTCTCGGCGTGGGAGTTCTCCGTAGGGGTGGGCCTGTCGTCCGGGTGGGGTCGCCGTGGGGTGTGGTCGGTTGCCCGGGTGGGCTGCTCGGGGGCCGAGGCCGTCGCGTGCGAGGGCGTGGACGGGTGGGGGCGTCGCGGGGCGCCGTCGTCTGGCCGGGTGGGCGCGTCCGTGCGTGAGGGCGGCGTGGGTCGGCCCTCCGCGGAGGGGTGTCCCGGCGTGCTCTCGTCCTCAGGGGACCGTGTGGGCGTGTCGGGCGTGAGCTCGACGTACGGGCGGATGCGGAGTGGGTCGAAGTCCTCCGCTGCCGCCGCCTGAGTCGTGCGGGCGTTGCGGAGGGCCTCTGCGGCGCGGTGCGTGCAGGTGCAGGCCGGGGTGTTGTCCGGCAGTCTGGGCGTGCCGCACTCCGGGCACGGGTGGCGGTTCGGCTGTTCCACGCGTTCCTCCCTCCCCTCGCGAACTCCAGCTCCCCTCGCGAACTCCAGAGATTATCCAGATCTTCTCCACAGTGCGGACGGCCAGCTCCCGGAATGAAAGCTTCCAAAAGGACTCGGCGGGCCATAACACATCACACCGGTCACGATGGAAAATGTCACAGGACCTCGGGAGGCCTCATGGCCGGGCATGCGCACGTCACGAAGGCATCGGACCAGGGCGCCGCCGTCCGGGAGCAGGTGCCGGGGAACGTCCTGGTCTCCATCGGCGCCCTGCTGCTCGGCATGCTGCTCGCCGCCCTCGACCAGACCATCGTGTCGACCGCGCTGCCCACCATCGTCAGCGACCTCGGCGGCATGGATCACTTGTCCTGGGTGGTCACCGCCTATCTGCTGGCCGCGACCGCCGCGACCCCGCTGTGGGGCAAACTCGGCGACCAGTACGGCCGGAAGCGGCTGTTCCAGACGGCGATCGTGATCTTTCTCGTCGGCTCCGCGCTGTGCGGCGCGGCGCAGGACATGACGCAGCTCATCGCCTTCCGGGCCGTGCAGGGGCTCGGCGGCGGCGGGCTGATGGTGTTGTCGATGGCCATCGTCGGGGATCTCGTGCCGCCTCGTGAACGCGGGCGCTACCAGGGGCTGTTCGGGGCCGTGTTCGGCGCGACCAGTGTGCTCGGGCCGCTGCTCGGCGGGCTGTTCACCCAGCACGCGAGCTGGCGCTGGGTGTTCTACGTCAACCTGCCCGTCGGGCTCGTGGCGCTCGCCGTGATCGCGGCCGTGCTGCACATCCCGCGCCGGACGCAGCGGCACGTCATCGACTACCTCGGCACGTCCCTCATCGCGGCCGTCGCCACCTGCCTCGTGCTCGTCGCCTCCCTCGGGGGCACGACCTGGGACTGGGGGTCCGCGCAGATCGTCACCCTCGCGGTGCTCGGCGTCGTCCTCGCCGTCGCCTTCGTGGCCGTCGAGCGGCGCGCCGCCGAACCCGTCCTGCCGCTGAAGCTCTTCCGCGTGCGCACCTTCACGCTCGCCGCCGTGATCAGTTTCGTGGTCGGCTTCGCCATGTTCGGCGCGATGACCTACCTGCCGACCTTCCTCCAGGTCGTGCAGGGCATCAGCCCGACCATGTCCGGTGTGCACATGCTGCCGATGGTGCTGGGGCTGCTGCTGGCCTCCACGGCCTCCGGGCAGATCGTCAGCCGGACCGGCCGCTGGAAGGTGTTCCCGATCGCCGGCACCGGCGTCACCGCGCTCGGGCTGCTCCTGCTCCACCAGCTCGACGAGCACAGCTCCACCGCCGAGCTGAGCGGCTTCTTCTTCGTCTTCGGACTCGGTCTCGGCCTGGTGATGCAGGTCCTCGTGCTCATCGTGCAGAACGCCGTCCCGTACGAGGACCTGGGCGTCGCCACCTCCGGCGCCACCTTCTTCCGCTCCATCGGCGCCTCGTTCGGCGTCGCCGTCTTCGGCACGGTCTTCGCGGGCCGGCTCGGCGACCAGCTCACGGACGCCCTCCGGGGGACCCCGCTGCCGCCCGGCGTCTCCGTGGGAACGCTGGAGGCCGACCCGCGCGGCATCGCCGCCCTGCCGTCCGGCCTGCGCCCGGCGGCCCTGCACGCCTACTCCGTGTCCATCACGGACGTCTTCCTCTACGCCGCCCCGGTCGCGCTCCTCGGCTTCGTGCTGGCCTGGTTCTTGAAGGAGGACCGGCTGCGCGGCTCGGTCACCGCGCCCGACGTCACGGAGACCCTGGCCAGCAACCCCGTCGAGCGGTCCTCGTACGACGAGGTGTGCCGCGCGCTGTCGGTGCTCGGCACCCGCGCGGGACGGCGCGAGATCTACCGGAAGATCACCGCCCGGGCGGGCTACGACCTGCTGCCCGCGGCGAGCTGGCTGCTGCTGCGGATCAGGCGGTACGGCTCGGTGGAGCCGGCCGTGCTGGCCGAGCGGATGCCCGTCTCGCTGCCCGTGATCATGGCGGCCGTGCGCCAGGTCGAGGAGCGCCGGCTGGCCGTGCGCACGGGCCTCGACATGGTGCTGACCGACCGGGGAAGCGAGGTCGCCGAGCGGCTGGCCGGGGCCCGTGAGGCCTCCCTCGCCGAGCTGCTCGGCGACTGGTGGGGGCCGGACCGGCCGACCGACCTCGTCCAACTCGTGCGGGAGTTGAACGGCGAACTGTGCGGCTCGCGGCGGGAGCGGCCGTGTGCCGAGCGGTCGGTGGAGCGGGCGGTCTGAAAAGGAAGAGAACTCCTGGTTCAGATGAGGTGCTTGGTGAACCAGTGCTCGGCGTACGCGTCGTCGTTGTGCGGCTCGGTCTCCTCGTAGCCGAGCCGGGCGTAGAGGGCGCGGGCCTCGACGAGGTCACCGCGGGTGTCCAGGATCATCCGCCGGGCACCGAGTGCGCGGGCGGCGTCCTCGGCGGCCCGGACCAGCAGCGCGGCACCGCCCTTGCCGCGCATCGCCTCCCGCAGGAAGACCCGCTTGAGCTCGGCGGTCGTGCCGTCGATCAGCCGTACGCCCGCGGTGCCGGCCGGCTCACCGCCGTACCGGGCGACCAGCAACTGCCCGCCGGGTGGGGCGAGATCGGCGCCCGGCTCCTTGGCGATCTCCCGCTCCAGCTCGTCCGGGTCGGTCCGGCGCCCCTCGTGCAGCAGGTACCAGCGGTCGCTGACCTCGGTGTAGTACGCCCGCCACAGGGCGGCGGCGAGGGGGGAGTCGTACGGTTCCGGGGCCACGGTCCATGTCATGACCGGCATTCTCGGCGGGGGCCGTAGCGGGTCCGCAACCCGATAACCCCGCGGGCGTCCGGGCCCGGGCATCGTTTGGGGGCCTGCTTCCGGGCTACCCGGTCGGCGAACCGGCTCGCGAGGAGAGCCGGTTGGGCCGAGAACCCGGAAGGCATTCATGTCCACTGGCCTGATCATTGCTCTGATCGTGATCGCGGCGGTCGTCGTCATCATCGCGGCCGCCATGACCCTGCGCGCCCGAGGGGCTCGGCGCGGCCCGAGCCTGAAGCGGCGCTTCGGACCCGAGTACGACCTGGCCGTCGCCCGGCACGACGGCGACACCAAGGCCGCCGAGCGCGAGCTGGCCGAGCGCGTGGAGCGCCACGGTGAGCTGCGCGAACGCGCGCTGGAGCCGGCGCAGCGCGAGCAGTACGAGGCGCGCTGGACGGCCGCTCAGGAGCGGTTCGTCGACTCGCCGCGGGAGGCGGTCGCCGAGGCGGACCGGCTGCTCGCGGAGCTCGCCGGTGCCCGGGGCTTCCCGGACGGCGGGCAGTACGAGGAACAGCTCGCGGCGCTGTCCGTGCACCACGCCCACCACGTGGACGGCTACCGGCGCGTCCACCGCGCGGCGCACCTGCGCGCGGACGACGCCCGGGACGGCGGCACCGGTACGGAAGACATGCGTGAGGCCATGGTGGCGGCCCGCGCCCTGTTCGAGGAGCTGGTGCGTCCGGCCCGCCACGACGGCGGAGACCACGTCGCCGGCCCGCACCTGGGCGGACGCCATGAGGGCGGACGGCACAAGGCCGGGCTGAACGGCGGCCGCAAGGCTACCGCCGGCCGCGGCGGGCACATGCCGTGGGCGATGCACCGACGTCAGGCGAAGGAGAGTTGAGATCGATGTCCGACATGACCCGACCGCCCGGCGACGACACCCGCGACGCGCAGGTCACCTCTGACACTCGCGTCACTCCCGGCACCTCCCACACCCCCGGCACCCGTGGCTCCTCCGTCGGCCCCGATGCCCGCGGTGAGACCGCCCTGGGCACCGGCCACGGCACAGGCCTCGCCGGTGCCAGGGAACGGGAAGGCACCTCCCACGGCTCCCACGGCACGCCAACGCACCTGCTCCCCCACGACGAGTCCGACAAACTCACCTCGCAGTTGCACCACGCCGTCGCCGAGTTCGTCGACGCGCCCCGGGCCGCCGTCGAGGAGGCCGACCACGTGCTGGAGGAGATCGCGGCCCGGTTCACCGAGGCCGTGACGCAACGCCGCCGCACCCTGCGCCACTCCTGGCAAGCGGTGGAGGGCGGCGAGGGCAAGCCCGTGTCGAGCGGCGACACCGAGCAGCTCCGGCTGGCCCTGAAGGACTACCGGGAGCTGGCGGAACGGCTGCTGCACGTGTGAGCCGTCCCGTTCACCGGTCCGCCCGGCGCTCCCGCCATTGCCGTACGACGTCCTCGACGTCGTACGGCTTCTTACCGAGCGGGGGCCCGGGGGGCGGCTTGAACATCATGTCGCGGATCTTGTCGTTGATCTCGCCGATGATCTTCCTGACGGCCTGCTCCGAGGGCGCCGCGTACGCGGTCACGAGCGCGTCCTCCGCCTCCTTGCGCAGGGCCAGCGTCGGCGGCAGGACCGAGAGGCCCTCGCGGGCCATCTTCCGCTTGACCCACCACAGTTCGTCGTAGGCGGCGTCCACATCGGCCGGCAGCGGTTGGCCCGCCCCCGGCAGCCGCTCGAACTCGCCGCGTGTCTCCGCGTCACGGATCTGTTTGTCGACCCAGGACTCGAAGTCGACGCCGGGTGGCTTTCGCTCGGTCATGAACCCATTGTGCCGGACACCGTGCGGCCTGGCGTTCTATCATGCGGCGGGCTTGCAGTCCCATCAGGACGTCTCAGGAGGAGCGCACGTGCTCGAACTCACCATGGCCGCCGTGTCCGCGGCGGAGGAGGGTGCCACGGCCGGCATGCTCATGGCCGACGCGCCCAGCGAGCCGGGCGCCGTGCTGCGGGTGGGCCGCGACAAGTCGGTGTGCCGGCTCTCCACGCCGGACGACTGGCTGTTCGTCTCCCGCGTCCACCTGGAGTTCCTGTGCGGGCCCGACGGGACCTGGCAGCTGACCTGGCTGCGCGGCTCCCAGCCGGACCCGTCCTCCGAAGTCCGGCTCACGGTCGGGGAGTACGTCCAGCCGCTCGCCTACGGCGGCACCGTCCCGCTGCCCAGGGGCGGCAGCGGCGAGGTCATCGTCCAGGACCGCACCGCCCCGCGCAGCGTCAACGTCGGTTTCTTCCACGAGGTGTGACGCCGAGGTTCAGGCCAGCACCCGTGCCAGCGCGAACCCGTCGTAGCCCTTCATGCCGACCGTCTGGATGGCCGTGCCGCTCAACCGCGGGTGGCTGCCGATCAGTTCGATCGCGGCGCGGGTGCCCGTCACGTCCGGTGCCGTGCTCGCCGCGTCGGTGACGCGGCCGCCGCGGACGACGTTGTCGAGGACGATCAGGCTGCCCGTGCTGCTGAGCTTCACGGCCCACTCCACGTAGTGCGGGTTGTTGCCCTTGTCGGCGTCGATGAAGACCAGGTCGAAGGGGGGCGGATTCTCGTCGGCCAGCTTGGGCAGCGACTCCAGGGCCGGGCCGACCCGGACCTCGACGAGCTTGTCCAGGCCGGCGCGGGCGATGTTGCGGACGGCGACCTCGGCGTGCTTGGGGTCGTACTCCAGGGAGACCAGCCGCCCGTCGGCGGGCAGGGCGCGGCCCAGCCAGATGGTGCTGTAGCCGCCGAGCGTGCCGATCTCCAGGATGTGGCGGGCGCCCTGGATCTGGGCCAGGAGCTGGAGGAGCTTGCCCTGGTTGCCGGAGACGTTGATGTGCGGAAGCCCGGCGGCGTCGCTGTCGCGCAGGGCGGCCGCCAGGGCTTCGTCGTCCGGGGCGAGGCGGGCGGTGAAGTAGGCGTCGACCTCGTCCCAGACGTGCGACTCGCTCATGCACCTCTACCTTTCGTACGCATAGTTAGCATCCCTAACTACTGGCGTGACGAAGATACGTGGTGCACCGGTGCACTGTCAGGGGGATTTCCCCCCGGCGTGTCTCAGCCGGCCACGGACGGTGCCGAACCCGGCAGCGGGCGACCGGCCGACTCCGCCATGCGCCACACCGCGAAACCGCCGATGACGGCGGCGGCCATCATGTAGTACGCGGGCATCATCATGTTCCCGGTGGCGCCGATCAGGGCCGTGACCACCAGCGGCGTCGTGCCGCCGAACAGGGACACGGAGACGTTGAAGCCGATGGACAGGGAGCCGTAGCGGACCTTCGTCGGGAACAGCGCCGGGAGCGCCGAGGGCATGGCCGCCGTGAAGCAGACCAGCAGCAGGCCGAGGGCGCCCATGCCGAGGGCGACCGCGAGCAGGCTGCCCTCGCGGATCAGCAGCAGGGCCGGGACGGACAGCAGCAGGAAGCCCGCGCAGCCGGTGGCGATCACCGGGCGGCGGCCGACCCGGTCGGTCAGCGCGCCGGCGAACGGCTGGACGATCATCATCAGGGCCATCACGCCGAGCACCACGAGCAGGCCGTGCGTCTCGTCGTAGTGGAGCTGACCGGTCAGATAGCTCGGCATGTACGACAGCAGCATGTAGTCGGTGACGTTGAAGACCAGCACCAGGCCGACGCAGAGCAGCAGCGCGCGCCACTGGCCGGTGATCATCTCGCGCAGCGGCACCTTGGGGCGGTTGGTCTCGGCCTTCTCGGCCTCGGCCGCGAACGCCGGGGTCTCCTCCAGGCGCAGCCGCAGGTAGAGGCCGATGATGCCCATCGGGCCCGCGATCAGGAAGGGGATGCGCCAGCCCCAGGAGGTGAGGTCGTCGGCGGAGAGCAGGGCCGTCATCACCGTGACCAGGCCCGCGCCGCCGATGTAGCCGGCGAGCGTGCCGAACTCCAGCCAGCTGCCGAGGAAGCCGCGCCGCTTGTCGGGGGCGTACTCGGCGATGAACGTGGAGGCACCCGCGTACTCGCCGCCGGTGGAGAAGCCCTGCACGAGGCGGGCCACCAGGAGCAGGATCGGCGCGCCGACACCGATCGTCGCGTACGACGGGATCAGACCGATCGTGAAGGTGCCCGCGGCCATCATGATCATGGTGAGCGCGAGGACCTTCTGGCGGCCGACGCGGTCGCCGAGCGGGCCGAAGACGATGCCGCCGAGGGGACGGACCAGGAAGGCCGCGGCGAAGGCGCCGAACGTGGAGAGCAGCTGTGCGGTGGGGTTGCCCGAGGGGAAGAAGACCTTGCCCAGCGTGACCGCGATGTAGCTGTAGACACCGAAGTCGAACCATTCCATCGCGTTGCCCAGCGCCGCCGCCTTCACGGCGCGCTTGACGAGCGCGGGGTCGGTGACGGTGGTGTCGCGGGATTTCGCTGCGCGGCTCTTCAGGCCGGACGCGGGAGTGACGACTGAGACAGTCGACAAGACTCGCTCGCCTACCTTTCGACGGGGACAGGGACGCGGTCCGCGCGGCGGCGCTGTCGTACGGGCCGAAAAGCGAGGATAGGCGAAGAAAAGCCCTTTACGGGCGGTACGCCTTTCGTTGCACGATGCATCTAAACACCGGCTACGCAGGCACGTATGCCCGGCTGGGAGCGGTTCCCGCGAGATCTTGATGTGATCCTTCTCGCGTCGCGAGAGGCAACCACGCGCCCCGCGCACTATCGTCAACCGGACGAAGGGGGGCATACCGGGTAGAGGGCCGACGAGGCGTGGCGAATGCGGAGCGCAGCGGACGACCGGCGGAAGCCTTCGGAGCGACAGCCGTCGGCGGGACCCGCACATCCACCCGCACGCCCACCCGCGCGCCCCTGCGCATGGCCTGTCTCGCGCTGTGGCTGATCGTCGCCGCCCTCGTCGCACGGCAGGTCACCGCCGTGCTCGGCACCCCGCGCGGCGAGCGGCTGACGGATCTGGAGACCTGGGTCGGGCCGAACGGCGTCCTGCACGTGAACGGCTCGCTCTACGCCTCGACCCGCTTCACCGGCACCCCCTTCAACGGCCTCGTCCTCAAGCCCCTCACCCGAGCGGCCGAACAGGCCCTCGGCTGGGGCTGGACGTTCGGCACGCTGCTGCTGGTCGTCGCTCTCGGCCTGGTCGCCGCCCGCGCCCTGCCCCAGCCCATCGGCCGCCGCACGGCCCTGCTGGCCGCCCCCGTCGCCATCAGCCTGCTCATGCTGTCCCTGCCGGTCCGCAACACGCTGTGGCTCGGCCAGACCAGCGTCATCCCGGTCCTGCTCGTCCTGCTGGGCTGTTTCGTCGCCCACGGCCAGCGGACCAGCGGCCTGCTCATCGGCGTCGCGGCCGCGCTCCAGCCCACCCTGCTGCTCTTCACGCCCCTGCTGTGGTGCACCGGCCGCAGACGCGCCGCGCTCTCCACCGGCGTCACCTTCGCCGCCTGCACCGCACTGGCCTGGGCGGCGATGCCGCAAGACTCCCACCGCTACTGGGTCCACCACCTGGCGGGCGTCGGCCTCGGCGGCCCGGCCGACGACCTCGCCAACCAGTCCCTGCACGGCGCCCTGCTCCGGCTCGGCCTGACCGGCCCCCCGGAGGTCGCGCTCTTCCTGACGCTCGGCGCGGCCCTCGCCGTCCTGGCCCTGCGCCGCGCCGTGCGCTACGTCGACGACGGCCAGCTGCTCCTCGCCGTCGCGATCACCGGCTGCGCCGCGATCGTCGTCTCGCCCACGGCCTGGCAGCACCAGCTGCTGTGGGTGCTGCTCGCGGTCACCGGCCGGGCCGGCAGACACGCCGGTGACCGGTACGTCTGGCCGGTCACCGTCATCCTGGTCATGACCCTGCCGACCAGGATGCTGCTGCCGGACATGCGGGCGCTGGACCCGCTGCGCACCAACCTCGTCCTGCTCGCCGCCCTCGCCGCCGCCACGGCCGTGCCGTTCCTCTCCCGCACCTCCCCGCACTACCGGACGCCGCTCCCGCCCGAGTACGCCCCCGCCGTCCCGGCCCGCTTCCGGCGTGTCCCGCTCGTGCCCTTCCTGCGCCGGGTCCTCACCCGACCGAACCTCCTCCTGGAACTCCTCCTCCTGCGGGTCACCTACGCCGCCTACGCCCAGGTCCGGCTCGCGGCGACCGGCGGCACCAACTCGGCCGGCCGGGCCGAGGCCGAGGAGAACGGCCGGCAGATCCTCGGCCTGGAACGCGCCCTGCACATCGACGTCGAGCACTGGGTCAACCACACCGTCGTCACGATCGACCGGCTGCGGGACTTCTGCGACTTCTACTACGTGTCGCTGCACTTCATCGCCCCGCTGACCGTCCTCGCCGTCCTGTACTGGCGCCGCCCGGCGGACTACCGCTGGGCCCGCTCCGCCCTGGGCTTCGCCACGCTGCTCGCCCTGGTCGGCTTCTGGCTCTACCCGCTGGCCCCGCCCCGTCTGATGCCGACACTCGGCTTCGTCGACACGGTCCACGGCGTCCAGGACTTCTCCCAGCCCGACTACGGCACGCTCACGTCCCTGACCAACCAGTACGCGGCGATGCCGTCCCTGCACTTCGGCTGGTCACTGTGGTGCGGCATCGTCATCGCCGTCCTGGCGCGCCGCTGGTGGATCAAGGCCCTGGGGATGCTGCACCCGCTGTTCACCCTGTCCGCGATCGTCGCGACCGGGAACCACTGGGTGCTGGACGCGGCCGGGGGAGCGGTGGTGGTCGGGGTGGGCTTCGCACTCACCTATCTGCTGTCCGGCCCCCGGGCCGCCGCGGCGGCGGCGACCGAGCGTGAACGCACATCGACCCGAAAACCCGTACGTAGTTGACCTGTTAGGAAGCAGTCCTTCCCGAGATGCAACCCGGGTGCGGGGCGCGCACGATGAGAAAAGGGCACCCTCTCTGGAGGTGATCGGGATGCGACGTGTGCTCACCACCGTAGCGGCCCTGGTTTTTCCCATTTCCCTCGCGGCGGCACCAGCTGTAGCGGCATCCCACGGCACTTCGACCACTTCCACGACGAACGTGGTGACCACTGCCCGGGCCGCACACACGTTGAATCATCCAGCAACCCTCGTGGCCCAGGGACCGGTCGACGTATGCAACTACACCGATAGTCGACCGAGCCTCCACCTGGGGTCATCCGGGGCAGCAGTCCAACAAGCCCAGTGCTACCTGAATCAGGCGATCGGCGCCGGCCTGGACGAGGACGGAGACTTCGGCCGAGTCACGCAATCCGCGACAGAAGACTTCCAGCGGTGTGCGGACATCGTCGTCGACGGTCGCATCGGAGCTCAGACATGGTCGTTCCTTTCCTTCTGGGCCAACGCGCCAGGCACTCCCTTCTGTTGACGGCCCCGTACCAGTCAGACCTGTTGCCCGGTCGCAGCTCGCTCGGTCGTCGCCCCGCATTCGAACCACACGGTCTTCCCGCCCCCGCGCCACGGCGACACGCCCCACTTGTCGGCCATCGCGTCGAGCAGGAGCAGCCCCCGGCCGCCCTCCGCCTCCGGGTCCAAGTGGGCGGGTGAGAGGGGCAGTTGATCACTGCCGTCCGTCACCTCGACCCGTACCCCGGCCGGCTGACGCAGCAACAGCAGCGCGCAGCGGCGGTCCGGGACGTGCTGTACGACGTTCGCCAGCAGCTCGGTCACGCCCAGCTCGACGGCGTCCGACAGCTCCGGCATGCGCCACTCTTCGAGGAAGGAGCGGACGATACGGCGGACGTGGCGGGGGGCGTGTTCACCGACGGTGAGCCGCATCGAGTACTGGGCGGGAATGTATTCGTTCACGGGACGAGCCTGACCTGCCGTGACTACGCTGGGCTACGGAACGGATACAACCGGTCCCATTGTGGGCCGAGTTGCGTGAGAGGGGCTTCTGCCGTGACCCACATCAACGCCCTTGACCCGGGTGCGTCTCCGCTCGACTACTACGGCTTCGAGCTGAGGAGATGCCGGGAGGCCGCCGGACTGACACAGAAGCAGCTCGGGGAGATCCTCAACTACACGGGCTCGCTCGTCGGCCAGATCGAGACGGCCAGGAAGCTTCCGACGCCGGAGTTCAGTGAACGGGCGGATGCGGCGCTGGGGACGGACGGTCTGTTCTCCCGCCTCGTCGAGTTGGTGCTGCGGAGTCGACTTCCGGCCTGGTTCCAGCAGGTGGCGGAGCTGGAGGCGCGGGCCACGGAGATCAGTACCTTTCAGATGGGCATGGTCCATGGCCTGCTCCAGACCGATGCGTACGCGCGTGCCACCCTCGGTGCGCTGGACCTGACCGACCTCGACGACCGCACCGCTGTTCGTCTGGCCCGTCAGCGCATCTTCGAGAAGGACGAGCCGCCGGTCCTATGGCTGGTACTGACTGAGGCCGCGCTGTACCAGGAGATCGGCGGCCCCGAGGCCATGCGCGGCCAACTGGCCCACTTGTTGGCCTTCGAGAGTAATCCTCGGATCAACGTCCAGGTGCTGCCATTTTCGGCCGGGGCGCACGCGGGACTGACAGGCTCGTTCACCCTCTTCCACTTCGCGAGCGACCCGGCCATCGTCTACACCGAGGGCTACGGCAGCGGGCATCCGACCGCGAACCCGGACACCGTCAAGGACTGCTCGCTCCGTTACGATCATCTTCAGGCCGCCGCGCTCTCCCTCAGGGATTCGGCGGAGTTGATCCGGCGAGTGATGGAGGAACGCTATGGCGAGCATCGCGATTCCGGCGGGGACTCAGTGGCGTAAGTCCAGTTACAGCAGCGATCAAGGCGGCGAATGCGTCGAATGCGCGCCGATCGGGGCCCTGGCCTGGCGTGCATCCACGCACAGCGGTGACCAGGGCGGTCAGTGCCTCGAAGTCGCCGAAGCCCCCCACGCCACCATCGCCATACGCGACTCCAAGAACCCGGCGGGACCGATCCTCACCCTCGATCCCGCCACGTTCACCACCTTCGTCAACTGGGCGACGACTACAACCGCTGAATGATCGTGCCGGTGGCCAAACCGCCGCCCGCGCACATGGTGATCAGTGCGAACTCCTTGTCCGCGCGCTCCAGTTCATGGAGTGCCGTCGTGATGAGCCGGGCCCCGGTGGCCCCCACCGGGTGCCCGAGCGCGATCGCGCCGCCGTTCACGTTGACCTTCTCCAGGTCCTGCTCGAAGACCCGCGCCCAGCTCAGTACGACCGATGCGAACGCCTCGTTGATCTCCACGAGGTCGATGTCCTTCAGGGACATCCCGGCCTTGCCCAGCACGGCCTTGGTCGCGTCGATCGGGCCGTCGAGGTGGAAGTGGGGGTCGGCGCCCACCAGGGCCTGGGCCACGATCCGGGCCCGGGGCCGCAGCTTCAGGGCGCGAGCCATCCGCTTCGACGCCCACATGATCGCCGCCGCCCCGTCGGAGATCTGCGACGAGTTGCCCGCCGTATGGACCGCCGTCGGCATGATCGGCTTCAGCGCGGCCAGCCCCTCCGCCGTCGTGTCGCGCAGGCCCTCGTCCTTGTCGACCAGGCGCCACATGCCCTGCCCGGCGTGCTGCTCCTCCTCCGTCGTGGGGACCTGGACCGCGAACGTCTCTCGTTTGAAGCGCTCCTCCGCCCAGGCGTGGGCGGCCCGCTCCTGGGAGGCGAGGCCCAGGGCGTCGACGTTCTCCCGGGTCAGGCCACGGTGGCGGGCGATGCGCTCGGCCGCCTCGAACTGGTTCGGCAGGTCGACGTTCCACTCGTCGGGGAACGGCTTGCCCGGCCCGTGCTTGGAGCCCGACCCGAGCGGCACCCGGGACATCGACTCCACACCGCAGGCGATGCCGACGTCGATCACGCCCGTGGCGACCATGTTGGCCAGCATGTGGGAGGCCTGCTGGGAGGACCCGCACTGCGCGTCCACGGTCGTCGCGGCCGTCTCGTAGGGGAGCCCCATCGTGAGCCAGGCCGTGCGCGCGGGGTTCATGGACTGCTCGCCGGCGTGGGTGACCGTACCGCCGACGATCTGCTCGACGCAGTCGGCCGGGATACCGGTGCGGCCGAGGAGTTCGCGGTACGTCTCGCCCAGGAGGTAGGCGGGGTGCAGGTGGGCGAGCGCGCCGCCGCGCTTGCCGATGGGGGTGCGTACGGCTTCGACGATCACGGGTTCGGCAGCCATGGGTGCGGGTCCTCTCCGGGAGGCTACGCGGAACTAGTACGCGTTCTAGTTCTGTCAGCAGTGTGCTGAGGGTCGCTTGCCGACCGCAAGAGTCGTGCGGGCAATTGAGGGGTCCGCGCCTCTTGCTACTTGTAGAACCCGTTACTACCGTCACCGCAACTCCGCACAGCTGATGGCTCGTCAGAATCAGAGTCGGTACGAGTGGTGGGAGCCGCCCATGTCCTGTCCCGCGCTGCCCGACGGGTTCGACTTCACCGATCCCGACCTGCTGCACAGCCGTGTGCCCCTGCCGGAGTTCGCCGAGCTGCGCCGCGTGGAGCCGGTCTGCTGGGTGCCGCAGCCGGCGGGTCTCGCCGGCTTCCAGGACGAGGGGTACTGGGCGGTCACCCGGCACGCGGACGTCAAGTACGTCTCCACGCACCCGGAGCTGTTCTCGTCGTACCTCAACACGGCGATCATCCGCTTCAACGAGCACATCGAGCGCGACTCCATCGACGCGCAGCGGTTCATCCTGCTGAACATGGACCCGCCGGAGCACACGCGGGTCCGGCAGATCGTGCAGCGCGGGTTCACGCCACGGGCGATCCGCGCGCTGGAGGAGCGGCTGCGGGCCCGTGCCCGGGCGATCGTGACGAACGCCCGCGCGCACACCGGCCCGTTCGACTTCGTCACCCAGGTCGCCTGCGAACTGCCCCTCCAGGCGATAGCCGAGTTGATGGGTGTGCCGCAGGAGGACCGGGACAAGATCTTCGACTGGTCCAACAAGATGATCGCGTACGACGATCCCGAGTACGCCATCACCGAGGAGGTCGGCGCCGAGTCGGCCACGGAGATCATCGCCTACGCGATGAACATGGCCGCCGAACGCAAGCGGTGCCCCGCCCACGACATCGTCACGCAGTTGGTGGCCGCGGAGGACCAGGGCAACCTCAACTCTGACGAGTTCGGCTTCTTCGTGCTGATGCTGGCCGTCGCCGGGAACGAGACCACCCGCAACGCCATCACGCACGGCATGCACGCCTTCCTCACCCACCCCGACCAGTGGGAGCTGTACAAGAGGGAGCGGCCGTCGACGACGGCGGAGGAGATCGTGCGCTGGGCGACCCCGGTCGCCGCCTTCCAGCGCACCGCCACCCAGGACACCGAGCTGGGCGGCAAGCTGATCCGCAAGGGCGATCGGGTGGGGCTGTTCTACGCCTCCGCCAACCATGACCCCGAGGTCTTCGACGAGCCGGACGCCTTCGACATCACCCGCGACCCCAACCCCCACCTCGGGTTCGGCGGCGGCGGCCCGCACTACTGCCTGGGCAAGTCCCTCGCCGTGCTGGAGATCGACCTCATCTTCAACGCGATCGCCGACACCATGCCGGGTCTCCGACTGGTCGATGAGCCCCGCCGGTTGAGGTCGGCGTGGATCAACGGGGTGAAGGAGCTCCGGGTATGGTCCCGGTAGCGGTCAGTGCGGTTGGCGTAGTCCCGCGACGAGGAGCGCGACCCGTCGGCGGGCGTCGTAGCGGGGGGGGGGTGTCGCCCCGGGGACACCAGCTGGAAGGCGGCGGCCGTCGCGCTGGAGGAAGACCCCGAGCCGCTGGGGAAGCTCCAGAGCAAGCAGGCGCAGGCGAAGGCGTAAACGTGGGCGAAGGCGACGGCCCCGGGGATCAGGGGGCCGCCGCCTTCGGTCTATGGGGGGTGGGCTCGGTCTCTGGGGGCTCCGTCTTGGGAGGTGGCCTGGCCAGAGAAACAGGCACGCCGGATGCCCGCAAGGAGCCCGCTTACTAGGTGTGGCCGCATGTGCGCGGAAGGTCCGCCCCGTGACCGGGGGGTGTTCCTACGGCCCCGCTTCGTAGGTGACGGGGGTCATGTGGGGGGCTTCACGACCGGGGCGCGTCGAACGTGACCGGCGTCTCGAAGGCCGCCCGGCGGGTGGCGCGGCGCAGCGCCCTCAGGACCGCGGGGCCGAGCGCGAGCGTCAGCACGACCGTGACGACGGCCCGGCCCAGGTCCCAGCCCAGCGAGGTGGCCAGGCAGTACGCGAGGAAACGGGCCAGGTTGGTGGCGACCGCCGCGTGCGGGTCGAAGCCGACGTTCGACGCGAGGGCGCTCATGAAGGGCCAGCCGGCCAGGTTCATGACCGTGCCGTAGGCGAAGGCGGCGAGGAAGCCGTAGACCGCGAGCAGCACGAGTTCCGCCCGGCCGCGCAGCCGGTCCGGGCCCGGCAGCAGGCCCGCTCCCATCGCGAACCAGCCCATCGCCAGCATCTGGAACGGCAGCCACGGGCCCACCCCGCCCGTGAGCAGCGCGGACGCGAACATCGTCACCGAACCGAGGACGAATCCGAACCCCGGACCGAGGACCCGCCCGCTCAGCACCATCAGGAAGAACATCGGCTCGATACCGGCCGTACCGGCGCCGATCGGCCGCAGGGCCGCCCCCGTCGCGGCCAGCACGCCGAGCATCGCGACCGCCTTCGGGCCGAGACCGGACTCCGAGATCGCCGCGGCCACCACTGCCACGAGCAGCACCAGCAGGCCCGCGAAGAGCCAGGGCGCGTCCTGTGCGTGCGCGCTGAGCCGCGAGGTGGGCGGGGTGAGGAACGGCCAGCCGAAGCCGACGACGCCGACTGCGCTGACGAGGACCAGGGCGGTGACGGAGCGGGGGCCGAGGCGGACGGCGCGGGCCTGGCGCTGGGGGGTGGTGGTCCGGGTTTCCGTCATCAGCCGGCCTCGGGAGCCTCGGAAGCCGCGGCGTTGAGGGCCGCGCGGACCTGGGAGACCGTGAGCCAGTGCTGCGGGGCCAGGATCTTGGTGACCTGCGGGGCGAAGGAGGGGGAGGAGACCACGACGTCCGCCGTCGGGCCGTCGGCGATCACCTCGCCGTCGGCGAGCAGGACGACCCGGTGGGCGATCTCGGCGGCCAGCTCCACGTCGTGCGTGGCCAGCACGATGGCGTGCCCCTCGGCGGCGAGGGTGCGCAGCACCGCGACCAGGCGGGCCTTGGCCGCGTAGTCCAGGCCGCGGGTCGGCTCGTCCAGCAGGAGCAGCGGGGGCCGGGCGGTCAGTACGACGGCCAGGGCGAGGGCGAGCCGCTGGCCCTCCGAGAGGTCCCGGGGATGGGTGTCGTCCGTGACGCCGGGGAGGAGTTCCGTGACCAGGGCACGGCAGGTGCCGGGGGTTGCGTCCGCGTCCTGGTCGGCGGCGGCGCACTCGGCGGCGACGGTGTCGGCGTAGAGGAGGTCGCGGGGTTCCTGCGGCACCAGGCCGACTTTGCGGACGAGGTCCTTCGGGCGGGTGCGGTGGGGGACTGCGTCCCCGACCCGGACGGATCCGGAGGTGGGTGTGACGAGGCCGACCAGGGAGTTGAGCAGGGTGGACTTTCCGGCGCCGTTGCGGCCCATGAGGGCGATCGTCTCGCCAGGGGTGATGGTCAGGTCGATATGGCGTAGGGCTTGGATGCGGGCGCGGGTTACGGAGAGGACTGAGGCTGCGCCTACGGGGGTGGGGGGTGCGGAGTGCTGGCGGGCGCGGGTTGTCTGTGGCTTGTCGCGCAGTTCCCCGCGCCCCTGAGGGGCGATGTCCTCCCGAACCTCAAGTTGCTGACGTAGGTCTGATGCCCGGCGGCGGGCGTCGCGGACGGTCATCGGCAGGGGGGACCAGCCTGCCAAGCGGCCCAGGGCCACCACCGGTGGATACACCGGGGAGACGGCCATCACCTCTGCCGGAGGGCCCAGAACGGGGGCGGCGCCCGGGTCCGGCAGCAGGACGACCTGGTCCGCGTACTGGATGACGCGTTCCAGGCGGTGTTCGGCCAGGAGGACCGTCGTGCCGAGGTCGTGCACGAGGCGCTGGAGGACCGCCAGGACCTCCTCGGCGGCGGCCGGGTCGAGCGCGGAGGTCGGCTCGTCCAGGACGAGGACGCTCGGGTGCGGGGTGAGGACCGAGCCGATCGCGACGCGCTGCTGCTGGCCGCCGGAGAGCGTGGCGATCGGGCGGTGGCGCAGGCCGGCCAGGCCCAACAGGTCCAGGGTCTCCTCGACGCGGCGCCGCATCACGTCCGGGGCGAGGCCCAGCGACTCCATGCCGTAGGCGAGTTCGTCCTCGACGGTGTCGGTGACGAAGTGGGAGAGGGGATCCTGGCCCACCGTGCCGACGACGTCGGCGAGTTCGCGCGGCTTGTGGGTGCGGGTGTCGCGGCCGGCGACCGTGACCCTGCCGCGCAGGGTGCCGCCGGTGAAGTGCGGCACGAGCCCGCTGACCGCGCCCAGGACCGTGGACTTGCCGACACCGGACGGGCCGGCCAAAAGGACGAGTTCGCCCTCCGGGACCTCGAAGTCGATGCCCTGGACGGTGGGTTGGGCGGCACCGTCGTACGTCACGGACACATCCTCGAAGCGGATCACGACGGCTCCTTGGGATCGGGGGCGACGAACGCGGGCAGCAGGCCGAGCAGGATCGCCGCCGCGGGCCAGAGGGGGAGCGTGGGGGCCACGAGCGGCACCACACCCGGATGCAGGGCCGCGGGATCGCGGGTCGCGGCGAGCGTCAGCAGCGCGGCGACCGCCACGCCGGAGGCGACGACCAGCCAGGCGCGCACGTCCCAGCGGTCGGGGCGGTACCGGGTGCGCAGCGACCGCCGCCCGCCGAGCCGGAGACCCGCGAGGGCGGCGGCGAGGCCGGTGAGGAGGACCGGGATGCCACAGGTGGCGCCCTCGGCGGTGAGCAGACCGTAGGTTCCGGCGCAGACGCCGAGCAGGCCGCCGAGGGTGAGGGCGGCGGTGGTGCGGCGGACGGCGGCGGGGACCTGTGCGGTACGGCCGTAGCCGCGGGCGTCCATCGCGGCGGCGAGCGACACCGAGCGCTCCAGCGCGCCCTCCAGGACCGGCAGGCCCACGTGCAGCAGGCCCCTGAGGCCCTTGTCCGGGCGGCCGCGCAGGCGGCGGGCGGCGCGCAGGCGCTGGACGTCGGCGATGAGGCTGGGCGCGAAGGTCAGGGCCACGACGACCGCGACGCCCATCTCGTACAGGGCGCCCGGGAGGGACTTGAGCAGGCGGGAGGGGTTCGCGAGGGCGTTCGCGGCGCCGACGCAGATCAGCAGGGTGGCCAGTTTCAGGCCGTCGTACAGCGCGAAGGTGAGGGCCTCGGCGGTGACCTCGCCGCCGAGGCGGATGCCCTGGGCCCAGGCGGGGAGGCCGACTTCGGGGACGGTGAGGAGGATGTGCGTGCCGGGGATGGGGGAGCCGAGGATCGTGGCGAAGAGCAGGCGGATGAGCAGGACGGCGAGGGCGAGTTTGACGAAGGCGCCGTAGGAGCGGGACCAGGGGGTGTCGGGGCGGCGGGCCGCCACGACGTAGGCGGAGACCGTGATGAGGAGGGTGAGCAGGAGGGGGTTGGTGGTGCGGGTGGCCGCGGTGCCGAGGGCCAGCGCCCAGAGCCACCAGGCGCCGGGGTGGAGGGCGGTGGGCTGCGCGGCCCGACGCTGCGGGGTGCCGCTCTTCGGGACGGGCGCCGCCCCAGCGGCACGACTGCCCGCAGGCTGGGGCCTACGCACGCCGCCGGACCTGCCAGATCGCTGCTGCACCGAGGAGGGCCACGACGGCAATTCCGGCCACCAGGCCCAGGGACGGGCCGTCCTCCGAGGTGTCCTTCTCCTCTGCGGTCGGCTTCCGCTGCTTGGCCACCTGTTCTCCGCAACCCTTCTCCGGGTAACCCGAGATGGCGCACAGGAGGGCCTTCGTGTCGTAGCGCAGCGGCTTGGCCACCGTCGCCAGGGCCTCGGCCGTCGTCGCGTCGGAGGAGACCTGGGCGCAGGCCGTTCGCGGGGCGGGCGGGGTTTCGCCGGACGGGGCGTCCGCCGTCGTGCCGAAGTCGAGGAGCAGAGCCACCCGCTTCTTGCCGTCCCGCGCGGGCGTTGCGGCGCAGATCGTCTTGAAGTCGGCCTCGCCACGTGGTCGGGCCGCGTCCCCGGAGTCCTCGCTCACCGCGAAGCGGAAGCCCTGGACGTCGCCGTCGGAGGGGCGGGCCGTGGACGGGCCTTGCGTGGCGTACACCCAGCGGTCCCCGTCACGGTCCCAGAACGACCAGTACCGGTAGCCGGCGGCCTGGGCCTGGCCCGTTCCCGCGCACAGCAGGAGCGAGGCCACGAGGAGCAGAACGGCCCGGCGGATCACGGCAGGTGCCTCTTCCGGCGGCCGCTGAAGAGGAAGCCGATGCCGACCCCGGCGACGAGGCAGACACCGACGTACCACCAGACGCCGAAGACGCCCGAGTCGCTCTTCTCGTCCGCCGCTCGGGTCTTCCCGGCGGTCTGCGGGGCCGGGCCCGTCGCGTTCAGTTGCTTCACCAGGTCGGCGCCGCCGAAGTCGCGCGGGTTCGTGCCGGTCGCCTGGGCGGCGAAGATCAGCTGGGCGTAGGCGGCGGGGCCGCTCTGGGCGGCCCAGGGCGCGGAGTTGTTCTCCAGCCAGCGCAGGGACTTCGCGGCCTGGCCGGTGTCGCCGTGCGCGGCGAGTGCGACGACCGCGTCGGCGGTGTTGCCGTGGTCGGGCTGGGGGTCCGAGCCGGGAGCGGCCGAGGTGAGGTGGCCGTCCTCGGCGAGAGCCTTGGTGAGGTAGGCGGCCCCGTTGGCCGCGGCCTGTTGCGGCGTCTTCTTGCTTTTGTCCTCGCAGGCCTGCCCCTTCGCGGCCTCGGTCTTCGCGCCGGGCTTCACCACCATGCCCTGGCCCAGTGCGCCCAGCACGCCCGCCGCCGTGGCGTCGGCGTTGGCGGCCAGTTCGCCCTTCTTGTCCGGCTGGAACGCGAAGGCGCCCGCGTCGTCGCCGTCGCAGCCGAGGGCCAGGGTCAGCAGCGCGTCGTAGGGCGACTTGCCGCTCTTCTCGACCTGTTGCGGCTTCTCGCCGGCGGCGGTCAGCGCGCCGATGACGACGGACGTGGAGTTGGTGTCGCTGGCGCCGCCGGGCGTGTAGCCCCAGCCACCGTCCTTGTTCTGGACCTTCTTCAGCCAGGAGACGGCCTTGCCGGTGACGGCGTCGTGCCCGCCGAGGGCGGTGAGGGCCTGTACGGCGGCGGCCGTCTGGTTCGTGTCGACCATGGTCTTGGCGTCGCACGCGGCGGTGGGATCGGCGCGGTACGGGGCGAAGGAACCGTCCGCGCACTGCTGGCGCACCAGCCACTCCACGGCCTTCGCCGCGGGCTTCACCCCGACGGTGTGCTGCGCGAGCAGGGCGAGGGACTGACGCCAGACCCCGTCGTACTGGGGGTCCTTGTCGCCGTACAGGGCGGAGGGGAGCGCCTGGGACGGGGAAGGGGACGGGGCGGCGGCGGCCGGTGTGGCGGCGCCGATCACGGCGACGGCGGCCAGGACCGCGGCGCTGCGGCGGACGTTCATGATCGGCGGGTGCCTCTCCCTGCGGGGAGCCGGACAGCACGGGGCACCCCCGGCGGCTCGGCTCCGTATACCTCGACGGTGCCGTGCACCGGCGCTCCGCCGGGCACGTGAGCCGGTCACGAACCGTACGGGGCGATCCGGCTCACCACCTCGGCGGCGGTACACGGTTGCGGGTCAGCGCCGGAATTGCACCGGCTTCCCCCCGTACGGGTGTGATGACGACCTGCTTACTGTACCCGCACGCCCAGAACGGGCCGAGGGGGTGCCGGGGGGCCGGAGTACCTTCGGTTCATGCCGCCACCACCCGGACGACTGCTCGGTTCCGGCCGCCGCGCCGACGTGTACGAGATCGACGAGGCGTGGGTGCTACGGCGTGAACGGGAGGGCGGGGGAGACGCGGCGGGCGAGGCCGCGGTGATGGCGCACGTGCACGCCCACGGCTACCCGGTGCCCCGGGTCCGCCCGGCCGGCTCGCGCACGGACCTGGTGATGGAACGGCTGCACGGCCCGACCCTGCTCCAGGCCTGCCTGGCGGGCACGCTGGACCCGACGGAGGCGGGCTCCGTCCTCGCCCGGCTGCTGCGCCGGCTCCACACCCTCCCCGCCCTGCGCTCCACCGACCCGGCCGTCCGCGTGCTGCATCTGGATCTGCACCCGGAGAACGTGATCATGACCCCCGACGGCCCCCGCGTCATCGACTGGTCGAACACGGAGGAGGGCGACCCGGCCCTGGACTGGGCGGTGTCAGCCGTGATCCTCGCCCAGGCCGCGGTCGCCGGCGATGCCCTCTCCGTCCCGGCCCGCACCATGCTGACCGCCCTGCTGGAGGGCCCGTCCCCCCTCACCCGGACCGCACTGGCAAAGGCCCTGCGCCGCCGGTCCGCCGACCCGGCCATGCGCCGAGCCGAGGTCGAACTGCTGGGCCGGGCCGAGGAGTTGATCCTGTCCCAGGGGCGAACACGCTGACGAACAAGCTAACGTGGGCCTCCACGACCACACGCAGGAGCGTCCATGAGTGATCAGGTGGGGAACTCCGGGCAGGAGCCGCTTCCCAAGATCGACACGTCCGTGCCGCACTCGGCCCGGATCTGGAACTACTGGCTGGGCGGGAAGGACAACTACGAAGTCGACCGTGTGGCCGGGGACGCGTTCCGCGAGATCTTCCCGGGCATCGAGACCGGGGCCCGCGCCGCCCGCTACTTCCTCGCCCGCGCCGTCCGCCACCTCGCCGCCGAGGAGGGCATCCGCCAGTTCCTGGACATCGGCACCGGGCTGCCCAACGTGGACAACACCCACCAGATCGCCCAAGGGGTGGCCCCGGACAGCCGGATCGTCTACGTCGACAACGACCCGCTGGTGCTGGCCCACGCCCGCGCGCTGCTCACCAGCACCCCGGAAGGCGTCACCAACTACGTCGACGCCGACCTGCGCGAGCCGGACACGATCATCCGGGAAGCGGGCAAGACACTGGACTTCGATCAGCCCGTCGCCCTCATGCTGATGGGCATCCTGGGCCACGTCGAGGACCACGACGAGGCACGCTCGATCGTGCGGCAGCTGGTGGACGCCCTCCCTCCCGGCAGCTACCTCGTCCAGTACGACAGCACGGACACCAGCGAGGACTACGTCCGGGCCATCCAGCAGTACAACGACGGCGGCTCGATCCCGTACATCCTGCGCAGCCCCGAGCAGATCGCCCGCTACTTCGACGGTCTGGAACTGCTCGAACCGGGCGTGACGTCCTGCTCGCGCTGGCGCCCCGACGCCGCGGCCCTGGATCTGCCCGCGGAGGTGCACCAGTACGGCGGGGTCGCCCTGAAGCGCTGACCTCTCAGGTCTCCTGAAGGACGCGGTGGAGGATGGTCGGAGTCTCGTCCGGCGACTCGGCCTCGACCACCAGCCGGTTCATCGCGTCCCAGTAGCACTCGATCTCGGCCGGCCGGTCGGGATAGAGCCCGGTGGTGAGCCGTTCGAGGTAGACCACGTCGGGCAACTCACCGCCGGGCAGGCGCAGGATCGTGACCGGACCGCCCTCCGCGGCGTGGCCGCCGGCGCGGAACGGCAGGATCTGCACCGTGACCTGCGGCAGCCGGCAGATCTCTATGAGATACCTGAGCTGCGCGCGCATGACGGAGAGGCCGCCCACCGGGCGGCGCAGCGCCGCCTCGTCGATCACCGCCCACAACTGGGTCGCCGGCTGCCGGTGCAGTATCCGCTGGCGGGACATCCGCAGCGCGACCCGGCGTTCCATCTCCTGCGCACCGGCGTCCGGATGGGCCAGCCGCAGGGAGGCCCGTGCGTAGTCGGCGGTCTGGAGCAGCTCGGGAACGCGCTGGACCTGGAAGCAGCGGATGACGCTCGCCGCCTGCTCGGCGCCGAGGTATGTCTGCATCCAGGCGGGCACCACGTCGCTGTAGTACTGCCACCAGGCCGGGGTGTTGGCCTGCTCGGCCAGCGCCAGCAGGGTCGCGCGCTCGGCCTCGTCCGTGACGCCGTAGAGCGTGAGGAGATCGGTGACGTCCCGCAGCTTGAACCCGTGCCGGCCGGCCTCCATGCGGCTGATCTTGGAGGAGGAGGCCCGGATGACATGCCCCGCGTCCGCCCGGCCGATGCCCCGCTCCTCGCGCAGCCGCCGGAGCCGGGCGCCCAGCACCAGCCGCGGCACCATGGGCCCGGCCGATCTGCTGTCCAGGGCTCCGCTGCCGGACGTAGTACGAGCGGCCTCTTCGGTGCCCATGGGATGTCTCCTTGCGGTGGAACGCAGCTCCGCGGGCCTGTGAGCGCCGCGGCATATTCATCCTAGGGGCCCTGCCCGGACGCCATCCGGCTTATGCCGAAGGCGAGTTGGCGGTCGAGCGGGCCCGCGGGCACACCGCCGCGTACGTCACCTGCACGGCCGCAAACGTCACTTGCATCGCCGTATGAGTCACCTGCACCGCCCCATGCGTCACCTACACCGCCACGTACGTCACCGGATCGCTCCCCGGCACCGCCTCCGCCCGGCCCGCCTTGAGCAGGCGGCGCAGATGGGACTCGGCCTCCGAGACGGCGATGGTGCGGGAGCCGTGGGGGATGTCGGCCCAGGGGCGGTTCCACTCCATGCGTTCGGCGAGCTGCCAGGGCGTGAGCGGCTCGGCGAGGAGGGTCAGCAGGTCCGTGAGGCGGGCCTCGTGGTGGGCGAGCAGTTCGCGGACGCGGGCGGCGGCGTCGGGGAACGCGTGCTGGTGGGCGGGGAGTACTTCGGCGGGGGCCAGGCGGCCGACGCGTTCGAGGGAGGCGAGGTAGTCGCCCAGGGGGTCGGTGACCGTCGTGTCGTCGGGGTCCTCGTAGAGGCCGATGTGCGGGGTGATCTCGGGCAGCAGGTGGTCGCCGGAGAACAGGCGGCCGTGGCCGGGGAGTTGGGCGGGATGGGTCTCCTCCAGGTGGAGGCAGACGTGGCCCGGCGTGTGGCCGGGGGTCCAGATCGCACGCAGGCGGCGGCCGGGGAGGTCGAGGAGTTCGCCGGGGACGATGTCGCGGTCGGGCAGGGCGGGGGAGAGGCCGGGCAGGGAGCGGGGCCGGGCCGCGCGCAGCGGGGCGATGTGCTCCTGAGGGGCGCCGGCGGCGGCGAGTTTGGCCGTCATGTACGAGAACCAGCGCTCGGGGCGGGCCTCCCGGGTCCGCCGTACGACCGCCGTGTCCGCCGCGTGCATCGCGATCCAGGCGCCCGACACCTCACGGACCCGGCCGGACAGGCCGTGGTGGTCCGGGTGGTGGTGGGTGACGACCACGCCGTTGATCTCGGCGACCGAGGTGCCGCATGCCGTGAGGCCGGACGCGAGGGTGTCCCAGGAGTCCGGGTCGTCCCAGCCGGTGTCGATCAGGACCGGGCCCCGGTCGGTGTCGACGACATACACCAGCGTGTGACCGAGGGGGTTGTCCGGGATGGGGACCCGCAGGGACCGGACGCCTCCGCCGTGGTCGTGCACCGCCGGTGCGGGCTCGCGGCCCTGGCTGCTCTTCATGTGCACCCTCCGTTCCACGGCCATTGCCCACTATAACGAGAACTGGTATCAGTTCCTGAAACACCGTCAGATACGAAGGCAGCGGCCATGACCGAGCTCGTGGAACACGGACAGCTGTTCGTCGGCGGGGAGTTGACCGACCCCCTGGGTGCGGACGTCATCGAGGTGATCTCGCCGCACACGGAAGAGGTCATCGGGCGCGTCCCGCACGCCTCGACGGCGGATGTGGACCGGGCCGTGGGAGTGGCCCGGCGGGCCTTCGACGAGGGTCCCTGGCCGCGCATGAGCCTCGACGAGCGGATCGAGGTCGTGAGCAGGATCAAGGACGGGATCGCCGCCCGCCACGACGAGATCGCCCGCGTGATCTCCGCCCAGAACGGCTCGCCGTACTCCTGGAGCGTCCTGGCCCAGGCCCTCGGCGCCGTCATGGTCTGGGACTCGGCGATCACCGTCGCCCGGAATTTCACGTACGAGGAGCGGCGCGACGGCGTGCTCGGCCGCATCCTCGTCCGGCGCGAGCCCGTCGGGGTCGTCGCCGCCGTCGTCCCCTGGAACGTCCCGCAGTTCGTCGCCGCCGCCAAGCTCGCCCCCGCACTGCTCACCGGCTGCACGGCCGTGCTCAAGCCCTCGCCCGAGTCGCCGCTGGACGCGTACCTGCTCGGCGAGATCGCGCGGGAGGCCGGGCTGCCGGAGGGCGTGCTGTCGATCCTGCCCGCGGACCGGGAGGTGAGCGAGTACCTGGTCGGGCACCCCGGCATCGACAAGGTGTCCTTCACCGGGTCGGTCGCGGCCGGCAAGCGCGTGATGGAGGTCGCCGCCCGCAACCTCACCCGCGTGACGCTCGAACTGGGCGGCAAGTCTGCGGCCGTCGTCCTGTCCGACGCGGACGTCGAGACGGCCGTGGCGGGCATCGCCCCCGCGGCCTGGATGAACAACGGGCAGGCCTGCGTCGCCCAGACCCGCATCCTGCTCCCGCGCTCCCGCTACGACGAGTTCGCCGACGCCCTGGCCGCCGCGGCGGGCGCGCTGACGGTCGGCGACCCGCTGGACCCCGCCACCCAGGTGGGCCCGCTGGTGGCCCGGCGGCAGCAGCGGCGCAACCTCGACTACATCCGCATCGGACAGGAGGAGGGCGCGAAGATCCTCACGGGCGGCGGACGCCCGGCCGGTCTCGACCGCGGCTGGTACGTCGAGCCGACCCTCTTCGGCGACGTCGACAACTCCATGCGCATCGCCCGCGAGGAGATCTTCGGCCCGGTGATCTGCCTGCTGCCCTACGACGACGAGTCCGACGCCGTGAAGATCGCCAACGACTCCGACTACGGACTGAGCGGCAGCGTGTGGACGGCGGACGTCGAGCACGGCATCGAGATCGCCCGACAGGTCCGTACCGGCACCTACTCGGTCAACACCTTCAGCCTGGACATGCTGGGCCCCTTCGGCGGCTACAAGCACTCGGGCCTGGGGCGGGAGTTCGGGCCCGAGGGGTACGGCGAGTACCTGGAGCACAAGATGATCCACCTCCCGGCGGACGCGTAGCGATGGGCGACCGCTGGCACGTGGAGGTCGACCGCTCCCTGTGCATCGGCTCCGCCCAGTGCCTCCACCACGCGCCGGACGGCTTCCGCCTGGACTCCGCCCGGCAGTCCCATCCGGTCGCCCCGGACACGGACGCGAACGAGCGGGTGCTGGCGGCGGCGGAGAACTGCCCGGTCGAGGCGATCACGATCACGCTGGGGGACAGCGGGGAGCCGGTGTTCCCGCCGGAGGAGTAATGCCGGCCGCCGCCCCGGGGTTACTCGGGCGCCGGCGGGGCGGCCGGTTCGGGGTCCGTCAGGCGCCGGTGGAGCGGCCGCCGCCCCGGGATCCTTGGGTGCTGGTGGTGCGGCCGGTGTGTGGTCCGTGCGGCGCCGGTGGCACGGCCGGTGCGTGGCCCCTCGGGCGCAGCAGGACGGCCGGTGTGTGGTCCGTCCGGCGTCGGTGAGGCGGCCGGTGCGTGATCCGTGCGGCGTCGGTAGGCGGCCGGTGCGTGGTCCGTCCGGCGCCGGCGGGACGGCCGGTTCCGGGCCCGTCAGGCGCCGGGTGCCCGGTAGTCCACCTGCTGCCGGACGGACTCGTCGACCTCCTCGGCCGACAGCAGGACGACCGTGCTCGTGCGGACCCCGCCGGCCGCCGAGACGACCATGCCCATGGCCGCGGCGGAGGTGTTGCCCGGCAGCTCCGCCGTGACGTAGACGTCGTCGTCACCGAAGGCCCAGTACATCGTCTCGACCCGGCCCCCGAGGCTCTCGACCATGCGCCCGACGACGTCACGCCGCGCGCTCCCGCCTTCCTTGAGCAGACCCTTCAGTCCGTCCGGGGTCAGCTTCACCTTGAAGAGGTACTTCGGCATGGGATTGCCCTTTCACTTCCGCCCGATAAGTCACTTTGACTCCCTCATGTTCCTTCGGGATCGAGGTTTCGTCGCGGCGACAGGGGGCTCAGGCAGGGCTGTATGGGCTACTCAGGACATTTAGGTAAAAAATCCTACACAGGGGCTTTTCTTGGCGGATAGAAGTTCTAACCTGGACATAGGCCTACGGGACGAGTGAGGGAGTCCGACCGGAGTTGGCCGACTCTGGCAGGAAGCTTCGGCTTCCGCCGGTGCCGACTGCGACGGTAGGGCTGAGAGGCCGGAAGGTCGCAGGGTCGAGAGGCCAGGCGACCGGAAGGCGACCCCCATAACCTGATCCGGACCATGCCGGCGAAGGGAACCCGTCTCGTAGGTCATTCATGTGCGCCCGGGGTCATTCATGTGCCTCGGGCGCCGTCAGGTCGATCAGCCGGCACACCGTCTCGATGTCGATCTTGACCTGGGCGATGGAGGCGCGGCCCGACAGCCAGGTGATGAGGGCCGAGTGCCAGGTGTGCTCGATGACCCGGACCGCCGACAACTGCTCCGGAGTGGGGTGTTCCAGCCCCATCGCGTCCAGGATGATCGCCGTCGTCTGCCGCGAGACCTGGTCGACCTCCGGGCTCACGCTGCGGTCGGCGAAGGTGAGGGCCCGGACCATCGCGTCGGCCAGATGCGGTTCGCGCTGGAGGGCGCGGAAGGCCCGCATCAGCGTCTCCGCGACCCGCTCGGCCGCCGTCTCGCCCTGCGGTGGCTTCTTGCGCAGCGTGCCGTGCATGTGCTCCAGCTGGTCCTGCATCGTGGCGACCAGCAGGTGGATCTTGGAGGGGAAGTAGCGGTACAGCGTGCCGAGCGCCACCTGCGAGGACTCCGCGACCTCGCGCATCTGCACGGCGTCGAAGCCACCCCGGCTGGCCAGTTGCGCGCTCGCGTGCAGGATGCGGCGACGGCGGGCCTCCTGCCGCTCCGTCAGGGGCGGGGAGCCGGGGGCCGTGGCTCTGGCATCCACCTTGGCCGGCTTGTTCACCTTGGCGCTCACCTTGGCTTCCGCGGGCATGGTCGGGCCCGTTCCGTGACCGTCCGTGAGGACGAGTGATCAGACAGCATGGCACGGTGCCGGCCGTGGCGTGAATCACCTGATCCACTGCTCACAGCGCCCCTACCTGCCGGTAGATTCAGAGCCTCCGAACGATCAAGTCTGAAACTTGTTCTAGATTAGCGTCCCGGCGTAATCTCGCGGGACAGAGCAGTCAGAAGGGGGCCCAGAGTGACCGCTGAGGCCAGGGAGGCCGGGGCTCCGGAGGACCCCGCCGCCGACGGCTTGCGACCGCTCCACATCGCGCTCCTCACCTATAAAGGGAACCCGTTCTGCGGCGGCCAGGGCGTCTACGTCCGGCACCTCTCGCGGGAACTGGCCCGCCTCGGCCACCGGGTCGAGGTCATCGGCGCACAGCCGTATCCCGTGCTCGACGAGGGCTACGACGGGCTGAGCCTCACCGAGCTGCCCAGCCTCGACCTCTACCGCCAGCCGGATCCTTTCCGCACACCGAAGCGTGACGAGTACCGCGACTGGATCGACGCGCTCGAAGTCGCGACCATGTGGACCGGCGGCTTCCCCGAACCTCTGACGTTCTCGCTGCGCGCCCGCCGCCACCTGCGCGCCCGCCGCGGTGAATTCGACGTCGTCCACGACAACCAGACCCTCGGGTACGGGTTGCTGGGCGACGTGGGCGCGCCCCTGGTGACCACGATCCACCACCCCATCACCGTCGACCGGCAGTTGGAGCTGGAAGCGGCGCAGGGCTGGAAGCGGCGCTTGTCCGTCCGGCGCTGGTACGGCTTCACGCGCATGCAGAAGCGCGTCGCGCGGCGGCTGCCGTCCGTCCTCACCGTCTCCGGCACGTCCCAGCAGGAGATCGTCGACCACCTCGGCGTCCGGCGGGACCGCATCCACGTCGTCCACATCGGCGCCGACACCGACCTGTTCTCGCCGGACCCCTCGGTGCCGGTCGTGCCGGGCCGGATCGTGACGACGTCCAGCGCGGACGTGCCGCTGAAGGGCCTGGTCCATCTCGTCGAGGCACTCGCCAAGGTGCGCACCGAGCACCCCGGCGCCCACCTCGTCGTCGTCGGCAAGCGACCGGCCGAGGGGCCCGTCGCCCAGGCGATGGAACGTTACGGCCTCGACGGCGCCGTCGAGTTCGTCAAGGGCATCTCCGACGCGGAACTCGTCGACCTGGTGCGCTCGGCCCAGGTCGCGTGCGTGCCATCGCTCTACGAGGGCTTCTCACTGCCGGCCGCCGAGGCCATGGCGACCGGCACGCCCCTGCTCGCCACGACCGGCGGCGCGATCCCCGAGGTCGCCGGCCGGGACGGGGAGACCTGCCTCGCGGTACCGCCGGGTGACTCGCAGGCACTGGCGGCCGGGCTGGTCCGCCTGCTGGGCGACGCGGAGCTGCGCGCGCGGCTCGGAGCGGCCGGGCGGGAACGGGTACTGCGGCACTTCACCTGGGCCAGGGCGGCGGAGGGCACGGTGGCGCGCTACCGCGAGGCGATCGCCAGGTCCCAGAACGGCGGAACGGGCCGTCCGGCATCCCCCGCCGACCGTTCCGTGGTGACGCCCCCGGCCTCCGGCCTCCCCGCAGCCGGCGTCGATCAGTCCGCGTCCCCGGCCCCCGGCCGTTCCGCTGCTCCCACAGGTGCTGTCTCCGCGGCCACCACAGATGTAGAAGGCGTCAACTCCGAAAGCAGGGCCACGTGCTGACCGTCGACTTCTCCCGGTTCCCGCTCGCCCCGGGCGACCGAGTGCTGGACCTCGGCTGCGGTGCCGGCCGGCACGCGTTCGAGTGCTACCGGCGCGGCGCGCAGGTCGTGGCACTGGACCAGAACGCCGAGGAGATCCGCGAGGTCGCGAAGTGGTTCGCGGCGATGAAGGAGGCCGGCGAGGCCCCTGAGGGCGCCACCGCCACGGCCATGGAGGGCGACGCCCTCGCACTGCCCTTCCCCGACGAGTCCTTCGACGTCGTCATCATCTCCGAGGTGATGGAGCACATCCCCGACGACAAGGGCGTCCTCGCCGAGATGGTGCGCGTGCTCAAGCCCGGCGGGCGCATCGCCGTCACCGTCCCGCGCTACGGCCCCGAGAAGGTCTGCTGGACCCTGTCCGACGCCTACCACGAGGTCGAGGGCGGCCACATCCGCATCTACAAGGCGGACGAACTGCTGGAGAAGATCCGCGAGGCCGGCCTGGAGCCGTACGGCACCCACCACGCCCACGCCCTGCACTCGCCGTACTGGTGGCTGAAGTGCGCGTTCGGCGTCGACAACGACAAGGCGCTGCCGGTGCGGGCGTACCACAAGCTCCTGGTCTGGGACATCATGAAGAAACCGCTGGCCACCCGGGTCGCGGAGCAGGCGCTGAACCCGCTGATCGGCAAGAGCTTCGTGGCGTACGCGACCAAGCCGCACCTGCCGCGCCTCTCCGGCACCGGGGCGGACGCCCAGTGACGACTCCCCGGACGGAACACCTGGTCCTGCCCGGGGTCCTCACCGCCGGGCAGGCCGCCGCGACCGTCGCCGGCATCCTGGCCGTACAGCGCGAGGACGGCGCGATCCCCTGGTTCCGGGGCCACCACCTCGACCCGTGGGACCACGTCGAGGCCGCGATGGCCCTCGACGCGGCCGGTGAACACGAGGCCGCCGAACGGGCCTACCTGTGGCTGGCCCGGCATCAGAACGAGGACGGCTCCTGGTACGCGGCCTACGCGGACGGGGACTTCGCCGAGGTCACCGACCGGGGCCGGGAGACCAACTTCGTCGCCTACATAGCCGTGGGCGTCTGGCACCACTACCTCTCCACCGGCGACGACACGTTCCTGGAGCGGATGTGGCCGGCGGTGTACGCGGCGGTGGAGTTCGTGCTGCGCCTGCAGCAGCCCGGTGGGCAGATCGGCTGGCGGCGCGACGACGACGGCACGGACACGGCCGACGCCCTGCTGACCGGCAGCTCCTCCATCCACCACGCGCTGCGCTGCGCGCTGGCCATCGCCGAGCAGCGGGAAGAGGCGCAGCCTGACTGGGAGCTGGCGGCGGGTGCGCTGCGGCACGCCATACGCCGGCATCCGGAGCGGTTCCTCGACAAGAACCGTTACTCGATGGACTGGTACTACCCCGTGCTCGGCGGTGCCCTGACCGGTGCGGAGGCCAAGGCCCGCATCGAGGAGGACTGGGACCGGTTCGTCGTCCCGGGGCTCGGGGTGCGGTGCGTGGTTCCCAACCCGTGGGTGACGGGGGGTGAGTCCGCGGAACTCGCCCTGGCGCTCTGGGCGATGGGGGAGTCGGACCGGGCGCTGGAGATCCTCCAGTCGATCCAGCACCTGCGCGATCCGGAGAGCGGGCTGTACTGGACGGGGTATGTCTTCAAGGACGACGCGGTCTGGCCGCGGGAGCTGACCACGTGGACCGCGGGGTCGCTGTTGCTGGCCGTGGCCGCACTGGGGGGCCATGAGGCCACGTGCCGGGTCTTCGGCGGCGAGGGTCTGCCTGTGGGGCTGGACTCGGAGTGTTGCGCCTGAGAACTCGGGGGGTTGTGGCCGTGTGGCGGGCGCGGGTCGTGTGTGGCTTGTCGCGCCCACGCGGCGGAGCCGCATGTCGACACAGCCCCGCGCCCCTGGGGTGTCAGTGCCGGTGTACTCGATTGGCGATCGCGTGGCCCACGAACAAGTAGACCACCGCTGCCAGGCCGTAGCCGGCGACCACTCGGGCCCAGTCCTCGTCGAACGTGAAGAGGTCGTGGGACCAACCCGCCAGCCAGCGGGCCGCGTCGTGGATGAACTGGACGAAGTCGTTCGCGCGGTTGGCGTCCAGCAGGTACATCAGAATCCACAGGCCCAGGATGAGGGCCATGATGTCGGCGACGACGGCGATGACCGTGCCGGCCTGATTCGCACCGTTGCGATATCGAGGGGACATGCCAACCGGGTAACCCGTGCGGCCTCGTTCAAACCCGGCCCGGTGCGCTCCGCGCCCCACCGGCTCTCGCCGTGCGCTTCCTCGTAGGTTCAACGGACGTTCCCGGAAGGGCCGTTCGGGGTACACCCGCATCACCGACGATCCTGGCCGGTCACACGGGGAGAACGCAGGTGTCACGGGGGGAGAACGCAGGTGACCGCGAACAGACCCGCTACAGAAGAGCCACGGTTAACCGTCACCAGACCCCCGCGCCGACGCCTGCGGAGAACGCTGGCGTTGGCGCTGCCCGTCCCGGTTATCGGGCTGGTCCTGCTCATGACCTCCGGGAACCTGCTGTTGCCGCTGCGGCAGGTGGTCACCATAGAGGCCAAGATGGCCTCGAAGAGGGACTTCTTCCAGGACTCCGTGGTCGAGCGGCTGCTCATGAAGCACGGCTTCCGCGTGCACATCACCAACATGGGCTCGCGTGAGATCGCCAAGCAGGACTACGAGGGGTACGACGTCGTCTTCCCCTCCGGCCAGCCGGCCGCCGATCTGATCGGCCGGGAGCGCGCCCGGGCGAACCGTCCGGTGCTGCTGTACCGCCCGTTCGTCAGCCCCATCGTGCTCGCCACCTACCGGGACTACGCCGAGGTGCTCACGGCGGAAGGCGTCGCGAAGCGCCAGCAGGGCTCGGGCGGCCGGCCGATGTACTACACGCTCGACATGCGGAAGTTCCTCGATCTCGCGCACGGCAGGAGGAAGGGGGCCCAGCGCGATGCCCGGGACGGGTACCGCTGGGACGAGATCGACCGCAACGACCTCGTCCACAACGGCAACAAGATCCTTGCCCAGACCTCGGACATCTGCGAGTCCAACTCCGCCGGCACCTACCTCGGGCTCGTGGCCTTCGTCGAGCACGGGAACGACGCGCCGGACAGCGAGGCCGAGGCCCAGCAACTCGCCCGGAAGATCAAGCCGCTCCTCGTCGAGCAAGGCCTGCCGTCCGCCGAACGCGCCGAAACGTATCTGTCCCCCGACGGGCACAGCATCGCCCCGATCTCGGTGATCTACGAGCACCAGTTCCTCGCCCACCAGATCAGGCACCAGGCAGAACAGGGCACGACCGATGACGAGCGCGTCCTTCTCTACCCGTCCACACGCTTCGTCACCGAACCCCAGCTCGTCGCGCTGACCGGCGACGGCGCCCGGCTCGGCGAACTGGTCAGCACGGACCGCGAACTCCAGCACCGCGCCATGGAGCTGGGCTTCCGGGCCCGCAACGCCACCGGCGGCGCGACCAGCGACGAGCTCACCCGGTTCCTCACCGAGCGGCAGATCCCCGTACCCACCACCTCCTCCGACGACACCCGGGCGGTCCTGCCCAGCCTGCCACTGCTGGAGAAGATGATCGAGACCGTCGGAGAATGCCCGGACCGGACGGACAGCCGGTGAGGCGCGGCGCGGGCCTGCTGGCGCTCTGCCTGGCGCTCGTCGCCGGCCTGCTCACCGCCTGCTCGGGCGATGACGGCGGCGACACGGTCCGGCTGCGCGTGCTCGCCGGTCCCGACCTCGCCGTACTGGCGCCGCTGCTGGGGGAGTTGAAGGACGAGACCGGCGTCGACCTGCGTCTGGATCACCGGGCCGACGCCGAGACGAAGACCCCGGACCGCGACAGGTACGACCTCGCGTGGCTGTCGTCCGACCGCTATCTGCGTCTCACCGACAAGAATGCGACCCGGGGGTGGCAGCGCACGCCCACCATGACCTCCCCCGTCGTCATCGGCCTGAAGCCGGACGTGGCACGTAAGCTTCGCGCCCGGGTACCCGGCTCCCGGCTCACCTGGGCGGACATCGCGGACGCCGCCGCCACGGGCACCGTCCGCTTCGGCATGGCCGACCCCCGGCACGCCGGCAGCGGGCTCGCCGCCCTCGTCGGCGTTGCCACCGCCGCGGCCGGCACCGGAGCCGCTCTGCGTCCCGAGGACGTCTCCTGCGACCGGCTGCGCGGCTTCCGCTCCGGCCAGACCCTCACCGCCGACACCGGCCCCGCCCTCGTCGACTCCTACGTCGATCACCAGGACGAGGCCAACGCCCTGATCACGTACGAGTCCGATCTGCTCGCCCTCAACGCCACCGACCGCCTCGACGACCGCCTGGAAGTCGTCCGCCCCGAAGACGGCATGGTCCTGGCGGACTTCCCGCTGCTCCTGCTGAACCCGGCCCACCGGACCGCGTACGACAAGGTCACGCAGTGGCTGCACCGCGACTCGGTGCAGCGGCAGATCATGCGGCACACTCTGCGTCGCCCCGTGAACACGACAGTCACCCGGGACGCGCGGCTGCGCGAACCGGTCGGCAACGCGCTCTTCTACCCCGACCGGCCGGCCGTCGTCGAAACCCTGCTGGCGGACTACGGCGACCCCGACCGCCGCACCACGAGCCAGGTGGTCTTCCTGCTCGACTTCTCCGGCTCGATGCGCGGCGCCCGGATGGCCGCCCTGCGCGAGGCCTTCGCCGGACTCAGCGGCGCGGACCCCTCCACCTCCGGCAAGTTCACCCGCTTCTACCGGGGCGAGCGGCTGACCGTCGTCCGGTTCGGCGGCCGAGTGCTGGAAGAGAAAACCGTCACCGTCACCGGCCCGAAGGACCTGACCGCCCTCGCCGAGACCGTCGCCCGGGGCGGCTACGGCGACGCCACCGCCGTATGGTCCGCTCTCGACCACGGCTACCGCACCGCCGCCCGGGCACTGGCCGCCGACCCCGACCGCTCCGTCTCACTCGTCCTGATGACGGACGGCGAAAACAACGGGGGCCTGTCCTACGCGGAGTTCGTACGCCGTCACAAGGCGCTGCCCGCCCCCGTGCGCGCGGCCGTCCATACCTACCCCGTCCACTTCGGCGAGGCCGACGCAGGCGAACTGCGGCACGCGGCGGCCAGGACGGGGGGACGGATGGTGGACGTCGCCGGCTCGTCCCTTTCCGAGGCGTTCAAGGAGATCCGTGGCTGTCACTGACGCACTGTGGTGGAGCCTTTGGTGGCCGTGGATGACGGCCTGGCTGGTGACGGCCGCCGGCGCGGTGGTGCTCGCGGTGGTCCTGGTGCGCCATGCCCGGGAGCGGCACAGGCACATGCGGCGCTGGCAGTCGGCGTACAGCATCTGCCTGTACCTCGACGAGCAGGCGGTGATGGACCTGTACGAGCTCGGCAACTACCGGTCCGCGCTGGAGGAGGCCGTCGAACTGCGGACGAAGGTCGACACGAGTGTCGGCTTCTGGAGCCGGGTACTGACGTGGCTGTTCCGGTTCCGGCTGAAGCGGGACGTCAGCCAGGAGACGTTCCGCAAGTTCGTGCGCAAGGACAAACCGATCAACGTGATCGGCGTGGTCATGGAGGCCTTCGACCGGGCCGACGCCATCGTCCACGCCGACCTGACCACACTGACCGTCGTCCCCAACCGGAACCTCGCCGACAACCTGGCCGACGGCCGTGCGGTGACCCTGAGCCGCATCGGCGAATTCGTCTCGGTCAAAGGGGTGTTCGCCCGCGTGCCGGACGTGGCGGAGGGATTCGAGCTGCGGGCCGAGTACGGCGAGGAGCAGCCCCCGGTGTACATGCGTGTCGTGGCCCCCGGGAACGCGCGCCGCTCGATCCCGGCCGGCACCTTCACGGCCCGCTGCCTCGGCAAGATGACCGGCTGGCGGGAGGACACCCGCGAGGTGACGCTGGAGGCGATCGCGATCTTCTGGTGACCGGGCACCGCTCACCGGGAGTTGAGCTCGGCGAGCACGCGCAGGGTGTGCGGGTCGGGCGCGAGGGCGAGGAGATCGGTCACCGGCCCTCTCCGCCACAACTCCAGCCGCTGCGCGATACGTTCGCGCGGACCCACCAGGGAGATCTCGTCGGCGAAGGCGTCCGGCACGGCGAGGACGGCCTCCTCCCGGCGGCCGGACAGGAACAATTCCTGGATCCGGCGGGCCTCCTCCTCGTATCCCATGCGGGCCATCAGGTCGGCGTGGAAGTTGCGGGCCGCGTGCCCCATGCCGCCGATGTAGAAGCCGAGCATGGCCTTGACGGGCAACAGGCCCTCGGCGACGTCGTCGCAGAGCCGGACCTGGGCCAGGGGGGCGACGAGGAAGCCTTCGGGGAGGTCGCGCAGCGCGGGGCCGTAGACCTCCGGCCGCGTCGGCGACCAGTACAGCGGCAGCCAGCCGTCGGCGATCCGGGTCGTCTGGGCGACGTTCTTCGGCCCCTCGGCGCCGAGCAGGACCGGCAGGTCCGGACGGAGCGGATGGGTGATCGGTTTGAGGGGTTTGCCGAGGCCGGTGGCGTCCGGGCCCCGGTAGGGGTGGGCGTGGAAACGGCCGGCCAGCTCGACCGGTGCCTCGCGCCGCAACACCTGCCGTACGACGTCGACGTACTCGCGGGTGGCGGTCAACGGCGACTTCGGGAACGGGCGGCCGTACCAGCCCTCGACGACCTGCGGGCCGGACAGGCCCAGGCCCAGCATCATGCGCCCGCCGGAGAGATGGTCGAGGGTGAGCGCCTGCATGGCGGTGGTGGTCGGCGGGCGGGCCGCCATCTGCGCGACCGCCGTGCCCAGCCGGATGCGGGAGGTGTGCGCCGCGAGCCAGGCGAGCGGCGTGAACGCGTCCGAGCCCCAGGACTCCGCCGTCCACACCGAGTCGTAGCCCAGCCGCTCGGCCTCCTGTGCGAGCGGCACATGGCCGGGGGAGGGGCCGCGACCCCAGTAACCGAGGGCGAGACCGAGCCGCACGCCTGCCTCCTGACGGATCGTCAGCAATGTGGGCGACGACTGTACGGCAACGGCCCCCCACCCGGAAGGGCGAGGGGCCGTACGTCGTTCAGGGGTTCAGCCGCGCTGGATGCCCGACGTGTCCTGCAGGACACCGCGGCGGCCGTCCTGCGTCTGGGCGACCAGGGCGGCGCCGCGCTGCTCGACGGCCAGGTACCAGGTGCCCGGCGCGAGTTCGGCGATCGGCGTCGGCGAACCGTCCTCGGCGAACAGCGGCCGCGGCACCGGCACCGCGAACCAGAACGGCGAGAAGTCCCCGGCCGGGGGCTGCGGAGCCTGGGCCTGCTGGGGCTGGGGCTGGCCGGCGTACGGCTGACCCGGCTGCCCGGGCTGTCCCGGCTGCGGGTGGCCGTAGCCACCCGGCTGCTGGGCGCCCGGGTAGCCGTAACCGCCGGGCGGCTGGGCGCCGTAGGGCTGCGGAGCGGCGGGGCGCGGGGCCGGGATGAGGGCGCCCTTGAGGGCCGGGACGAGGGGGGTGGCGATCGCGGCGGCGGCCAGGAGCAGCGTGGCGACGAGGGCGAGGGTCAGGCCGAGGCCGGCGCTGGGACCGTCGGAGGTGCTGCCCTCGAAGTTGTCGGCTCCGCCGGCCGGGTCGAAGATGTTGCCCAGCGCGCTCCACGCGGCGAACACCGTGAGGGCGACGCCGAACTGGGCCAGGTCGAGACCCGCGATCTTCGGGACCTGCGGCAGACTGCGGGTGACGATGACGAGTGCGGCGCCGATGATCCCCGCGAGAACGACACTGAGCACGACCGGCCCGCTTGCCCACAGACTGGGGAGGTCGGCGCTGTCAGGGACACCATCGAGCGAGTAGAGGTCGAGAAACGACGCGATCAACAGCAACACCGCTGCACCGATCACCACGCCGTCGCCTCGAGTGAGGGAGCGGATATTCACTTCAGGTCCTTCGTAGGTCGTCTCGTCGTCGGTAGAGGCGTCGCTGCCACCATGTCGCCGTCAGGCCCCGGTGTGAAGCGCGGGGGTGACCCCTCATCGTACGAACGGACCCTATCGTCCGCCCGATCAGGGTGTCCGCCCGGAAGGGCCCGCCGAGATCTACCCGCGCAGGAAACTCACGATTCCCTCAGAGATCCCTTGCGCCGCCTTCTGCCGCCACGCGCCACTGGTCAGCAGCGCCGCGTCCTTGCTATCGCGCATGTTGCCGCACTCGATGAACACCTTGGGAACCGTTGACAGATTGAGACCGCCCAGGTCCTTACGCGTGACGAGTCCGGTGCCGTCGCCGATGTAGTTGGACGGCGCGCTGCCGGTGACGGCGACGAAGCGGCCCGCGACGCGCTCGCCGAGATCGCGGGAGGGGGCGACGATCGCACGCGTGTCGGCGGCGTCCGCGTGGACCTCGCCGGGCAGGATGACGTGGAAGCCGCGGTTGCCGGTGCCCGAGCCGTCCGCGTGGACCGAGACCACGGCGTCGGCCTTCGCCTCGTTGCCGATCCGGGCCCGCTCGTCCACGCACGGGCCGTACGGCCGGTCGCCGTCCTGCGTCAGCTTCACCGTGGCGCCCTGCTCTTCGAGGAGCGTGCGCATCCGGTGCGCCACGTCCAGGGTGAACTTCGCCTCGGTGTAACCGTCGTTGGTGGAGGTGCCCGTGGTGTCGCACTCCTTCCAGTTCGTCCCGATGTTCACCTTGCGGTTGATCTCGGAGGCGTGCTGGAAGTTCTCCGGGTTGTGCCCCGGGTCGATGACGACGACCTTTCCCTTGAGCGGGCCGGAGGCCGGGGCGGGCGCGGAGGTCGAGGACGCCGTGGGTTTCCGCGAGGGCGGGGCGGCGCTCGGCTTCTTGGCGTCGTCGGTGGGCGCGCCCGACGCGGAGGACACGGAGGGCGGGGAGGACCGCACGGTCGCCCGGCCAGGGCCGCCGTTGTCCCCCGAGCCGCCCACCGTCTCGTACACGAGCCAGCCGAGCAGCGCCCCGGGCACCAGCGCGGCGAGCGCGACGGTCAAGGGGCCGCGGCGGGGGCGGCGGGGCTGGGGAGGTTCGAAGTCCGGGCCTACGTACGACACGTGCGCCACCCTAGCGGCCGTCCGCAGGGGGCAGCGGGTCGAGGACGGCCGGGCGGGTGGCGGCTACTCCTCGTTCCCGTCGGGCTCACCGTGTCGTACCGCCTCCTTCACCCGTGCCTCGATCTCCTGGCGCGGGGTGTCCTCCTGCTTCGCGTACGCGGTCACCGCCGCCTGGACGTCGCGGGCGAGGTCGCGCCAGGCGCGCCAGGCGGTCTCCCAGGTGGTGGTCTGCTGGGCGCTCCACTTGGTCTGGGTGGGCGGGCCGTACGCGTCCTGCAGTTGCCGTACGCGGGCGTACGCCTCGTCCGCCGCGCGCTGCTTCTCCACGAGCTCTGCGAAGGTGTGTGCCACGCGCCCGGATCCTTGAGCAGCGGCGGTCGCCCACCGACGCGCCACGCCGCCCGTGGGCCGACCGGGAAGGGGTGGAGGGGCCGCAGTTCACCCGCCCAGCCGTTCGCTGGTGCCGCGGCAGGCGACGTTCGCCCGTCAAGGAGCGGCGTCCGGTGCGTGCTCTGGGGGTCCCCCCGGCCGAAGGCTGGGGGAGTGCCGGCCGGAAGCCCTCGTACTGGACGTACTTGGGCTTTCGGCCGGTGCGGCGAGTGGGGGCACCTCCCACGCCCTCAAGGCAGTGGGGGATCGTGCCGGGCGTCGCGACGGGGCGGACGTTGCCTGCCGCGGCACTAGCTGCCGGGACCGGTGCGCCGCAGGACCCGCAGGGAGTCCGTCGCCGAGACCTCGGTGAACGCGCCGGAGGCGAGGGCCCGGAGGTAGACGCGGTACGGGGCCTGGCCGGTGAACTCGTCCTCCGGCTCGGGGAAGACGTCGTGGATGACGAGCAGGCCGCCCTCGGCCACGTGCGGGGCCCAGCCCTCGTAGTCGGCGGTGGCGTGCTCGTCGGTGTGGCCGCCGTCGATGAAGACGAAGCCGAGGGGGGTCTGCCAGATCGCCGCGATCTGCGGGGAGCGGCCGACCAGGGCCACCACGTGGTCCTCCAGGCCTGCCCGGTGCAGCGTGCGGCGGAAGGTGGGCAGCGTGTCCATCAGGCCGAGCTCGTGGTCGACCGTCTCCGGGTCGTGGTACTCCCAGCCCGGCTGCTGCTCCTCGCTGCCCCGGTGGTGGTCGACGGTCAGCGCGGTGACGCCGGCCTCCCGGGCCGCGTCCGCGAGCAGGACCGTGGAGCGGCCGCAGTACGTGCCGACCTCCAGTAGCGGCAGCCCGAGCCGGCCGGCCTCCACCGCCGCCGCGTACAGGGCCAGGCCCTCGCCCACGGGCATGAAGCCCTTCGCCGCCTCGAAGGCGGCCAGGATCTCGGGCTCGGGGGCCGTGGGCATGGGGTTCCTCTCGGTCGTACGACGGTCCGGGCGCCCATGCTGCCGGACCCCCTGCCGGGGGGGTGACAGGGGGGCCGGGTGGGCAGCGGGTCAGGCGGAGACCGTCTCGCCCGGCAGCGACAGGTCCAGGTCGACCGACCGCTCGTCGCCCGTGTGGGTCGCGGACGAGGCGAGCGGGCCGTGGCCCGTGGCGCGGGCGGCGACGACGTAGGAGCCGCCGGCCGGGACGGTGAGGACATAGGCACCGTCCTCGGCGGAGAGCGTCGCGCCGGCCTGGCGGCCCCGGCGGTCGATCAGGGTGACCTTGGCGCGGGCGACCGGTGTGCCGTCCGCCGCCAGGACGCGGCCGCGGAAACCGCGCAGCACCGCTTCGGCGCGCTCCAGGTTGGCGTCCTCCTCGCTGCTGGCGCGCAGCCGCGGCTTGTCCGACGGACGGCGGCCGGGCAGGAAGAGGGCCAGCAGCAGGCCCACGGCGACCGCGCCGGTCGCGATCAGGAAGGAGAGCCGGAAGCCGTGCATGGTGGGGATCTCGACGCCGCCGACGTTGTCCGCGGTGTTCGCCAGCACCATGCCGATGACGGCGCTCGACACCGACGTGCCGATGGAACGCATCAGGGTGTTGAGGCCGTTCGCGGCGCCCGTCTCCGAGGCCGGGACCGCGCCCACGATCAGCGCGGGCAACGAGGAGTAGGCCAGGCCGATGCCCGCGCCCAGCAGGACCGAGATGACCAGGCTCTGCCAGGCGGCGCTCATCAGGCCGAGGCCCGCGCCGTAGCCGATCGCGATGATCAGCAGGCCGAGGATCAGGGTGACCTTGGGGCCGTACTTCGCGGACAGCCGGGCGTAGACGGGCGCGGTGAGCATCATCGTCAGGCCGAGCGGCGCGACGAGCAGACCCGCGACGACCATCGACTGGCCGAGGCCGTAGCCGGTGGACTTCGGCAGCTGGAGCAGCTGGGGCAGGACCAGGGAGACGACGTAGAAGGAGACGCCGACCATGATCGAGGCGAGGTTGGTGAAGAGGACGGCCGGACGGGCCGTGGTGCGCAGGTCGACCAGCGGGGCCTTGACGCGCAGCTCCATCACGCCCCACAGGAGCAGGACGATCGCGGCGGCGGCGAACAGGCCGAGCGTGATGCCGGAGGTCCAGCCCCAGTCGCTGCCCTTGGTGATCGGCAGCAGGAAGAGCACGAGCCCGGTGGACAGGCCGAGGGCGCCCGGCAGGTCGAAGGAGCCCTCGGCGCGCATCGGCGATTCGGGCACGACGAGCAGCGTGAGGGCGATGGCGAGGACACCGAGGCCGGCGGCGCCGTAGAACAGGGCGTGCCAGTCGCTGTGCTGCGCGACCAGGGCGGCGGCGGGCAGGGCGAGGCCGCCGCCGACGCCTATGGAGGAGCTCATCAGGGCCATCGCCGAGCCGAGCTTCTCCCGGGGCAGCATGTCGCGCATCAGGCCGATGCCGAGCGGGATGGCGCCCATCGCGAAGCCCTGGAGCGTACGGCCGGCGATCATGAGCAGCAGGTCGCTGGTGAACGCGCTGACCAGGGCGCCGACGACCATGACCGACAGGCTGGTGATCAGCATGCGCCGCTTGCCGTAGAGGTCGCCGAGGCGGCCCATGATCGGGGTGGCCACCGCGCCCGAGAGGAGGGTCGAGGTCAGGACCCAGGTGGCGTCGCTGGGGGCGGTGTCCAGCAGTTGCGGCAGATCCTTGATGACCGGGACGAGCAGGGTCTGCATCACCGCGACAACGATGCCCGCGAAGGCGAGCACCGGGACCACGGCTCCGCTCGCTCTGCCGGCGGGACGGACTGTCGTCGTCTGCGTCATTGAGGGTGGCCTCCAGGCCGGGGGGTTGTTCGGGTGGTGCGTGAGTACGTGGGGTGTGAACCTTGTATGCGTAGGCAACTATTCCGTTGCTTCGGCACTCTAACGAAATCTTGACCTTCTCTTGAAGCGCGGGCGGCCTCCAGGGAGGACGAGGGCCCTGGGTCTTCCTGCGTGGCCCTAGGTCTGCCGTGCGTGGCCCTAGGTCGAAATCCCGATGCAAGGACCATGGAGTGGTTGAGAGCATGACACCCATGCTCGAAGCCGCCGAAATGACCCGTACGCCACGCCGTACCGCGCCTCCCACCTGGCTCGTGATCGCGCTCACCTGTGCCGGGCAGTTCCTCGTCGTGCTGGACGTGTCCGTCGTCAACGTGGCGCTGCCGTCCATGCGGACCGGGCTCGGGCTGAGCGAGCAGGGCCTGCAGTGGGTGGTGAACGCCTACGCCATCGCCTTCGCCGGGTTCATGCTGCTCGGCGGGCGGGCCGGAGACCTCTACGGCCGCAAGCGGATGTTCCTCGTCGGGCTCGGCCTGTTCACCCTCGCCTCGCTGGCGGGCGGGCTGGCGCAGGACGACTGGCAGCTGCTGGTGGCGCGGGCCGCGCAGGGGCTCGGGGCGGCGGTGCTGGCGCCCTCGACGCTGACGATCCTCACCGCCTCGGTGCCCGAGGGCGCCGCCCGGGCCCGGGCCATCGGGACCTGGACGGCGGTCGGCGCCGGCGGCGGCGCGGCGGGCGGCCTGGTCGGCGGGCTGCTGGTGGAGACGCTGTCGTGGCGATGGGTGCTGCTGATCAACGTGCCCGTGGGGGCGGTCGTGCTGTGCGGGGCCGCCTGGTTCCTCACCGAGAGCCGGGCCGGGGACGGGCGGCGGCTGGACCTGCCGGGCGCGCTGCTCGTGACGGGCGGGCTCGGCACGCTGGCCTACGGCATCTCCCAGACCGAGGCGGCGGGCTGGACGGCGACGGCCACGCTGCTGCCGCTGCTCGCCGGGCTCGCGCTGATCGGGCTGTTCCTCGCGGTCGAGGCGCGGACGCGGAGTCCGCTGATGCCGCTCGGGCTGCTGCGGCTGCGGTCGGTGTCCTCGGCGAACGTGGCGATGTTCCTGTGCGGGTCCGCGATGTTCTGCATGTGGTTCTTCATGACCCTGTACGCGCAGAACGTCCTGGGCTACACCCCGCTGGAGGCCGGGCTCGCCCTGGTCCCGAGCTCGCTGGCCGTCATCTTCGCCTCCAAGCTCGCGCCCCGGCTCATGCGGGGGTTGGGCCCGCCGAACGTGGCGGCGCTGGGCACGCTGGTCGCCGTGGCCGGCTTCGCCTGGCAGTCGACGATGACCCCCGAGGGCGCGTACGCGACGACGATCCTGATCCCCGGAGTCCTGATGATGCTCGGCGCGGGACTGGCGGCGACCCCGCTGGCCTCCGTGGCCACGTCCGGCGCGGCGCCCGAGGAGGCCGGACTGGTGTCCGGGCTCGTCAACACCTCCCGCACGATGGGCGGTTCGCTGGGCCTGGCGGTCCTGTCGACACTGGCGGCGACCCGAACGGCGGGCAGCGGGACACCGGCGGCGCTGACGGAGGGGTACGCGCTGGCGTTCCGGGTGGGGGCCGGGGTGCTCGCGGCGGGCGTGCTGCTCATGTGGGTCTGGCTGCCCCGCACGGCGGACGAGCGGTAGGACCGCCGAACCGGAGCGTGGCGTTGTTCCGGGCGGGCTGAGTTCTCACAGCCAGACCTGGCGGCGGGCCTCTCGCAGGGCCTCCGTGCGGTTGCTGGTGCCCGTCTTGTCGATGGCGGAGGAGAGGTAGTTGCGGACGGTGGACTCCGAGAGGTGGGTTCGGGCGGCGATGTCGGCGACCGTCGCGCCGTCCGCGGAGGCGTTGAGGGCGTCGCTCTTGCATGCGGTAAGGGGGGTGGGACCGGCGCTGAGTGCGGGCGTGGCGAGGGCCGGGTCGATGACCCTCTCGCCGGTCACCGACACGGCGGATCGCGGCGGCGAGTTCCTCCACGGGGCCGTCCTTCACGAGGAAACCGGTGGCCCCCGCCTCCAGGGCGCGGCGCGGATGGCGCGCAGGTCGGCGGCGGCGTCCAGGCCGCTCTTTCCCGGGAGTTCGATGTCGAGGAGCGCGACGTCGGGGTGGTGGGCGAGTGCCGCGTCCAGGATCGCGTCACCGGCCCCCACCTGGGCGACGACCTCGATGTCGTCCTCCATGCCGAGCAGCAGCGCGAGCGCACCGCGCAGCATGCCCTGATCCTCCGCGAGCAGCACGCGGATGGGGCTGTCGGTCAGGGGCCGAGGGGAGGGCGGGACACGCCGAGCACCGAGGCCAGCGCCTCGGTGAACGCCGTCGCCGAGTAGTCGGCGTGAGCACGGATGCGCGCCGCCACGGTCTCGGCGCCGCCGCCCTCCAGGAGTGGGACCAGCCGGTCGAGCAAGTCGATGCTCTGCCGGTGTCCTTCCTGGGTGGACAGGTAGAAGTCCGTCGCGTCGTAGGCCATGTGGAAGACGTGCTTCTTCACATCGCTCAGCGTCAGGTAGTCGTCATGGGTCTTGGGGGTCGGCTCGGGCGCGCCGACGCACACCGCGGGCGTGCCGGCGCCCCAGGAGTTGACGGCCAGGTGGTAGGTGTCCGTGATGACCAGGCGGTAGCGGGGCAGGACCCGCACCAGGTCGCCGATGGTGTGCCGGCCCGGGCGCTGCGCGATGTGACCGACCGCAGCGGGGACGTCCCGGTCGAACCAGGGCAGCCACTCGAGCGGGGCGCCCAGACGCTCGGACAGGTCCTGGCAGAAGGTGGGCAGCCACTCGGGGATCGGCGTCCGCGCACCGAGGAACACGCCGATCGCACCGCCGTCCGGGACCGCCCGGGACCATTGCGTCGTCGGGAGGTGGTCGAGGTCGCCCGGGCGGGACAGCAGCGCCGCGTCCGAACCGAAGTGGTCGGTCGTACGGTCCCCGCGCAGATGCGCGATCTTCGCCGCCGAGAGCGGGTCACGCACCCAGACGCGGCGGCTTCGCGTCACCAGGCGTGAGAACAGGGGGCCGTACTCCTTGTCCTCGTAGTCGGACTGGGAGTTGTGCAGGATCGTCCCGCCGTAGCTGAGGGTCCGCGTGAGGAGTTCGTCCGGCTGGTCCGCGAACAGCAGGGTGCGGTTGAGCAGGTTGCGGGCGGCCGTTCGATCCTTGGCGAAACCGAAGTCGAGCAGGCGGTTCGTCGCGTCCTGCTCCAGGTAGTGCCGGGTGTGGAGGAAGTCGCCCCAGAAGACGACCGCGTCGTGGTCGCGGAGCGAGTCGAGGTGCTCGGCCAGGGGGTGGAAGCGGAACGGGAACTCCGTGCCTCGCGCGCACTCGCGCAGCGGCACGGTCTCCGGCGTGTGCAGGGTGTACCAGGTGGTCTCCGTCTCGGGGGCCATGCGCCGCCGCAGGGACTCGAACGCCAAGTCGACGGTCAGCATGCCGGTGTTGCGGTACCCGATGTTCGGCGCGGTGATGACGGCGACGCGTGCCATGTGCTCCATTTTCCCTAGCCGTTGCCGGCGCCGTCGACGCGTACGGGTGCGTGGGCGGTACGTGTACATCTGGCGCGCGCGGACCAGCGGCCAACGTACACGCCCGCGCGGGTTGTTGTGCGTCCCGCCCCCAGGTCGCCAGGGCGGCGGACAACCGGCCTCCGGGCCGGGTTCCGGGCCAGCCGCCGGTCTCTGGGGCGGGTTCCGGGCCGGCCGCCGGTCTCTGGGGCGGCGTCGGTTTCGGGACGCCGGTTGCCGGTCGCACTCGGACCGTCCCGCACCGTCGTAAGGCGAACGGTCACGCCCGTCCCGCCGCCACGCCGAGCGCGTGCCTGCCGCGTCGACGTCGAGCGGGAGTTCCGCCGACACGGCGAATCCGCCCCTGGCTCGCGGCCCGGCCGTCAACGATCCGCCCACCACCGCGAGACGCTCCGCGAGACCGGTCAGCCCCGTGCCGACGCGGCCCCTGACCTACCCTGCCCGCCGCCCGCGTCGCCGCGCCAACTGTCCGTGCCGTCGTGCCCGGCGCCCGCACTCCCGAGTCCGCGGCGTGCGCCGCCGTTTCGGCAGGACAAAAGTCATGAGCCGCGTCTCACCCGGCGGCGATCTGACACGGTGTCAGGAGGCTTCACAAGTGTGGGGGCCTGGGCTATACAGAGGGCGCAGGACTGGAACGCGTTCCAGTTCGGCCGCAGACGGCCTCGGCGCGGCCGACGGTGCGGACGGCCGTGCCGAGGTCCCTCCCACGGTGGTCCCTCCCACGGTGGGCCCTTCCCACGGCGATCAGGAGCCCCATGCCCATCGACGCAGCCAAGGCGCTCGCCGCCGAACCCCGGACCGGCGAGCTCTCCTGGGACCACAAGGACGTGCAGCTCTACCACCTCGGCATCGGCGCGGGCGTCCCCGCCACCGACCCCGACGAGCTGCGCTACACCCTGGAGTCCCGGCTGCACGTCCTGCCGAGCTTCGCCACCGTCGCCGGCGCCGGATCCCCCGGCGTGATCAGCGGCCTGTCCATGCCCGGCGTCGACGTCGACCTCGCCCGCGTCCTCCACGGCGGGCAGAGCCTGCGGATCCACCGCCCCATCCCGGCCCGGGGCCGCGCGACCGCCACCGGCCGGATCGCCGCCGTGTACGACAAGGGCAAGGCGGCCGTCCTCGTCATGCGGACCGAAGTCGCCGACGGCGGCGGGCCGTTGTGGACCAACGACGCACAGATCTACGTCCGGGGAGAGGGCGGCTGGGGCGGCGACCGGGGGCCGTCCACCCGGCTCGAACCGCCCGCCGGCGAGCCGGACCGGCTCGTCGAACGGCACGTCCGCGAGGACCAGGCCCTGCTGTACCGGCTGTCCGGGGACCGGAACCCGCTGCACGCCGACCCCGAGTTCGCCGAGCGCGCCGGATTCGACCGGCCCATCCTGCACGGGCTGTGCACCTACGGCATGACGCTCAAGGCGGTCGTCGGCACGGTGCTCGACGGGGACGTGACCCGGGTCCGCTCGTACGCCACCCGGTTCGCCGGCGTCGTCTACCCGGGCGAGACGCTGCGCATCCGCATGTGGCGCCTGGACGGCGAGATCCGGGTCGCCGTCAGCGCCGTCGAGAGGGACGACGCGCCCGTCCTCGCCGACACCGTCGTCACACACACCTGAGTCCCAACCGCCGTACGAGGGGAGCCGCACCATGCGCGCAGCCGTACTGCACGAGATCGGCCAGGACAAGCTGGAGGTCCTCGACGACGTCGAGGCGGTGGGCTTCGGCCCGGGCAAGGTGCGGATCCGGGTGCGCGCCGCGGGGCTGTGCCACTCGGACCTGTCCGCGATGAGCGGGGTGCTGCCGCAGCCCGGGCCGTTCGTGCCCGGGCACGAGGGGGCGGGCGAGGTCCTCGAAGTCGGCGAAGGAGTCGGCCGCTTGACGGCCGGTGACCGGGTCGTCGTGTGCTGGCTGCCGGCCTGCGGCGCATGCCCCGCCTGCAAGCGCGGACAGACCGAGCTGTGCCTCGCCGGGTTCATGAACGCGGGCACCCCCAACTTCAGGCGGCCCGGCGGGGACGTCTTCGGCATGGCCGGCACCGGCACCTTCACCGAGGAGGTCGTCGTCGACGCCGGGTGTGCGGTCCCGATACCCGACGACGTGCCCTTCGACATCGCCGCCCTCATCGGCTGCGGTGTGACGACCGGACTGGGTGCCGCGCTCAACACGGCCGACATGGAAGCCGGTTCGTCGGTGGCGGTCATCGGGTGCGGCGGTGTCGGCATCTCCGTGATCCAGGGGGCGCGACTGCGCGGGGCCGCCGAGATCGTCGCCGTCGATCCGGTCGAGACGCGGCGCGAGGCAGCCCTGCGGTTCGGGGCCACGAAGGCCGTCCCGCCCGACGAGCTGCCCGACGCCAAGCAGCAGATCACCGCCGGCGAGGGCTTCGACTACGTCTTCGAGGTCGTCGGCAAGTCCGCCACGGCACGCGCCGCCTACGAGAACACCCGGCGCGGCGGCACCCTCGTCGTGGTGGGCGCGGGCGCCATGGACGACTTCCTCCAGCTGAACATGTTCGAGCTGTTCTTCGACGAGAAGCGGATCCTGCCGTCCATGTACGGCGGCGGGGACATCCTGCGCTCCTACGAACGCACCATCGCCCTGTGGCGCGCGGGCCGCGTCGACCTGGCGGGCCTGATCACCCACCGGGTCCCCTTCGCCGACATCAACGAGGCCCTGGACCAGATGCGCACCGGGACCGCCCTGCGTACGTGCATCGAGATGTGAGGACACCGCCATGCCGCTGCCGCTGAAGGGACTGTCCGCAATCGTCACGGGCGCGGGCCGCGGGCTCGGCCGGGCCGAGGCGCTGGAACTCGCCCGGCTCGGCGCCGCCGTCGTCGTCAACGACTACGGGCGGCCCGGCCGTGACGGCACCGGCGAGGCCTCGGCCGGGCCCGCCGAGGAGGTCGTCGCCGAGATACGGGCGGCCGGCGGGACCGCGCTCGCGCACACCGGTGACGTCTCCGACTTCGAGCAGGCCCGTGGGCTCGTCGAGTCGGCCGTCGCCGAGTTCGGCAAGCTCGACATCCTCGTCAACAACGCGGGCATCCTGCGCGACCGCATGGTGTTCTCGATGGCCGAGGAGGAGTGGGACGCCGTCCTCCGCGTGCACCTCACGGGGCACTTCAACACCATCCGGTTCGCCGCCGCCCACTGGCGGGAGCGGTCCAAGCGGGCCGGGGAGCCGGTGTACGGGCGGATCGTGAACACCTCCTCCGAGGCGTTCCTCGCCGGTTCCGCCGGGCAGCCCAACTACGCGGCCGCCAAGGGCGGGATCGTCGGCCTGACCACCTCCACGGCCCTCGCCCTCGGCAAGTACGGCGTCACGGCCAACGCGATCTGCCCGCGCGCCCGCACCCGGATGACCGAGGACGTCTTCGCGGGCGTCGAACAGCCCCCCGGCGACGGCCTCGACCCGCTCGCCCCCGAGCACGTCGCCCCGCTCGTCGGCTATCTGGCCTCACCCGCCGCCGCCCATGTGAACGGACAGCTCCTCGTGGTGCACGGCGGCATGGTGGCCGTCGTCGAACGGCCGCGCGTCGCCGCCCGGTTCGACAGCAAGCAGGACACCTTCACGTACGAGGAGCTGGAGGCCGTCCTCGGGCCGTACTACGCGGACCGGCCGGCGGGGGAGACGTTCGCGGCGGCGGAGGTGCTGGGGCTGAAACGCGGCTGAAGTCCGGGGCCCTGGCGCAGCTCAAGTCCCGGGCCGAGGCGCGGCTGAAGAACGGGAAACGGCCCCACCCGTCATATCAGGGTGGGGCCGTTCGCCGTACGGTCACTGACGTTCCGTCAGGCCGCCGTCTCGGTGCGCTCGGTCCGCTCGCTCTCCGTCACCGGCTTGCGGTGGCGGCCGCGCGGAGCCGTCTCGCCGACCTGCGTGGAGATCTCGCCGCGGTGCCGGCCGTGGCCGGCGGCGGTCTCCTGGACGTCGGCTGTGTGCAGCTGGTTGGTGCTGGCGTCGCTCATCGGTGGAATTCACCCCGTCAACATGATCTTTCAAACAGCCGGGCGAGTTTAACCGGCCCCCCGCATCCCGGATCCAGGCGGCCACGCCAACCGGCACTAGTTCGTTACAAGCCGTCCCAACGGCGCCTCTTGCAGCGGGACCGGGCGGGTGGTGGCGGGGGCCGGGGGCGGAGCGGGATCGGCTGGTGGAGTGGGTTGTTCGGGTGGTGCGGGCTGTCCCGGCTGCGGAGGCGTGTCGGAGGTTTCCGGAGCCGGGGGCGCCGGTTCTGGAGGGTGTCCTGTCGCCGGGGACGCGCCGGGCTCGGGCGCCGCGGCCGCGGGCGGGCTCACCTGAGCCACGCCGCACGGCACGGCCTCCGTCGCGTACGGCAGTCGCAGCACCCCGTCCGGCGTCCACAGGCCGGCGCCCGCCAGCCACCCCTCGGGCGCCGGGAGATGGTGCACCCGGCGCTCGGCCGGCCGCCACACGCCGACCCAGCTGCCGCGCGGCCCGTCGACGCGCAGCGCCACCGCGCAGCTCTCCGGCGTCAGCATCTGCCCCGGCTGGATCGCGAACGGCGTGACGGTGCAGCCCGGCAGCCGCAGGCACTCAGGGAAGCGCACCGGCAGGGTGCTGCCCAGGACACCCCAGCCCAGCCGGTGCTGCCCCGGCGAGGGTGCGTCCGAGCGGATCAGCAGCAGCCCGCTGTCATGGTCGGCGAGCAGCAGCCGGTCGTCGCTGTCGGCGGCGATCTGGAGCAACGGCGACACCTCCCCGCCGCGCTCCAGATCCACCACGACGGCCTTGGTGCGCCCGCCGGTCTCCCGGTCCAGGGCCAGCAGCCGCCCCGTACGGTCCAGCCAGACCCCGCCCGAGCAGCGGCCGGGCAGCTCGGCCAGCCGCTCGGGCCCGAAGACACCGCCCGCCACCAGCCACACCGTCGTCGCACGCGGGCCGACGGACAGGGCGTACGCCCGCTCGCCGCCGGGGGCGGGCGGCAGTAGCCGCAGCCGGGCCGTGTCGGCCGGGCACTCCACCACGCCCAGGGGCAGCTCGCCGGTGCCGGGCCCGGTCGGGTACAGCAACGAGAAGGCGTGCCGCCCGGCCACCAGACGGTGGATGAGGACCCGCCCGTCGCCCATCGGCTGCACCTCGGTGCCGGGTTCCTCCGGCTGGTTGCGGGGCAGGGGGACCGCGTACGGCTCAGGGCCGTCCAGGGTCCAGCGCTCGGGGAACCAGGAGTCGCCGGCCGACGCGAGGCGTGCGGCGTAGGCGCCGTCCGCGGTGAGTGTGCATCCTGCCGGCGCGGCCTCGTCGTCCTCGTGTCCCGCCGAAGGCTCGATCGCACACAGTGTCATCCTTCGGTCACCTCCAGTGACGAACGTAGTTTTCGTGCACGCGGCCGGGGAATGCGCAAGCACCCGACTTCACACATAAGGGTGTTCCAGGAACGATTCGCCTGAGGAGGAGGGGGCGACTGTGCTGAGCGGGGCGAGGGTGGGCGGCCGGGGGCGGCGGCGGTTCAACGCCACAGATCAGACGGGTAGCCTTGCACCCGTGCCCCGTCTGTCTGAAGTCATCGCCGAGCTGGAGAGCCTGTGGCCCGCCGAGCGGGCCGAGTCCTGGGACGCGGTCGGCACCGTCGTGGGCGACCCGGACCAGCAGGTCACGCGCGTCCTCTTCGCCGTCGACCCGGTCCAGCAGATCGTCGACGAGGCGGTGAAGCTGGGCGCCGACCTGCTCGTCACCCACCACCCGCTCTATCTGCGCGGCACGACGACGGTCGCGGCCTCCCACTTCAAGGGCCGTGTCGTCCACACCCTCATCAAGAGCGACATCGCGTTGCACGTCGCTCACACCAACGCCGACACCGCCGACCCCGGCGTCTCCGACGCCCTCGCGGGCGCCCTGGACCTCAGGGTCACCGGGCCGCTCGTACCGGACCCCACCGACCCGGAGGGCCGCCGGGGCCTCGGTCGCGTCTGCGCTCTGGACCATCCGCTGAGCGTCCGCGAGTTCGCCGCCCGCGCCGCCGAGCGGCTGCCCGCCACCGCGCAGGGCATCCGGGTCGCCGGCGACCCCGAGGCGCTCGTCCGCACGGTCGCCGTCAGCGGCGGCTCCGGCGACAGCCTCTTCGACCACGTACGCGCGGCGGGCGTCGACGCCTTCCTCACGGCGGACCTGCGCCACCACCCCGTCTCCGAGGCCCGCGCCCACAGCCCCCTCGCGCTGCTCGACGCGGCGCACTGGGCCACCGAGTGGCCCTGGTGCGAGCTGGCCGCGAGCCAGCTCGACGAGATCTCCGACCGCCACGGATGGGACCTGCGTGTCCACGTCTCGAAGACGGTCACCGACCCCTGGACCGCCCACGCGGCCTCTACCACTTCTGACCCCCTGGGAGCCCCGAACTGAACGCCGAGCCCGCCGACCAGATCCGACTCCTCGACGTCCAGGACCTCGACGTCCGCCTCCAGCAGCTGGCCCACCGGCGGAGGTCGCTGCCCGAGCACGCCGAGATCGAGTCGCTGACCAAGGACCAGACCCAGCTGCGCGACCTGCTCGTGGCCGCGCAGACCGAGGAGAGCGACACCGCCCGCGAGCAGACCAAGGCCGAGCAGGACGTCGACCAGGTGCGCCAGCGTGCCGCCCGCGACCAGCAGCGCCTGGACTCCGGTGCCGTCACCTCCCCCAAGGACCTGGAGAACCTCCAGCGTGAGATCGCCTCGCTCGCCAAGCGGCAGGGTGATCTGGAGGACGTGGTGCTGGAGGTCATGGAGCGCCGGGAGTCCGCGCAGCAGCGGGTCGCCGAGCTGACCGAGCGGGTCGGCTCCGTCGAGGCGAAGATCGACGACGCGACCACGCGCCGTGACGCGGCCTTCGAGGAGATCGACGGCGAGATCGCCACAGTCACCAAGGAGCGCGAGGTCATCGCCGGTTCGATCCCCGCCGACCTGCTCAAGCTCTACGACAAGCTGCGCGAGCAGCAGGGCGGCATCGGCGCGGCGAAGCTGTACGCGCGCAGCTGCCAGGGCTGCCGGCAGGAGCTCGCCATCACGGAGCTGAGCGAGATCCGCAGCGCGGCGCCCGACACGGTGATCCGCTGCGAGAACTGCCGCCGCATCCTGGTGCGCACGTCCGAGTCCGGTATCTAGGCCGCGGGGAGCCTGTCCGGTGCGGGAGTTCATCGTCGAGGCCGACGGCGGGTCGCGGGGCAACCCGGGGCCCGCGGGCTACGGGGCCGTGGTGAGCGACGCGGCGACCGGTGAGACGCTGCGGGAGGCCGCCGAGTACCTCGGCGTCGCGACGAACAACGTCGCCGAGTACCGCGGCCTCCTCGCCGGTCTGCGCGCCGCCCACGAGCTGGACCCGGCCGCGGCGGTCCACGTCCGGATGGACTCCAAGCTCGTGATCGAGCAGATGTCGGGCCGCTGGAAGATCAAGCACCCCGACATGAAGCCCCTGGCCGCGGACGCGGCCCGGATCTTCCCGCCCGGACGCGTGACGTACGAGTGGATCCCGCGCGAGCGCAACAAGCACGCGGACCGGCTGGCCAACGAGGCCATGGACGCCGGGGCCAGGGGAGAGCAGTGGTCGGCCTCGACTTCGACGGCGGACCTCGACACACCCGCCGCGACTGTCGCCCCGCCGGAACCGCAGGGCCCACCGGGGGACGCGACGGCAGGCGCCGCGAGGGCACGCGAGGCCCTGGCGACCGGCAGGACCCCGGAATCCGGGCCTTCTTCTCCCGCGCGGCCTTCCGTGCCCGGGGCGACGGAGCAGCCGGACGACGGCGCCGGCGGGGCCAAGGCGGATGCCGACGCCGACGTGGCGAAGACGGACGCCGACGCCCGTGCCGCCAAGGCCGTTGCCGCCCCGGGGTGGGCGCCCGCCGACATGGGTGCCCCCGCCACCTTCGTGCTGCTGCGGCACGGGGAGACGCCGTTGACGCCGCAGAAGCGGTTCTCCGGCAGTGGGGGCTCCGACCCCGCCCTCTCCGACATCGGCAGGGACCAGGCCGAGCGAGCCGCCGCCCTGCTCGCCCGGCGGGGCACGATCCAGGCGATCGTGTCGTCGCCGCTGGCCCGCACCCGGGAGACCGCCGGTATCGTCGCCGCCCGGCTCGGCCTGGACGTCAGCGTCGACGACGGGCTGCGCGAGACGGACTTCGGGGCCTGGGAGGGCCTCACCTTCGCCGAGGTGCGCGAGCGCCACCCCGACGACCTGAACGCCTGGCTGGCCTCCCCGGACGCCGAACCCACCGGCGGCGGCGAGAGCTTCGCGGCGACCGCCACCCGGATCGCCGCCACCCGCGACAAGCTGGTCGCGGCGTACGCGGGCCGCACGGTCCTGCTCGTCACGCACGTGACGCCGATCAAGACGCTCGTCCGGCTCGCCCTGGGCGCTCCGCCGGAGTCCCTGTTCCGGATGGAACTGTCGGCCGCGTCCCTGTCGGTCGTCGCGTACTACGCGGACGGCAACGCCAGCGTCCGGCTCCTCAACGACACGTCCCACCTGCGCTGAGCGCCGCCGCCTCACGGGCCAGCGTCTCGACCCGGCCCCAGTCGCGCGCCGCGACCGCGTCCTGCGGCAGCATCCAGCTCCCGCCCACGCAGGCGACATTGGGCAGGCCCAGATAGTCCGGGGCGGAGGCCGGGCCGATCCCGCCCGTGGGACAGAACCGGGCCTGGGGGAGCGGCCCCGCCAGCGACTTCAGATACGCCGTACCGCCCGCGGCCTCGGCCGGGAAGAACTTCATCTCCCGCACCCCGCGCTCCAGCAGCGCCACGACCTCCGAGGTGGTCGACACGCCCGGCAGGAACGGCACGCCGGAGCCCCGCATCGCCTCCAGCAGCACGTCCGTCCAGCCGGGACTGACCAGGAAGCGGGCGCCCGCGGCCACCGTGGCCGCGACCTGCTCGGCGCTGATCACCGTCCCGGCACCGACCACCGCCTCCGGCACCTGCCCGGCGATCCGGCGGATCGCCTCCAGCGCCGCCGGCGTCCGCAACGTCACCTCGATCGCCGGCAGCCCGCCGGCGACCAGCGCCCGCGCCAGCGGTACGGCGTCACCGGCATCCTCGATGACGACGACGGGGACGACGGGCGCGAGGTCCAGCACGGAGGCGGGCAGGGGAGAGGACATGGCCGTATCCTGCCGTCGAGCCAGCAACATGCGCAAAGGGCATTGCGCATGTTGCAACAGGCCTTTTCAGCAGTGCCTTCTTCAGAGGCAGCGACCCTCAGTGCACCTCGGTCACCAGCACGTCCAGCGACCACGCCTGCCCCGCCTTCGCGGGAGCCGCCACCTCCACGACGTACCCGAGATCCCGCAGCACCTCCACCAGCTCGGCCGGCCCCTTCGGAGCGGCCCCGGCGGTCAGCAGGCTGCGCACGATCCGCCCCTTCGTCGCCTTGTTGAAGTGACTGACGACCTTCCGCGTCGGCGCGTGCAGCACCCGCACGGCCGCCGTCCGCCCGGCGACCTCGCCCTTCGGCTTCCACGCGGCGGCGTACGCGGCGGACCGCAGATCCAGCACCAGCCCGTCCCCGGCCGCCTCGGGAAGCACCGACGCCATCGGCGTACGCCAGTGCGCTCCCAGCGCACCCAGCCCCGGCAGCCTCACCCCCATCGAGCACCGGTAGGACGGAATCCGGTCCGTCACCCGGACCGCTCCCCACAGCCCGGAGAAGACCAGCAGCGACCGTGCGGCACGCCGCTTGGTGGAGGCCTCCAGCGACGCCAGGCCAAGGGCGTCGTACAGCACACCGGTATAGATCTCCCCGGCCGGCCGGGCCCCCGCCGTGCGCAGCTCCGCGTTCTTGGCGACCTCGCCCCGAAGCCCCTCGCTCAGCCCGAGCACCTCGCGCGCCTTGTCCTCGTCGCCGGCACACAGCTCGACCAGCTCGGTGAGGACGGCCTCCCGGGCGGCGGCCAGCCCCGGCAGCGACAGCGACTCGGGCTTCAGCGGGGCACCGCGGCCGGAGGGGGCCTTGCCTTCGGAGGGCGGCAGCAGGACAAGCACGGATACTCCTTCGATCGAACGGCAGCCGACAGCGTACGGGGAGCTCAGACGCGGGCCCGGCCGAGGGCGCGGACGAGGCCGTCGGCGTCGTCGGCGTGGAAGCGGACGACCCGCACCTCCCTCCGACGGCCGAGGAACGTGACGTGCGTGACCGGTTCCGTCAGTTCGAGCGTGACGGTGGTCTGGGACCCGACCTCGACGTCGAGTTCGCCGTCGGCCCGCTCGTGCGTCATCCGCAGCTCGCGCCGCACCGAGGCGATCCGCTCCAGCGGCACCCGCAGATCGATGTGGGCGTAGCGGCGGATCCGCAGCGACCCGTCGTCCGGATCCAGCACGTGCGGCCGTACGACGGACGAGGCGTGCAGCGCGACGACGAGCACGATGCCGTACACGTCCAGGAGGAGAACCACGGCGTGCACGGTCGGCCAGTCGCGCAGCAACACGGACATCGCGACCGTCTCGACGAGACACACGAACCCGAACCCGAACATCATCGCGCCCTGCCCGCGCGCGTACCCGAAGACCTGTCCGCCGGGCGCCCCGTGCGTGCGCCGCACCACCCACAGCACGAGACTCACGAGCAGCCGCGCCTCGTGCCGGACCAGCAACCGCGCGGTCCTCATCGCCGCTCCTCGGTGAGGAGGCGCAGCGTCCGGCGGATCGCCTCCGCCTGGGCCGGAGCCAGGTCCTCGTAGAAGGCGCGCAGGACACTGTCGTCGTGGTCGAGGTCCCCGATCTCCGGGAACAACTCCGGCGGAATGCAGTCGGCGAGGGCCCGGGCGGCCTCGGTGACGCGCGGATCGTCCGGCTCCGCGTCGGCGAGCGCGTCGAGCCGGGCGTACGCCTCGTCGGCCCGCGCCACGGCATCGGGCCTGCCGAGCACCTCACCCAGCGACGACACGAGCCGCTGCCGGGCCTCCTCCGGCATGGCCGTCTCCAGGAAGGCCATGATCTCGCGGTCCTTGGCCGCCATCGGCGAGTCCGACAGCTGGGCGGTCCCCGCGAAGAGCGCGGCCAGCTCGGGCGACACCGGCCCCTCGGCCGGCAGCCCGCCCTCCGCCTCCAGCAACGCCCGCAACCGCCCCCGCCGCTCCCGGACGGCCTCCTCCTGCCGCGCCAGATCCTCGTCCAGCTCGGTCAGCACCTCGACGAGGTCCTTGGCCGCGTCGTCCGCCAGCACATCCCGCACCTCCGCGAGCCCCAGCCCCAACTCGGTCAGCCGCCGGATCCGCGCCAGCACGACGGCGTGCCGCAGCCCGTACTCCCGATACCCGTTCGCCCGCCGCTCCGGCTCCGGCAACAGCCCCTGATGGTGGTAATGCCGCACAGTCCGCGTGGTGACGCCGACGACGGCGGCGAGTTCTCCGATCCGCATGGGACCAGTAGAGACGTTGACGTTGCGGCAGGGGCAAGGACCGGCTCTGGCTTCTGACGGCGGCCGTGATCGTGTGCCACGATCGAGGGAACGGTTCCCGATTCACGGACAGGTGATCAGCCGATGTCCCAGTCTGGCGAGCGACCGAAGGAGGGGCGTGACATGACTGCCATGGCCCATGAGCCGCTCACGCAGGAAGAGGTCCTGCTGGAGGGCTTTCTCGCCCTGGACACGCCGGAGGGTTTCCGGGCCGAGCTGATCGAGGGGGAGATCGTTGTGACGCCGCCGCCGGACGGGGATCACGAGGACTACATCGGACTGATCGTGGAACAGGTGCACACGCGTTCCCGGACCAGGATGCAGTTCGCTGGGACCAAAGGCTTGATCTTGCGGAGTGGCGGCAACTGCCCGAAGGATCGCGTGATCCCTGACGGCACGTTCGCGCCCCGGGAGCTGCGGCTCTACCGGGGCGCCGAGTCCTGGATGCCCTGCGATGGCGTCACCATGGTTCTCGAAGTGACCTCCACCAAGCCGGAGGCCGATCGCGAGGCCAAACGCCGGTGCTACGCCCGAGGCGGGATCCCCCTCTACCTGCTGGTCGACCGCGAAGCCTCCTCCATCACGCTGTTCAGTGACCCTGAGAAGGACGATTACCGCGAGCACTGCACCCGCCCCCTGGGCAGGTCCATCACCCTCCCGGAACCCTTCGCCTTCGACCTGGACACCACCGACTTCCTCTGATCCCCTGTGAGGCGGGGAGGTAACACGAGGTGAGCACACGGGGGCGCATACAGGAACAGGCCCACTGGGCCAGGGCGCGGCTGGGGCGGGGCGGGCCGCCCCTGGACCTCCTGACCGCCCACTTCGACCGGCACGTCTACGCTCCGCACGCCCACCACGAGTTCACCATCGGCGTCACGGTCGGCGGCTCGGAGGCGATCGCGTACCGGGGCGGGGTGATCCGCTCCTACCCCGGCTCGATCGTCGTCCTGGAACCGGGCGAGGTGCACACCGGCGGTCCGGCCGCCCGCGAGGGCTACGCCTACCAGGCCCTGTACGCCGAGCCGTCCCTCCTCACCGACGGCACGCTCGGCGGCCTCCCGCACTTCCCCGACCCCGTCCTGCACGACCCGGAACTGGCCGCCGCCCTGCGCGCCGCCCACACCGACATCAGCGCCTGCCCCGACCCCCTGGAGGCCGAGTCCCGGCTGCCCTGGCTGCTCACGGCCCTGGCCCGCCGACACTCCACGGCCCGGGCGAGCGAGGACACCGTCCCCGGCGCCGGCCACATCGCCAGGGCCGTACGCGACCGCCTCGCGGACGAACTGCTGGAACCCCCCTCCCTGGCCGACCTCGCCACCGACCTGGGCCTGTCCCGCTACCAGCTGCTGCGCGCCTTCCGTACGACGATGGGCATACCGCCCTACGCCTGGCTCGCCCAGCACCGCGTGGCCAAGGCCCGGGGTCTCCTGCAAACCGGCCTGCGCCCCGCCGAGGTCGCCGGACTCGTCGGCTTCGCCGACCAGGCGCACCTCACCCGCTGGTTCCGCCGCGTGCTGGGCGTGACCCCGGCGGCGTACCGCAACAGCGTTCAAGACGCGGCGGGGTGAGGGGACCGAAACTCGCCGTATGACTGCACGCGGCTGGTTCCTGTTCTCCCTGATGGGAGTGGTCTGGGGTGTCCCCTACCTGATGATCAAGGTGGCGGTGGACGCGGTGTCCCCGTCCATGGTGGTGTTCACGCGCTGCGCGCTGGGCGCCGCGCTCCTGCTCCCCTTCGCGCTCCGCCAGGGCGGCCTCGGCCGTACCGTCCGGACCCACTGGAAGCCGATGCTGGCCTTCGCCGTCATCGAGATCATCGGCCCCTGGTGGACCCTGACCGACGCCGAACGCCATCTGTCCAGCTCCACCGCCGGACTCCTCATCGCGGGCGTGCCGATCGTCGCCCTCCTCCTGGCCCGCTTCTTCGGCGCCGAGGAACGCGTGGGCGCCCGCCGTGTCGCCGGACTCGCCCTCGGTCTCGCGGGCGTCACCGTCCTCACCCTGCCCCACCTCACCGGCGGCGATGCCCGCTCCCTGGCCGAGGTGCTGGTGACGGTCGTCGGCTATGCCACCGCCCCGCTGATAGCCGCCCGGCATCTCAAGGACGTCCCGACCCTCCAGCTGATCACCCCCTGCCTCACGCTCGCCGCCGTCGTCTACGCCCCAGCCGCTTACCTGACCCGGCCCGCCACCATGCCCTCGGCCGAGGTCCTGGCCGCGCTCGCCGGCCTCGGCATCGTCTGCACCGCGATCGCGTTCGTGGCCTTCCTGGAGCTGATCAAGGAGATCGGCCCGACCCGGGCCGGCGTGATCACCTACGTCAACCCGGCGGTCGCCGTCGCCGCGGGCGCCCTCTTCCTGGACGAGGAACTGACCCTCGGCATCGGCGTCGCCTTCGCCCTGATCCTGGCGGGCTCGGTGCTGGCCACGGCTGCGGCGCCGAAACGGGAGATCCGCCGGGTACCATGGTCGACACGGCAGACGAGCCGGGCGGACGGCCGCGTGGAGTCCCCCTGACGGGGAGCTCCCCGAGGAACGTCCGGGCTCCACAGGGCAGGGTGGTGGCTAACGGCCACCCGGGGTGACCCGCGGGACAGTGCCACAGAAAGCAAACCGCCGGGGACCTCGGTCCCCGGTAAGGGTGAAACGGTGGTGTAAGAGACCACCAGTGCCTGGGGTGACTCAGGCAGCTAGGTAAACCCCACCCGGAGCAAGGTCAAGAGGGGCCGCCTTTTCGAAGGTGTCCCTGCGCGGACGCTCGAGGGCTGCCCGCCCGAGTCCGCGGGTAGACCGCACGAGGCCGGTGGCAACGCCGGCCCTAGATGGATGGCCGTCGCCCGGGGCTCCGCGAGGGGCTCCGGGAACAGAACCCGGCGTACAGCCCGACTCGTCTGCCGCTCTTTATTTTCGCAGGTCAGGTGGCCATGTGAGGCATGGGGTTCCGCTCCCTGCTCAACAAGGTGGGGGACGCAGGCTCAGCCCCGTGAACGGGGCTATCCAAGACGGATCCGACGCCGTGATTGTCACATCCAGTGACCAGCAGTTACGGGACAAGAATTACTAAGGTTGAACTCACGGAGTCCGATGACCTGGTCAGGTCGTAGTCCATGATCAGGCCGGTGGGCGGCAGGCAGCCGTCGATCAGGTGGGGCCGGTACTGGAGCTTCTTCAGCTTCCGCTTGATCACGCGGGTCAGGTGGGCGAGGTCTGCCGCGGCGAAGTCGGCCGGGTGCCGCTTGAGGAGCGACCAGATTCCCTCGGCTGGCCTTCGGCTCGCCCCGGCGGCCGTGCCAGATGTGCAGCTTGAAGAAGAAGCGCGGCCGGTGTCCGGCGCGGTAGCAGGCCAGAGCAATGCTCAAGACCTGGGGATCGGCCTCGGATTGGACGCGAAGGGCGTACCTTCCCGAGTGATCGACCGAAGGTCACCGAGTAGGCCCGCGTTGGCGCGCGGGTCGGTCGCCGGTGGCCATGTCCACCCGCTTGTCGTTCACGAGTACCTAGCCGAGTTGGCCGCCGAGACGGACGAGGCCGGGCGCCGCCTGGTGGTCCGCAACGGCCACCACCGGCCCCGGACCGTGACCACTGCCGCAGGCCCCGTCGAGGTCACGGCCCCGCGCGAGTCGACGACCCGTCCATCCGGGTGGACGATCGTCGTTTTCAAACAGGGTGCGCATGTCGCAAGATCGTGGCCGCCGACGTCCGTGACGCCGGTTCAGCTGTTGGTCAGGCTGCGGCGGGTCCGGCCGGCGGGGCGAGTTCCCTGCGGATGACGGGGGCGATCTCGGTGGCGAGAAGCTCGATCGAGTCGTGGACCATCCCGGCGGGCATACCGCCGAAGTCGACCTGGCCCATGTAACGGTCGATGCCGAGTACGTCGCGTTCGGCGAGGATCTTGTCGATAATCTCCTGGGGACTGCCGACCATCAGCGCGCCGAACGGTACCGCTGCGGCGTCGAACTCGGCGCGTCCGATGTGAAAGCCGCGTCCGGTGGGCGGCTTGGGGCGGACGTATTCCTTGTAGAAGGGGAAGACGTCGTCGCGTGCGCCCTGGGAGGTGCGGCCGACGTAGAAGTGGCCGGATCTGCCGAGCCGCAGCCGGTCGGCGGGGTGGCCGGCCGCTGTGCCGACCGCGCGGTAGTGCTCGACGAGGGGGCGGGCACGTCGGATGTCCCCGCCGATGAGGCCGAGCACCATGGGCAGGCCGAGGCGTCCGGCGCGTTCCGCGCTGGACGGGGTGCCGCCCACGCCGAGCCACAGCGGCAGCTGCGGCTGCTGGGGCGGGGGCTGGACGGACAGGCCGTCCATGGCCGGGCGGAATCGTCCGCGCCAGGTGACGTGTTCGGGGTTCTCACGGATGGCGAGCAGCAGCCGCAGCTTCTCCGCGAACACGTCGTCGTAGTCCTCGAGGTCCACGCCGAACAGGCGGAACGCCTCGACGAACGCACTGCGCCCGGCGATGATCTCGGTGCGGCCGTCGCTGATCAGGTCGAGGGAGGCGAAGTCCTGGTGCAGCCGGACCGGATCGGCGGTGGAGAGCACCGACACGGCACTGGCCAGCCGGGTACGGCTGGTGGCCTGGGCGATCGCGGCCAGCGGGACGGCGGGGTTGGCGACGGCGAAGTCCCAGCTGTGGTGCTCGCCGAGACCGAAGACGTCCAGGCCGGCCTGGTCGGCGGCGATGGCGTAGGAGACGATCTCGCGGGTGCGGCGCCCCGGGTCGTGCGGTTTTCCTGTGGCGGGGTCGGTCTGCAGGTCGGACAGGGAGAGGATGCCCAGTTCCACGGTCGTCTCCGATAGGGGGACAGGGGTTGGGAGGGGGCGGCCCGGCCGGCGTGGTCGCGGGCCGGGCCGCTGTGAAGGGGCGGGGGACCGGGGGATCAGAAGGAGTAGGGCCCGAACCGGCCCCACATGATGACCGCGGCGACGATGAGCAGGATCGCGTTGAACCCGATGGCCTGCGGCTCCTTGCGGCGGGCGTGGAGGCCCATGGCCAGGACCATGATCACAGCCAGGCCGGTGGCGGCCAGCGGGGTGAGCACGGTGGCGATGTCGAAAGCACCCGGCAGGATCAGCCCGAGGCCGCCCGCGAGTTCGGCGACGCCGATCAGACGCACCACGGGTGTCGAGACGTCACTGACCCACGGCAGCTGGGACATGAGCTTTTCACGGGGCTGTGTGGACTTGGTGACGCCCGCGGCTGCGAACAGCGCGGCGAGGACGCCCTGCAGAATCCACAGGAACACGTTCATCCGAGCGGAGACCTTCTTCTTCGGTCGCGCCGCGGCGGGGATCGCCGCGGCGCGTGAGGATGGAGCGGATCAGGATTCAACGGGGGAGAGCTGGGAGGCGTCAGCCGGTGAAGACGCGCTCGGCTTCGTCGCGCTGGGTGTGCAGGTCCCAGTAGAGAGGGGCGATGTCCTCGGCCTCGGCGGTCGGGATTTCGGGAGGGCCGCCCGCGCCGATCCACACGCCGATGGCGACATGCGCGGCCTGGATACCGGTGCCGGCCAGCTCCTTGTGCAGGTTGAGCGCCCAGTTGCGCAGCGCCGCCTGGGCGGGGTTGACGTTGCCGAGCATCGGGATGGGGTCGACCGAGCCGGCGCCGTTGGTGAAGAGCAGGGTGCCCGCGCCGGCCTCACGCATGGCGGGCAGGACGGCCTGGGTGGCGGTGATGGCGCTGCAGAGCAGGAAGTCGATCCATCCCTGCACATCCGACGGGCTGGTCTGGGACGGGGAGGTGAGGGTCATGGAGTCGATGCTGGGAGCGGGAGAGTGCTCCAGGACGTCGATGCCGCCGAAGCGGGTGGCGGCGTCCTTGAGGGCCTGGGTCAGCGCGTCGTGGTCGCGCACGTCCGCCGGGAACGCGGCGGCCGTGATGCCCTCGGCGGTGAGCCGGCCGACGAGGTCGTCGAGCTTGGCGCGGTTGCGGGCGATGAGAGCGACGTCGTAGCCGCGCGAGCCGAAGGTGCGGGCGATGGCGAGGCCCATGCCGGGGCCGGCTCCGACGATGGCGATGCTGGGCATGGTGAAGTCCTTTCGTGGGGGAAGTGTCTGGGATACGGACTGGTCAGGCGACGGTGATGGCGATCTTGCCGACGGTGCCGGCGCCGAACGCGGCGAATGCCTCGGGGGCCCGCTCGAGGTCGAACTCGGAGTTCACCGAGACCTTGAGGGCGCCGGAGGCGACCTGCCCGGCGAGGGTGGACAGGGTGTCGGCGGTCGGGTTGGACCGGATCATGGCGGTCTGCAGCTTGCGGTCCTCCGAGGCGTCGGGGACGGTGAGGGCGGAGGCGACGGCGCCGCCGTCGCGGGTGAGCGCGGTGAGCTCGGCCAGGTCGCCGGCGAGGTGCAGCACCGCGTCCACGCCGTCGGGGGCGATCGCCCGGACCTGCGCGGTCACGTCCTGGGTGTAGTCGACGACGGTCACCTCGGCGTCGGTCAGCGCCGAGACGAAGCCGCTCTCGGAACCCGACTTGGCCGTGGCGATCACCCTCGCGCCCCGGGCAGCGGCCAGCTGTACGGCGATCGCACCCACGCCGCCGGTGGCACCGGAGATCAGCACCGTCCTGCCCTCCAGCGGGCCGAGCAGGGCGAGACCGTCGAAGGCGGCGGTGCCCGCCAGCCCGAGCGCGCCGGCGTCACGCACCAAGACCCCGTCGGGCCGGTGGGCGATGCCGATGGCAGCGGGAACGGCGACGTACTGCGCCATCGAACCCGTGCCCAGGTGCGCCTTGGTGACCACGCCGAACACGGCGTCGCCGACCGCGAAACCCTCGACACCCTCACCGACCGCCTCGACGGTGCCGGCGAAGTCCTTGCCGGGGATCAGCGGGAAGCGGTGCTCCATCATGCCCTGCAGGTATCCGGCCACCGTGCCCAGATCGAAGCCGTTCACCGAGGACGCGGCCACCTTCACCAGCACCTCACCGGCCTCCGGGCGGGGCACGTCCACCTCGGTCACCTCGGGGCTGCCGGGTACCTGCGCCAATGTCACAGCGCGCACTGATCATCAACTCCTTGGCATCGGTATCGCTCGACTCGGAAACGGGTATCCGCTTCGCGATCCGGAAAGGCCTGTCCGGTTCTGCGGTGCCCACGATAACACTGAAACTGGATAGGGCATTCCGATTCGGTAGACTGAGTGTCATGAACCTTGGCGCCCACTCCAGCGATGACCCTGCCGCACAGCCTCTGCGCAGCGATGCCGAGCGCAACCGTGCGCGGATCGTCGCCGCCGCGCGCACGGTGTTCAGGCGTGACGGCCTGCATGCCTCCATGGCTTCCGTGGCCCGCGAGGCGGGCGTGGGCATCGCCACTCTGTTCCGGCGATTCCCGACAAAGGAGGAACTGGTCGCCGCGGTCTTCGCCGACCGTATGGACGCCTACGTCGACGCGGTCGGCGTCGCCCTCGACGACCCCGATCCCTGGCGCGGTCTCGCGGGGTTCATCGAAACCGTCTGCGCGATGCAGGCCGCCGATTACGGCTTCGCCGACGTACTGACCATGACCTTCCCCACAGCCAAGGCTCTGGAGGAGCGCCGAGACCAGGCGTACGAGGGCGTCGTCCAGCTCATCGGCCGCGCCAAGGCCGCAGGACGTCTGCGCGAGGACTTCACCCCCGAGGACCTGGTGCTGGTGCACATGGCCAACGCCGGCGTCGTCAACGCCACCGGCGACGCCGCTCCCGACGCCTGGAAACGCGTCGTCGCCCTGATGCTCCAGTCCTTCCAGGCCCCCGCCCGCGGCCCCCTGCCCGACTCGCCCGAGCCCCGCGCCCTCTATAAGGCCATGCTCCGTGCCAGTCAGGCGTGCTCCGCCTCGCCGGAACCAGGGAGGAAGGACTGAAGGGCCACGTCCCGGCGCCCTGGCAGCGGAGTTCGACGCGCTCGTGGACTGCCACGGAGGCTCCGCGCGTCAGTGCCACCGGATGGTCGCAGAGGAGGCCGAGCCGTCACCATGACCATGAAGGGCCTGCCGTTCGCCCTGCTCTCCGTGCTGCTGCCCGGCCCCCGGATGCGTTTCATGTCCTAGAAGGTGCGGCGCGACGACATGGAGACCCTGGCCGGGTATGTGGACCGCGGCGAACTGCGCCCGGTGGTCGAGCAGGTCTACCCGCTGAGTGCCGTCCAGGACGCCCACCGCGCGGTCGAGACCGGCCACGCCCGAGGCAAGCGCGTAGTCGACCCAACTCAGTGAGTCGGCCCTGCTCACCTCGTCAACGAGTCGTTCTTTGAGGGTGGGGCTCGCGCACCCAGATTTCCCCGGCTGTGCCGGCCGGGGCGGGCACTCCGGCCCCGGCCATGACCGTCAACTTGACCTGAGCGACCGGGAACCCCGGGGGGCGCGAGCTCGCCTGACGTTCATCGGCACGGTCAGTCAAGGTGGCTGACATCCGATGTATTGTGAAGCTCCTCGCTGTCCTCTGCTGCTTCCGGGCGCAGTCGACATGCGGGGAAGTTCGTTCTCATCACCTCAGAGTGGTCTGTCGAGTTGCCGGTGGAAGTCACGCGAGTTGGTGCTGCAGCCCCTCTAGACATCCGATCTATACCGCGGCAAAGATGACGTGCCCCTCGGAGGACTAGAAGAGGTTGCCCTTCCTCTCGTGTCGAACACCCATGGCTGGGAGATCTTGCCGTGACCCATGCATCCCACCCGCAGCGAAGAAGCGTCCTGAAACTGGGCGGCGCCCTCGCCCTCGCACCCTTGATCACTCAGCTGGCCGGCGGCACCCCTGCGGGGCCGGCCTTCGCCGCCACCGCCGCCGCATCGGCGGCCGTCCGGTGGCCGACCGTGTCGCGCAAGGCGCTGAAGTACTCGGTCCCCGCCCTGGACTGGCAGTCGCAGGCCCTGCCGATCGGCAACGGCCGTCTCGGCGCCATGCTGTTCGCCGACCCCGATCAGGAGCGCATCCAGTTCAACGAGCAGAGTCTGTGGGGCGGGGTCAACAACTACGACAACGCGCTCGCGGGCAAGCCCGACAGCGCGTTCGACACCAGCATGACTGGCTTCGGCTCGTACCGGAACTTCGGCGACGTCGTCGTCACCTTCGCCGAACGGGCGAAGGTCACGGCCCCCGGGGGGCCGTACCGCACCTCTTCGTCGGAGGGCGTGGAGAAGTCGTACGACGGCAACGCGAGCACCAAGTGGTGCATCGACGGGCCCGGTTCGAGGGTGCAGTGGCAGGTCGAGCTCCCCGAGCCCGTCGCGGTCCCCTCCTACCGTCTGACGAGTGCCAACGACGTGCCGCAGCGCGACCCGCAGGAGTGGACGCTGTCCGGTTCCGCCGACGGCGCCACCTGGACCACCCTGGACAGCCGCACTTTTCCGGCGCCCTTCGAGAGCCGTTTCCAGACGAAGGAGTTCACCTGCGCCACCAGCGGGTCGTACCGCTTCTACCGGTTCGACTTCATCCCCAAGGCAGGGGTCAGCCACTTCCAGGTGGCCGAGATCGGTCTGTCCGGCGTCGACCTCGGTGGCGCCGCGCTGTACCTGTCGTCGCCGAGCGGGCACTCCGAGGGATCGGGTGCCGGGGCCGGGGCCGGGGCCCAGGCCATGGACATCTCGTGTTCGGTGGACCGCGATCCCGCCACGGTCTGGCGGGTCGACGACGGCGCACCGGCAGTCGTCTGGCAGGCCGACCTGCTCCGCGCGGTCGCCATCACCGCGTACACGCTGACGGCGGCCCCGGACCGTCCGCAGGACGATCCCCGGCGATGGACGCTGGAGGCGTCGCAGGACGGGCGAGCGTGGGTGACCCTCGACACGCAGAACCCCGGCGCGCCCTTCGCCGACCGTGGTGAGAGCCGGACCTTCCGGATCACCAACAGCACCGCCTACCGCACCTACCGGCTCACGTTCACCCCCGGCGAGTCGTCCACCGGCTTCCAGATCGCCGAAGTCGCCCTGGAAGGCAGGGGATTCGACACGCGCACGCTGCGCACGTTCGTCGACTACCAGCGCGCCCTGGACTTCTTCGACGGTATCCATGTCACCCGCTTCGGCGCGCCGGGGCGGCGCGTCCTCAGGGAGGCGTTCGCCGGCCGGTCCGCGGACGTCATGGTCTTCCGGTACACCTCGGACAGCGACCGGGGACTGTCCGGAGCGATCTCCTTGACGTCCGGGCAGCAGGGGGCTCCGACGACCGTCGATGCCGCCGCCCGGCGGATCGCCTTCCGCGGTGTCATGGGCAACGGCCTCAAGCACGCGTGCACCGTCCAGGTCGTGCACGCCGACGGCGACGTCCGCGCCGACGGACCGGCCCTCCGGTTCAGCGGCTGCACAAGCCTGACCCTGTTGCTCGACGCCCGCACCGACTACAAGCTCGACGCCGCCGCCGGGTGGCGCGGAACCGATCCCGAACCGGTCATCACCCGGACACTCGACAAGGTGGCCGCCCGGTCCTACAAGGAACTGCGCGAGGAGCACACCGCCGAGACACGTGCTCTCATGGACCGCGTCTCCGTCGACTGGGGCACCTCCGACGACGCCGTCATCGCCCTGCCCACCAACGCCCGGCTGGCGCGTTACGCGTCGGGCGGAGAGGACCCGACCCTCGAACAGGCGATGTTCCACTACGGCCGATACCTGCTGATCAGTTCCTCGCGCCCGAACGGCCTGCCCGCCAACCTCCAGGGCCTGTGGAACGACAGCAACTCACCGGCCTGGGCCTCCGACTACCACACCAACATCAACATCCAGATGAACTACTGGGGAGCCGAGACGACGAACCTGCCGGAGTGCCACGAAGCACTCATCGAGTTCATCAGGCAGGTGGTGGTGCCCAGCCGAGTGGCGACCCGCAACGCCTTCGGAAAGGACACACGCGGCTGGACCGCCCGCACCAGCCAGAGCATCTTCGGCGGCAACGCGTGGGAGTGGAACACCGTCGCGAGCGCCTGGTACGCACAACACCTGTACGAACACTGGGCGTTCACCCAGGACATGAAGTACCTCCGTACCGTCGCGTACCCGATGATCAAGGAGATCTGCGAGTTCTGGGAGGACCACCTCAAGGAGCGTGAGGACGGACTCCTCGTCGCGCCGAACGGCTGGTCCCCCGAACACGGGCCGCGCGAGGACGGCGTCATGTACGACCAGCAGATCATCTGGGACCTGTTCCAGAACTACCTCGACTGCGAGGCCGCGCTCGAGGCTGATGCCGACTACCGGGCCAAGGTCGCGGACATGCAGGCACGCCTCGCGCCGAACAAGATCGGCAGGTGGGGGCAGCTGCAGGAGTGGCAGGAGGACATCGACAGCCCCACCGACATCCACCGCCATACCTCACACCTCTTCGCGGTCTACCCGGGCCGCCAGATCACCCCGAAGACACCCGACTTCGCGGCCGCCGCCCTCGTCTCGCTCAAGGCCCGGTGCGGCGAGAAGGAAGGCGTCCCGTTCACGGCCGCGACGGTGTCGGGTGACAGCCGCCGCTCATGGACGTGGCCCTGGCGGGCGGCCCTCTTCGCCCGCCTCGGTGACGGGCAACGCGCCCAGATCATGCTGCGCGGACTGCTGAGCTACAACACACTGCCCAACCTGTTCTGCAACCACCCGCCCTTCCAGATGGACGGCAACTTCGGCATTACGGGCGCCGTCGCGGAGATGCTCCTGCAGAGCCACGACGGCGTCATCCACCTGCTGCCCGCCCTGCCCGACGCCTGGAAGGCCAAGGGTTCCTTCACCGGGCTGCGCGCCCGCGGCGGCTACGAGGTCAGCTGCGAATGGCGGGACGGGAAGGTCACGTCCTACAAGATCGTGGCCGACCGGGCACGGAACCAGGGGAACATCACCGTGCGGGTGAACGGCGCCGACAGGAAGGTGAAGCCGGTCAAGTCCTGAAGGCGGCAAAGCGGCCGCGGCGGCCGCGGGGCCATGACGGCGAACACCGATCCGTGATCGTCCCGCGCCCTTGCCGTCGTCGGCACGGCCGGTTTCGCGACCGCGTCCTGCCGACCGGTACAAGACACGTCGCGTCCGGCAATCGTGCGGAACCTCGTTGCTGGCAAGATCGGAATCAGCCAGCAGGATGCCGTGAAGCAACCGCCACAGAGCGGCCGGGTCGGACGAATCTGACGTTCGTCGGGTTGACCGAACGAGCCGCCGACCGGGTTCCTGCGCGGCGTCACGCGGTGTGCGGTTGCAGAGAGCCGTCGTTGCCGACCTCGGCCACGGCGAACCAGCCATGGTCCGCCACCGACTGATGACCCCGTGGACGATCTCGCTGATGAACTGCGGGGTTTCGGGGACATCCTGAGGTGGTTTCAGGCCTTGGTTGTGTGCTTGAGGTGGGAGTCGAAGAAGGCCTCAATGCGTAGCCATGCGTCAACAGAGGCTTCTGGGACAGGTCCGAGCCCGGCGACACGGTACAGCGGGTGCAACAGGCGCGGGCCGAATTGTTCGTCGTTGAGGAAGGCGTGCCCTGCCTGTGGGTACTCCTTCACGTCGTGTACGACGCCGAGCCTGTCGAGGGCGGAGTCGAGCTTCGCCGCCGCTCCCTTGAGCTGTCGATCGCGGCCCCCGTAGCTGGCGACGATGGGGCAGGCGCCGGCCAGGGACTGGTCCATGTCCTTGGGGAGCTGGCCGTAGTTGGCGGACGCGGCGTCGAAGGTGCCGCTGCCTGCCGCCATAAGGGCGAAGGACCCGCCCATGCAGAAGCCGATGATCCCGACCGCGCCGGTGCAGTCGGGGTCATCGACGAGGTAGGTTCTCGCGGCGGCGATGTCCTGGTAGGCGCGGCCGTGGCCGGACAGCGCGGCCCGCATGGTGGGTATCAGGCAGCGGCGTGCGCCTCCGTCCGTGTACAGGTCGGGCATCAGGGTCAGATATCCGGCGCTTGCGAGCCGCCGCGCCTGTCGGAGCATCTCGTCATTGGCACCCATGACCTCGTGCGCGACCACGACTCCGGGCCATGGGCCAGGTCCGTCCGGCCGGACGAGATGCCCGGTCAGCCGCTTGGAACCGCCGACCGGGGCGCTGAGGTGGGTCAGGGTGACGGAAACGGGATCTGGCACGGCATCCTCCGGAAGACGACATGGGCCGGTGTGGTGTGGGTGAGGCCGATGGGTCTCGTGGCAAGGGAAGGAACTGTGCCGAGTCATGGTGGATCCAGGGTGGACATGGTGGGCTCCAGGGGGATAGTGGCAACAAGGCGATGAGGGAACTGAGTTGGCGTCAGATGGACGCCGGGACAAGCGAGGGACGTACAGGCTCCCGAGTTCACGGAGCGCGTGAGCCCGACGAGCGGGGCCCAGGTGCCGACTGGCGCCTGGTCACCGAACCGAGCTCAGTGGCATGACCCTGTAGTACGTCGGCACTGCGATCACCGCGACCGCGACGTGCATCAGGAGCAGCGCCACCACACCGGTCACCTCGCCCTCGCCGAACAGGAAAAGGTCCGGCACGAAGGACAACACGACGACGGACGGGACGAGTCGGCGGAGCAGCCGTTCGGGATCGGGGGAGAACCTGCGGACGAGGGTCCACCCGACGGATCCTCCCAGCACTCCCAGCGCGGTCAGAAAGACGTACGACGAGGGCTCCAACGGGCCGAAGTCGTCCGGTGCACCGAGCGCGTGCGCCAGTACGGCGATCAACGCGTTCACCAGAGAGGACAGCAGGAAGGCGACGAACACACCTCCCGCCACCATGATCGGACCCCGACGGGAGGGGAGCATCTCGGAGACACGGGACATGGCAACTCCAAACGGATGCGAGGGACATTGGTCAGTTCTTGGGGCTACTGGTGGCATTCACTTGTTGAGAGAGACGGCCGACGTCGACGCCGTCACGCCCGCCGGCCACGCGCCGTGTCGTAGCCACGAGGTAGTGGACGGCAACGGCGAAAACCAGCAGCGCGGTCCAGTCGTTCAGGCGCAGGCCGAGGATGTGGTGGGCCTCGTCCATCCGCAGGTACTCGATCCAGAAGCGACCTGCGGCGTACGCGGCGGCGTACAGCGCGAACGCCCGCCCCCGGTCGAGACGGAAACGGCGATCCGCCCACAGGACCAGGGCGACCACGCCGAGACACCACAACGACTCGTACAGGAACGCCGGGTGATAAGTGGCCAGGTTCGGGGTGTCCTCAGGCCGGTGCGCGGGGTCGATCTCCAGGGCCCAGGGGAGGGCGGTGGCCCGCCCGTAGAGCTCCTGGTTGAACCAGTTGCCCCAGCGGCCGATGGCCTGCCCCAGTGCGATGCCGGGAGCGACGGCGTCGGCGTACGCGGACAGCGGAACGCCGCTACGGCGGCAGCCGATCCAGGCTCCGACGGCACCGCCTGCGACGGCGCCCCAGATACCGATACCGCCGTCCCAGATGAACAGGGCCTTCGCCGGATCACCACCCTTGCCGAAGTACGGCTCGCTGGAGGTGATCACGTGGTAGAGGCGGGCGCCGACCACGCCGAAGGGGACCGCCCACAGAGCGACGTCCGTCACGACGGTCTTCTCTCCGCCGCGTGCGGCCCATCGACGGCCACCCAGCCACACGGCGGCTGCGATGCCGAGGATCAGCATGAGTGAGTAACCGCGCAGCGGCAGCGGCCCCAGGTGGACCTCACCGACGGACGGGCTGGGAATGAAGGCCAGGGTCACGGGTAGTTCCTCACGAGGGGCGGTGGAAGAGCAGGCCGTCGGCTGCGGGCCGATCGTCGCCGCCCGCGCCCCTCCCGCACATCGACCGATCGACGCGCCCTTCGTCCACCGATCGGTGGACCCGCCCCGCTGGTCGGCTGATTCTGCCGCTACGCGGCTGCACCTACTCTGTGGGCCATGGCACTGCAACAGGCGTGGGACCGGCAGCGGTGGAAGACCATGGGGCAGCACGCCTTCTTCGTCACCGTGCTCGCCCTGTCCGTGCCGGGTGCGCTGGCCGGGGCGAACATGACGACCGGCGCCGCGCTGTCGCGGATCGGCCCGGCAGTGGGGCTCGCCCTTTGGTATGCGTACTGGATCGTGCTGCGCGGTGGCGCCGACCGCCCGCCGCTGCCCTACCTCGTCGGGGCCTTGTCCGGGTGGGCGGTCATGGCCACGGTGGACCCCGCGTTCCTCCCGGTCGCCGTGGCGGTGCTGAGCCCGTACTGGCTGCGGCGGGCCTGGTGGTCGGCCGGCGGGGTGCTGGTGCTGGGCGCCGGCTGGTCGTGGCAGAGCCTGACCACGGACGGCTCCGTCGACGTGCGGGCGCTCACGGGATGCGTACTCGGTACCGCCGTGGCGGTCACGATCACCTGCTACGTCGCGACCCTCGATCACGAGAGTCACAAGCGGCAGCGGCTCCTCGACGAGCTCACCGCCACCCAGGCCGAACGCGCGGCAGCGGAACGTCAGGCGGGCACCCTGGCCGAACGCCAGCGCCTGGCCCGCGAGGTCCACGACACGCTCACCCAGGGGTTCGCCTCCATCGCCATGCTGCTGGACGCCGCACGCGACGACCTGCCACCCGACTCCCCTGCGGCCCGCCGCGTCGAGCAGGCCATGCGCACGGCCCGGGACAACCTCGCAGAGAGCCGCCGCCTCGTGCACGCTCTTCGCCCGGCGCCACTGGACCGCACGCACCTGGCGGACGCTGTCCGTGAACTCACCGCCCGGCTCGCGGAGGAGACCGGCACCGAGGCCTACACGGTGGTGACCGGCCGACCGGTCGCCCTGCCTCCCAGTACCGAGGGCGAGTTGCTGCGGGTCGTGCAGGAGGCACTGACCAACGCCCGGCGGCACGCCCGCGCGATGAGCGTCTCGGTCACGCTGTCGTACCTCGGCGACGTCCTGGCGATCGACATCCAGGACGACGGCACCGGGTTCGCACCCGCTGCCCGGTATACGGGCGTTGGCCTGATCACCATGCGGGAGCGCATTGCCGCTTTGCACGGTACGTTCGCGGTCGAAAGCTCCCCCGGCGAGGGCACGACCGTCGCCGTCACGGTGCCACTCCCGGTCGAGCCTTCCGCCTCCGACCCCTCAGCCGTGTCGGGCACCGAGCGGATGGCCCCGGCGTCATGAGGACGTCGGCCGTTCCCACGATCCGAGTCCTCCTCGCCGACGACCACCCCGTGGTCCGTGACGGGCTTGCCGCCATGCTCTCCACCCAGCCCGATCTCACGGTCGTCGGCGAAGCCGCCACCGGCGCCGAGGCACTGCGCCAGACCGCCTCACTCGCACCCGACGTCGTGCTGATGGACCTGCAGATGCCCGGCATGGACGGCACGACCGCGACCGCCGCCATCCGTGCCGCCCACCCCGAGGTGCGGGTACTCGTCCTGACCACCTACGACACGGACGCCGACATCACTGCCGCCGTCGACGCCGGCGCAGTCGGCTACCTGCTCAAGGACACCGGACGACACGAGCTCTGCGAGGCCGTTCGGACCGCGGCTCGGGGAGGCGCGGCACTGTCGCCCACAGTGGCCGCCAAGGTCCTCGCCCATATGCGCGGCGAACGGGGCGCCGGCTTGTCCGGCAGGGAGCTCGAAGTCCTGTCCGCCGTGGCCCGGGGGCAGAGCAACAAACAGATCGCCCGCGCCCTGCGCCTGTCGGAGGCCACTGTCAAGACCCATCTGCTGCACATCTACGCCAAGCTCGACGTCCGCGACCGGACCGCCGCCGTCACCGCCGCACTGGGCAGGGGAATCATCCGCATGGACTGAAGGCCTTGCCGAAGGCACAGGGGCCTGGGGCAGTCCGGTGGGAGAGAGGCCGAGGAGATCGCGGCGTCGCGCCGCCCGGGAACACGAAGCACCCCACAAGGGTGTGGTGTGGCACTGTGGGGTCGTCTCGCAAGGACGTGGACGCCACCCAGGCCCGCTGAAACCACGGGTGGTGCCCGGAACCGACCTCCAATCGGTGCAAGCCAGACAGAGGGCGATTGCCTCTGACTGGCTCCGAGCAGCTCGGGTCGAACCGGGGTCGAATCACAGCGGTTTCCTCTGACTGCCTCCGGTCGCCTCTGCAACCCGTCCTAGCAGGTCACAGCCGGTCCTATCCCGCAAAGCCGCAGGTCAGAAAGGTGCTCCAGGAATACCCGGCGTACAGCCCGACTCGTCTGCCGCTGTCGGCGGCTTGCCTTGGAAAGGGCATCTGATCTGGGACAAAAGTCCGTTTCGATCTTTCGGGGCTTGCCGCGTCACGCGGCGGAAGTCCCTCGGGCAGTGCTGGATGCCCTGAAAAGTTCCTTGGCGCAGATTTAGCGGGCAAGGTCTCTGCGCTGGCCGTTCGCGGCAGCCGTCAGAGCATGGTGCTGGAGCCGCTGGCGGTGGGGTTGGTCTTGGCTCGACGGGATCACGCGGCCCGATCGCGGCTCGCGCCGGCGACTGGAGCCGTCAGAGAGAGGCACTCGCCGGGCACTTCGAGCGGGGGCGCGGCTCGGCGCCGATATCCGGGACGCGCTGACCGGCGCCATCGACGCGTTGCTCGCCGCGGAAGACTTGATCGAGTCGGAGGGCGGCCTGATTCCCGCCGAGGGTTTCTGATTCTTTGCCATGGCCCTCCTCATCTCGCCCGGAGGGCCTCCGAGTGGCGGGGCCTGGTCGCCGTTGCGTCGACAGGCTCCGTTGCGGCGTTTAGACCCTGACACGGCCGCATTCGCCGGGAGTACTCCGGTATCCGGACCTGGATAGGGGAGATCGGACACGCCATTCGCTGCTGCCACTATGACCACCGGTACGACCGTCAGTACGGCCAGGTACCCTCAAACCCATCGTCAACGCGGCCCGACGGGCTTCCGCTCCACCTCGGTGGAGTCTCGAAGGACATGCCCCCACCCGCACGAGTCTCTTCGTGCTGCCTGGGGGAAGTTCTTGCTGTTCCGCGCGTCCGCGAAAACGGTCGCCGTCATGGCACTCGACGGTTCGCTGTTCCTGCACCTCACCGACAACTTCGTCCACATGCACGGCTATCGGCCCGGCGCCTCGGAGGTGCGTTCCTGGGAGCGCAGCATCCCCGTCCTGGCCGCCGCCCTCAACGACGCCGGCCTGGCCGACGTGGAGGTCATGCTGGAGTACTCGCTCCCGCTGAACAGCAAGCGCGTCGACGTCGTCCTCGCCGGAGTACACCCGGTCACGGGAGAGCCGTCCTACGTCGTGGTGGAGCTGAAGCAGTGGAGCCAGGCACTGCCCCACGAGGACGACCCCACCCTGTGCCACGTCGACGCCTATGCCCACCCGGTCCTCAACCCCATCGAGCAGGTGCGCCGCTACTGCGAATACCTCGTCAACTTCAACGGGGCGATAGCCGAACACCGGCATCGGGTGGCCGGAGCGGCATATCTGCACAACGCCACCGAGTTCGGCGTGACCGGGCTGCGGGAGATCGAGCGCGATGGCCACGGACTGCTCTTCACCGCGGAACGGCGGGGCGCCTTCCTCGACCATCTCCGTACGAGGCTGAGCGACGAACACTCGGGGGCCCAGGCGGCGGACCAACTGCGGGCGGGAGCCACCGTGCCGTCGAAGCAATTGATGTCCGTGGCCGCCGAGGAGGTGCGCGAACGCCAGCAGTTCATCCTCCTCGACGAGCAGCAGGTGGCGTACCGCATGGTGCTCAACGCGGTGGAGAAGGCGAAGCAGGCCGACCGCAAAGAGGTCGTCATCGTCACGGGCGGGCCCGGTACCGGTAAGAGCGTGATCGCGCTCCAACTGCTCGGTGACCTGTACCGCCGCGGAGTTCCCACGTTGCACGCGACCGGATCGCAGTCGTTCACGAAGACAATGAGGAAAGTCGCCGGAGCCCGCAAGCGGGAAGTCCAAGACCTGTTCAAGTACTTCAACAGTTTCATGACCGCTGAGAAGAACAGTTTGGGTGCGCTGATCTGCGACGAGGCGCACCGCATCCGGGAGACCTCGGCCAACCGCTACACCCGTGCAGCACTCCGCACTGGCAGGGCACAGATCGACGAGCTCATCGACGTCGCCTACGTGCCGGTGTTCTTCCTCGACGAGCATCAGGTCGTGCGCCCCGGCGAGATGGGCACCGTGGCGGAGATCAAGGCGGTTGCAGCGAAGCGGGGCATCCCATGCCACGTCGTCCCGCTCGACAGCCAGTTCCGCTGCGGTGGCAGTGACGCCTACCTGCGCTGGGTGGTACGCCTCCTCGGTTTGGAGCCGGGCGGGCCGGTCGTCTGGGAGCCCGACGACCGCATGCAGTTGTTGGTGGCCGACAGCCCGCAGGAGATGGAGGCCTTCCTCGAAGCCCGTCGGTCCCAGGGCTACGGTGCCCGTATGTCCGCAGGTTACTGCTGGCGCTGGTCCCCGGAACCCAAGCCAGGCGAGCCGCTCGCGACCGATGTCGTCATCGGCGACTGGGCTCGCCCGTGGAACCTGCGCGGCGACCGCTCCGTCTCCGGCGCGCCCCCGGCCGCGCTCTGGGCCACCGACCCGGCGGGCTTCGGACAGGTCGGCTGCGTCTACACCGCGCAGGGCTTCGAGTACGACTGGTCCGGCGTCATCATCGGTCCCGACCTGGTCTGGCGCGGCGACCGCTGGATCACGGACCGCATGGCGTCGAAGGACCCGGTCTTCAAGAAGTCCACGCCCGACACGGACGTGGACCGCCTGATCCGTAACACATACAAGGTGCTGCTGACCCGGGGCATGGTCGGCACGATCGTGTATTCGACGGACCCGGAGACACGGGAGAAGCTGCGGGAGCTGGCGGGCGGACACCGGGACCGGGAACCCGCCACGGTCTGACGGGGCAGCGGGAAGCCCGGCGGGAGCGGCAGGCGGAACGGAATAGCCCATCCTCTCTGCCTCTTTCGCGATGTCGTGCCACGGCACTGACAGCGTGATCCGGCCACGATTCTTGCGGTTCGGGCCGACAGCCGCTCTGTCGCTCCCCCTGTAGGCCACCGCTTCCTTAAGATCATCGGTACCAATTGCGGCCCGACGGGCTTCCTTACGAGGACACGCCCCCATCCGCACGAGTCATTCGTGCCCTGGGGGAACCACCTCGTGTCCATGCTCCTGCTGAAGCTGGCGGCGCAGGATCTGCTCACCTTGAACTCAAGACGCCGCATGGTGCCGCATCTAGCCGCCAGGTGGCGGCATTTCCGGGGAGCGGATGCGTCGCTGACGGAGCGTTTCGCTTGGGCGGAGAGCCTGGTGAGCCTCGCCAGCGACCTGGTCGCCGCCGGTCGCGGGAACGTGGAGATGATCGTCGAGTGTGCTGCCACCCTCAGCGAGACTGACCGCCCGGACGGCCCCCGGCTCATCGATGTCGTTCTCGTGGGCCATCATCCGCACCGGCGTCAGTTGTCCGTGCAACTCGTCGAACTGAAGCGCTGGTCGATGGTGACCAGGGTGGAGCAGGCGACCGCTGATCTCGTGCACGTACCGGGGATGGGCAGGAAGAAGCACCCGGCACTGCAGTTGCGCGAGTACTACGAGGCTTTTACGGGCACCGGCGGGCCGCTGAGCGGACTCGACTTCGAATGCGGCGGCTTCGCCTACCTGCACAACGCCACGGACGAGTCCGTACGGCCCCTGATCGACATCGACATGCCGACCGGCTCCTACGCCCGTGTGTACACCAATGACGGGCGAGAGAAGCTGTTGTCCGACCTCCGCGAGAACTTCGCCGAGGAAGGTGGCGCCTCTGCGGCCGAAGTACTCATGCGGAGCATGGGGCTACGCAACACGCCCTTGCTCGACGCCATGATCTGGTCGCGCGGAGAGGACACCGTGTTCACCCTGCGCGGGCGGCAGAAGGAGGTCGCCGACCAGATCTTGGACACGGCCTCCAAGGTCCTCCCCGACCCCTTGAATCCAGCCCTCGTCCCCGACGAGCGGCGCGTGGTCTTCCTGGTGACAGGTGGCGCCGGGACCGGCAAGAGCGCCATCGGACTGCAGATCAAGGCGGAGTTGGAAGCTCGAGGCCGGACAGTCAAGTACGCCAGCGGCAGCCGGGCCTTCAATGGCGCCATTCAGGAACATGTCGGCTACGGAGACCGGGAGTTCCGCGAGACCTTCACCTACTTCAGCAGCTTCGACACCCCGCCGGATCCGCCTCTGGACGTGCTGATTTGCGACGAGGCGCACCGTATCCGGGACCGTTCGACGAACCGTTTCTGGAAGCCCGAGCAGCAGGGCACCCAGCCCCAGGTGGACGAGTTGCTCGATGCGTCCCGGCTGACGGTTTTCTCCCTGGACGAGGGGCAGTCCGTGCGACCGAACGACGTCGGCACCGTCGGCCTGATCGAGGACGCGGCCAGGCGACGCAACGCCCGACTCGTGCGCTACGGCCTTCGGGAGCAGTTCCGGTGTGGTGGCAGCGACGCCTACATCCGCTGGGTGCGCGCCGTGCTCGGGGTGACGGACGACGCACCGGGGCAGTGGACACCGGACGGACTGATGCACGTGGAGGTGGCGGACACCCCGCATGAACTCGAACGCATCATCCGCAGCGAAGCCCTGGCCGGCGCGTCCGCGCGCATGGTCGCTGGCTACTGCTGGCCCTGGACGAAGCCTCTCGGCGAGGGGAAGCGACTGGAAGCCGACGTCCGCATCGGCGACTGGCACAGGCCGTGGAACGCGGACAGCGACAGCTTCTGCGAGAACGACGCGCCACCGTCGAAGATCTGGTCGGTGCACAAGAACGGTCTCGACCAGATCGGCTGTGTGTATACGGCGCAGGGTCTCGAATGGGACTGGTGCGGTGTGATCATGGGTGAGGACATGGTGCGCCGCGACGGCCAGTGGGTGTTCCAGCGGGGCAAGGAGCATGAGGAGCCGGAAACGGGTATCAAGCGCGTCGCCACGCCGGGGTCGTTCGACCCGAAGGTGAAGGCCGGCAGTGTGGACGACGGGGAATTCGCCCGACTGGTCCGGCATGCCTACCACGTGCTGATGACTCGGGCGAGCCGTGCGACGGTGCTCTACTCCACGGACGAGGAGACCCGGACCTACCTGAAGGAACTCGTTGGCGAGGTCCAGATCCACGGACTGCGCCCCACCTGGGAGAACCTGCCGAGGGAAGCGCGCGTACCGCACATGCCCCGGCCCCGGAGAGGAAAGCGCCGCCGCAGGAACCGGAACACGCCGGGCTCGGAGGGATCCGATCTGCGTCTGTTCTGACGGGTGCCGGCACTGACGCGGAGTGGCGGGCTCTCCGGGCCCGCCACATGTCTGGTCAGAGGACCAGGCGCGCTGCCGCGGTCAGGGCCGCCACCACGAGATTGGCGACGACACCTACGGCGACGTCGACCAGAATCTCGCGAAGCCGGTTACGACGTGCAGGCTTGTACTCAACAGGGTTCATGGGTAACCACTCCTTGGCGTGAGCTGGGAATGGCAGGGACGGCCCTACCGGGCATCCGCACTCACACCACGTGCGGCACGCGGTGGAAACCACTCGTCAGTCACAGCCGAGGACCGGCGCCTGAACGCCGCCGACGTACCCTCCGGGAAGGTGCGCAGCGGGAAACAACCTAGTGCAGCACCAAAATGTCGGTAGCCAATTTCGGCCACCGTGATCGCCGTCGCTGTCGCCGTCGCCGTTGCCGTCGCCTCCGAGTACGGCTGCCCGCCCATGACTGGAACGGCGTGTACACCGTCGATGAGCTGGTCGAGATGCTCAAGCAGCCGCCGCGCGACGAGCGGCGCCGCGTCACCGCGTCACCGCGATCAGCTCCCGCGAGATCGCGGAGGCCCTGAAGAGCATCGGCATCAGCAAAAGCGACGCGCCCCGCGACGGACCCACCCCCCTCCCCCGTAGAGCAGACGACAGACAGCTCACAGGGAGGGGAGCAGGACGTGGCAGGGCACAGGGGCAGGCGTCTCAGAGGTGCGGCGGCCGCAGTGGTGGCGATGGCGGCGCTCACCGCGTCGCAGGCGCCGGGGGCGGTGCCGGCGCGGGCAGCCGCACCGGTGCGCGGTCAGGCACCCGCCGCGGACGGACCGAGTGTGTCCGGTGACGCGCCGTACCGCACCGAGCTTCCGCCGCTGCGGACCGGGAAGCGCGCGGGCGGCGGGGCGGAAGCGGAGGTGGGCGGCGCGCTGCCCGCGAGCGTGTTCGCCGCCTATCGGCGGGCCGAGGACCGGCTCGCGCGTGAGGCGCCCGGCTGCCGGCTGCGCTGGCAGCTGCTGGCGGCGATCGGGCAGGTGGAGTCGGGACAGGCGCGGGGCGGCAGGGTCAGGTCGGACGGTACGACCGTGGCGCCGATCCTCGGGCCGCGGCTGGACGGCACGGCCTTCGCGCTGATCCGGGACACCGACGGCGGCGCCCACGACGGGGACCCGGCGTACGACCGCGCGGTCGGGCCGATGCAGTTCATCCCGTCGACCTGGGCCCGCTGGGGCGCGGACGGCAACGGCGACGGGCGTACGGATCCGAACAACGTCTTCGACGCGGCACTCGCCGCCGGACGGTATCTGTGTGCGGGCGGGCGGGATCTTTCGGTTCCCACCGAGCTGGACCGGGCGATCCTGGGCTACAACCACTCGGCGGCCTATCTGCGCACGGTCCGGGCCTGGTACGCGTACTTCCTGGAAGGGCACCGGGTGGTGCCGGACCGCTCCGCCGGGTCCTCCTCCGCGCGCCCCGAGCCGTCACGATCGCCCTCGAAGCCGGAACGAGCCGCACCCACCCCGTCCGGCCGTCCGACCGCCATCCCCTCCCGCCCGTCGTCGGCCCCCGCCTCACCGGCCCCCACCCCGTCCCGTCCGGCCACCGAGCCCCCGGAGACGGAGGAGCCGCAACTCCCCGTCCCCGACCCGGACATCGAGCTCCCCGGCGACGACCTGCTGCCCAGCCCCGCCCCACTGACCAGTAACAACGCGGACTCGATGACCGCCGACCCCTCCACAACCGCCGATACTCGGCGGTAATGTCGCCCCACCCGCCGGACAGCACGAGGCCGGTGGGCGAGCGCGAAGGGGCCCTCATGGCGACGGACATGCCTGCGGACATGCCCGCAGAGACACCTGCAGTGGTGACCGCGGCCGACGAGCGGTGGCGGCGCATGTGGAGCCACCGTGAGCACCTGCTCAAGGTGGCCCGGCGCAGGTCGATGAGCGCCGAGGACGCCGAGGACGCGGTGCACGAGGCGATGCTGCGCGCCGCCGAGCGGCCCGACCTGGACGAGGAACGCCTCGCGGCCTGGCTGACGACGGTGACGATGCGGCTGTGCGTCGACCGCTACCGGCAGGTGAACCGCGAGGCCGAGGTGCGTACCAGCCCGACGCTCATCGCCCCCGGCCCGGTGCCCGTCGAGGAGGCCGTCTGCGACCGGGCCGAGGCGAAGTGGCTGGCGGTGCGCAGTGGTGAGCTGCCCGCCCGGCAGGCCGAGGCGCTGCGGCTGAAGTCGGAGGACCTGGACGTCGGCCAGGTCGCCGTCAAGATGGGGCTGAGCTACCGGACCGTCGAGTCGCTGCTGGCCCGCGCCCGGCGGACGCTGCGGCAGTCGCTGGCCGCCACCCTCGGGTTCGCGCTGTTCCTGATCGGCTGGGGGCGGCCGCGCGGAGTCGGCAGGGGACAGGCCGTGGCGGTCGCCTCGACGGCGGCGTCCCTGGCGGTGGCGGGGTTCGTGCTGCCGTACACCCTCGACGGCGGTGGAGGCGGGGGTGAGGGTGGTGCGGCGCCTCGGACCGCGGTCGCCTCGCCGGGTGCGGAGGCGGTTCGGCCGGGGGGCGGTGGCGGGGATCGTACGCCGCGAGGGAAGGGCCCCACAGCTGCGGCAGCCGAGCGCGGAGCGGCCGTGTCCCCCTCCGGCGAATCGTTCCTCCCGCTGTCCGTGCCGTCGCTGCCGGCGGTCCCGGACGTTCCGGACGTTCCGGAGGTCCCGGTGTCACCGCTGCCCGTCCTGTCCGCGCCGGAGGTCCCGCAGGTGCCCGACGTCCCGAGACCTGATGTCCCCGACCTGCCGGTGGATCCCTCCGCCGTGCCGACGGGCACGGCGGTCCCGGAAACTCCGGAGGCTCCGGAAGCCCCCGCCACACCGTCCGCCTCGCTCCCCGTGCCCACGCCGAGCCCGCTTCCGTAGCGCCCGGAAACCCGCCCGGCGTCCGGCCCGGCGTCCCGCCGGGAACCCGTCCGGTATCCCGCCGGGAGTGTCGCCGGGCGTCCCGCCGGGAATCCCGCCCGGTATATCCCGCCGGGAGTGTCGCCGGGCGCCCCGCCGGGAGCCTCGCCCTGCGTCCCGCCGGGAGCCTCGCCCTGCGTCCCGCCGGGAGCCTCGCCCTGCGTCCCACCGGGAGCCTCGCCCTGCGTCCCACCGGGAGCCTCGCCCTGCGTCCCACCGGGAGCCTCGCCCTGCGTCCCACCGGGAACCCCGCCCTGCGTCCCACCGGGAGTCCCGCCCGGCATCCCGCCGGGAGTCCCGCCCGGCCCCCCGCCGGGAAACCCGCCCGGAACCCACTCGAAAAAAATCCGCCACCCGAGCGACGGACCCCCCGCCCCTCCCCGTAGAGCAGATGTCAGAGCTGCTCCACGGGCTGAAGGGTGGACCGGATGGGTGTCGAGATCTGTGTGGAAGGGCTGACCAAGTCCTTCGGCCACCAGGTCATCTGGCAGGACGTCTCGCTGACGCTGCCCGCCGGGGAGGTCTCGGTCATGCTCGGCCCCTCCGGCACGGGCAAGTCGGTGTTCCTCAAGACGCTCGTCGGTCTGCTCAAGCCGGAGCGCGGGTCGATCACGATCCAGGGCCGGGACATCACGAGGCTCCGCGAGCACGACCTGTACGAGGTGCGCAAGCTCTTCGGCGTGCTGTTCCAGGACGGCGCGCTGTTCGGCTCGATGAACCTGTACGACAACATCGCCTTCCCGCTGCGCGAGCACACCCGTAAGTCCGAGAGCGACATCCGGCGCATCGTGCTGGAGAAGATGGACATGGTCGGGCTGATCGGGGCGGAGGGGAAGCTGCCCGGTGAGATATCCGGCGGTATGCGCAAGCGCGCCGGGCTGGCCCGGGCGCTCGTCCTCGACCCCGAGATCATCCTCTTCGACGAGCCTGACTCAGGTCTCGACCCGGTCCGCGTGGCCTACCTCAACCAGCTCATCGTCGACCTCAACGCCCAGATCGACGCGACCTTCCTGATCGTCACGCACGACATCGCCTCGGCCCGCCAGGTGCCGGACAACATCGGGCTGCTGTTCCGCCGGGAGCTGGTGATGTTCGGGCCGCGCGAGGAACTGCTGGCCAGCGACGAGCCCGTCGTACGGCAGTTCCTGAACGGCCGGATGCAGGGCCCGATCGGCATGGCGGAGGAGAAGGACGCGGCGCAGGTCGAGCAGGAGCTCGCGCAGATCGACGACAGCGCGGGCGTTCCGGAGCCGGCTCCACGCCTGCTGCCGGGGCCGGGCATCGCCCGGTCACCCCGCTGGCAGGCGATCGCCCGGCGCGAGGCGGCGCTGCACCAGAAGGAGGTGGCCGGCGCGTGAGCCTGTCACCGGTGGGAGCGCTGCGGCACTCGGGCAGCCTCTTCGCGATGGCGCTGGACGTCGTCCGGACGATCCCCCGACGGCCTTTCCAAGCGCGGGAGTTCATCCAGCAGACGTGGTTCGTCGCGAGCGTCACCATTCTGCCGACGGCCCTGGTCTCCATCCCGTTCGGTGCGGTCATCGCGCTCCAGATCGGCAGCCTCACCCGGCAGCTCGGCGCCCAGTCCTTCTCCGGGGCCGCCTCCGTGCTCGCCGTGCTGCGGGAGGCCTCGCCGATCGTCACCGCGCTGCTGATCGCGGGCGCCGGCGGCACGGCGATCTGCGCCGACCTCGGGGCGCGGAAGATCCGCGACGAGATCGACGCGATGCAGGTCCTGGGCATCGACCCCATCCACCGGCTGGTCGTCCCCCGCGTGCTGGCGTCGATGCTGGTGGCGGTGCTGCTCAACGGCCTGGTGTCGGTGGTCGGCGTGGCGGGCGGCTACTTCTTCAACGTCGTTCTCCAGAACGGCACTCCCGGCGCCTACCTGGCCTCCTTCACCACCCTCGCCCAGCTCTCCGACCTGTGGGCGGCCGAGGTCAAGGCGCTGGTGTTCGGCGCGATCGCCGGGATCGTCGCCTCCTACAAGGGGCTGACCGCGAAGGGCGGTCCCAAGGGCGTGGGCGACGCGGTGAACCAGTCGGTGGTGATCACCTTCATGTTGCTGTTCGTGACCAACTTCGTGATGACCGCGGTGTACTTCCAGGTCGTCCCCCAGAGGGGTTAGCCGATGAGACTCATCGACCGCCCACTGAAGTCCCTAGAGGCGCTGGGCACCCAACTCTCCTTCTACGGCCGCTCGCTGGCCTGGACCGGCCGCACCCTGCGCCGCTACAAGAAGGAGATCCTGCGGCTGCTCGCCGAGGTGAGCTTCGGCCGGGGCGCGCTCGCCGTCGTGGGCGGCACGGTCGGCGTGATCGCCTTCCTGTCGTTCTTCACCGGCACGGAAGTGGGCTTGCAGGGGTACGCCGCGCTCAACCAGCTCGGCACCTCCAACTTCGTCGCGTTCCTCTCGGCGTACTTCAACACCCGTGAGATCGCTCCGCTGGTGGCCGGGCTCGCCCTCTCCGCGACCGTCGGCGCCGGGTTCACCGCGCAGCTCGGCGCGATGCGGATCAGCGAGGAGACCGACGCGCTGGAGGTCATGGGCGTGCCCTCGCTGCCGTTCCTCGTGACGACGCGGATGATCGCCGGGTTCGTGGCCGTCATCCCGCTGTACGTGATCGGCCTGCTGTCCTCGTACCTGGCCGCCCGCACCATCACCACCGGCTACTACGGGCAGTCCACGGGCACGTACGACCACTACTTCCAGCAGTACCTGCCCCCGGTGGACGTGTTGTGGTCCTTCGGGAAGGTGCTGGTCTTCGCCGTCCTGATCATCCTGGTGCACTGCTTCTACGGCTACTACGCGAGCGGCGGCCCGGCGGGCGTCGGCGTCGCGGTGGGCCGTGCGGTGCGGACCTCGATCGTGGCGATCAACGTCCTGGACTTCTTCCTGTCGCTGGCGATCTGGGGCGCCAGCACGACCGTACGGATCGCGGGGTGAGCCGCCGTATGAGGGTTCTGAGACTGCGGTTGTACGGCGTCGTCTTCATCGCCGTGCTCGCGTTGCTGCTGTCCCTGTCCGTCGCCGTCTACCGGCAGGCGTTCACGCCGGTCGTGCGGATCACGCTGGAGGCCGACAGCCTCGGCAACCAGCTCGATCCGCGCGCCGACGTCAAGCTGCGCGGGCTGCTGGTCGGCGAGGTGCGCGAGGTGCGGGCCGACGGGACGAAGGCGACGCTCGACATCGCGCTGAAGCCGGAGCACGTCGCCCAGATCCCGTCCGACGTGCACGCGCGCCTGCTGCCCAAGACGCTGTTCGGCGAGAAGTACGTCGACCTGGTCGCGCCGCGCGGCTCATCGGGCCGGCCCATCCGCGCCGGGGACGTCATCACCCAGGACCGCACCCGCGTCGGCATCGAGGTCCAGCAGCTGATGAACGACCTGCTGCCGCTGCTGCGGACCGTGCAGCCCGGCAAGCTCAACGCCACGCTCTCCGCGTTCGCCACCGCCCTGGAGGGCCGCGGCGACCGGATCGGTGACAACCTCACGCGAGTGGAGGCCTACCTGCGCCGCCTCAATCCGCACCTGCCGTCCCTGAAAGAGGACATCGCACGCTTCGCCGACGTCGCCGAGGTCTACGGCGACGCGGCGCCCGACCTGATGGAGATCCTGCGCAACACCGTCACCACCAGCCGGACGATCGTCGATCAGAAGGACCGGCTGGCGGCGGCGCTGACGACCACGGCGACCGTCGCGGGCACCGCCGAGGACTTCCTCGACACCAACGGCGACCGGCTGATCACCCTCGGCCGGGTCTCCCGCCCCACGCTGGAGCTGTTCGCCCGCTACTCGCCCCAGTACCCCTGTCTGCTGGCCGGCCTGGTCCGGCAGGAGAAGGCGTCCGAGGAGGCCTTCCGGGGCGGAAAGATGCACATCACGCTGGAGGTCGTACGGCCGCAGGGCGCGTACGAACCGGGTGAGGAACCGCGCTACGGCGAGCGGTCCGGCCCCAACTGCCGTGATCTGCCACATCCTCCGGTGCCGGCGCCCGGCGCCCACCTCGACGACGGTTCCAAGAAGGCGAGCTCGGCCTCGGGCGGTCCGCTCGGCGTCTCCGCCACCCGGGCCGAGCAGCGGGCCGTCGGCTCGCTCGTGGCGCCGGTGCTGGGCGTGCCCGCGGACGAGGTGCCGCCGGTCGCGACGCTGCTGTTCGGGCCGATGGCACGCGGGACGGCGGTGAGCGTCGCATGAGCACCGCAGGAGCCCGGCAGACCGCCGCCCCGCTGATCAAGTTCAGTCTCTTCGCGCTGGTGACGGTGGTGGCGACGGCCCTGCTCGCCGCCACCATCGTGAACATCTCCTTCACCCCCGAGCACGAGTACCGCGCGGTCTTCAGCGATGTCACCGGCCTGGAGGAGGGCGACGACATCCGGGTGGCCGGAGTGCGGGTCGGCGAGGTCGAGGGCATCCGGATCAAGGACCGGACGCTGGCCGAGGTCACCTTCACGGTCAGCCAGGACCGGCCGCTGCTCACCAGCACCGGTGCCGTCATCCGCTACCGCAACCTGGTCGGGCAGCGCTACGTCGCGCTCACCGAGGGCGCCGGCGACGGCACCCGGCTGCGCCCCGGCGGCACGATCCCGCTCGCGCGCACCCAGCCCGCCCTCGACCTGAACGCGCTGCTGAACGGCTTCAAGCCGCTGTTCGCCGCGCTCAGCCCGAAGGACGTCAACCAGCTCGCCACCGAGATCATCAAGACCCTCCAGGGCGAGGGCGGCACCGTCAACAGCCTGCTGACGCACACGGCGTCGCTCACCACGACACTGGCCGGCCGCGACAAGCTGATCGGCTCGGTGATCGACAACCTCAACACCGTGCTGAAGACGCTCGACAAGCGCGGCGCCCGCTTCTCCGGACTGCTCAAGCAGCTGCGCCGGGTCATCTCCGGCCTGTCCGCCGACCGCAAGCCCATCGGCCAGTCGCTGGTGAGCATCGGCGATCTGACGGAGGCCACCTCGGGCCTGCTGAAGGACGCGCGTCCGCCGCTGAAGGACGACATCGCGGAGCTGACCGACCTCACCGGGACGCTGAACGACAACGAGAAGACCGTGGAGGGCGTGCTGAAGCGGCTGCCGAACAAGCTGAACGAGCTGACGGGGACGGCGTCCTACGGCTCGTGGTTCAACTTCTACCTGTGCGACTTCGACGGCCGGATCGTGCTGCCGAAGACGAAGCAGGTGCTCACGCCCGAGATGCACGTGGCGAGGGCGAGGTGTGGGTCATGAGCCGCAAGCGCCGCCCGGAGCCGCTGGTCACGGTGCGGGTGGAACCGCCGAAGCTGCCTCGCGTGCGTCTGCCGGAGGTACGGCTCCTGCCGCGCCGCACGCCGCGTCCCCAGCCGCTGGTCAAGGTCCGGGTCGACCCGCCGAAGCTGCCTCGCGTGCGACTGCCGGAGGTACGGCTCCTGCCGCGCCGCACGCCGCGCCCGCAGCCGCTGATCAAGGTCCGGGTCGACCCGCCGAAGCTGCCGGGGATACGGCTGCGCCGTCCGCGCCTCGGCCCCTTCCGTGAGCGCAATCCCGTCGTCATCGGCGCCGTCGGACTCACCGTCCTCGCGCTGCTGACCGTGGCCGCGTTCAACGCCGACCGCCTTCCGGTGATCGGCGACGGAGAGACGTACAGCGCCGCCTTCGCGGAGGCGGGCGGTCTCAAGCCGGGCGACGAGGTGCGGATCGCCGGGGTCAAGGTCGGCAAGGTCGAGGAGGTCGACCTGGACGGCGACCACGTCAAGGTCACCTTCAAGATCAAGGGCGAGCCGGGGTTCGGCACCGAGACCGGCGCGTCGATCCGGGTCAAGACGATCCTCGGCGCGAAGTACCTCGCCCTGCACCCCAAGGGACGAGGCCAACTGGAGCCGGGCAGCGAGATCCCGCTGCGGCGGACCGTCCCCGCGTACGACGTCGTGCAGGCGTTCAGCGATCTCACCACCACGACGGAGAAGGTCGACACCGACCGGCTGGCCAAGGCCCTGGACACCATCTCCACCACCTTCGAGGACTCACCGCACGAGGTACGGGCGTCCATCAAGGGCCTGTCGAAGATCTCCCGGACGGTGGCCTCGCGCGACAAGGCCCTCGGGGAGCTCCTCGACCATGCGAACGGCGTGACGGGCGTACTCGCCGAGCGGTCGGGCGACTTCACCGCCCTGGTCGAGGACGGCGACAAGCTGTTCAAGGAGATCAGCAAGCGGCGGGCGGCGATCCACAAGCTGCTGAAGACCTCCGCCGCGCTCGGCATCGAGCTCTCCGGCCTGGTCCAGGACAACGAGAAGGAGATCGGGCCCGCGCTCAAGGGCCTCAACACCGTGGTGAAGATGCTCGAACGCAACCAAGCCGGCCTGGAGCGGAGCATCAAGCTCCTGGCCCCCTACGTACGGGTCTTCACCAACACCCTCGGCAACGGCCGCTGGTTCGACTCCTACGTCCAGAACCTGGTCGCCGCCCCGGTCGTGCCGCGGACGGGGACGGGAGGCGCGCGATGAGCAACCGCTGGAAGAAGCCCCTGGCCCTGCTGACCGCCCTGGCCGTGGTCGCCGCGCTGGCCTACGTCCTGTGGCCGCGGACCGAGCCGGCCCGCGTCACGGCGTACTTCCCCCGCACCGTCGGCATCTACCCCGGCTCGGACGTCCGCGTGCTGGGCGTGCGGATCGGCGAGGTCAAGAAGATCACGCCGGAGGGCGGCCGGGTGCGGGTGGAGCTGGAGTACGACGCGGACCGCAAGATCCCGGCAAACGCGCAGGCCGCGATCATCAACTCCTCTGTGGTCAGCGACCGTTACGTGCAGCTGCTGCCGGTGTACCGGAGCGGTCCGGTGCTGCGGGACGGCGACGAGATCCCCGAGTCGCGTACGGCCGTACCGGTCGAACTGGACCGCGTCTTCGACAGCCTGCACACCACGGCCGAGGCGCTCGGTCCCGAGGGCGCCAACAAGGACGGCGCCCTGTCACGGCTGCTCGGCGTCAGCGCCGACAACCTCGACGGCCAGGGGAAGAACCTCCACCGGACGGTCGAGGACCTCTCGGAGGCGGTCACCACTCTCTCCGACGGCCGCAAAGACCTGTTCGGCACCGTCCGCAACCTCCAGGTGTTCACGGCGGCGCTGGCGGCGGACGACAAGAGCGTGCGGTCGTTCAACAGCAGCCTCGCCAAGGTCGCCGAGCAACTTGCGGGCGAGCGCAAGGACCTGGCGGCGGCGCTCAAGAACCTCGGCACGGCCCTCGGTGACGTGTCCGCCTTCGTGAAGAAGAACAAGAAGTCCCTGACGTCGAACGTGGAGGGCCTGAGCAAGGTGACCAAGGTGCTCGTCACCCAACGGGCGGCGCTGGAGGAGCTGCTGGAGGTCGCGCCGACGGGCATGTCGAACCTGAACAACGCCTACAACCCCGCCGCCGGCACCCTCGACACCCGCAACAACCCCGACCACCCGCAGGATCCGGCCTCCCTGCTGTGCTCGATCCTGAAGACGACCGGGGACAAGACCGACTGCAAGGACCTGAGGGACCTCTTCGACTCCCTGCCCGAAGTGCCCGAAGTACCCGAGGGCGCCGCGGCCCCCGGCACGGTCGACCGCACCCTCGGCGGAATCCTGGGGGCACGCGCATGAGGCCACTGCGCAAGGGCGGGGCCGTCGCGTGGGCGGCCGTCGGGACGCTGCTGCTGTCCGGCTGCGAGTTCAACGGCTGGTACGACGTCCCGCTCCCCGGCGGAGCCGCCGCCGACGGCCACGCCTACCACGTCACCGTCGAGTTCCGCGACGTCCTCGACCTGGTGCCGCAGTCGGCGGTCAAGGTCGACAACGTCACCGTGGGCGCGGTGGAGAAGGTGGAGCTGGAGGGCTGGCACGCGAGGGTCCGCCTCCGGGTCGCCGACTCGGTGAAGCTGCCCGCCAACGCCGTGGCCGGGCTGCGGCAGACCAGCATGCTCGGCGAGAAGTACGTGGCACTGGCCGGGCCGCCGGAAGGCACGCCGGTCGGGCGGCTCCGCGACGGTGATGTGATCCCCCTGTCCCGCAGCAGCCGTAACCCGGAGGTCGAGGAGGTGCTGTCCGCGCTGTCCGCGCTGCTCAACGGCGGCGGCGTGGCCCAGCTCAAGACGATCACCACGGAGCTGAACAAGGCCCTGGAGGGCCGGGAGAACCGGGTCAAGTCCCTGATCGAGGAGCTCGACACCTTCATCGGCGGCCTGGACGACCAGCGCCGGGACATCGTCCGCGCGCTGAAGGCCGTGGACCGGCTGGCCAAACGGCTGGGCAAGGAGAAGACGACGATCGCCGACGCCGTCGACGCCATGCCGCCCGCCCTGAAGGTCCTGGCCGACCAGCGCCGCGACCTGACGAGGATGCTCACCGCCCTGTCCAAGCTGGGCAAAACCGGCACCAAGGTGGTCAACGCCTCCCACGAGGACACGGTCGCCAACCTCAAGCGGCTGCGGCCGATCCTGCGACAGCTCAACAAGGCGGGCAGCGACCTGCCCAACTCCCTGGAGCTGCTGACGACGTACCCGTTCCCGCGCAACGTGGTGGACGCCATCAAGGGTGACTACGTCAACCTGCACATCACGGCGGACCTCGACCTGCCCGGGATCTACGGCAACCTGACGGACGAGCCGGGCGGCGGGAACGGCGGGGACACACAGGTGCCGGAGCTTCCCGAGGCCCCGGACCTGCCGGACGTACCGGATCTCCCGGAGGCACCGGATCTCCCGGACGTGCCGAAGCCCACCGCGCTGCCGAGCGGTCCGAGCGTGCCGTCGGCCCCCGCGGGCGGCGACGACCCGCTGTGCCCGCCGGTGTGCACCGCCGGCTACGGCTCCGGCGGCCACCGCGGCGGGGGCGACTGGCCCGAGGGGATCGACCTCGAACTCGCCGAGCTGATGCTGAAGGGGGTCCAGCCGTGATCACCCGTATGGTCAAGGCGCAACTGATGGCCTTCGCCACCCTCACCGCCGTGGGGGTGTCGTACGTCGGCGCCGAGTACACGGGCCTGGTGGACGAGGTCCTGGACCGCGGCTACACCGTGCGGGCCGACTTCGCCGACTCCGGGGGCGTCTTCCCCGGCGCCGAGGTCACCTACCGCGGGGTGCCGGTGGGCAAGGTCGGCGCACTGCGCCTGACCGGCCCGGACGGCGTCTCGGTCGCGCTCGACATCGAGGACGGGGCGCCGCGCATCCCGGCGGACACGCTGGCAGTGGTGGCGAACCGTTCGGCGGTGGGCGAGCAGTACGTCGACCTCCAGCCCCGCACCTCCCGCGGCCCGTACCTGCTGGACGGCAGCACGATCCCGCGCGAGAGCACGCGGGTGCCGCTGTCGACGACGGACATGGTCCTCAGCCTGGACCGCCTGGTGAACTCGGTCGGCAAGGACGACCTGGGCGTCACGGTCGACGAGCTGGGCAAGGCGTTCGCCGGTACGGGCCCGAACCTGAGCCGCCTGGTGGACTCGGGCAACACCCTGGTCGAGTCGGCGTCCGAGGCGCTGCCGGAGACGATCGCCCTGATCGAGGACTCACGCAAGGTCCTCAAGACGCAGGCCGACCAGGGCTCGTCGATCAAGTCGTTCGCGCGTGATCTGGCGGCGCTCTCGGCCCAGTTGAAGGCGAGCGACGGGGACCTGCGCAAGCTGATCGGCAACGCGCGGCCGGCGGCGCAGGAGCTGAACTCGCTGCTGAAGTCGACCGGGCCGCAGCTGTCGGTCCTGCTGGCCAACCTGATCAGCGGCGGCCAGGTCACGCTGGCCCGTCTCCCCGGCGTCGAGCAGGCCCTGGTCACCTTCCCGCTGATGGTCGCGGGCAGCTACACGGTCGTCCCGGGCGACGGCACCACCCACTTCGGCCTGGTGCTGAACGCCGACGACCCGCCGGCCTGCACCCAGGGGTACGGCACGGCACGCCGCGACCCCGCGGACACCAGCACACGCGAGGCGAACACCGACGCCCGCTGCACGCTCCCGCGCGGCAGCCAGTCGTCGGTACGGGGCGCGCAGAACGCCCCTGGCGCGTCGACCGCAGGCGGCGGCGCGAACCAGGCGGCGTACGTCACCCCGTACGACCCGGAGACCGGTACCACCACCGGCCCGGACGGAAGGAACGTCGAGATCGGCTCGACGGGCGGCCAGCAGGCCGTGTTCGGAAAGGAGTCGTGGCAATGGCTGCTCGTTGGCCCCGTGGCATGAGGCCGGTGCGACCCGGAGTGCTGACGGCGGGACTCGTCGCGGCGACCGTCGGCACCACAGCACTGGCGCTCTGGCTGGCCTTCGGCCTCTACGAACAGCGCGAGGCGGACCAGCGACGCCAGGGCATCCTGGCCGCCGCCCGCCAGTCGGCGCTGAACTTCACCTCCCTCGACTACCGGCACTACGACCGCGACAGCGCGAACGTACTGGCGGGCGCGACCGGCGAGTTCAAGAAGCAGTTCACCGCGCAGACGGACCAGTTGACGAAGCTGGTGGCCCAGAACAAGTCCGTGTCGCAGGGCCAGGTCCTGGAGGCGGGCATCGTCCGCTCCGACGAGGACTCGGCCCGGGTACTGGTGGTCGCCGACAGCAAGGTGACCAACACCGCCGCGCCCGAGGGGGAGGCGCGCACGTACCGGCTCCAGCTCGACCTCGTGCACAAGGACGGCCGCTGGCTGACGTCCGACGTCGAGTTCGTCGGCTGACCCACGGGCCGATCCGCAGACCGGCAAACACCGACGAGGAGCACGAGGAGTACCACCATGCCGAAGACGACCACCGGCCGCGCCCCCGGCCCCGGCACCCGCCGCACCATGACGGCGGCCGCCCGCGCGGCGGCGAAGCGCGCGGAGCGCGGCCACCGTGAAACGGGCGCGGCGACGGCCGGCGACGAGCGGTCCCCGCGCCGGGCCGAGCGGCCACGTGCCGGACGCACCGTCCTCGTCGAGGCCCCGAAGAACGGCTGGGACGACCCGCCGGAGCCGTCGCCGGAGTCGTTCGAGGAGGACGGGCCACAGGACCGGAGCGAGCCCGGCCCCGGCGGCCGTCGGAGGCCGCTCACCCTGGTCCTGGCCGTCCTGCTCGTCGTCGGCCTGGTCGCGCTCGCCGCCCTGGGACGGCAGTACCGCGACGGCCGCCTGACGGAGACCGCCCGGACCGAGGCGCTCGCGGCCGCGCGCGAGGCGGCGCCGATCGTCCTGTCGTACGACTACCGCCGCCTGGACAAGGACTTCTCCAGGGCCCGTGCCCACCTGACCGGCGACTTCCGCGACGAGTACGGCAGGACCACGAAGACCGTGGTCGGCCCCACGGCCGAGAAGTACCACGGCGTGGTGAAGGCCACGGTCGCCGCACCCGCCACCGGCGGCACCCCGGCCGCCTCCGTCGTCTCGGCCTCCCCCGACAAGGTCGTGGTCCTGCTCTTCGTCAACCAGGTCACCGAGAGCACCCAGGTCTCGGGGGCCCGAGTGGACCAGAACCGGGTGCGGATGACGATGAACCGCACGGGCGACGGGTGGAAGGTGAGCGCGGTGGACGCGCTGTGAAGGCGGCTCCGCCTCGGATCAGCCCGCTGCCGAGGCCAGTGACCGCTCCCGCACCCGCTCCAGATGCCGCCCGAACACCTCCCGCGCCTCGGGCGTCAGCGTCCGCAGCGCCATCAGTGCCGTGATGACGACGTCGCACAGCTCCGACTGCACGTCGTCCCAGGTGTGGGTCACGCCCTTGCGCGGGTTCTGGCCGGTCGCGCCGATGACCGCCTCGGAGACCTCGCCGACCTCCTCGGACAGTTTCAGGATGCGCAGGAGCAGGCCCTCGCGGCCCTCGACCGGGCGGTGGGTGTCGAGCCACTCGGACAGGGTGTCGATGGTGGTCCACAGGTCGGGCACGGGCGGCGTGTGATCACTCATGGGCGGCAGCCTGCCACGAGGGTCTGACAGTGCCCCCTGCCGCTGCTACTCCAAGAACTCCTCTTCGAACAGCGCGTCCTGCTCGCCCTCCTTCGCCTTCCGCAGCCGCCGGGCCCGCGCCCCCACGATCAGCGCCGTCCCCGCCGCCGTCGCCGCGAACGCCGCCGGGATCATCCAGCCGCGGTTCACGGCGTGCCCGAGCGCGTGGTCCAGGGAGAGCCGGCCCGGGCCGGTGACGGCGAGGCCCGCGGCCGTGAGGCCCAGTGTCGCCGCGTACTCGTAGCCGCCGCTCTGGTTGAAGAAGCCGTTCGGCGCGTGCACCGCCGCCGCGCCCGCCATCGCACCGGCCGCCGCGGCCCCGGCCGCCGGTGTGGCGAGGCCCAGGGCCAGCAGCGTGCCGCCGCCGGTCTCGGCGAGGCCCGCCGCCGTCGCGCTCGCCTTGCCGGGGGCGTAGCCGACGGACTCCATGAACTGGCCGGTCCCCTCGATGCCGTGCCCGCCGAACCAGCCGAACAGCTTCTGCGTGCCGTGCGCGGCCAGCACACCGCCCGTCCCCAGCCGGAGGAGCAGCAGGCCCAGATCACGTCGGTCGTAACGCCTCACGTCGTCTCCCGGAGCAGACAGCAGGAACAGAACATCCCCCCGTCGCGTTTCCACCGTCGCACCCCTGACACCCCCCGACACGCGGCGGACTCGCCCGGGACGCCGTTCGGGTGGCACCGGTGGCGTGGTCCGGCGGCCGGTACGAGGCTGACTGGCATGACGATTCAGACCACGCGTCTCAGCGATCCGGCCGTCCGCGCCTTCGTGACCGCCGTGAACAACCACGACCGCGAAGCCTTCATGGCGCTTCTCGCACCGGGCGCGACCATGGCGGACGACGGCTCCGAGCGCGACCTCGCCGACTGGGTCGACCGGGAGATCTTCTCCTCCCACGGCCACCTGGAGGTCGACAACGAGTCCAACGGCGGCCGTGCCCTCATCGCCCACTACAGCAACGACACCTGGGGCGAGATGCGCACCCGGTGGAGCTTCACCGTGGACGACGACGGCAGGATCTCCCGCTTCGAGACCGGCCAGGCCTGAAAACCCACCCCGCCGCGGGCCTTGTGTTCGAGTGCACTCCAACTCCTAGCCTCCCGGGCATGGAAACCACACGGCAGCTCGGACGCAGCGGCATCGAGGTGAGCGCCCTCGGCTTCGGCTGCTGGGCGATCGGCGGGGAATGGCAGGACACGGACGGGCAGCCGCTCGGCTGGGGCAAGGTCGACGACGAGGAGTCGGTGCGGGCGGTGCGGCGCGCCCTCGACCTGGGCGTCACCTTCTTCGACACCGCCGACACCTACGGCGCCGGACACAGCGAACGTGTGCTCGGCCGGGCCCTCGGCAAGCGCAGGGCCGAGGTCATCGTAGCCACCAAGTGGGGCAACGTGTTCGACGAGGACACCCGGACCCGCACCGGCGGCGACGCCTCCCCGGACCACCTGCGCCGCGCCCTGACCGCGTCCCTGGACCGGCTCGGCACCGACTACGTCGATCTCTACCAGTTCCATCTCTCCGACGCGGACACCGAGCAGGCCGCCCTGCTCCGGGACGCGTGCGAGGAACTGGTCCGCGAGGGGCTGATACGGGCCTACGCGTGGAGCACCGACGACCCCGCACGCGCCGCCGTGTTCGCCGAGGGACCGCACTGCGCCGCCGTCCAGCACACGCTCAACGTCCTGCAGGACGCGCCCGCGATGATCCGGCTGTGCGAGGAGGCGGGCCTGGCGAGCATCAACCGCAGTCCGCTCGCCATGGGGCTGCTCACCGGCAAACGCCGGGCCCGGCAGCCGCTGGAGGCCGGTGACATCCGCAGCAGGCCCCCGGCCTGGCTCCAGGGTTTCGGTGACGGATCCGGCGCCGACCCGGAGTGGCTCGCCCGCATCGACGCCCTCAAGGACGTCCTCACCAGCGGGGGCCGCACGCTCGGCCAGGGCGCCCTGGCCTGGTTGTGGGCACGCAGCCCGCGCACGATTCCCATCCCGGGCTTCCGTTCGGTCGCCCAGGCGGAGGAGAACGCGGCGGCGCTGGAGAAGGGGGCACTGACCGGCGCGCAGCTGGCCGAGGTCGACCGGCTGCTCGGGCGGTGACCGCCCGGCGCCGGGCGGTGTCCGGGATCGCGCCGGGCAACCGTGGTCCTTGCGGGACCTTGGGCGAGTCTTTGAACGTTCCGTGCACGCCCAGGTGGTTCCGCTTCGTAACGTCGCGGGATGTGTGACTCAGCCCGGCTGTCCAGACGTTCCGTGCTCGCCCTGGCCATGGCCGCCCCGGTCGCCGCCGCCGCACCGGCCCGGGCCTCCGGGCCCGTGCTCGGCGGCGACCGCCTCGGCGCTGACGCGGTGCAGGCGGGCCGCACCACCGGACTGCCCGCAAGGCTGACCGCCCGGTCCTGGCTGGTCGCCGACCAGGACAGCGGCGAGGTGCTGGCCGCCTACCGGGCGCACCGGCGGCTGCCGCCCGCGTCCACGCTGAAGATGCTGTTCGCCGACACGGTGCTCGACCGGTTCCCGCCCGGCAGCCGGCACACCGTCACCGCCGCCGACCTCGCCGGCATCCCGGCGGGCTCCAGCCTCGTCGGCATCCGGGCCGGCACCACGTACACGGTCCGCCAGCTCTGGCAGGGCGTCTTCCTGCGCTTGGGGAACGACGCCGTGCACGTCCTCGCCCATATGAACGGCGGTGTGGCGAGGACCGTCGCCGACATGCGGGCCAGGGCGCGGGAACTCCAGGCCCTCGACACGCACGTGGTCAGCCCGGACGGCTTCGACCACCCGGGGCAGCTGTCCTCGGCGTACGACCTGACGCTCTTCGCCCGGTACGGACTGCGGGACCCCGGCTTCCGCGCCTACTGCCGTACGAGAACGGCCGACTTCCCGGCCGCCGGCGCCAAGACGTTCCAGATCCAGAACACCGACCGGCTGCTGGGCGGGGCGTGGGGCCTGCGGGCGTATCCGGGGCTGATCGGTGTGAAGAACGGCTACACGACCCGCGCCGGCAACACCTTCACCGGCGCCGCCACGCGGGCCGGACGCACCCTGCTCGTCACCGTCATGCACCCCGCCGACAGGGCCGACGCCGTCTACGAGGAGGCCGCCGCTCTGCTGGACTGGGGTTTCGCGCAGGGTGCGTCGGCACGGGCGGTGGGCACGCTGGTCGAGCCGGTGAGCGCGGGGCAGGGGGCACAGCCGGCACCCAGGCGCGGGATCGCCGCCGCCGGTACGGTCGAGCGCGGACCCTCGGCGGGGCGGCTGGCGGAAGGCGCCGGCACCGCGGTCGCGCTCCTGGCGGGCGGGGCCTGGGCGCTGCGCCGGCGCGGGGCGCGACGGCCCGCGAGGGGACGGCACCGCGAATGAAGCCCACCAGCCGTGCGGCACCCCGCCCTTGACGTTTGCGGCAGTCGTTCCACGCGCACCGGTGCGTACCCCGCGGTCCCACGCGGGGTCCACCCCCACCCGGTCCTGTGGAACGACTGCCGCCCACCCCCCTGGATGTGGCCGACGGAAGCTGTCTGCTCCAACTGTGAAGCTTTCGTGTAGGAGATTTGAGCATAGGCGCCCGACCGGCCGCAATGGGGCGGACGTTCGTATTCCGTTTGTGCAGGTTGACGAGTTGACGAATGCCGCTCCGGGATCAGCCGCGCCCGACGTACGGCATCGCCGTGGCCAGTACGGTCGCGAACTGCACATTCGCCTCCAGCGGCAGCTCCGCCATGTGCCGGACCGTGCGGGCCACGTCGGCGACGTCCATGACCGGTTCCGGGGCGACCTCGCCGTTCGCCTGCAGGGCTCCCGTCTGCATACGGGCCGTCATGTCGGTCGCCGCGTTGCCGATGTCGATCTGCCCGACGGCGATCCGGTACGGCCGCCCGTCCAGCGACAGGGACTTGGTCAGACCGGTCAGCGCGTGCTTGGTCGCGGTGTAGGCCACCGAATGGGGGCGGGGTGCGTGCGCGGAGATCGAACCGTTGTTGATGATCCGCCCGCCCTGCGGCTGCTGCTCCTTCATCTGCCGGTACGCCGCCTGCGCGCACAGGAACGCACCGTTGAGGTTGGTGTCCACCACGTGCCGCCACGCCTCGTAGGGCAGCTCCTCGACCGGCACGCCGCCGGGCCCGAACGTGCCCGCGTTGTTGAACAGCAGGTCCACCCGCCCGAAGTGCTCGACGGTGGCGGCGAACAGGGCGGTCACGTCCTCGGGCCGTGAGACGTCCGTCCGCACGGCGAGCGTGGCACCCTCGGGCACCAGGGCCGCCGTCTCCTCCAGCGTCTCGGCCCGCCGACCCGCCAGCGCCACCGACCAGCCGGCACGGAGCAGTTCCACGGCGACCGCGCGGCCGATGCCGGAGCCCGCTCCGGTCACCACCGCGATACCGGTTTGCTGCGCACCCGTTCGCTTCGCGTCCATGGGCCCGCAGCGTACGGGAGGGGCCGATATCCGGAACTCGTCCGTCAGCCGTCGGGTGCCGGGTGCGGGTCCGGCAGGCTCACGCCGGTGTGAGTTCGGCCATGAGGTCCTCGTCCGGTGTCTCGCCCGGGTAGCGGACGCCGACGCGGTCCCGGATCGCGTCGAGCGTCCGCATCACGGCGAGCGTGCCGTCGAGCGGGACGAGCGGGGACTCGGTCTCGCCGGCGCGCACGGCACGCATCACCTCGGCCGCCTCGTGACGGAGGCTGTTGCGGGGTCCGTCCGCCGGGTCGGCCGTGAACTCCTCGGGGTCACGGCCGTCCCGGTGCAGCACGAAGCGGTCCGGGAAGAAGAAGCCGTGCGGGATGTCGATGCGTCCCTGCGAGCCGGTGACCGAGGCGGAGGTCGCCGTGCCGCCGACGATGGAGCAGTGCACCGAGCCGAGAGCGCCGCTCTCCCAGGAGAGCAGCGCTCCCGTCTGGAGATCGACGCCCTCCTCGGAGAGCACCGCTCTCGCGGCGATGTCCGACGGCTCACCGAGCAGCAGCTGCGCGAACGACACCGGATACACGCCGAGATCGAGCAGCGCGCCCCCGCCCAGCTCCGGGTTCCGCAGCCGGTGCGAGGGCGGGAACGGCCCGGCCAGCCCGAAGTCGGCCTGGACCGTGCGCACTTCGCCGATCGCGCCGTCGTCGACCAGCGACTTCAGCCGCCGCACCAGCGGATTGCAGTACATCCACATCGCCTCCATCAGGAAGCGCCCGTGCTCCCGCGCCAGCGCGACGAGTTCCGCCGCCTCGCGCACGTTCAGCGTGAACGGCTTCTCGCACAGCACGTTCCGCCCGGCCGCCAGACACAGACCGGCGGCGGCCCGGTGCGCGGTGTGCGGGGTGGCGACGTAGACGACATCGATGTCCTCGTCCCGCGCGAACGCGTCCCAGTCGCCGTACGCCCGGGGAATCCCGAACCGCTCCGCGAACGTCCGCGCGGACGCCTCCGACCGGGACGCCACCGCCACGACCTCGGCGTCCGGCAGGTCGATCAGGTCCGCGGTGAACGCGCCCGCGATCCCCCCGGTCGCCAGGATGCCCCACCGCACCGTGTCCGCCGTCATTCCCGCCCCGCCTTCACCTCGTAACCCGAGCAGCCAGTACGAGCTGAGAGCATAGGTGGCGATCGACTCGAAAAGGGAGGGACTCATGCCCGAGGGTGGGGCGTCCATACCGAACACCGCGCAGGGGGCCGCAGCCGGGGCGGAGCCCCCCGGCCTCACAGCGCACCGCCGCACCGGGCTCCTGGTCACCTTCCTCCTCGGCAGCCTGACCGCCGTACCCCCGCTGGCGATGGACATGTACCTCCCGGCCCTGCCGGAGGTCACCCGCGCCCTGCACGCGCCCGCCGCGACCGTCCAGCTCACCCTCACCACCTGCCTGGCCGGCATGGCGCTCGGCCAGCTCGTCGTCGGGCCGATGAGTGACCGGTGGGGCCGCCGCCGCCCGCTGCTCGCCGGGCTCGGCGTCTTCGTCGTCGCCACCGTCCTGTGCGCGCTCGCGCCCACCGTCGAACTCCTCGTCGCCTTCCGGCTGGCACAGGGCCTCGCGGGCGCGGCCGCCATCGTCATCGCCCGCGCCGTCGTCCGCGACCTGTACGACGGCATGGCCATGGCCCGTTTCTTCTCCACCCTCATGCTGATCTCCGGGGTCGCCCCGATCGTCGCGCCGCTCATCGGCGGGCAGGTCCTGCGCGTGACGGACTGGCGGGGCGTGTTCGCCGTCCTCACGGCCATCGGCATCCTGATCGGGGTCCTGGTCTGGGCGAGGCTGCCCGAGACCCTGCCGCCCGCGCAGCGCCACAGCGGCGGCGTCGGCGAGGCCCTGCGCGCGATGCGCGGCCTGCTCGCCGACCGCTCGTTCGCCGGATACACCCTCACCGGCGGTTTCGCCTTCGCCGCCCTCTTCGCCTACATCTCCGCGTCCCCCTTCGTCATCCAGGAGATCTACGGCGCCTCCCCGCAGACGTTCAGCCTGCTGTTCGGCGTCAACTCGGTCGGGCTCGTCCTCGTCGGCCAGATCAACGGCAAGATCCTGGTCGGCCGGGTCAGCCTGGACCGGGTCCTGGGGACCGGCCTGACCATCGTCATCACCGCCGCGACCGCGCTGCTGCTGATGTCCCTGGGCGTCTTCGGCGAGGTCGGCCTCGCGCCCGTCGCCATCGCCCTGTTCGTCCTGATGTCCGCGATGGGCATCACCCTGCCCAACACCCAGGCACTCGCCCTGATGCGCACCAAGCACGCCGCCGGCTCCGCGTCCGCCCTGCTCGGCACGTCGTCGTTCCTCATCGGCGCGATCGCCTCCCCGCTCGTCGGCGTCGCCGGGGAGGACACGGCCGTCCCGATGGCCGTCGTCCAACTGGCCGCCGCCCTGGTGGCACTGGCCTGCTTCGTGGGAATGTGCCGACCCTGGAAGACGGACGAGAATCCGGACGGGAAGACGGGAGAGAATCCGGACCGGAAGACGGCCGGGGAAACGGGCGGGAACACGGCCGGGGAAACGGACGGGAAGACGGACGGCAGGCGCGCGAGCGTGGAGGGAGCAGGGAGCTGAGCGCACCACGACTGCGCCACGGCACGCCGGAACGGGCCGGGCTCGACCGCGGGGAACTGCGTCACCTGGTCCGGGAGGTCCACGTCCTCACCACCGGGCAGCGCCCCTGGGCGCCGGGCGCGGTCCTGGTCGTCGGCCGCGGCCCGGTGATCGCGGTCGAGGAGGCGGCGGGCTGGGCCGTGCGGTACTCGGCCTACGACGAGGACACCGACACCGGCGTGGAACTGCCCGTCGAGGACCGGGTCCCGATGACCGTCGACACCCCCTTCGACCTGGCGTCCCTGACCAAACTGTTCACGGCCGTGGCCGCCGTGCAGCAGATCGAGCGCGGCACCCTGGGCATCGACGCGCGGGTGGGGGCGTACCTGCCGGACTTCACGGCGGCCGCCCGGCACGGCATCACCGTGCGGCAGCTGCTCACCCACACCTCCGGGCTGCGGCCCGACCTCCCGCTGTACGACTGCGCCGACGACGCCGGGCGGCTGGCCGCGTTGCAGGCGGAGGCGCCGGTCGGGGCACCGGGCACGTACCGCTACTCCGACCTGAACATGCTGCTCCTCCAGCACCTCCTGGAACGCCTCACCGGCCGCACGCTCGACGTCCTCTTCCGCGACGGCATCACCCGGCCGCTGGGCATGACGGCGACGGAGTTCGGGCCGTGCCCCGGAGCGGCGGCGACGGAGGACCAGCGGCGGCCGTGGGCCAAGGCGGACCGGGGCATGCTGCGGGGCGAGGTGCACGACGAGAACGCCTGGGCGCTGGGCGGCGTGGCGGGCCACGCGGGCCTGTTCTCCACCGGACGGGACCTCGCGGTGTTCTGCCGCACCCTCCTCGCCGGCGGCTCCTACGGCCCCGCCCGCATCCTCGGCCCCGACTTCGTCGAACTCCTCTTCACCCCGCCCGGCCTGGGCTTCTCCCTCGACCAGCCGTGGTTCATGGGCGACCTGGCGGGACGCGGCGCGGCGGGCCACACGGGCTTCACGGGCACGTCCCTCGTCCTCGACCCGGCGACGGACACGTTCCTCATCCTCCTCACCAACGCGGTCCATCCACGCCGCCGCCACCCGGACAGCGCGCCGAGGGCGGCGGCGGGGTCGCGGGTGGCGCGGGCGGTGCGGGGGCTGTGAGAGGGGGAGCGCTGATGTGCGGAGCGCTCTCCGGCCAGTGCGGGTCGGTGGCGAGGACCCGGTCCGGACGGGTGGGCCTTTGGGCTCGGGGCCCTCGTAGAATCGCCGGGTGAACGCCCCCGCACCCCCGGCCGAAACCCTCCGCGCCGCCCTCGCCGGTCTGCTCGACGGGCTGCCGCCCCGGCAGGCCGCGCAGGCGGTCGAGCGGCTGATCGCCAGCTACCGCGGGGCCACCCCGACCGACGCGCCGATCCTGCGGGACCGGGCGGATGTGGCCGCCTACGCGGCTTACCGGATGCCCGCGACCTTCGAGGCAGTGCGGTCGGCGCTGGAGGCGTTCGCCGAGGCCGCGCCCGCGTGGGCGCCCGGATCGCACACCGACGTCGGCGGCGGTACGGGCGCGGCGGCCTGGGCCGTGAGCGCGACCTGGGGCGGGGAGCGGCCCGTCACCGTGCTCGACTGGGCCGAGCCCGCGCTCGCCCTGGGGCGGGAGATCGCCGCGGCCGACCCGGCCCTGCGGGACGTACGGTGGCAGCGCTCTCGGATCGGAGCGGCGCTCACCCTGGAGAGCACTGATCTCGTCACCGTCTCCTACGTCCTCAACGAGCTGACCGCCCCCGACCGCGTCGCGCTCGTCGATGCCGCCGCGACCGCGGCCCAGGCTGTGGTGATCGTCGAACCCGGCACTCCCGACGGCTACGCCCGTGTCATCGAGGCCCGCGACCGGCTGGTCGGCGCCGGCTTCCACGTCGCAGCGCCCTGCCCGCACAGCGCCGCCTGCCCCATCGCACCGGGCACGGACTGGTGCCACTTCTCCGCCCGGGTCAGCCGTTCCTCCCTGCACCGCCAGGTCAAGGGCGGCTCCCTCGCCTACGAGGACGAGAAGTTCAGCTACGTCGCCGCCGCCCGCTTCCCCGTCACCCCGGCACCCTCCCGTGTCGTGCGGCGCCCGCAGATCCGCAAGGGCCAGGTCCTCCTCGACCTGTGCGAGACCGAACCGTCCCTGCACCGCACCACCGTCACCAAACGCCACGGCGACCTCTACAAGGCGGCACGCGACGCGGACTGGGGCGACGCCTGGCCACCGGCACCATGATCGGGGACTTCTGTCAGGTACGCATAAGATCAACTCCGCGCCTTCGGGCGTGAGCAATGCGCACCACAGAAACGGGAGGAACCTTTGAAGAAGCTTCTGATCGCCCCGGTGGCGGTGGCGGCCCTGGCCCTGGCCGGGATCGTGCCGAGCGCCTCCGGCACCGCGACCGTGCGGAACGACGACATGGCCACCATGGCGGCCACGGCGAAGTGCAAGAGCCTCACGGCACTGTCGAACGTCAATGTGCGCAAGTCGGCCAGCACCAAGTCGACCATCCTGCGCCTCTGGTACAAGGGCACCAAGGGCTGCGACATCAAGGGCGTCGACGGCGGCTCGTACAAGAACGCCTGCGGGATCAAGAGCTACCACTACTGGCGCAAGGTCAACTACCGCGGCACCGTGGGCTACGTGCCCAACGTCTGCGTGAAGTACTCCTGACCGGCCCAGCGGGCCAACGCCTCCTCCGCCGACGCCCGGTCGGCGGGGGACAGGCCGGCGATGTCGGCGCCGTGATTGCCGCCCGGTACCCACAGGACCCGTGAGTCGGCCCCGCCGGGCCGGAAGTGCTCGGCCACGGAGGGGTCCTGGGTGCCGTAGACGAACAGCAGCCGGCTGCCGCGGCGGCGGACCCAGCGGTCGATGTCCGGCATGGCCGCCGGGTCGAAGACCATGGGGATGTCCCTGGGGACGAAGGTGCGCGCCTCGATGGCGTCCGGGTGCCGCAACAGATCCGCCAGGTGGGCCGTGGGGACGCTGCCGTACCCCAACTGCGTGCCGATCTGGTACCAGTACGGGACGTAGTGCTGCGCCGTCCTGTCGGCGTACAGGGACAGGCCGGCGGTGTCGTCCAGCCACGCGTACAGCTCGTCGGCCGTCGCCCCCGGGCCCGGAATCGCGGCGATGTCGGCCGCCGTCCCGCGCTGCCAGAACATGAACGGGGCGCGCAGCACGGCGATTTCGAGCGCCTTGTCGGCGCTGCCGACGATACGGAAGGTGTCGCCGGCGGCGGCCGCCCAGGCCTCGTAGCGGGCTACCATCTCCGCCCGGTTCAGCAGGATGCGCCGCTGGACGGCGTCGAGGGCCTCGCGGGCGGCGGGGGTGCCGACCGTCTCCAGGAAGCGGACGTAGGCGGAGTCCTCGCGGTCGTCGACGTTGTTCGGGGCTCCGTAGACCACCGTGCCGTCCACGTCGTGGGGATGGAAGCGGCGGTGGTAGACGCTCGCCATGCCGCCCTTGCTGCCGCCGGTGGAGATCCACGCGCCCGGGTAGAGCCGGCGGAAGAGGCGGACGACGCGGTGGTGGTCGTCTGCGGCCTGGCGGATCGTGAGGTGCTCGTAGCCGAGGCCGGGCGGGCGTGAGGTGCCGAAGTAGCGGTGCTCGACCTGGAGTTGGTTCGCGCCCAGCAGGACCGTCGCCTCCGTGCGCCGGGGCTTGAGGGCCGCTTGGTAGCCCGTGCTGAACAGCACCGTGGGCCGGTCGGCGGCGGTGTGCAGCAGGGTGAGGCGCTGCTCGAAGGTGCCGGCCGCGGGGTTCGTGTGGTCGACCGGCTGGCGCAGGCCGAGGACGAAGTGCCGGTAGCCCGGTTCGGCGTCCTGCCGCTCCTCGATCAGCCGCAGTCCGGGCAGCGCCCGCAACGCGTCCGCGATGTCGCCGGTACCGGGACGGGCCGTTCCGGCCGCCGCCCGGGCGGGCAGGGCCGCCGTCGCGGCCAGACCCGCCGCCGAGAGGGCCGTCGCCGCCGAGGTGAGCAGTCGTCGTCTCGTCCACACGCGCATCGTGTTTCCTCCCGGGGGTCCGTCTGTCCGTCTGTCGCGGTGTCACGACCGCTTCAGTACATCCGCCGGACGTCCCGGGAGGATCCCGCGCGCGAGGGGACCGTCTCCCCCGGGCGGGGGAGGCTCACGACGACGTGTCGGTCGTACGGTCCTCCTGTCCTTCCTGCTGCTGTCGTTTCTCCTGGAGTTTGCGCAGCAACTCGCGCTTGTGGGCCTGTGGATCGAGGCCGCCGCCGATCCGGCCGCGCCTGCCGCCGCCGCGCAGCGCCTCGCGGCCGAGCTTCTGGCGCGATCCGCCGACACCCAGCAGGTTTCCGGCTCCGCCTCGGGTCATGTGGGGCTCCTTTCCCGACTCTCCTTCGCGACGAGACGGTTCGTCTCGTGCACGGTGCTCCACTGTCCGCGAGACGCTCCGTCTTGTCAACCTGATAAGTTCGAGCCATGGCCGCACAGAAGTCCGCCCAGCCCGCCCCCGGCAAGCCCGCCCCCGACGCCTCCCGGCGCAGCGAGAAGTCGCGTCGTGCCATCTACGACGCCGCCCTCGCGCTCGTCGTGGAGGTCGGTTATCCGAAGACGACCATCGAGGGCATCGCCGCCCGCGCCGGCGTCGGGAAGCAGACGATCTACCGCTGGTGGTCGTCGAAGGCGGACGTGCTGATGGAGGCGTTCCTGGACCTGGGCGAGCAGTCCCTGCGGGAAGCGGGGCCGGTGCCGTACGCCTTCCCCGACACCGGCGACCTCGCCGCCGACGTCAAGGGCGTCCTGCGCGCCACCGTCGACCAGTTGCGCGACCCGAGGTTCGAGGCGCCGTCCCGCGCGCTGGCCGCCGAGGGCGTCGTGAACGAGCAGCTCGGCCGCGAACTCGTGGCCAAGCTGATGCAGCCCTCACTCGACCTCTACATCGGCCGGCTGCGCGCCGCCCAGGACGCCGGGCAGGTGCGCCCCGGCGTCGACCCGCGCATCGCCCTGGAGCTCTTCGTCTCGCCGCTGGCCCAGCGCTGGCTCCAGCACACGGGCCCGATCTCCTACGAGTACACCGACACCCTCGTCGACTACGCCCTTCACGGCCTCGCGCCGCGCTGAGGGCCGCGCCCAGTGCCCTGCCGGCCGGTCCGCGCGAGGCGCCCCGGCGCGTCCGTGATCACCCCGTCGCAGCCCAGCGCCAGGACCCGGTCCCGCTGCGCGTCCGTCACCACCGTGTGCGCCCACACCCGCCGGATCCCCGACTTCACCGCCCGCGCGAGATCCGCGTCACGCGCCCGGTGGTCCACGTCCAGCAGGTCCACGTACGACCGCCAGCGTTCCGGGCGGTCGGTGCGCAGCTGCCGTGCCGAGCGCCACAACTGCGTGAGCAGGCCGAGGCGGTGGACGCGCCGGGCCACCTCGGGGTCGTTGGAGTTCACGAACACCGAGCGGGTCAGGCCACGGGCCCGGATCAGCCCGGCCAGCCGGCCGAGGCTGCGCGGGTCCTTCGCCTCCAGCATCAGCACGATCCGCCCGCCGAGGCGGTCCAGCACCTCGGCGACCGTCGGCGGCCGTTCCGACCGCCAGCTGCCGGGCAGCGCGTCCTTCGGGCGCAGCCGTACGCCCCGCCACTCCCGGGCGTCGAGGCCGCGCACCTCGCCGCCGAGGTAGGTGGTGCGGTTCAGGGTCTCGTCGTGGAACACCACGGGCGTCCCGTCGCGCAGCAGCCGGGTGTCGAAGTCCAGGACCTGCGCCGTACCGCGTTCGTAGGCGGTCACCAGCCCCGTCATGCTGTTCTCCGGGACCTCACGGGCGCCGCCGCGGTGGGCGACGTAGGTGATCCGGGGGAGCGCCGCCACGGTCAGGGGGCCGGTGCCCCACTCCAGCGGGCGGGTGCGCCACTCCAGCGGACGGAGCCCCTCCGCTGGGCGGATGCCCGCAGGCAGGGCCGGGGCGGCGCCGGCCGGTCCCGTGAGGGTCAGCGAGACCACCGAAACCGCTGAGGCGAGGCCCGTCAGCGCGATCCTTGTGACCATGGCGACCACGGTAGGGGGCCATGTCACGGCAAAGCGGGCAATGACACCCGATCACGGTGCGGAGTACCTCTCGCCCCACGGGCATATGCCTCGCCCCACCGGTACCCGTCTCGGCCCCCCTGCCCCGGATGTGGGCACTGGCCCCCCGGCGCGCGGCAAGATGGGACCATAAGGCATGCTGTTCCGCACGACAGCGAGGCGAGGGGATAGATGAGCGCGGAGTACGGCGGCAGGACCGGCCTACAGGGCAAACTCACCCAGTGGCTGCGCGCCGGGCGCCGGCCCAAGGAGACCGCCGGTGACGGCGGCCGGGAGGCCCTGCTGCTCGCCGCCGCCGGAGCGGGACTGCCGCTCGCGCCCGCGGCCCACCCGGCCGGATACCGCTGCTCCTGCGAACGCGTCGGCTGTCCCACCCCGGCCCGGCACCCGGTGTCCTTCGCCTGGCAGACGCAGTCGACCACCGACCGCGCCCAGATCGAACGCTGGGCCCGCCATCAGCCGCAGGCCAACTTCATCACCGCGACCGGCATGGTGCACGACGTCCTCGACGTGCCCCTGGATGCCGGTCGCAGTGCGTTGGAGCGGCTGCTCGCCGCCGGCGTCGAGGTCGGGCCCGTCGCCGAGAGCGACGACGGACGCATGCTGTTCTTCACCCTCACGCGCGGCACGCCCGAGGACGAGGACGAGTGGTGGCCGTGCGAACTGGACTGCCACCCCGAGACGATGGACGAGCACCCCGGGCTGCGGTGGCACTGCCGCGGCTCCTACGTCCTCGTACCGCCGGCGCGGCTGCCCGGCGAGGACCAGACGGTGCACTGGGTGCGCGGGCCCGAGCATCCGCTGCCGGATCCGCTGACCCTGCTGGAGACGCTGACCGAGGCCTGTGCCCGGTACGGCGGTGAGGAAGCCGACCACGCCGGGGCGGCCTGGCCGCTGCGGCACTGAGCCGACCCCGCTTCGCCCGCTCTCAGGAGCCCTCTGCCGAGGTCATGCCCTGGATCCGGCCGAGGATCGTCACCTTCTGGCCGCCGCTGCCCTTCGGCGGGTCCAGGGCCACCTCGTTGGAGACGAACTCCATCAACAGGGACTGCTTGACCTCGCCCTTCGTCAGCGCGAGTACGTCCTTGTTGGGGATGGGGAACGTCGTGCCCGCGTAGGCCGTCTGCTTCTCGTAGTGCCGTGTCGTGAAGAACACGAGTGCGCCGCCGTCCGCCGTGCGCAGGGCGAGGGGCTGGTAGTCGCCGTTGGTCAGCGGCTCGTCGACGTACTGGGTGACCAGGCCCGGCTTCTTGGCGTTCTTCGCACGCAGGGCGCGCCACTGGCTGGTGTGCGAGCCGTCGGCGAAGGCGCCCCCGCCGTTCTTGAGGTAGGCCGTGTAGTCCCGGCTCAGGTCGCCGGGGGTGGCCGCCAGGCCGGTCGAGTTCACGGGGACGGACTCGGCCCAGCCGTCCGCGTCCTTCTTGAACTGCGGGACCTTGCCCGGTGCGACCAGGGTGAGATACGCGACCTGGAAGGGGTCGTCCAGGCTGCTGCGGGTGAACACGAGCAGCCAGCGGGCGGCGCCGCCCTTGTTGCCGGCCGCGTCGACGAGGAACCAGCGGGGCCAGCCGGCCTTCTTGGGGATCGTGTACTTCGCGTCCGTCAGCTTCAGGGGCGTGTGGTTCGGGTTGCCGTCCGGGTTGTTCGTCTTGCCGGCCTTCAGGCGTGCCGAGTCGATGTCGGCCAGGGCGCCGGTGGTGTGGTCGGCGTCCAGGGAGGCGTCGTACGCCTCGTCGGCCTCGTTGTACGCGGTCGTGAACTCCTGGAGGGCCTGGGCGGCTTCGGCGCGGGTGGTGGACGGGAGGATCTCCCGTTCGCCGTGCACCACGACGCATCCGCTCGCCGTCAACGACAAAGCGGTCACCGCGGCTGCTATGAGGGCGCTCCGGGCGGACCTGCGGAGCGTTCGAGGGTCGCGATCCCTGCTCATCGGGTTCCTTCACCTTCCCCTTTCCGGAGGCGAACCCTACCGGGTGCCTCCGGCGGTTGGGTGGGGGGTGCCTGCGGCGGCCTGCTCGGGTGGGGTGGGGGTGCGCGTAGCGCCTGACGCCGGGTGGTGGGTCGGGGACGTGTCGGGGGGTGTCCGTCCTCGGAACGGCGCGATGGGATCGGATACCGACTGACCGGCGTTGACGCGCCAACCGCTGCGGGCGGACACCCCCCGACACGTCCCCTTCCGTGCGTACGCGAGTGCGGGTGCGTCTCGGCTCAGCTGCGGGCAGTCGTGCCGCTGCGGACCCACCCCGCCTCAGCGGCGTCAGACCTTGTCGCGCACCGGTGTTGGTGTCGTCCGGCCGCGTCCGAAGTCCGTCGGGGCCAGGAACAGGGCCAGGGTCGGGATCAGGTACAGCAGCCACACCGTGACCTGGAGGACGGTCGGGTCGGGCTGGAAGTTGAAGATGCCCTTCAGGAGGGTGCCGTACCAGCTGGACGGATCGACGGTGTCGCTGATGTCGAACGCCAGGTTCTTCTCGCCCGGCAGGAAGCGGGCCTCCTGCAAGTCGTGGAAGCCGTACGCCAGTACGCCCGCCGCGACGACGACGAGCATGCCGCCGGTCCAGGTGAAGAACCGGGCGAGGTTGATGCGCAGGGCACCCCGGTAGAACAGCCAGCCCAGGAGGACCGCCGTCAACAGGCCCAGGGCGACGCCGAGAAGGGGGCGCGGGCTGCCGTCGCTGGCCGCGTGGACGGACGCCCAGACGAACAGGGCCGTTTCCAGGCCCTCCCGCCCCACGGCCAGGAACGCCGTGGCGACCAGCGCGCCCGTCCCCATGGCGAGGGCCGCGTCCAGCTTGCCGTGCAGTTCGGACTTCAGGTGCCGGGCGGTGCGCCGCATCCAGAACACCATCCACGTCACCAGAGCGACCGCGAGGATCGACAGGGACCCGCCGAGGGCCTCCTGCGCCTCGAACGTCAGCTCCTGCGAACCGAATTCGAGCGCGCAGCCGAAGCCGAACGCGAGGGCGACCGCGATGCCGATGCCGATCCAGATCGGGCGCAGCGCGTCCCTGCGGTCCGTCTTGACCAGGTAGGCGATGAGGATGCAGACGACGAGGCTCGCCTCCAGGCCCTCGCGCAGACCGATCAGGTAGTTGGAGAACAACGGGCTCAGGCCTCCTTGGAGAACAGCGTCCGGCCCCACCAGTCGTCCTTGTCACGGACGCCCGGCGGGATGGCGAAGAGCGCCGAACCCACGTGCTGGATGTACTCGTTGAGCGCGTCCGTGGCCAGGTTGCGCTGGATCGGGATGAAACCCTTGCGGACGTCCCGCTGGTAGGCCAGGAAGAACAGGCCCGCGTCCAGGCGGCCCAGTCCGTCCGTGCCGTCCGTGAAGGAGTAGCCGCGGCGCAGGATCGTCGCCCCGTGGTTGGCGGAGGGATGCGCGAGCCGGACGTGCGCGTCGGGCTTCATGGCCTTCAGGAACGGCTCGTCGCGCTCCTTCGCCTTGCCGACCGGGGCGCCTTCGCCCTTGTCCCGGCCGAAGATGTCCTCCTGCTCCTGGAGCGAGGTGCGGTCCCAGGTCTCGATGTGCATGCGGATGCGGCGGGCGACGAGGTAGGAGCCGTTCGTCATCCAGGACGGGCCGTCCTGCTCGGCCACCCACACGAACTTCTTCAACCGGTCCGTCTCCGTGCCCGCGATGTTGCGGGTGCCGTCCTTGAAGCCCATCAGGTTGCGCGGTGTCTGTGCCTCGGGTGTCGTCGACGACGTCTTGCCGAAGCCGAGCTGCGACCACCGGATGACGACCTTGCCGAAGCCGATGCGGGCCAGGTTGCGGATGGCGTGCACGGCGACCTGCGGGTCGTCCGCGCAGGCCTGGACGCACAGGTCGCCCCCGCTGCGGTTCTTGTCCAGGTTGTCGCCCGCGAACTTCGGCAGGTCCACCAGGGCGGCCGGCCGTTGTTCCGCCAGGCCGAACTTCTCGAACAGGCTCGGCCCGAAACCGATGGTGAGGGTCAGGCGGGAGGGCTTGAGGTCCAGGGCCTCGCCGGTGTCGTCCGGGGGAGCTTCGGGGAGGCCGCCGAAGCCGCCCTCGCCCACCGGGTGCCCGGCCGTCATGCGGCGGGCGGCTTCCGTCCAGTCCTTCAGCAACTGGACGAACTCCGCCCGGTCGTCGGTCTTCACGTCGAACGCGGCGAAGTGCAGCCGGTCCTGGACCGGGGTGGCGATGCCGGCCTGGTGCGCGCCGTGGAAGGGGATCGCGGTTCCGGTGTCCGGCGCGAGGTCGTCGTCGGTGCGGGCCATCGCCACCGCTCCGCCCGCCGCGGCGGCGCCGAGGGCCAGGCCCGCCCCGCCCCAGCCGAGCAGGGCGCGCCGGGAGGGGGAGTGGGAGGGCGTGTCGTTGTCCGTCATGCGGGGCGACCCCTCTACTTCGCGACTGCGGCAGCGAGCTTCGACAGGGGCTCCGCCAGGGCGTTGACCGCGTCGGAGAGCTCCTTGCGGTCGGCCTTGCCGACCTTGTCGTACGAGGTGAAGTCGTACGACGCCGTGTCCGGGCGGTACTTGTCGAGCAGCGTGTTCAGGGTGGCGAACTGCTTGTCCAGTTCCGTGGTGAGGGCCTTGTCGTTCTCCTGCGCGACCGGCTTCAGCAGCTCGTACGACTTCTGCGCGCCCTCGACGTTGGCCTTGAAGTCGACCAGGTCGGTGTGCGAGTAGCGCTCCTCCTCGCCGGTGACCTTGCCGGTGGCGACCTCGTCGAGGAGTTCCTTGGCGCCGTTGGCCATCGAGGTCGGGGTGATCTCGGCCTTGCCGACCCGCTCCTGCCAGTCCTTCAGGTCGGTGATGAGCCGGTCGGCGAGCTCCTTCTCCCGGTCGCCGATCTTCTTGTCCTGCCAGAGGGCCTTCTCCAGGCGGTGCCAGCCGGTCCAGTCCTTGGCGGGGTCCTGGCCGTCCTCCAGGCCGTCCTCGCGGACGTCGACCTTCGGGTCGATGTCGCCGAAGGACTCGGCGACCGGCTCGGTGCGCTCCCAGCCGATGCGGGACGGGGCGTAGGCCTTCTTCGCGGCTTCCAGGTCGCCGTCCTTGACGGCCCGGGCGAAGGTCTCGGCCTTGGGCAGGGTCTCGTCGGCCTGCTCTTGCGCGTAGGCGCGGTAGGCCGCCACGGCCTCGTCCAGGCGCGGGTCGCGCTTGACCGTCTTGCCGCCGGTGGCCTTGACGGCCTGTCGGATGCCCTTGCCCTTCATGCCGGGCTTGCAGGCGATCTGGTAGTCGCCGGCTTTGACCTCGGCGGTGACCCGCTGCTTGGTGCCGGGGCCTATGTTCTCCCGCTCGGTGACCACACGGTCGTCGGGGAAGAGCACGTAGACCTCGGTGACCTTGGAACCCTTGTTCTCCACGGCCAGTTCGACGTGCCCGGCGGGGAACTCCTTCTTCGACACCTCGCACTTGTCGTCCGTGGCCGTCACGTGGACCACATGGTCGCCGTCCTTGGCGTTGCTCTTCTCCGTGCAGCCGGTGACAGCGGTAAGAGCCGCCGCTGCGGCGATCACGACGGATACAGGGCTGGCGGGTCGCATGAAAGCTCCAGGGGACGGGGAAGGTGAGGCTCACCTAAGCTAGATAAGAATTACTTAAGTGGCTCAAAATCGCCCCCATGAAGTGGTCAAGGAGAGGTCAAAAGTCGCGCTTCGGGAGGATCGGGGGTGGGTAGCGGCCGCTCCGGCGGACCTGCCCTGCGAAGCGGCCCGCGCCGTCGCCAGGCCCTTCCGGGCGGTCCGGCAGACGACCTGGCCGCCCGGGCGATGTTTGAATGCCCCCGTGACTGACTACGACGTGCTCCGCGTCTTCTGTGGGCCGGACGGTGGATACGGCAATGAACTCGGTGTCGTACGCGAGGGCTCGGTGCTGCCCGGGCAGAGCGAGCGGCAGGCGTTCGCCGCGAAGCTCGCGTTCAGCGAGACCGTGTTCGTCGACGACCCCGAGCGCGGGGTGATCGACATCTACACGCCCACCCTGCGCCTGCCTTTCGCCGGGCACCCGTGTGTCGGGACGGCCTGGCTGCTGGACGTGCCCGAACTGGTCACACCCGCCGGGGTGGTCGGTGCCCGGCAGGACGGGGAGTTCTGCTGGATCGAGGCGCGGGCGGAGTGGGTGCCGCAGCGCACCCTGCGGCAGTACGGCAGCGCCGCCGAGGTCGACGACCTGGCCGTGCCGCCGCCGGGGGAGTGGGTGTACGCCTGGGCGTGGCAGGACGAGCCCGCCGGACGGGTGCGGGCCCGGGCCTTCCCCGGACGCGGCGACGGGATCGACGAGGACGAGGCGACCGGGGCGGCGGCCCTGCTGCTCACCGACCGGCTCGGCCGCGCCCTCAACATCACCCAGGGCGCGGGCTCCCAGATCCTCACCGCACCCCAGCCGGGCGGCTGGACCGAGGTCGGCGGCCGGGTGCATCTCGAACGCTGACCGGGGCGGTGCCCGCGAGGGGGACCGGCCCGGTCACGGCAGGGTGAGGATCTCCGCGCCCGACTCCGTCACCACCAGCGTGTGCTCGAACTGGGCTGTCCGCTTCCGGTCCTTCGTCACGACCGTCCAGCCGTCGTCCCACATGTCGTACTCGTGCGTCCCGAGCGTCAGCATCGGCTCGATCGTGAACGTCATCCCCGGCTGGATGACCGTCGTCGCGTGCGGGCTGTCGTAGTGCGGGATGATCAGGCCCGAGTGGAACGACGAGTTGATGCCGTGGCCGGTGAAGTCCCGGACCACCCCGTAGCCGAAGCGCTTGGCGTACGACTCGATGACCCGGCCGATGACGTTGATCTGCCGGCCCGGCTTGACCGCCTTGATCGCCCGGTTGAGGGACTCCCGGGTGCGCTCCACCAGCAGCCGCGACTCCTCGTCGACGTCACCGACCAGGTAGGTGGCGTTGTTGTCGCCGTGCACGCCGCCGATGTACGCCGTCACGTCCAGGTTGACGATGTCGCCGTCGCGCAGGACGGTGGAGTCCGGGATGCCGTGGCAGATGACCTCGTTGACGCTGGTGCACAGCGACTTCGGAAAGCCCCGGTAGCCCAGCGTCGAGGGGTAGGCGCCGTGGTCGCACATGTACTCGTGCGCCACCCTGTCCAGTTCGTCGGTGGTCACCCCGGGGGCGATCAGCTTCGCGGCCTCCGCCATCGCCCGGGCGGCGATCCGGCCGGCGAGCCGCATCGCCTCGATCGTCTCGGGCGTCTGCACCTCCGGTCCGGTGTACGGCGTCGGCGCGGGCTTGCCGACGTACTCGGGGCGACGGATGTTTCCGGGCACGGGACGGGTGGGGGACAGCTCCCCCGGTACGAGCAGCGACTGGCCAGACATGCCAGCGAGTCTAACCAGCGGCCATGGGGGAACATGACGGTGGCGAGAGGAGCTGGTCATGGCCCTGTTCAAGAAGCGGACGGTCGGCAAACCGGGTGAGTGGTACTACTGCCTGGAACACAAGAAGGTCGAGGAGGGGCCGGAGTGCCCCAACAAGGACCGGTTCGGGCCGTACGCCTCGCGCACCGAAGCCGAACACGCGATGGAGACCGCCCGCGCACGTAACCTGCAGTGGGAGAACGACCCCAAGTGGCACGACGCCCCGGCGGGCGGCCGCGACGACGAGTAGGCGCATCCCGGCGGCTGCGCGCTCGCCCAGCCGCACCGACGGACCAACCGGCCCCACCGCCCCTACCAGCGCGCCGGCGGTGGGGCCGTCAGGTGTTCCGCCAGTCTCGCCACCCTGTCCCGGAAGCGGCGCCGGCCACGCGGTGTCGGCAGGGCGTTCTCCCCGGCCGCCGCGCTGACCAGGTGCTGCACGGTGTCCAGGTCCAGCTCCGAGCCGTCGGGGACGGCCAGGGCCTCGTGGGCGATCACCGGCAGCTCGCCCTCACCGGGGCCGAGGGACAGCACCGTCGCCCCGGCACGCCGGGCGTCGGACACCCGTTCAAGGAGGGGTGAGGCAGGGCCCTCGGGGGACACCACCAGCAGCGTCTCGCCCCGCCGGGCCGCCTCCAGCCGCCCGAGGCCGACCGCCAGATGCGCCGGATCCGAGGGGCGCGCGTCATGCCGTACCAGCGTCGGGGCCAGCTCCGGCATGCCCGACCACGCCGCCTCGTCCACCAGGTGCGCCGCCAGGTGCCACGGCTCGTACTCCGGCGTGCCGACGAGCAGCAGCCCGCCGCCGTGCGACACCACCGACCCCCGCAGCGCACCGGCGAACCGCCGCGTGGCGCCCAGCCACTCCGTCCCGGCGAGCACTTCCCGCAACAGCGCGACCCGTACGGCATCCATACGACCGCATCCTGCCCCGACCGGTCAGTCGTGACGCGGAATTCACCACGCATTCGCCCGGCGCGGGCAGAGGGACCGGTCATCCGTACCATCGTCGAACGCCCGGAGGAATCCGCCGATGACCGAGACCGGTGTCCGCTTCCGTGCCGGCCGGGAGGGGTACGCCGGCTTCCGCATCCGCTGTACGAGACCGGCGACTTCGGCGCCCACGAGACCCTCGCCTTCCGCCGGGTGCCCGTGACGGAGCTGATCTGAGCCGATGACCGCGGCGGACGTAGAGTCGGGGCCATGACCTCTACCGACAGTGCTGCCACCGACAACGCCCAGAAGGCCCCCGCCAAGGACCCCTGGGACCTGCCCGACGTCTCCGGACTCGTCGTCGGGGTGCTCGGCGGGACCGGGCCGCAGGGCAAGGGCCTCGCCTACCGGCTCGCCAAGGCCGGGCAGAAGGTGATCATCGGGTCGCGGGCGGCCGACCGTGCCCAGGCCGCCGCGGAGGAACTCGGCCACGGCGTCGAGGGCGCCGACAACGCCGAGACCGCGCGCCGCAGCGACATCGTGATCGTCGCCGTGCCGTGGGACGGTCACGGCAAGACCCTCGAATCCCTGCGCGAGGAGCTGTCCGGCAAGCTCGTCGTCGACTGCGTCAACCCGCTCGGCTTCGACAAGAAGGGCGCCTACGCGCTCAAGCCCGAGGAGGGCAGCGCCGCCGAGCAGGCCGCCGCCCTGCTGCCGGATTCCCGGGTCACGGCCGCCTTCCACCACCTGTCGGCCGTGCTGCTGCAGGACCCGGACATCGACGAGATCGACACCGACGTGATGGTGCTCGGCGAGGTCCGCGCCGACGTCGAGATCGTGCAGGCCCTCGCCGGGCGCATCCCCGGAATGCGCGGCATCTTCGCCGGGCGGCTGCGCAACGCCCACCAGGTGGAGTCGCTGGTGGCGAACCTGATCTCCGTGAACCGCCGGTACAAGGCGCACGCGGGGCTCCGCGTCACGGACGTCTGACGGCATGGGGGACACTGGACGGCACCAGCAGTGCCCGCAGTGTCCCCCGACAGGAGCCGACCGACATGCCCCTCTTGCTCCCGCCCGACCCGGCCCGGCGACTCGCCCTCTACGCCCTGATCGTCTGCGTCCTCGCCGTGGCCGCGGCCGTCGTCTCCTTCACGCGGGGCAGCTGGCTGGGGATCGTCTGGGTACTGCTGGCGGGCCTGTCGTCCAACATGTGCTGGTACTACGTGAAGCGCGGCAAGCAGGAGAAGTCCGTCACGGGCTGACGCCTCAGGGAGCGGCCGAGCAGAACTCGTTCGAGCCCTGCCAGAAGCGGTACAGCTCCTGCCCGCAGTACGTCTCGAAGTCGCTGATCCCGAGCGCCTTCAGCAGCGTGTCGACCACGTCGAAGAACACGCCGTTGACCGCGGGCAGCCACAGCAGCGCGAACACGAACAACAGACCGAACGGCGCGAACGGCTCCACCTGACGCCGGATGCCGTACGACAGCCAGGGCTCGATGACGCCGTAGCCGTCCAGGCCCGGCACCGGCAGGGAGTTCAGCAGCGCGGCCGTCACCTGGAGCAGCGCGAGGAAGGCCAGAGCGAACCGGAAGTCGGCCGGCACGCCGTCCAGCGCGTCCAGCCAGAACGGGGCCGTGCACACGACCGCGAACAGCACGTTCGTCAGCGGACCGGCAGCCGAGATCAGACTGTGCTTCCAGCGGCCCTGGATCCGCCCCCGCTCGATGAACACGGCCCCGCCGGGCAGCCCGATCCCGCCCATGATCACGAAGATCACCGGGAGGACGATGCTGAGCAGCGCGTGCGTGTACTTCAGCGGGTTCAGCGTGAGGTAGCCCTTCGCGCCGACCGAGATGTCGCCGCTGTGCAGGGCGGTGCGCGCGTGCGCGTACTCGTGCAGACAGAGCGAGACGATCCAGGCCGCCGTCACGAAGAGGAACACGGCGACCCCGGGCTGCTCCGCGAATCCCGTCCAGGTCGCCCACCCCGTGACCGCCGTCACGGCCAGAATCCCGACGAAGACGGGACTGATCCGCCGCTCACTGTGGCGGCTGGTGGCGGTGGTCATGGGACTCCCTGCACTCTCGGACACGCGATGGGACGCCCGACGGTACCGGGCGCAGGGGGAAAACGTCTCGCGCGGGGCGGTCGGTTCCAGGGAGGGTGGGGGCATGGGGCTGTGGCACGTGTTCTACGCGGACTGGCAGATGGAGTGCTGCGGTACGCCGTTCGCGGTGGGGGACGAGGTGAGCTGGCCGCTGATGCTCGTGGACCCGGACGGCGTGCTGGGCGGCGGCTGGCACGACCAGCTCACCGAGCTGGCCGGGCCGGTCGAGGACGTGGGAGGCGTCCGGGTCGTACGGGAGGAGACGGGCCTCATGGTGGCCCTGGCCGCGGACCCCGACTCCGAGGAGGACCGGCGGCCGAACCCGGGGGACCGGAGCAGGCCGGTGGGTCTGCTGTCCGTCGAGCGGCACGGGGCGGTGTGGCCGCACGCCGAGGGGCGGGTGCGGGCGGTGCAGGTGCTGACCCAGGTCTACGCCGAGAGCGCGCCCCGATCGCGCTCCTGGGAGCCGGTGCACGGGGAGCGCGGGCTGCGGGCGGTGGACCGGTGTCCCAAGTGGTTCACCGAAACCGAGGGGGGGCGGGGTGCCGACGGACGGGGACGGCAGTCGCGTGAACCGGGAGCGGTGGTGACCCTGGACGTGCCGGGCACGGACTCCCGCCTCTCCCACGCCGTCCGCGAGGCCCGGGGCATCCCGCACCGGGACGCGAGGCCCGGCGCGGAGACGGAGGGCCTTTCGCCGGTGGACCTGGCGGCTCTGCTGCAGCGGCTGAGCACGGTGGCCGGCCCACGGGGGCGCCGGGGGCGGTCCGGTGGGAGGGGCGTTCGGCATGCCTGACCGCTGTCCGTGCGGCTGCCGCAGCAGTCGGACCGACGGGACGCGTGACGGGCCGATGCCCGGCCCCCTACGCCCGGGTGCCCGCGGCCCGTTCGGGGTGGACCCAGAGCGGGGCCTGCCGATGTCCCGCGGGGATCGTGACAGGCTGAGGCTCTCTGCCCGGCGTCCTCCGGCCGTTGCTTCCCGGGTCTGGCCCCGGCCGGGTGGCCGGGCGCGTGGGGCCTGGGCGCCGGGGCGGTGGCGGCTGTTGGCCGGCGTGCCGCCGATGGCTGGGGTCGGCCCGAAGCGGACGGTCCCGGCCCGCCGCGCCGAAAGACCGTCGTGACCCGCCCTCGTGACCACCGGAGACAATGGATCCCGTGCGCTATCGCATTCTCGGTACCACGCAGGCGCTCCGCACCGACGGCACGGTCGTCCCGGTGGGCGGGGCGCGGCTGCGTGCGCTGCTGACCGTGCTGGCCCTGCGGGCCGGCCGTACCGTGCCCGTGGGGCTGCTGGTCGATGAGGTGTGGGGCGCTGATCCGCCCGCCGACGCCCCGGGGGCGCTCCAGGCACTGGTCGGGCGGCTGCGGCGGGCGCTCGGGGCGGACGCGGTCGCCTCCGACGAGGGCGGGTACCGGCTCACGGCCGCGCCCGACGACGTCGACCTGCACCGGTTCGAGCGGCTGGCCGGTGAGGGACTGCGGGCCTTGGCGGACGGCGACCCCGCCAAGGCGGTCATGGTCCTGGACGACGCCCTCGCCCTGTGGCGCGGCCCGGCCCTGGCCGACCTGCCCGACCGCGCCGCCGAGGCGGCCCGCCGGGACACCCGCCGCCTGGACGTGCTGCGCGCCCGCCACAGCGCCGCCCTCGCCCTCGGCCAGGCCGAGCAGTCCCTGCCCGAGCTGACCGCCCTGTGCGACAGCCACCCCCTGGACGAGCCCCTCCAGACCCTGCGCCTGCGCGCCCTGCGCGACGCCGGCCGCACGGCGGAGGCGCTGGACGCGTACGAGGACGTGCGGCGGCTGCTCGCCGACCGGCTCGGGGTGGATCCGGCACCGGAACTTCGGGCCCTGCACGCGGAGTTGCTGAAGCTGGGCGACGACAGCACCGCGCCCGGGCCCGCCGCGGACGCCCCGGCCGTGGGCAACCTGCGCGCCCGCCTCACCTCCTTCATCGGCCGCGAGAGCGACATCGAGACCATCCGGGACGACCTCACCGCCGCCCGCCTCGTCACGCTGCTCGGACCGGGTGGGGCGGGCAAGACCCGGCTGTCCCAGGAGGCCGCCGAGGCCGTACGGCACGCCATGCCGGGCGGGGTCTGGCTGGCCGAACTCGCCCCGGTCGACGACCCCGCCGCCGTACCCGAGGCCGTGCTCACCGCCGTCGGCGCCCGCGAGACCGTGCTGTACGGCGCCGGCGCCGAAGGCATCCGGGCCGCCGTCGCCGACCGGCTCGACGATCCCGTCGAGCGGCTCGCCGAACACTGCTCCCGGCCCCGCACGCTGCTGATCCTCGACAACTGCGAGCACGTCGTAGACGCCGCCGCCCGGCTCACCGGGGAACTGCTGGAGCGCTGCCCCGGCCTGACCGTCCTCGCCACCAGCCGCGAACCCCTCGGTGTGCCGGGCGAGTTGGTGCGGCCCGTGGAGCCGCTGCCCGAGCCGGTCGCGCTGCGGCTGCTCGCCGACCGGGGCGCGGCGGCCCGGCCCGGCTTCCGGATCGAGGACGACCCCCAGGCGTGCGCGGAGATCTGCCGGCGCCTCGACGGGCTGCCGCTGGCCATCGAACTGGCCGCCGCCCGGCTGCGGATGCTGACGCCACGCCAGATCGCCGACCGGCTCGACGACCGCTTCCGTCTCCTCACCTCCGGCAGCCGCACCGTCCTGCCCCGCCAGCAGACCCTCAGAGCCGTCGTCGACTGGTCCTGGGACCTGCTCGACGAGGACGAACGGGACGTCCTGCGGCGGCTGTCGGTGTTCGCGGGCGGCTGCGACCTGCCCGCCGCCGAGGCGGTGTGCGGTCCGGTCGCCCTGGAGGCGCTCGGCTCGCTCGTCGACCGCTCCCTGGTCGTCGCCGCACCGCCCGGCGATCCGGCCGACGGCGAGATGCGCTACCGGCTGCTGGAGACCGTGGCCGAGTACGCAGCCGAGCGGCTGGACGAGTCCGGGCAGCGCGCCGAAGCCGAGCGCGCCCACCTGACGTACTTCCGCGAACTCGCCCGGACCACCGACCCGTTGCTGCGCGGCCCGGACCAGCTCGCCGCGATCCGCCGGCTGGAGCGCGAGTACGAGAACCTGCGCACCGCCCTGCGGCACGCCGTCGCCCTGCGCGACGAGCAGGAGGCGCTGTGCCTGACGCTGTCCCTCGTCTTGTACTGGCAGATGCGCGACCTGCGCATCGATGCCCGCAACTGGTGCCGCGAGGTCATGGGCCTCGGCCCCGACCCCTTCACCGAGCCCGTCCGCCGCGCGGCCCCGGTGTGGCAGCGCTGTACCGACACCCCGCCCCCGATGACCGGCGAGGTCCTGTGGGAGGCCCGGCGCGGTGTCCATCTGGCCCATCTCGCCTGTATGGACACCGAACTGGACGCCTGGCAGAACCCACGCTCCCAGCAGAAGCTGCGGACCATCTCCCTGACCTACGAGCCCGGCCTGCCGCAGAACTGCCGGCTCCCCGGCCTGCTCTGGTTCTTCGCCGTGATGCTGACCGGCGACATGGAGCGGCTGCGCGTCATCATCGACGCGTCCGTCCGCACCTGCCGGGAGACCCCCGGCTTCGACTGGGAGCTGGCCTCCGGCCTCCGGATGCGGGCCAACTTCCTCGCCAACCGCACCGACTGGGCGGGCGACGCCGCCCGCGACGCGGACGAGTCACTGGAGATCTACCAGCGCCTCGGTGACGCCTGGGGCACCGCCGAGGCCCTCTCGGCGCGCGCCGAGGTCCATGAACGCAAGGGCGCCTACGCCCTGGCCGCCGCCGACTACGAGGCGGCCATCGCATACGCGGAACGCGTCGGCGCCCGCGCCCAGGCGGCCGTCCTCGCCGCCCGGCTGGGCAGCGCGCTGCTGGAGGCGGGCGAGGGCGAGCGTGGCGAGCGGCTGCTGCGCGAGGTGATCGCCCAGGGCGAGGACACGCACAGCGAGGCCATGCCCGCCGCCCGCCTCTTCCTGGCCGGCCGGCTCGGCATGACGGGCCGCGTCCCCGAGGCGCGCGAGCAACTGCGGCGCCTGCGCCAGGACTTCCGTATCGCCCACTTCATCATCTTCGACGCGTACATCCTCGGCACGGAGGCGTGGCTGGACGCCATGGAGGGACGGTACGAGGAGTGCCTGGACCGGATCCGCAAGGCGCTGGAGCGGGCCGCCGACCCGCTGTCCGAGGCCATCGCACCCCATATGCGCTCGGGCTACCTGATCATCGGCGCCTCGGCCCTGGCAGCCCTCGACGGCGGGCGGCGCGCCGTGGACGCGGCCCGCTGCCTGGGCGCCTTCGACGCCCTGCTGCCGTCCGGCCACATCGCCCAGCGGCAGGAGCGTGAGACCCGCGAGCGGACGGAGCGGCAGGTCCGTGCGCTGCTCGGCGACGAGGCGTACGAGAGCGCGTACGCGCAGGGCGGCGGCCTCTCCCTGGAGGAGGCCACCGCCCTGCTCTGACGCGGATCAGGGCGCGCGTCCGGTCAGTTCTTCGTGCGGAACTTGTGGATCGCGACCGGCGCCATCACCGCGGTGATCGCCGCCGACCAGCCGAGCGTCACCCACAGGTCGTGCGCGATGGGCCCGCCCACCATCAGACCGCGTGCGGCGTCCGCCAGCGTCGACAGCGGGTTGTAGTCGGTGAAGGCCTGCAGCCAGCCCGGCATCGACGTGGTCGGCGCGAAGATCGACGAGCCGAACTGGAGCGGGAACAGCACCAGGAAGCCCATCGCCTGCACGGACTGCGCGTTCTTCAGGATCACGCCCAGGGTGAGGAACACCCACATGATCGACGAGGCGAACGCCGTGGACAGGGCCACGGTCGCGAACAGCCCCGGCCAGTTGCCGATCTCGAACCCGACCGCGACGGCCACGATCATCAGCACGGCGGTCGCGAACAGCATCCGCAGCAGCTCCACCGAGATCTTCGCGAACAGCACCGAACCCCGCCCGATCGGCAGGGACCGGAAGCGGTCCATGACACCGGAGTTGAAGTCCTGGCTGAAGCCGGTGCCGACGCCCTGGGACAGCGTCATGCTCATCATCGCGATCATGCCGGGGATCACGTACTGCACATAGCGGTCCTGTCCGCCGCCCAGCGCCTGCCCGATCGAGCCGCCGAAGACGAACACGAACAGCAGGGTGAAGATGACCGGCATCAGCAGGGCGTCTGCCATCGACTCCGGATCCTTGCGGATCCACAGCAGGTTGCGGCGGATCAGGGCCCCGGTGTGGCGCAGGTGGCCGCGCAGCGAGATACGGGCGTCCGCCTCGGCGTCGTGGATGGTGACGGCGCTCATACGGCGGCCTCCTGAAGGTCTTCGGCGGGCATGGCGTCCTGCGGGGCACTGGCGCGGTGGCCGGTGAGGGACAGGAACACCTCGTCCAGGCTGGGCAGTTCGGTGGTGAGGGAGGACAGGGTGATGCCGCGGGCGGTGACCGCGCCGACCACGGCGGTCAGCTGCTCGTCGCTGAGGATCGGCACGAGGACGTCGCCCCGTTCGGTGTCCACGGTCGTGGTGGCCAGCCCGGTGATCCCCAGCTCGTCCAGCGCGTCGGCGAGGGGCCGCAGCCGCGCCGGATCGGCCGGGCGGATCCGCAGCGCCCGGCCGCCGACCTTCGCCTTCAACTCCTCGATGGCGCCGCCGGCGATGACCTGGCCGCGGTCGACGACCGTCAGCTCGGAGGCGAGCTGCTCGGCCTCCTCCATGTACTGGGTGGTGAGCAGCACGGTGACGCCGTCGCCGACCATGCGCTTCACCTCGTCCCACACCTCGTTGCGGGTGCGCGGGTCGAGCCCGGTGGTCGGCTCGTCCAGGAAGAGCACGGCCGGCCGGCCGATCATGGAAGCGGCCAGGTCCAGCCGCCGCCGCATGCCCCCGGAGTACGTCGCCGCCGCCCGCTTGGCGGCCTCGGTCAGCGAGAAGCGCTCCAGCAACTCGTCGGCCCGGCCGCGGGCGTCCTTGCGGGACAGGTCGAGCAGCCGCCCGATCATGTACAGGTTCTCCCAGCCGGAGAGCTTCTCGTCCACGGAGGCGTACTGCCCCGTGAGCCCGATCACCCGCCGCAGCTGCCGGGGCTGCCGTACGACGTCGTATCCGGCGACGGTGGCCCGGCCCGAGTCGGGAGCGAGCAGGGTGGACAGGATCCGTACCAGGGTCGTCTTCCCGGCCCCGTTCGGCCCGAGGACACCCATGACGGTGCCCTCCCGCACATCCAGGTCGACCCCGTCCAGTGCCTTGGTCTCGCCGTAGTGCTTCACCAGCCCCCGCACGGTCACAGCGGCGCCGCCGGTGTTCTTGTCGATTCGCGTCATGCCCCTGACGATGTCAGCCCCCACCGACAAACCACCGACAGACCGCCGACAGGCGCCCCGGAGCCACCGGCAGAACGCGGCAGCCCGCCGACGGGGGAAGATCGGCGGGCTGCCTGTAGTACCGCAGTGGCTCTAGTGGACGGAGTGCTCCTCCTGCGGGAACGTTCCGCCGACGACCTCCTCGGCGAACGCCTTCACCGCGTTCCCCATGACCTCACGCAGGTTCGCGTACTGCTTCACGAACTTCGGCATCCGCCCGCCGGTCAGGCCCAGCATGTCGGTCCACACCAGGACCTGCGCGTCGGTCTCCGGGCCGGCCCCGATCCCGACGGTCGGGATGTGCAGCACCCGCGTCACCTCGGCCGCCAGCTCCGCCGGAACCAGCTCCAGCACCACGGCGAACGCGCCCGCGTCCTGCACGGCCTTGGCGTCCCGCAGCAGCTGCTGAGCCGCCTCCTCGCCCCGCCCCTGCACGCGGTAGCCCATCGCGTTGACGGACTGCGGGGTCAGGCCGATGTGCGCCATGACCGGGATGCCGGACTCGACGAGCAGCCGGATCTGCTCGTGCGATCGCTCGCCCCCCTCCAGCTTCACGGCCTGCACGCCGGCCTCCTTCACCAGCCGGGTCGCCGAGCGCAGCGCCTGCACCGGGCCTTCCTGGTAGGAGCCGAAGGGCAGGTCGCCGACGATCAGGGCGCGCGAGGTGCCCCGTACGACCGCCGCCGACAGCATGGTCATCTCGTCGAGGGTGACGGGCACGGTCGTCTCGTACCCGAGGTGGCAGTTGCCCGCCGAGTCGCCGACGAGCATGACCGGGATGCCGGCCTCGTCGAAGACGGACGCGGTCATGGCGTCGTAGGCGGTGAGCATGGGCCACTTCTCGCCGCGCTCCTTGGCGACGGCGATGTCCCGCACGGTGATGCGGCGGGTGCCCTTGCCTCCGTACAGCGTCTTGCCGCCGTCGGAGGACTTCGTCTGAGCAGTCTGGGCAGCCGGAAGCTGCGTCATTGCACGGCTCCTAACACGTCATCTCGAGGCGCCCTGACGGCGTCCCCGGACCACGTCCATGGTGGCACCTCGTGCCGGCAAGGGCCAGGCCGTGTCCGCAAAGTCCCGTCGTCCGCCCGCGGGGCAGGCAGGACTTTGCGGACACGGCCTGGGGGAGCCCCTGTGAGTTCCGCCCCCGCGCCCTGAAGCACAGGGCGCGTAAGAGCTCGGTAAAAGTATTCCAATACGAGACGGTCTCGTATCGAAATGGTCCTACGCTCGCCGGCATGACTACTCCTGCCGACCGTGCCGCCCCCACCGGCCCCCGCATACCGGAAGCGGTGCACCGGCGTCGCTGGGCGATCCTCGGCGTGCTGATGCTCAGCCTGCTGATCGTCGTCCTCGACAACTCGATCCTGAACGTCGCCATCAAGACGATCTCCACCCCCGCCCCGACCGGTCTCGGGGCCACGCAGAGCGAGCTGGAGTGGGCGATCAACGCCTACACCCTCGTCTTCGCGGGCCTGCTGTTCAGCGCCGGTCTGCTCGGCGACCGGCTGGGCCGCAAGAAGGTGCTGCTCGGTGGTCTGGCCGTGTTCGGGATGGGCTCCGCGCTGGCCGCCTTCTCCGGCTCGCCCGGGGAGCTGATCGCCTTCCGTGCCGTGATGGGCCTGGGCGCCGCGTTCGTCATGCCGGCCACCCTCGCCGTCCTCATGCATGTCTTCGAGCGCGAGGAGCAGCCGAAGGCCATCGGCATCTGGGCGGGCGGCGTCGGTCTCGCCATCGCCATCGGCCCGATCACCGGCGGCGTGCTCCTCGACCACTTCTGGTGGGGCTCGGTCTTCCTCGTCAACGTGCCGATCGTGCTGCTCGCGCTCGCGCTGATGCTCTGGCTGGTGCCCGACTCCCGGGACCCGAACCCCGGCCGCCTCGACCCCGTCGGCGTCGTCCTGTCCGTCGTCGGCCTGGTGCTGCTCGTCTACGGCATCATCAAGGGCGGCCAGCTCGCCGACTTCACCGACGCCACCGTGCTGTCGACGCTCGGCGCGGGGCTCGCGGTCCTCGTCGCCTTCGTGGTCTTCGAGAAGCGCAGCGACCACCCGTCCATCGACGTCACGTACTTCAAGAACAAGGTCTTCTCGGCAGCCATCGCCGCCATCGCGCTGGTCTTCTTCGCGCTGATGGGCGTGACCTTCTTCTCGGTCTTCTACACCCAGAGCGTGCGCGGCTACTCGCCGCTGCAGACCGGTCTGCTGATGCTGCCGCTGGCCGCCGCCCAGATGATCTTCGCGCCGCGCGCCCGGCTGCTGGTCGACCGCTTCGGCAACAGGGCCACCACGACCGCCGGACTGCTGGTCATCGCCGCGATGCTGGCCGCCTTCGCCACGCTGGACGCCGACACCCCCATCTGGATCCTGGAAGTGATCTTCTTCCTGATGGGCACCGGCATGGCGCACATCATGACGCCGGTCAGCGTCGTCATCATGCAGGCCCTGCCCCGCGAGAAGGCCGGCTCGGCCTCCGCCCTCAGCAACACCTTCCGGCAGGTCGGCGGCGCCCTCGGCATCGCCGTCCTCGGCTCGGTGCTGTCCACGGCGTACCGCACGGGCATCGAGGACAAGCTCGACCGGCTGCCGCCGGCCGCCCGGCACACCGCGGGGGAGTCCATCGAGGCCACCCTCGGCGTCGCCGCGAAGCTCGGCCCGCAGGGCAAGGCCCTGGTCGCCCCGGCCTACGACGCGTTCCTGCACGCGATGCACGTCACCGCCCTGTGGGGAGCCGGCGTCGCACTGATCGGCGCGGCCGTCGTGGCGCTGTTCCTGCCCGGCAGGCCGCCGGCGCCCCAGGAGGGGGACGAGGAGAAGGAGTTGTCGGACGCGGTCGTAGAACTGCGCGAGAATTCATCCCCGACCCGCTCAGGAGAGGACGAAGCGACGTGAGCCTCGCCGCAAGGCAACCCCGGCACGACGGCCCTGCGAGGGGCCGCCCCAGAAGCGAGGCCGCCGAGCGCGCCATCATCGAGGGCCTGATGAGGCTCCTGGAGGAGGGCGTGCCCCTCGCGGAGCTGTCCATCGAGCGCGTCGCCCGGACCGCCGGCGTCGGCAAGGCCACCATCTACCGGCGCTGGAGCGGCAAGGAGGAACTCTTCGTCGACGTCCTGCGCGCGGTCGAGCCCCCCGAGCCACCCCTCCCCGGCACCTCCATGCGCGACGACCTCGTGGCCCTGCTGGAACAGGCGCGCCGGCGCGGCCTGGCCAACCGCTCCTCGGCGATCCTGACCAATGTGCACGCCCAGATGAAGAGCAGCCCCAAGATCTGGGCGGCGTACGAGGCCACGGTCCTCGCACCGCGCCGCCGGCTCGGCCTGGAGATCCTGCGCCGGGGGCAGGAGAACGGCGAACTGCGCACGGACGTCGACCTCGAACTGCTGAGCGACATGTTCATCGCGCCCGTGCTCGTACGCTCCGTCCTGCGCCCGGACGCCGATCTCCCCGACGACCTCGCCGCCCAGGTCGTCGACACACTCCTCGAAGGCCTACGCCCCGTCAGTTCCCCACCGCACGGCTCCTAGTGTGCGCGTTTCGTCACAGACGGCGCTTACTCAGGGCCCGGTCGGAACTCGTCGCGCGGGCTTGAACGTCATCGCCCCCGTACGGCCGTCGAGGGACGGCGGGAACGGAACGGATCATCCCCTAGGGTCGTAGACACGGGGGCGATGGTGTGCACGGCAGGCAGTGAGGCAACGGTATGGCGCAGCAGGCGTACATGACGGAGACGGACAACGGCGGCTCGGGGCCCGAGCCCCGGGGAGACCGGCTCCGGCGCCTGTACGACCGACTGCTCGGCGGCCGGCTCGGCGACCGGCTCCACGACCGGCGCATCTGGCGGCGCGGCGTCGTCCTGGCCGTGTGCGCCGTGCTCCTGGCCGTGGTCATGATGCTGCACTCGCGCATCCCGAACGTGATCGGCAACCTGGGCAGCCTCATCGAGACGTTCCTGCCCTGGCTCGGTCTCCTCATCCCGGTGCTGCTCCTGCTCGCCGTGGTTCGCAAGTCCGCGACCGCGCTGATCGCGGTGCTGCTGCCGGCACTGGTCTGGCTGAACCTCTTCGGCGGCCAGCTCACCGACAAGACCGCCTCCGGCGGCGGCCTCACCGTGGCCACGCACAACGTCAACGCGGAGAACCCCGACCCGGTCGGCACCGCCCGTGAGGTGGCCGCCTCCGGCGCGGACGTGCTGGCGCTGGAGGAACTGACGGAGTCCGCGGTCCCCACGTACGAGAAGGCGCTGGACTCGACGTACCCGTACCACTCGGTGCAGGGCACGGTCGGGGTGTGGAGCAAGTACCCGCTGACCGGCGTGCGGGCCGTCGACATCGACCTGGGCTGGACGCGGGCGATGCGCGCCACCGTGACCGCCCCGGCCGGGCAGGTCGCGGTCTACGTCGCCCACCTGCCCTCGGTGCGCGTGAAGATGGAGGCCGGGTTCACGGCCCGGCAGCGCGACCGGAGCGCCGACTTCCTGGGCGAGGCCATCGCGCACGAACCGCTGAAGAACGTCGTCCTGCTCGGCGATCTGAACGGCACCATGAACGACCGCGCGCTCAACGCCGTCACCTCCCAGATGCGTTCCACGCAGGGCGCCGCCGGCAACGGCTTCGGGTTCAGCTGGCCGGCGTCGTTCCCGATGGCGCGCATCGACCAGATCATGGTCCGGGGCCTGAAGCCGGAGAGCTCATGGACCCTCCCGGAGACGGCCAGTGACCATCTGCCCATCGCGGCCCGTGTGAGTGTCACCACAGGCGGCTGAGGAAAACCGCAGCTCAGGGCCTGTTCGGCGGGAGTCGGCAAACGGGGCTTCACCTCTCGGCGACCTCGCGGAATAGTGGGCCTGCGAGACTTTGTTCCGTACTTGAACATACGAAGTCGCACGTACGAACCCCCGTAAGTCTCGAAAGGCTCCCTCATGCCCCTGGCCCTGCTCGCCCTCGCCGTGGGCGCCTTCGGCATCGGTACCACCGAGTTCGTGATGATGGGGCTGCTGCCCGACGTCGCGAACGACCTGAACATCTCGATACCCAGCGCCGGCCACCTCGTGTCGGCGTACGCGCTGGGCGTCGTCATCGGCGCCCCGCTGCTGGCCGCGGTCACCGCCCGGATGTCCCGCCGTACGGTCCTGATCGGGCTGATGGGGCTGTTCGTCGCGGGCAACGCGCTGTCGGCCCTCGCTCCCGACAACGGCTGGCTGCTGGCGGCCCGCTTCCTGAGCGGTCTGCCGCACGGCGCCTTCTTCGGCGTCGGCGCCGTCGTCGCGACGAACATGGTCGCCCCCGAACGCAAGGCGCGCTCGGTCTCCCTGATGTTCCTCGGCCTGACGGTCGCGAACGTCGTGGGTGTGCCCGTCGCGACCCTCATGGGCCAGCAGCTCGGCTGGCGGGCGACCTTCCTCGGCGTCAGCGCCATCGGCCTGGCGGCGATCGCCGCGCTCGCGTTCCTGATCCCGCACGACCACGAGCACGCCACCGCGAAGGGCCTGCGCGGCGAACTGGCCGCCCTGCGCTCCGTCCCGGTCTGGCTGTCGCTCGGCACCACGGTCGCGGGCTTCGGCGCCCTGTTCGCGGCCTACAGCTACATCACGCCCATGCTCACGGACGCCGCCGGGTACGCCGGCGCCAGCGTGACCCTGCTGCTGGCCCTGTTCGGCGTCGGCGCGACCGCCGGCAACCTGCTGGGCGGCCGCCTGGCCGACCACTCCCTGCGGGGCACCCTGTTCGGCGGACTCGGCGCCCTGGTGGCGGTGCTGGTGCTGTTCCCGCTGCTGATGCGCACGGAGCTCACCGCCGCCGTCGCCGTGATCCTGCTCGGCATGGCGGCCTTCGCCACCGGCTCCCCGCTCCAGCTGATGGTCATGGACAAGGCGGCGTCGGCCCCGTCCCTGGCCTCCTCCGCCAACCAGGCGGCCTTCAACCTGGCCAACGCGGGCGGCGCCTGGATCGGCGGCCTCGCCCTGGCCGCGGGCTTCGGGGTCACCTCCCCGGCCCTGGCCGGCGCGGCCCTGGCCGTACTGGGCCTCGGCGTGGCGTCGTTGGCGTACGCGGTGGACCGGCGCAGTGCGCCGTCCGGCGGGCGCGAGCGGGTCGTGGCGAGCCATGTCCCGCAGGAGGCGGAAGCGGTACGCCACTGACGAAAGGCCGGAGCGTCGGCGCTGTGACTCGGGCGGCGGTCCGCGGGTGCGTCCCGCGGGCTGCCGCTCCGTGTGTACGGGACCGCCGCGCACGGGGACCGAGAGGCGGCGTCGCCTTCCTCGTGGTCAGGCGCGGCGTGCCGCGACGATCGCCGAACTGGACGGCGTGGTCAGGACTTCGGTCGCGTCCAGGGCCGGGTGCGTGAGGTAGAAGAGGCGGAGCTCGTCCACCTCGCCCTCGAACCGGGGCGGCCAGTCGGCCGAGGGGGTGAAGTCGTCCAGGACGAGGATGCCGCCGGGTGCCAGCAGCTCGACGACCCGTTCGGGGGCGTCCCGCTTGCCGCCGCCGTCGCAGAAGAAGACGTCGAACGGGGCGTGTTGCTCAAGGAGCCGCCAGTCGCCGGTCAGCACGCTGACGCGGTCGTCGTCCGCGAACACACCGGCCGCTCGCCGGGCCAGATCCTCGTCGCGCTCCACGGTGACGAGACGCGCACCGGCCCCCAGGCCGCTGTGCAGCCAGGCGGTGCCCACACCCGAGCCCGTTCCGCTCTCGGCGACGACCCCGCCGGGCTTGGCGGCGGCGGCCAGCCGCAGCAGCCTGCCCACTTCCGGGATGCAGCTCTTCTCGAACCCCGCCTCGGCGGCCAGCCGCTCGGCGGTCACCACACGGTCCGGAATCACACGCCCTGCCATGATCAGCCCCCTGTCGGTGTCAGCCAGACGCTACCTGACCCCCTGTCAGCGAGCTGACCAGTCGGGCGAGTTCGTCGAACCGCCCGTCGAAGGCGTCGGTGCTCGACGGCGGATCCCCGACGGGCCGCCGGACATAGGCGGTCCGCAGGCCGACCGCCTGTGCTCCGCGCAGGTCCCAGGCATGGGCGGCCACCATGAGGACGCGTTCCGGTGGGCATCCGGCAGCGTCGAGCGCGAGCCGGTACACCTCCGGCGCCGGTTTGTACGCCTGGACGGCTTAGGGGGCCTTTCACTATGCCCGCCCGGGCCGCGCGGTCTGGCACCGCGCTCGCCGCGTTGCCGAAACGCCTACGTGGCTCCTCCCCCACCTCTCGGCTCCGCTCGAGCCGGGGGCACCGCCCATCGAAGGCGCTCCGGCGCCTTGCGATGCACGGCACCAGACCACGCGACCTGATCGAGCGCTCATAGTGAAAGGACCCCTTATGCGGACAGCGCCTGGTGCCAGCGCAGCCCGGCGTGCGCGTTGAGGTGCAGCAGCGCCGTGCGGCCGGCGCTGGAGAGCCCGATCAGGGGGAACCGCCGCGCGAGTTGTTCGAGACCGGCGACGGAGTCGGGCCAGGGCGGCAGCCGCCGGCCCGCTGTGGCGAGCCGGGCGATGACCGCGGGGTCGGCGAGTCCGGCCGCCCTGCCACGCGCCGCGCGGCCTCCGCGTCGATGACCTCCGTGCCGGCGTACGGACGCAGCTCTTGCCGGATGCGCCGCTGTTCGTCCTCGCGGTGCTGCTGCCACAGGGCGAGCAGATCGTCGACGGCCGCCTCGCCGGACGCGGCAGGGCTTCGCGCAGCCGCGGCCCGAAGCCCTCCGGGCTCGTCGACGAGGGTGCCGAGGACGTCGAAGACGACGACCTCGATATCGCGGATCCCGGCCACGCGTCCCCCGCCTTTCGCGCTGCTGGGGTCACCACCTGAGGCGGTGACGATGCTGTCACCGCCTCCGTCCGGTCAAGAGGGTGACGCGGACTCCGGGTCGGTGCGCGGCAGCGCGGCGCGAAAGGCTGTCAGACCGACTCCCGCCAGCCGTTCGTGATCGGCAGGCGGCGGTCCTTTCCGAAGCCCTTCGCCGAGATCTTCGTGCCCGGCGGGTACTGCCGTCGCTTGTACTCCGCCGTGTCGACCATGCGCAGCGTCTTCGTGACCAGCTCGTGGTCGTAACCGGCCGCGACGATCTCGTCGGCGCCCCGGTCCCGGTCGACGTACAGGTCCAGGATCGCGTCCAGCACCGGGTAGTCGGGGAGCGAGTCCGTGTCGACCTGGCCCGGGCGGAGTTCCGCGCTCGGGGGCTTGGTGATGGAGTTCTCGGGGATCGGCGGGGTCTGGCCGCGTTCCCGGGCGGCCCGGTTGCGCCACTCGGCCAGGCGGAAGATCGACGTCTTGTAGACGTCCTTGATGGGGCCGTAGGCACCCACCGAGTCGCCGTAGAGCGTCGAGTAGCCGACCGCCAGTTCCGACTTGTTGCCGGGGGCCAGGACGATGTGGCCCTCCTGGTTGGAGATGGCCATCAGCAGCGTGCCGCGCAGGCGGGACTGGAGGTTCTCCTCGGCCAGGCCCGTCAGGCCCAGCGCGCCCATGTACGCGTCGAACATCGGCTCGATCGCGACCGTGCGGTAGTTCAGGCCGGTGCGGCGAGCCAGTTCCGCCGCGTCGTCCTTGGAGTGGTCCGAGGAGTACTTCGACGGCATCGACACGCCGTACACGTTCTGCGCGCCCACCGCGTCGCACGCGATCGCCGCGACCAGCGACGAGTCGATACCGCCCGACAGGCCGATCAGGACGGACTTGAAGCCGTTCTTCGCGACGTACGCCCGCAGGCCCACGACCAGCGCCGAGTAGACCTCCTCGTCGTCGTCCAGACGGTCCGCGTAGCCACCCGTGAGCTCCGGCTCGTACCGGGGCAGCGGGTCCTCCGACAGCACGACCCGGTCGATGCGCAGGCCGTCGTCCACACGCTGCCCAGCCGCCGGCGCGTCCGCCGACGCCGCCGGCAGGTCCAGGTCCAGGACGACGCAGCCCTCGGCGAACTGCGGCGCCCGTGCCACGACCTCGCCGTCCTTGTCCACGACGATCGAGTCGCCGTCGAACACCAGCTCGTCCTGGCCTCCGATCATGGCGAGGTAGGCCGTCGTGCAGCCGGCCTCCTGGGCCCGCTTGCGGACCAGCTCCAGGCGCGTGTCGTCCTTGTTGCGCTCGTAGGGCGAGGCGTTGATCGAGACCAGCAGGCCCGCCCGCGCCGCGCGCGCCGCGGGGACCCGGCCGCCGTCCTGCCAGAGGTCCTCGCAGATGGCCAGGGCGACATCCACGCCGTGGACGCGCAGGACCGGCATGCTGTCGCCGGGCACGAAGTAGCGGAACTCGTCGAAGACGCCGTAGTTCGGCAGGTGGTGCTTGGCGAAGTTCAGGACGACCTCGCCGCCGTACAGCACCGCTCCCGCGTTCTGCGGCGCGCCGGCCGGCTGGCCGTACTTCGGCTGGGCGGTCGCGCAGCGGTCGAGATAGCCCACGATCACCGGCAGCTCGCCGAAGCCCTCGTCGGCCAGGCGGACGGCGAGGCTGCGCAGCGCCGCCCGGGAGGCCTCCACGAAGGACGACCTGAGGGCCAGGTCCTCGACGGGATACCCGGTCAGCGCCATCTCGGGGAACGCCACGAGATGCGCTCCCTGCTCGGCGGAGTGCCGGGTCCAGCGGACGATCGACTCGGCGTTCTGGGCGAGGTCGCCGACGCTCGAGTCGATCTGGTTCAGGGCGAGACGTAGTTGAGGCACGAGCCCAGTGTAATCGTCAGAGCGACGCAATGGGGTGGTGTGGGTCATCCCACACCACCCCCGTCCCCTTGCGAAGGTCAGCCGTCGGACGTCAGCGGCGCCGGTACGACTCCACGTAACCGCTCGCGGGCGTGCCCACGCCGGTGACGTCGTCGTAGCCCCTCACGGCGGACAGCGAGCTGTCCTTGCCCAGGCTGCGCACGGACGTGGCCAGGCCGCCCGTGGCGTCGTAGCCGTTCCTGAAGTCGACGCGGGCCACGGCCAGGCCGGAGCCCGTCGGGTCGTCAGTGACGTCGTGGTAGGCCTTCGAGCCGGCCTTGGCGTAGATCGCCGGGTTGGCGAAGCCGATCGGCGACCCGCCGCGGGCCTCCTGGGCGAGGGCCTGGATGGCCGCGATGGTCGGCGCGGCGAGCGAGGTGCCGCCGATGCGGTACTCGCTGTACGCCTGCGTCTTCCCGTCGGGCATCGTCTGGGTCTGGCCGACCAGGAACCCGGTGTTCGGGTCGGCGATCGCCGCGATGTCCGGGACGACGCGGTTGCCGTCCGCGCTGTTGGCCTTCGCCAGCGCGCCCGGCACGACGCCCTTCTGGTACGAGGGCTCGGCGACCGTTCTGCTGGTGCCGCCGCCCGCGCCGGAGGTGAAGGCGCCGGGGAAGTCCGTCCAGCTCTTGCCGTCGGCCGACAGGCTCGCCTTGTCGGTGCCCCAGCCGGTCTCCCACAGGTACGTGTCGTTCTTGCCGACGGCCAGCGAGGTGCCCCCGACGGCGGTGACCCACGCCGAGTCGGCCGGGGAGTCGACCTGCTTCGTCCCGGAGCTCGCGACCTCGTCGCCGTTGTCGCCGGAGGAGAAGTAGAAGCCGATGCCCTCGACCGCGCCCAGCTGGAAGACCTGGTCGTAGGCGGCCGCGAGGTCGGGCGTCTGCGCGGCCTCGACCTCGCCCCAGGAGTTGGAGACGATGTCGGCCAGGTGGTGGTCGACGATCTTGCCGAGCGCGTCGAGCAGGTCGGTGTCGTTGCAGGACGCGGCGCCCACGTAGGTGACGTCCGAGGCCGGCGCGACCGCGTGCACGGCCTCCACGTCCAGGGTCTCCTCGCCGTACCAGCCGGAGGCCGAGCAGTCCTTGGTGTTCGTGTACTTCTTCGGCAGCACCTGGTGCAGCTGGCCGGTCTTCCAGGCCGCGTCGCCGTGCTTGCCGGCGTAGGTGGCCGCGTCGTAGGCGATCGTCGGAGAGGCGTACGCGTCCGTGATGGCGACCCGGACGCCCTTGCCGGTGCGCGTGCCCGCGCCGTAGGCGGCCCGCAGCTGCTTGCCGGTGTAGCCCTTCACCGCGTACGGGATCTTCGTGCCGTACGCGTCCGGCAGCGTGCTCGCGATGTTCGAGCCGTAGTACGACGAGAACGGCCCGGCGTTGCGGAAGACGGTGTCCGGCGGCGGCAGCCGGTCGTCGTGCGTGACCATGTGCGGGGCGTTGTCGAGACCCGTGACGGTCAGCACGGCGCCGGCCAGGCCCGCCGGCACGGAGGCGGTGCTCACCGGGGCGCGGTAGGTCTTCGCGCCCTTGGCGAAGTTGTGCAGCTGCGCGCCGAACGCCTTCTGCGCGGCGGCCACGTCACCGGTGACGGAGACGTAGTGCGCCGTGACGCCGGTGACCTTCAGGCCGGCCGACGTCAGCCAGGCCTTCACGGCCGCCACCTGGGCCTTGGTCGCGCCGAAGCGGGCCTGCGCCTGTTTGGCGGTCAGGTACTTGCCGTACGAGGGCGACGTCGGGTCGGAGACGGCCTTGGCGTACGCGGCGAGGCCGGCCGCGTCGCGGCCCCGGAGATAGACCCGGGCCGACACCCCGGCGCCGGCGAAGGCGGCACCCTTGTCGGCCCTGGCCGTGGCCCACGCGGGCTTGGTCCCGGCGAGCAGCTCGCGGAGCGGGTGGTCGGCGGCGTGCGCCGCGGGTATGCCGAGCGCCAGCGCGCCGGCGAGCATCGGCAGTGTCGCCGCCATGCTCAACCCGGCACGCACCGTGGCGCGGTTGGATCTCATGGAACCCCCTGTGCGGTTCGTCGCGAGTGGATCACTCGACCGTCGCCACTCTCGCGACGAACCGTTCATGCCAGGGGAATGCGCACCCCAAGAAGCGCCCTACGGAGGCCAAGAAGAGCCCAAGAAGCCGCAACGGGGGGCGATTTGAGGCTTACGCCCTACGGGCGCGGCGCGGCGCCCCGCTCCTTCAGCAGGTCCGCCATCAGCCCGATCTCCGACTGCTGCGCGTCCACCATGCCCTGGGCGAGCCGCTTCTCCACGCCGACCGTGCACTTGTCGACACAGCCCTCGGCCATGTGGACGCCACCCTTGTGATGGTCCGTCATCAGCTGGAGGTAGAAGATCTCCGCCTGCCTGCCGCTGAGTTCGCCGAGCTTCTTCAGCTCGGTGTTGGTCGCCATGCCCGGCATCAGCGCGCCGTCCTTGCCGGAGGCCATGCCGCCCATGTCCATCCAGGTCATCGGCGGCTCGGAGGACACCTTGGGCAGCCCCCACAGGTCGAGCCAGCCGAGCATCATGCCGCGCTGGTTGGCCTGCGTCTGCGCGATGTCGTACGCGAGGCGCCGCACCTCCTCGTCCTTCGTGCGGTCGCGCACGATGTACGACATCTCCACGGCCTGCTGGTGGTGCACCGCCATGTCCCGCGCGAACCCGGCGTCCGCGGACTCGGCCGAGGGGGTCCGGCCGCCGCCGTCGTCCCCGGCGACGGCGTAGGTGATCGCGCCGGCCGCGACGAGCGCCGTCGCCGCGGCCCCGGCGATCAGAGCGGCCTGCCTCACTGCGACAGCCCGTTCGTACAGGCGGCGCCCGGCTCGGGGGTCTGCTCGCCCTGGACGAACTTCTTGAAGAACGTGTCGACGTTCGGGTCGCTCGCGCCCGTCACCGTGCGCTGGTGCCCCCACGCCGACAGCATGATCGGGTCCTTCTGGTCGTCCATCGGGCTCATCAGCGTGTACGGCGTCTTCCTCACCTTCGCCGCCAGCGCGTCGACGTCGGCCTTCTTCGCGTCGGCGTTGTACGTCACCCACACCGCGCCGTGCTCCAGCGAGTGCACGGCGTTGGTGTTGTCGATCTTCTTGGTGTAGACGTCGCCGTTGCAGTTCATCCAGACCTGGTTGTGGTCGCCGCCGACCGGGGGCTCGGAGGCGTACTTCACGGCTTTGGTGACGTGGTTGCGGGACAGCTTGCCCTCCCAGGTCTTCACGCCGTCCTTGCCCGTGACGAACTTGCCCTTGGCCGAGGTGTCGGTCGCCGCCGTGTCGCTGCCGCCGTCGGACTGGGACCGCACGAGCACGACACCGCCGGCGACGAGACCGCAGACGATCACGACGCTGGCCCCGATGACGAGGATCCGGTTGCGGCGCTCACGGGCCTGCTCGGCGCGCCGCATCTCCTCTATCCGCGCCTTGCGGTCCGTGTTGCTCTTCTTGGCGGAGCCCATGGGGTGTCCTTCGTGGGAAAAGGGGGACGGTCGGGTGGCCTGATCGTAATGGGGGAGGCGGGGCCCCTCGCAGGGCGGTCGCGGGAATGGGCTGAATCGATACGGCACCGACAGGTGCCCGACAGCTTCACCGGATTATTTGAACCTCAGATACCGATTACCTAGGCTGCGGGTATGCGGCTGCTGCGCTCCACCGACCTGGCCCTGCGGGTCCTGATGCGGCTCGCCGTCGCCGGCGAGTCGACTCCGACGACCCGGGACGTCGCCGCCGGTATGGACGTGCCGTACACGCACCTGGCGAAGGTCGTCGCCGAGCTTCAGCACATGGGCCTGCTGGCCGCCCGCCGTGGGCGGGGCGGCGGTCTCACGCTCACCGAGCGAGGCCGCACCGCGTCGGTGGGCGCCGTGGTCCGCGCCTTCGAGGGCAGCGGCGACGTCGTCGACTGCGAGGGCCCCACCCCCTGCCCCCTCAACTCCGCCTGCCGCCTGCGCACCGCCCTGCGCCGGGCCCAGGAGGCGTTCTTCACCTCGCTGGACCCGGTCACGGTGCGGGACATCGTGGCGGAGCCGACCGGGGCCCTGCTGCTGGGCATCTCGCGGGGCGCTGACCCCCGTGACGTCTAGGCCCTGTCGTTTGGATCACGCCGCAGACGCGGGTCCGGCACGCGCATCTGCCGCGTTGTCGTCGGTTGCCGACGCTCCGCGTCGACGCCCTCCTCCGCCTTGCAGCTGCACGCACCAGACCCCGCTCACCGGCGCTGAACAGCACGGTCGCTTTCCTGCGACCTGATCCAAACGACAGGCCTAGGCGGTCTGCCCCGCCAGCCACAGGTCCGGCCCGAACACCTCGTAGTGGATGTCGGCCGGTGCCACGCCCTTGCCGATCAGCTGGGCCCGTACCGCCCGCATGAAGGGCAGCGGTCCGCACAGGTAGGCGCGCGTGCCCGGCTCGACCGGGACGTCGGCGAGGTCGACCAGGCCCAAGCGGGTGCCCGCCGGGGCGTCCTGCTCGTACCAGAAGTGGACGGCCGCGTCGGGCAGCTTCGCGGCGTAGGCCTCGTGGTCGCCGCGCAGGGCGTGGGTGGCGGGTGAGCGGTCGCCGTGCACGACGGTGACCGGGGCGCGGTGTCCCGAGCCGGCGAGGTGGGCCAGCATCGCGGTCATGGGGGTCACGCCGATGCCCGCCGAGGCCAGCAGCAGCGGGGTGCCGGGGCCGGCGTCCAGGACGAGGTCGCCGTAGGGCTCGGACAGCTCCAGGAGGTCACCCACCTGCACGCGCGCGTGGAGGTGGTTCGAGACCTCGCCGTCGGGGGTGCCGTCGCCGCGCACCCGCTTCACGCTGATCTGCCGCAGGTCCGGGGCGGGCGCCCCGGAGAGGCTGTACTGCCGTATCTGCCGGGCGCCGTCCGGGAGGGCGACGCGGACCGAGACGTACTGGCCCGCGAGGAAGTCCCGCACCGGACCGCCGTCGGCGGGCCGCAGCCGGAACGTGGCGACGTCGTCGGTCTCGGCGACGCGCGCGACGACCTCCCAGGCCCGCCAGGCGTACCCGCCGCGCTCCTCCCGGAGCCGCTTCTCGATGGCGATGAGGGCGTTCGCCATCAGCCAGTAGACCTCGTCCCAGGCGGCGGCGGCCTCGGGGGTGACGGCGTCGCCGAGCACGTCGGCGATGGCGGCGAACAGGTGCTCGTGGACGATGGCGTACTGCTCGGGCGTGATGCCGAGGGAGGCGTGCTTGTGGGCGATGCGGTGCAGCATCGCGTCCGGCCGCTGCTCCGGGTGGTCCAGCAGGTGCGTCGCGAAGGCGGCGATGGATCCGGCGAGCGCCTGCCGCTGGGTGCCGGCGGCCTGGTTGCCCCGGTTGAACAGGTCGTTCAGCAGCTCGGGGTGGGCCGCGAACAGCCCGGCGTAGAAGCGCTCGGTGATCGTTCCGAGGGCCGCGCCGACGGCGGGGAGGGTGGCGCGGACGGTGACGGCGGATTGCTCGGACAGCATCGGGACTCCTCAGGACTCGACTGCCGCGCACAGTATTTAAAGTTGCATCTGAGATGCAAATTAAGTGGGAGGGGATCGAACCGGACCGGCCGTTACGGATGCCGGTGCGAGCAGGCACTATGGGCGGAAGAGCAGTTCACCCGCCGTACGTGAGGCGTTCGGTCCCGGGCCGCCCGGGCGATCATGGTGCGCAACGCGTACGAAATCGTGGTGTGGTGGGATGCTCAGGTGCCCGACCGCCTCCCGTGTACGGAAGACAGGCGGCCTGACCAGCAAGGATGGGGAAGCGGAAGATGGACAAGCAGCAGGAGTTCGTGCTCCGGACGTTGGAGGAGCGCGACATCCGGTTCGTACGCCTGTGGTTCACGGACGTCCTGGGCTTCCTCAAGTCCGTCGCCGTGGCCCCGGCCGAGCTGGAACAGGCCTTCGACGAGGGCATCGGCTTCGACGGCTCCGCCATCGAGGGCTTCGCCCGGGTCTACGAGTCCGACATGATCGCCAAGCCGGACCCGTCGACCTTCCAGATCCTGCCCTGGCGCGCGGAGGCCCCGGGCACGGCCCGGATGTTCTGCGACATCCTCATGCCGGACGGCTCGCCGTCCTTCGCGGACCCGCGCTATGTGCTCAAGCGCTCCCTGGCCCGCGCCTCCGACCTGGGCTTCACGTTCTACACGCACCCGGAGATCGAGTTCTTCCTGCTGAAGGACCGGCCGCTGGACGGCAGCCGTCCGACGCCGGCCGACAACTCCGGCTACTTCGACCACACCCCGACCAACGTCGGCATGGACTTCCGCCGCCAGGCGATCACCATGCTGGAGTCGATGGGCATCTCGGTCGAGTTCTCCCACCACGAGGGCGCGCCGGGCCAGCAGGAGATCGACCTGCGCTACGCCGACGCGCTGTCCACGGCCGACAACGTCATGACGTTCCGCCTGGTCATGAAGCAGGTGGCGCTGGAACAGGGCGTGCAGGCGACCTTCATGCCGAAGCCGTTCTCCGAGCACCCCGGCAGCGGCATGCACACCCACCTCTCCCTCTTCGAGGGCGACCGCAACGCCTTCTACGAGTCGGGCTCGGAGTACCAGCTCTCGAAGGTGGGCCGCTCCTTCATCGCCGGCCTGCTGCGGCACGCGGCGGAGATCTCCGCGGTCACCAACCAGTGGGTCAACTCCTACAAGCGCATCTGGGGCGGCGCGGAGCGCACGGCGGGCGCGGGCGGCGAGGCCCCCTCGTACATCTGCTGGGGCCACAACAACCGCTCGGCGCTGGTCCGCGTCCCGATGTACAAGCCCGGAAAGACGGGCTCGGCCCGGGTCGAGGTCCGCTCCCTGGACTCCGGCGCGAACCCGTACCTCTCCTACGCCGTCCTCCTGGCCGCCGGTCTGAAGGGCATCGAGGAGGGCTACGAACTCCCGCCGGGCGCCGAGGACGACGTCTGGGCCCTCTCCGACGCCGAGCGCCGCGCGATGGGCATCGAGCCGCTGCCCCAGAACCTCGGCGAGGCCCTGACCCTGATGGAGCGCAGCGACCTGGTCGCCGAGACGCTCGGGGAGCACGTCTTCGACTTCTTCCTGCGCAACAAGCGGCAGGAGTGGGAGGAGTACCGCTCGGAGGTCACCGCGTTCGAGCTGCGGAAGAACCTTCCGGCGCTGTAAGGACGGCCGGCGCGGATTTCCGCGACCTGAACCCGGGGCCGACGGTCGGGGACCGTCGGCCCCGCTGCGTCTCGAAAGCTGTGTCACTCAAGGCTCATGGTCACGGCATCGACGCTAGAACATTCACCGCTCGTCGCCGTTTCGGACACCACTGGACAGGGGTGCAGCGGATTGACGGCCGGAGAAGCGCTTCGCAAGCATGTGCCCATCATCGCCGAGCATGACACATGGATCAGCGTCGACCCGATCATCGGCTGCCCCGCGAATTGTGCCTACTGCTATCTCGGTCCGATCGGACTGAAGGCGCAGCAGCCCAGGCCAAGGGTTACTCCCGGGCGAGCAGTGGAAATGTTGTGCGAATACCTCGATGAAACGCGCGGCGACCTGAGTTCTGACATGGATTCCACGCCTGTCTGCCTGGGCAACTATACGGACATGCTGCTGACCGCCACCAACCAGGAATGTCTTCGCGGATTCGCGAGCGAACTGGCCGGTGCCGGCCTCGCTCGGCCTCTGGTGGTGGTGACGAAAGGGCGTATGCCGCAAGCCATCGCAGCGGCGCTCGACGCCCTGAACATCGCCATTGTCGTCTTCTGTTCGCAATCCTTTCACCGCGCGACCATGCGGTTACGGACGGAGCGCGGTCCGGTCCTCACTCCGGCCGAAACGTTTGACGCCGGATTCAGCTGCCGGGACTTCGACAACATAACGATGGTGCACTTCTGGCGGCCGATCGTCCGCGGGAGCGTGCCGTCCGCCGACTGGGCGGTGGTCAGTCGCCTGGGAGAGAACGCCCAGGCTTGCCTGACCCGGTGGACCGAAGTCGACATGGTCGCCTATGTGCTGCGTGAGCGGCTGGTGGCCGAGGAAACGGTGACCGAACTCAAACCGACCCTGGACTACGTGCGGAGGTTCGAGCCGAGCCGCTGTTTCATGTGAGGGATCCGGTCGGCCGCCCCGCACCTCAGCGACTCGCGAGGCGCCAAGCGCCAAGCGCTGAGATATTCCTGGTAGACGAATTTCTGAGTGGTGTTCCCACGGAACGAGTAGCGCTTCAGCGTTGCCCGTGCGGACTGGCGTGCGAATGGATCGCGACTCCGCTCGCCACGGTTCTGTGCGGTGATGAACTCCTGGGCGCTGATATAGGTCGAATTATCGAGCGCAAGCGGAGGCATGCCCATATCGCGCATCGTACCGTCCGGCAAATTGACACGCCAGTATGCCGGACGGTGACAATGCGGCGGTGAGCCCTCCGGTCATCCCTGCTGTCGCTTCAGCTCCGCCAGAAGCAGGTGCAGCGGCTTCTCCGCCCGCTGCCGGTACTCCTGAATCGCCCAGCCGTTTCCGTCCGGGTCCCGGAAGTGCATGAACGTGGCGCCGTCGTCGGGGGCGTACTGGACCGGCTCCGAGACGTCGAGGCCCCGTTCGACGAGTTCCGCGTGGGCCGCCTTGATGTCGGCGACGCACAGCTGCAGGCCCTGGTAGGAGCCGGGGGCAGGGGTGGGGCCGGGAGTCATCTCCCAGATCGAGTCGCCGAGCGCGATCGAACAGCCGGAGCCGGGAGGCGTCAGCTGGACGATCCGCATCCCGGGCATGACCTCCTGGTCGATGTCCACGTGGAAGCCGACCTTGTCGCGGTAGAAGTCCCGGGCGCGGTCGATGTCGGTCACGGGCAGCGGGATGACTTCGAGCGTGAAGTCCATGGCATGACTCCTTCGTCAGGCATCAGGCGAACCGCCACCTCGTCTGGCTGAACGGCTCCCCCTTACCGAAGCCGAAAACGGTGCGCGGCGCCACCGAGTAGACGGCCGCGTGTCCCGCGCCGTGGTGGAAACAGCCCTCCCGTACCTCGAAGTGCCAGAAACCGCCGTACTTCGCCTCCCACGCGGCGGCCAGTTCGCGTAGCCGCACGTCGTCGGTCACGCGCGTCGCCTCGCCCTCGACCACCAGGTCGTAGCCCTGGTTCCAGGTGTTCGTGCCGGTGGTCAGCACGACGTGCGGGTTCTCGGCGAGATTCCTGGCCTTGCGTTCTTCCGGGCCCGTGCAGAAGTGCAGGGCGCCGTCCGACCAGACCGCCGGAAGCGGGGTGACGTGCGGACGGCCGTCCGGGCGCACCGTCGTGATCCAGAACAGTTCGGCGGCCGTGAGCCGCGCCTCGGCCTCCTGCCAGTCGGTCGCGGTGGCTGTCGCGTCGCTGTAGCGGCGGTCCAGACGGGTCTCGGGGTGCATGGCGGTCATGAGCGTCCTCCCGGCGTGCGGCTCCGGCTTCTTGCGGCCTGTGGCTTCTCACAGGTGCAGACCACAGCCGCACGCCGAACTCATCGGCGCTTCCCCCGGGCTCTGCGGTTAGGCTCAAAGCCGTACGACCTTGATCCGACGCAAGTCCGAGGAACAGTGCGAGGGAGGCCCGGATGACGGCGGCGCCGGGGCGCAGGAGCAGTACCTTCACGCGGCTGCTGCGGCACGGCTTCACCGACGCCTCCGCCGCCGAGCGGCTCCTGGACAGCGCCGACCTCGCGCCCCTGCGCGACGACCCGGTGCTGCTGGACGCGCTGGGCGCGACCGCCGACCCAGATCTCGCGCTGCTCGGACTGGTCCGGCTGCTGGAGGCCCAGCCCGACCCCGGCGCCCGCCGGGAGCTCCTCGACACGCTGATCTCCTCCAAGCCGCTGCGCGACCGGCTGCTCGGGGTGCTCGGCGCCTCCACCGCCCTCGCCGACCACCTCATCCGGCACCCGGGCGACTGGCAGGCGCTCGTCATGTACGAGGCGCGCGACCTGCACCCCGGGGTGGAGGAGTTCGAGGCCGGTCTCGCGGAGGCCACCGACGCCGTCTCCCTGCGCGTCGCCTACCGGCGCTGCCTGCTGTCCATCGCCGCCCGGGACGTGTGCGGCACCACCGGCGTCGCCGAGTCCGCCGCCGAGCTCGCCGACCTGGCCACCGCCACCCTGCGCGCCGCCCTGCGCATCGCCGGGGCGGCCGCGCCCGAGGACGTCGCCCTGTGCCGGCTCGCGGTCATCGCGATGGGCAAGTGCGGCGGCCACGAGCTGAACTACGTCTCCGACGTGGACGTCATCTTCGTCGGGGAGGCCGCCGAGGGCGCCGACGAGACCAAGGCCGTCCGCGCCGCGACCCGGCTCGCCTCGCACATGATGCGGATCTGCTCCGAGACGACCGTCGAGGGGTCCATCTGGCCCGTGGACGCCAACCTCCGCCCCGAGGGCAGGAACGGCCCGCTCGTGCGGACCCTCTCCAGCCACCTCGCCTACTACCAGCGCTGGGCCAAGACCTGGGAGTTCCAGGCGCTGCTCAAGGCTCGCCCGGTGGCCGGCGACCTCGACCTCGGGGCGGAGTACGTCGCCGCCGTCCAGCCGCTGGTGTGGAAGGCCGCCGAGCGCGAGAACTTCGTGCCCGACGTGCAGAAGATGCGCCGCCGGGTCGTGGAGAACATCCCCGTCGCCGAGGTCGACCGCCAGCTGAAGCTGGGCCCCGGCGGCCTCAGGGACGTCGAGTTCGCCGTGCAGCTGCTCCAGCTGGTGCACGGCCGGGCCGACACCTCGCTGCGCAGCGGCACCACCCTCGACGCGCTGAAGGCCCTGGCCGCCGGCGGGTACGTCGGCCGGTCCGACGCCGCCCAGCTCGACGAGGCCTACCGCTTCCTGCGCTCCATGGAGCACCGGATCCAGCTGTTCCGGTTGCGCCGCACCCACCTCGTGCCCGAGGACGAGGCCGAGCTGCGCCGCATCGGCCGCTCCCTCGGACTGCGCACCGACCCGGTCGCCGAGCTGCTGCGCGAGTGGAAGCGGCACGCCACCGTCGTACGGCGTCTGCACGAGAAGCTGTTCTACCGGCCGCTGCTCGACGCGGTCGCCCAACTCGCCACCGGAGAGGCCCGGTTGAGCGTCGAGGCGGCACGGGAGCGCATGGTCGCCCTCGGTTACGCCGACCCGGCGTCCGCCCTGCGCCACCTGGAGGCACTGGCGTCCGGCGTCACCCGCAAGGCCGCCATCCAGCGCACCCTGCTGCCCGTCCTGCTGGGCTGGTTCGCCGACTCGGCCGACCCGGACGCGGGTCTGCTGAACTTCCGCAAGGTGTCGGACGCGCTCGGCAAGACGCCCTGGTACCTGCGGCTGCTGCGGGACGAGGGCGCCGCCGCGCAGAACCTCGCCCGCGTGCTGTCCGCCGGACGGCTCGCGCCCGACCTGCTGATGCGTGCCCCGGAGGCGGTGGCGCTGCTCGGCGACGGGGACGGCGGTGGCCTCGAACCACGTTCCCGCGCCCATCTGGAGCAGGAGATACTCGCCGCGGTGAACCGGGCCGACGGGGCCGCCCAGGCGGTCACGGCCGCGCGCGGTGTGCGCCGCCGCGAGCTGTTCCGTACGGCCGCCGCCGACATCGTCGGCTCCTACGGCACCGAGGAGCAGGCCGCCGAGGCCGACCCGGGCGCCCTGGTGGACCGGGTCGGCGGCGCGGTGTCGGACCTGACGGCCGCGACCCTCGCCGGTACGCTGCGCGCGGTCGTGCGCGACGGGTGGGGGGACAGCCTGCCCACCCGGTTCGCGATCATAGGAATGGGCCGCTTCGGCGGACACGAACTGGGCTACGGCTCCGACGCGGACGTGCTGTTCGTGCACGAGCCGCGCGACGGCGTCGAGGAGCGGGAGGCCTCCCAGGCCGCCAACAAGGTCGTCTCCGAGATGCGCCGGCTGCTCCAGATCCCCAGCGCCGACCCGCCCCTCCTCATCGACGCGGACCTGCGCCCGGAGGGCAAGTCCGGCCCGCTCGTACGGACCCTCACCTCGTACGCGGCGTACTACCGCCGGTGGGCCCTGACCTGGGAGTCGCACGCGCTGCTGCGGGCCGAACCCGTCGCCGGGGACGAGGACCTGGGCCGCCGGTTCATCGAGCTGATCGACCCGCTGCGCTACCCGGCGGACGGGCTCGCCGACGAGGCCGTGCGCGAGATCCGGCGGCTGAAGGCCCGTATGGAGTCCGAGCGGCTGCCGCGGGGCGCCGACCCCAAGCTGCACGCCAAGCTGGGGCCGGGCGGTCTGTCCGACGTGGAGTGGACGGTGCAGCTGCTGCAACTGCGGCACGGCGCGGCCGAGCCGGGCCTGCGCACGACCCGGACGCGTCAGGCCCTGGCCGCCGCGCGTACGGCCGGTCTCATCGCGGACGAGGACGCGGCGACCCTGGACGAGGCCTGGGTCCTCGCGACCCGCGTCCGTAACGCGGTCATGCTGGTACGCGGCCGGGCGGCCGACACGTTCCCCACGGAGCCCCGCGAACTCGCCGCCGTGGGACGGTACCTGGGCTACGGCCCCGGCCACGCCGGTGACATGCTCGACGCGTACCGGCGAACGGCCCGCCGGGCCCGGAGCGTGGTGGACGAGCTGTTCTACGGAGTGACGGAGCGTTAGGGACTTTCGGACACCCCCTGCGGGGTGCCGGCCCGTACCTCCCTCGCGTGCTTCATGAACCCCGTCAGGCCCACCTCGAACGCCTGGTCCGCCCGGCCCTCGCTCGCCGCCGACAGCGCCTCGGCCAGCCGCGGGGTCGGTGACGAGGCGGTCAGTTCCCACATCGTCTCGGGGGCCGCGAGGTCGAGGGCCGAGCCGAGGACCAGGTTCTCCAGGGCGGTGAGCAGGGGCATCACATCGGCCGGGGCGAAGCCCGCGCCGAGCAGCAGCGTCACCGCCCGCTCGTACTGCTCCAGCACGCGCGGTGCCCGCACGGGGGACGTCATCAGCAGCGGGATCGCCTTGGGGTGCGCGGCGAACGCGGCGCGATAGGAGCGGGCCCAGGCCTCCAGGGCGGTGTCCCAGGGGCGCAGATCCAGGGTCGCCGGGTCGATCGCCGCCGACACCCGCTCACGCAGCAGTTCGACGATGCCGTCCCGGCCCTCCACATGGTGGTACACCGAGCCGGTCTGCGCGCCCAGCCGCTTGGCCACCTGCGGCACGCTGAAGTCGCCGCGCTCGTCGACGATTTCGAGCGCCGTCGTCGCGATGCGCTCGCGGTCGAGGAGTGGTGTGCGCGGCCGTCCCATGGTCGGTGGTCCCCCTGAGGTCTTCCCGGATGCCGAGGTAGAGGCTACATTGCCAAAACCGAAAGCCTTTAGATTTACCGCGGTGATCCCGCACGCCCGGACTCCCCCCACGCCCTCCCCGTCCGCCGCTCGAAGGGCCTGCCCATGTCCGTCACCACCTCAGGGGAGCGCACCCCGGCCGCCACGGCGACCCTGCGCTCCGGTTCCCTCGGCACCGCCGACATCGCCTTCTTCGTCGTCTCCGCCGCCGCCCCGCTCACCGTCATGGCCGGTGTCGCCCCCCTCGCGATCCTGCTGGGCGGCGTCGGCGCCCCCGCCGGCTATCTCCTGGCCGGTCTCACCCTCGCCGTCTTCGCCGTCGGCTTCACGACCATGAGCCGCCACGTCCGCAGCGGCGGCGCCTTCTACGCGTACATCACCCGAGGACTCGGCCGCCCCGTCGGCATCGGCGCGGCCCTTCTCGCCCTGGTCGGCTACAACGGCATGGAGACCGGCGTCTACGGCCTGCTCGGCTCCGCCGGCCAGGACACCGCGCGCGCCGTGTTCGGCGCCGACGTCCCCTGGCTGCCGATCTCGCTGGCCGGCCTGCTGCTCATCGGCTACGGCGGCTACCGCTCCATCGACTTCGGCGCCAAGGTGCTCGGTGTCCTGCTCGTCGCCGAGACCGGCATCCTCGTGCTCCTCGCGGGCGGGGTCCTGATCAAGGGCGGCGCGCACGGGCTGTCCCTCGCCTCCTTCGAGCCCGGCAACGTCCTCGTCCCCGGCACCGCGGCCGTCCTCGCCTTCGCCTTCGCCGCGTTCACCGGCTTCGAGTCGACCGTCATCTACCGCCGAGAGGCGCGCGACCCGCAGCGCACGGTGCCGCGGGCGACCTACGCGGCCGTCGGATTCCTCGGCCTGTTCTACGCGTTCATCGTCTGGACCGTCATCCAGGCCTTCGGCGACGCCGAGATCGCCTCAGCCGCCGCCAAGAACCCCGCCGAGCTGTTCTTCACCGCCATCACCACCTACGTGGGCGGCTGGGCGGCCGGCCTGATGCACGTCTTCATCGTCACCAGCGTCCTCGCCTCGCTGCTCGCCTTCCACAACGCCATCAACCGGTACGCCCTGGCCCTCGCCGAGGAGGGCGTGCTGCCCAAGGCGCTGGGACGCATCCACCCGCGGCACGGCTCTCCCTACATGGCCGGACTCGCCCAGACGGTCCTCGGCGCGGTCGTCGTCCTGGCCTTCGCGGCGGCCGGCGCCGACCCGTACGCACAGCTGCTGCTGTGGGTCAACACCCCGGGGATGATCGGCCTGTTCCTGCTCCAGCTGCTCGCCGCGGTCGCCGTGCCCTGCTACTTCCGCCGGGTGCGCCACCAGGAGGGCGTGCTGCGGACGGTCGTGGCGCCCGTCGTCGCCGCCGTGCTGCTCGCGACGGCCATCGTGCTGGTGGTGAACCACATCGACCTGTTCACCGGGGCGTCCCCGACCGTGAACACCGTCCTCGTGGTCACCGCCCCCTCCGTGTTCGTCGCGGGCCTCGCCCTCGCCTGGTGGCTGCGCCGGCGACGCCCCGACGTCTACGCCGACTTCGCCGCCGAACCCGCCGAATAGCCGCCGAACAGCCACGAACGTCCAAGCCCCACAAGGGAGTTCACCGCATGCCCACCGCCGATCTGGTCCTCCTTGGCGCCAGGGTCCGCACCCTCGACCCGGACCGCCCGTACGCCACCTCCGTCGCCGTGCGCGACGGGCTGATCGCGGCGGTCGGCGACGAGAGGGACGTCCGCGACTGGTGCGGTCCGGGCACCGAGATCGTCCACCTGGACGGCGCGCACCTGGTGCCCGGCCTCGTCGACGCGCACAGCCACCCCGTGTGGGGGCTGGACATGGCGACCGGCACGGACCTGTCGGGCGTGACGGACCTGGCGGGGCTGCGGGCCACCCTCGCAGGCGCGGAGCGCACCGACGGGTGGGTGACCGGCTTCGGCCTCGACCACAACGCCTTCGGAGGCCGCCCCGTCGACCGGGACCTGATCGAGGACGTCCTGGACGGCACACCCGCCTTCCTGCGCCTCTACGACGGTCACTCCGCCCTCGCGACCGGCCCGGCCCTCACCGCGGCCGGCGTGCACGGCCCCCGGGTCTTCTCCCAGCGCTCGGCGGTCGTCTGTGACGCCTCGGGCCGGCCCACCGGGCACCTCGTCGAACACGCGGCGATGGACCTGGTCGCCGCGATCGCACCGCGCCCGTCCTACGCCGCACGCCGGGCACGCCTGGTGGAGCTGCTGTCCGCCATGGCCGCGACCGGGCTGACCGGGGCGCACGTCATGGACGCCGGTGACCCGGAACTGATCGATTCCGTGGCCGTGGAGACGGTGCTGCCGGTGCGGCTGCGGTTCGCGCCCTGGTGCATGCCGGGCGCGGACCGGGCCGCTCTGGACGAGCTGGTGGCCGTACAGGGCCGGGGTGGCCGGCACTGGCGGACCGGCGGGGTCAAGTTCTTCATGGACGGCACCGTCGAGGGCGGCACGGCCTGGCTGGAGCACGCCGACTGCCACGGCCAGGGCACGGACGCGTTCTGGCCCGACCCGGAGGCGTACGCCGCCGCCGTACGGTACCTGCACGCGGCCGGCGTGCGCACGGCCACGCACGCCATCGGGGACGCGGCGGTACGGCACGTCCTGGACGTGGTCGAGGGGCTCGGGCCGGGCGGGCGCGGGGCGCACCGCATCGAGCACATCGAGACGCTGCCGGACGAGCTGCTGCCGCGGTTCGCGCGGCTGGGAGTGGCGGCGTCGATGCAGCCGCCGCACACCGCGTACACCCGGGCCGACGGCACCGACGAGTGGTCCCGGCGGCTGGGCACGGGCCGGGCAGGCCGCGCCTGGCGGCTGCGGGACCTGCGGGACGCGGGCGCGGTGGTGGCCCTCGGCTCGGACTGGCCGATCGCGCACTACGACGCCCGCGCCGTACTCGCCACGGCCCGTACCCCGAGGGGCGCGGCGTCGATCCGCGCCGGTCTGACCGGCCTGGAAGCACTGGAGGGCTGCACCACCCATGCGGCCCTGGCAGCGGGCGAATCCGACACGGCGGGCCGCATCACTCCCGGTTTCCGTGCCGACCTGACGGCCCTGGAACTGGACCCGGTGACCGCCCCGGCGGACGAGGTGACGGAGGCACCGGTGCGACTGACGGTGACCGGGGGGCACGTGGTGTACCGGAAGTGAACGCCCGGGCCGACCACGCCGGGCAGCGATGCCTTCGGGCCCGTGGCGGCCGGCCGGTTGCACTGCCGTGGCCGGGGGATGCCGAACCGGCGCGGGCGGCGTCGCCGGAGCGGCGGGGTCGGCCGCCCGTGGACGGGCTCCGTCCACGGCCTCCGCCCGTGGACGGAGGCCGTCCGGCCGCCGCGGGCCGCGGCCGGTGCGGCCGTGGCGGGGCGGGCAAGGTGCCTTCGGGCCATGCGCGTCCGTGGTGGTCGTGTCGGTTGGCGCCGCCGCCGCGGCCGGGCGGCAGGCCGGCTCTCGAGTGTCGTCCAGGCAACCTGGCCGGCCGCCCGTGGGCGGTGGCGGTCGCGCCGCCATGCGGGGACCTGGGGCCGAGGTGGGCGCCGGCGCCGGCCAGGCGGGTGGAGAGGGTGTCTCGGACCGAGCCCCCGGGCTGCTCGGGCGCTGTTGCGGCTGGGGCATGTCAGACCGGGACGGGCGGCCCGGCCGAGGCAGCCCCGTGGGCCATGGCGGTTTCGCCGCCGTGCGGGCTGTCGCGGCGCCGAGGGCGGCGCCGGTGCCGGATGGGAGGGGTGTCCTCGGGCCCGGCGCGTCAGGGGGCAGTGGAGCCGGTTGGGTGCCAGGTGCTGTCGGGGGTCAGGGCTTGGGGGTGGGCGCCGGTTCGGGGCGCCTGTGTGGCCTGCCGGTGCCCCGCCTCGGTACGTCTCTCGGCAGTGCGTACGGATGCCGGCCGTACCAGACACCCGCCACCGCGAAACCGAAGGACAGGCAGAGCACGCCACCGACGGCATCCAGCCAGAAGTGGTTCGCCGTGGCGACGATGACCACCAGCGTCAGCGCCGGGTACAGCAGGCCCAGCACCCGCACCCAGGGGACCGTCGCCAGGGCGAAGATCGTCAGGCCGCACCACGTGGACCAGCCGATGTGCATCGACGGCATCGCGGCGTACTGGTTGGACATGTGTTTCAGGTCGCCGGACGCCATCGACCCCCAGGTCTGGTGGACCATGACGGTGTCGATGAAGTCGCCGCCGTTCATCAGCCGTGGGGGCGCCAGCGGATACAGATAGTAACCGGCCAGGGCGACGGCGGTCGTCGCGAACAGCACCAGGCGGGTCGCCGCGTACCGGCCGGGATGGCGACGGTACAGCCACACGAGCACACCCAGCGTCACCACGAAGTGCAGCGTCGCGTAGTAGTAGTTCATGCCGATGATCAGCCAAGTCACCGAGTTCACGGCCCGGTTCACCGACTCCTCGACGGCGATGCCCAGGGCGTGCTCGGTCTGCCAGATCCAGTCGGCGTTGCGCAGCGCCTCGGTCCTCTGCTCGGGCACGGCGTTGCGGACGAGCGAGTACGTCCAGTAACTCACCGCGATCAGCAGGATCTCGAACCAGAACCGGGGCCGGCGGGGGGTGCGCGGCCGGGGGAGGAGACCCCGCCCCGGATCGGCCGCGACCGGGTCCGGAACGGCCGCTTTCCGGCCGTCCAGCGTCGTCACGGTCGTGTCACCCATAGGCACAAAGTCTGCCAGAAAAGCCCTGTCCCCCCGATCATCCCCCGCGCTGGTACGGACCGCATGTTCTACGGCGAAATCCGGCCGGGAACCTCAGGGGCGAGCGCGGTCCCCGGGCGCCGAAGCGGTCGACCCGCGCACCACCAGTTCCGGCATGAACACGAACTCGCTGTGGGGCGCGGGCGTCCCGCCGATCTCCTCCAGCAGCGTGCGCACCGCCGCCTGGCCCATCGCCGGGACCGGCTTGCGGATCGTCGTCAGCGGCGGGTCGGTGAAGGCGATCAGCGGCGAGTCGTCGAAGCCGACCACGGAGACGTCCTTCGGAACCTCCAGGCCGCGCTGGCGAGCCGCCCTGATCGCGCCCAGCGCCATCATGTCGCTGGCGCACACCACCGCCGTGCAGTCCCGCTCGATCAGCGCCGTGGCCGCGGCCTGCCCGCCCTCCAGGGTGTAGAGGGAGTGCTGGACCAGCTCCGTCTCGACAACCTCGGCACCCAGCCCCAACTGGTCCTGCATGGTGCGCACGAACCCCTCGATCTTGCGCTGCACGGGCACGAACCGCTTGGGCCCCAGGGCCAGACCGATCCGCGTGTGCCCGAGGGACACCAGGTGTGTCACCGCGAGGTTCATCGCCGCGCGGTCATCGGGGGAGATGAACGGCGCCTGCACCTTCGGCGAGAAGCCGTCGACCAGCACGTACGGCACGCCCTGCGCGCGCAGCCGGTCATAGCGCTCCATGTCGGCGGTGGTGTCCGCGTGCAGCCCGGAGACGTAGATGATGCCGGCGACCCCGCGGTCCACGAGCATCTCCGTGAGCTCGTCCTCGGTCGAGCCGCCCGGCGTCTGGGTGGCCAGCACCGGCGTGTAGCCCTGCCGGGTCAGCGCCTGGCCGATGACCTGGGCCAGGGCCGGGAAGATCGGGTTCTCCAGCTCCGGGGTGATCAGACCCACCAGGCCCTCGCTGCGCTGCCGCAGCCGCACCGGGCGTTCATAACCCAGCACGTCGAGGGCGGCCAGCACGGACTGGCGGGTGGTGGCGGCGACGCCCGGCTTCCCGTTGAGGACGCGGCTGACGGTCGCTTCGCTCACCCCCGCCTGAGCAGCGATGTCGGCAAGCCGTGTGGTCACAGCACTGGACTGTAGCGGCCGGGGTTGCGCTTGCACACCGACGGGACGCCTGGTGCGGGCCGGCGCACGGCCCGCTGCGGGTGGCTTGGTCATCGCGGTCCCTCGAAGTCGTGGTCGGCGTCCGATCCGCAACGGATGATTCACCCGGCGGCAACGGATGGCAAGTGCTTGCAGAGTCTTGCACAACTGCCCGACTCCCCGCCCGACAGCCGGAAATCCCCGTTCCACAGCGGTCAGGAGGAGGCCGGAAGAGGTCACGGCAGGATAACCATCCGCACCCCTTGCAACTTTTTGCTGCAAGGTCTTTCGCAACTCCTTCCAGCGCGGCTAATCTCACCGACGCCCGGCGGCCAACGGTGCAGTCGGCAGCACGAAACGGGCTTTCACCCTCAAGGAGAACTCATGCGGCGTGGCATAGCGGCCACCGCGCTGGTGGCGTCCCTCGCCCTGGCGGCGACGGCGTGCGGCGGGAGCGACAGCGGCGACGAGGCCGACGGCCCGGTCACCATCACCTGGTGGGACACCTCCAACGCCACCAACGAGGCGCCGACGTACAAGGCCCTGGTCAAGGAGTTCGAGGCCGCCAACAAGGGCATCAAGGTCAACTACGTCAACGTCCCCTTCGACCAGGCGCAGAACAAGTTCGACACCGCCGCCGGTTCCAAGGGTGCCCCCGACGTGCTGCGCTCCGAGGTCGGCTGGACCCCGGCCTTCGCCAAGAAGGGCTTCTTCGCGCCCCTGGACGGCACCGAGGCCCTCGCCGAGCAGGACAAGTTCCAGCCCAGCCTGATCGAGCAGGCCAGGTACGACGGCAAGACCTACGGCGTCCCCTTCACCACGGACACCCTCGCCCTCGTCTACAACAAGGCCCTGTTCGAGAAGGCCGGCGTCGAAGCCCCCAAGACCTGGGACGACCTGAAGAAGGCCGCCGCCACCATCAAGGACAAGACCGGCGTCGACGGCTACTGGGGCTCCACCCAGGCCTACTACGCCCAGTCCTTCCTCTACGGCGAGGGCACCGACACCGTCGACGTCGACGCCAAGAAGATCACCGTCACCTCGCCCGCCGCCAAGAAGGCCTACGGCACCTGGCAGAGCCTCTTCAAGGGCAAGGGCCTGCACAAGGCCGACACCACCGCCGACGCCTACGCCCACATCCAGGAGGCGTTCGTCAGCGGCAAGGTCGCCTCGATCGTCCAGGGCCCGTGGGAGATCACGAACTTCTACAAGGGCTCGGCCTTCAAGGACAAGAACAACCTCGGCATCGCCACCGTCCCGGCCGGCTCCACCGGCAAGGCGGGCGCTCCGACCGGCGGCCACAACCTCTCGGTGTACGCGGGCTCGGACAAGGCCCACCAGGAGGCCTCGCTGAAGTTCGTGAAGTTCATGACCTCGGCGAAGGCCCAGGAGACCATCGCGCTGAAGAACTCCACGCTCCCCACGCGCGAGGACGCCTACACCGCCGAGGTCAAGGCCGACCCGGGAATCGCCGGCTACCAGGGCGTGCTGTCCTCCGCCCAGCCGCGCCCGGCGCTGCCCGAGTACAGCTCCCTGTGGGGCCCGCTCGACGACGAGCTGATCGAGATCGCGGGCGGCAAGGAGTCCCTGGACAAGGGTCTCGGCGACGCCGAGACCGCCATGACCAAGCTGGTGCCGGACTTCTCCAAGTGACCGCCGGGTGGCCGCCGGCTCCCCCGGTCATGGGGGAGGGGGCCCGGCGGCCACCGGCCGCGCCCGCGTCCGGGCAGCTCCCCTCCGAACTCCTTGAACCTCCAGAAGGTGCCGAACCATGACAGTCGTCATCGACCGAGCGACCGGCAAGCGGCGCGGTGAGCGGGAACCGCGGCCCGGGCCGGGCAGCCGGCTGAAGAACGGCTTCCACAAGCACTGGTACGCCTACGCGATGATCGCGCCGGTGGCGGTCGTCCTCGGCGTCCTCGTGCTGTACCCGCTGGCGTACGGCCTGTACCTCACCCTCACCGACGCCACCAGCCTGAACACCGCCCGCACGATCGGCGTCAATCAGATCGACGCCACCTACAAGTTCATCGGCCTGGACAACTACGCCGACATCCTGTGGGGCCCGACGGCGTACGACCGCTTCTGGTCGCACGTCTTGTGGACCGTCTTCTGGACGGCGGCCTGTGTCGCCCTGCACTACGGCATCGGTCTCGGTCTCGCCCTGCTGCTCAACCAGAAGCTGCGCGGCCGCACCCTCTACCGGATGATCCTCGTCCTGCCCTGGGCCGTGCCGACCTTCGTCACCGTGTTCGGCTGGCGGTTCATGCTCGCCGACGGCGGCATCATCAACTCCGGCCTTGACTTCCTGCACCTGCCGACACCTCTGTGGCTGGAGGACACCACCTGGCAGCGGTTCGCCGCGATCATGGTCAACACCTGGTGCGGCGTGCCGTTCATGATGGTCTCGCTGCTCGGCGGACTCCAGTCGATCGACGCGAGCCTGTACGAGGCGTCCGAGATGGACGGCGCCAATGCCTGGCAGCGCTTCCGGTACGTCACCCTGCCCGGCCTGCGGTCCGTCAGCACCACGGTGGTGCTCCTCGGCGTGATCTGGACCTTCAACCAGTTCGCCATCATCTTCCTGCTGTTCGGCAACACCGCCCCGGACGCCCAGATCCTCGTGACCTGGGCCTACCAGCTGGGCTTCGGACAGCAGCCGCGCGACTACGCCCAGTCCGCCGCCTACGGAATCCTGCTCCTGTCCATCCTGATCGTCTTCACCTCCTTCTACCGCCGCTGGCTGAACCGCAACGAGCAGCAGCTCGCGATCTGAGGCAGGAGTCCGACATGAGTACGACCACCCGCCGCCGCGGTGAGCACAGCCGCACGGCCTCCCTCGTCTCGCACAGCATCCTGATCGGTGCGAGCCTGACCGCGCTCTTCCCGATCGCCTGGCTGGTCTTCCTGTCCCTCGGCCCGGACAAGGACGACTACCTCCACCCCGGACGCATCTGGGGCAAGATGGCGCTCGACAACTACACCTTCGTCCTGCAGGACACCAATTTCTTCCACTGGCTGAAGAGCACGCTGATCGTGGGGCTGGGCACGACGCTCATCGGCGTCGTCGTCGCCGCGTCCACCGGCTACGCGGTCTCCCGCATGCGGTTCCCCGGCTACCGGAAGCTGATGTGGGTGCTGCTCGTCACCCAGATGTTCCCCATCGCGGTACTGATCGTGCCGATGTACCAGATCCTCTCGGATCTGCAGCTCATCGACAGCTACCTTGGTCTCATCCTTGTCAACTGCACCACGATCGTGCCGTACTGCGCCTGGCTGATGAAGGGCTATTTCGACACCATCCCGTTCGAGATCGACGAGGCCGGGCGCGTCGACGGGCTGACCCCCTTCGGCACGTTCGCGCGGCTCATCCTGCCGCTCGCCAAGCCGGGCCTCGCGGTCGCGGCGTTCTACAGCTTCCTCACGGCCTTCGGCGAGGTCGCGTTCGCTTCGACGTTCCTGCTGAGTGACGACAAGTACACGTTTGCCGTCGGTCTCCAGACGTTCGTGAGCGAGCATGACGCGCAGCGGAACCTGATGGCCGCGACGGCTGTGCTGATCGCGATACCGGCTGCCGCGTTCTTCTACCTCGTGCAGAAGAACCTGGTGACCGGGCTCACGGCGGGCGGCACGAAGGGGTGACCTCCGCTTGTCGACCGGCTGCGGGTCCGTCGCGGCTGGTCGCGCAGTTCCCCGCGTCCCTGAGGGGCGCGGGTGGCGGCCGCGGTGCCCATCCGACCCCGCTGTGCCGCGGCCGCCTCGTCACCCACCCAGCCCACGCTCACATGACCACACCTCAGTTACGCATCAAGGACGACATGAGCCAGCACTCAGCCGCACCTGCCCCCACCCCCACGTCCGCCGTGGCCGTCGCCAAGCGTCGCGACTGGTGGCGGGACGCGGTGATCTACCAGGTGTACCCGCGCAGCTTCGCCGACAGCAACGGCGACGGCATGGGCGACCTGGAAGGTGTCCGCACCCGCCTGCCGTACCTGCGCGACCTCGGCGTGGACGCCGTGTGGCTCAGCCCCTTCTACGCCTCGCCGCAGGCCGACGCCGGCTACGACGTCGCCGACTACCGGGCCGTCGACCCGATGTTCGGCAACCTCCTGGACGCCGACGCGCTGATCCGCGACGCCCATGAGCTGGGCCTGAGAATCATCGTCGACCTCGTGCCCAACCACTCCTCCGACCAGCACGAGTGGTTCAAGCGGGCCGTCGCGGAGGGCCCGGGCTCCCCGCTGCGGGACCGCTACCACTTCCGCCCCGGCAAGGGGAAGAACGGCGAACTCCCGCCCAACGACTGGGAGTCGATCTTCGGCGGCCCGGCCTGGACACAGGTCCCGGACGGTGAGTGGTACCTGCACCTCTTCGCCCCCGAGCAGCCCGACTTCAACTGGGAGCACCCGGCGGTCGGCGACGAGTTCCGCTCCATCCTGCGCTTCTGGCTGGACATGGGCGTCGACGGCTTCCGGATCGATGTCGCCCATGGTCTGGTGAAGGCGGAGGGGCTGCCTGACCTTGGATCCCACGACCAGGTAAGGCTGCTGGGCAACGATGTCATGCCGTTCTTCGACCAGGACGGGGTGCACGAGATCTACCGGCAGTGGCGGCGCATCCTCGACGAGTACTCGGGTGAGCGCATCTTCGTCGCCGAGGCGTGGACGCCGACCATCGAGCGCACCGCCAACTACGTCCGCCCGGACGAGCTGCACCAGGCCTTCAACTTCCAGTACCTCAGCACCCACTGGGACGCCGCGGAGATGCGCGAGGTCATCGACCGCACCCTGGACGCCATGCGCCCGGTCGGCGCCCCCGCCACCTGGGTCCTGTCCAACCACGACGTGACCCGGCACGCCACTCGGTTCGCCAACCCGCCCGGCCTCGGCACCCAGATCCGTCTGGCCGGCGACCGGGAACTGGGCCTGCGCAGGGCCCGGGCCGCGACCCTGCTGATGCTGGCGCTGCCCGGCTCGGCCTACCTCTACCAGGGCGAGGAGCTGGGGCTTCCGGACGTCGTGGATCTGCCCGACGAGGTGCGCCAGGACCCGGCGTACTTCCGGGGCGCGGGCCAGGACGGCTTCCGTGATGGATGCCGGGTGCCGATCCCCTGGACCCGGACCGGGTCGTCGTACGGCTTCGGCGACGGGGGCAGCTGGCTGCCGCAGCCGGAGGGCTGGGGCGAGCTGAGCGTCGAGGCGCAGACCGGCGCGCCCGGCTCGACCCTGGAGCTGTACCGGGCCGCGCTCGCCGTGCGCCGGGAGCGGCCCGACCTCGGAGCCGGCGCGTCCGTGGAGTGGCTGCGGGCACCCGAGGGCGTGCTCGCCTTCCGGCGCGGGGAGTTCGTGTGCGTGGCGAACACCACCGGCGAGTCGGTGGCGATGCCGGCGTACGGGCGGATGCTGGTCGCGAGCGGGGAGATCGTCCAGGTCGACGACGAGGCGAAGGTGCCCGCCGACACCACGGTGTGGTGGACCACCGGCTGATCTTTTTCCGTTGAATTCGGCACGGCCCGCTGCCCTTCGGGGCGGCGGGCCTTTACCCTCTGCGTCACCGCAAGGTTTCTGAACCTTGCAGCAAAAACCTTCAACAGTCCTTCAACGAAGAAGGAAACCCCACATGGCACGCAGACACCTCGCCGCCGCCGCGCTCGCCGCGGCTGCGGTTGTCATGAACCCGACTGACGCACAGGCCTCCCCACCTGGCGCCAAGGACGTCACCGCCGTCCTCTTCGAGTGGACGTACGCCTCCGTCTCCCGCGAGTGCGGCAACACCCTCGGTCCCGCCGGATACGGCTACGTCCAGGTCTCCCCGCCCGCCGAGCACATACAGGGCCCGCAGTGGTGGACCTCATACCAGCCGGTCAGCTACCGGATCGCCGGCCGGCTCGGTGACCGCGCGGCCTTCCAGAACATGGTCGACACCTGCCACGCGGCCGGTGTGAAGGTCGTCGTCGACACGGTGATCAACCACATGTCGGCGGGCGCCGGCACCGGCACCGGCGGCTCGTCGTACACGAAGTACACCTACCCCGGCCTCTACTCGTCGTACGACTTCGACGACTGCACGAGCCGGATCAGCACCTACCAAGACCGCTGGAACGTCCAGCACTGCGAACTGGTGGGTCTCGCCGACCTGGACACGGGTGAGTCCTACGTCCGCGGCGCTATCGCCGGCTACATGAACGACCTTCTCTCCCTCGGCGTCGACGGCTTCCGCATCGACGCTGCCAAGCACATGGACGCCGCCGACCTGGCGAACATCAAGTCCCGGCTGAACAACCCGTCGGCGTACTGGAAGCAGGAGGTCATCCACGGCAGCGGCGAGGCCGTTCAGCCCACCGAGTACACGGGCAACGGGGACGTGCAGGAGTTCCGGTACGCGTACGACCTCAAGCGGGTCTTCACCAACGAGAACCTCGCCTATCTGAAGAACTACGGCGAGGGCTGGGGCTACATGAACAGCGGCGTCTCCGGCGTCTTCGTCGACAACCACGACACCGAGCGCAACGGCTCGACCCTCAGCTACAAGGACAACGCCACCTACACCCTGGCCAACGTCTTCATGCTCGCGTGGCCCTACGGCGCCCCGGACATCAACTCCGGGTACGAATTCACCGACCACGACGCCGGCCCGCCGAACGGCGGCCAGGTCAACGCCTGCTGGCAGGACGGCTGGAAGTGCCAGCACAAGTGGCCGGAGATCAAGTCGATGGTCGGCTTCCGCAACACCACCCGCGGTGAGCCCGTCACCAACTGGTGGGACAACGGGGGCGACGCCATCGCCTTCGGCCGGGGCGGCAAGGGCTTCGTGGCCATCAACCACGAGCCGGGTTCGCTGAGCCGTACGTATCAGACGTCGCTGCCTGCGGGGACGTACTGCGATGTGCAGAACAACAGGACCGTGACGGTGAACTCCAGCGGGCAGTTGACGGCCACGCTGGGCTCGCACACGGCCTTGGCGATCCATGCGGCCAAGCCGAGCTGCTGAAAGTTCTTTCCAGCAGTTGCAGGACTCTTGCTGAAAGCGTTTCGGCGGCGATACGTTCGCGCGGGGTCGGACCCGAGAGAGCCGCAATCGCAAGGAGTCCACGTCAGTGATACCGAGATGGCCGGTGCCGTCCAGGCGCCGAACCTCCCGTGCAGGACGGGTCGCTGCGGTCACCGCCACCGCGCTGGCCGCGGCACTCGTCCAGCCGCTCGCCGCCGGGGCGGCCACCCCGCCGGCGCCCCCGTCCGACGCGAAGCTCGCCGCCGAGCCCGCCCGCCACGACGCCACCCGTGAGCAGTTCTACTTCGTCCTGCCGGACCGTTTCGCGGGCGGCGACCCGCGCAACGACAAGGGCGGGCTGACCGGTTCCCGCCTGTCCACCGGCTACGACCCCACCGACAAGGGCTTCTACCAGGGTGGCGACCTCAAGGGCCTGACCAAGAAGCTCGACTACATCAAGGGCCTGGGCACCACCGCCCTCTGGATGGCCCCGATCTTCAAGAACCAGCCCGTCCAGGGCACGGGGAGCAACGCCTCCGCCGGCTACCACGGCTACTGGATCACGGACTTCACCCAGGTCGACCCGCACTTCGGAACCAACAAGGACCTGGAAACCCTCATCTCCAAGGCCCATGCCAAGGGCATGAAGGTCTTCTTCGACGTCATCACCAACCACACGGCGGACGTCGTCGACTACGAGGAGAAGTCCTACGACTACCTCTCCAAGGGCGCCTTCCCGTACCTGACGAAGGACGGCGTGCCCTTCGACGACGCCGACTACGCGGAGGGAACGTCGAAGTTCCCGGCCGTCGACGCGGACTCCTTCCCGCGCACGCCGACCGTCCCCGCCGCGAAGAAGGACGTCAAAGTCCCGTCGTGGCTCAACGACCCGACGATGTACCACAACCGCGGCGACTCCACCTTCGCCGGTGAGAGCTCCACGCACGGCGACTTCTCCGGCCTCGACGACCTGTGGACCGAGCGGCCCGAGGTCGTGCGCGGCATGGAGCGGATCTACCAGCGCTGGGTGCGGGACTTCGACGTCGACGGCTTCCGGATCGACACCGTGAAGCACGTCAACACGGAGTTCTGGACGCAGTGGGCGACCGCCCTGGACGCGTACGCCGCACAGCGGGGCCGCGACGGCTTCTTCATGTTCGGCGAGGTCTACTCGGCCGACACGGACGTCACCTCCCCGTACGTCACCCAGGGCCGCCTCGACGCCACGCTCGACTTCCCCTTCCAGGAGGCGGCCCGGCAGTACGCCTCCCAGGGCGGCAGCGCGCAGAAGCTCGCGAAAGTCTTCGGCGACGACTACAAGTACACGACCGACAAGGCCAACGCGTACGAGCAGGTCACCTTCCTCGGCAACCACGACATGGGCCGGATCGGGTACTTCCTGAGGCAGGACGACCCCAAGGCCACCGACGCCGAGCTGCTGAAGAAGGACCGGCTCGCCCACGAGCTGATGTTCCTCAGCCGCGGCAACCCCGTCGTCTACTACGGCGACGAGCAGGGCTTCACCGGCGCGGGCGGTGACAAGGACGCCCGGCAGAGCATGTTCGCCTCCCGCACCGCCGACTACATCGACGACGACCTGATCGGCACCGACCGCACCCACGCCGAGGACGCCTACGACACGAGAGCACCGCTCTACCGGCAGATCAGTGCTCTCGCCAAGCTCCGCAAGGCCCACCCCGCCCTGGCCGACGGCGTCCAGGAGCAGCGCTACGCGGCCGAGGGCCGGGGCGTGTACGCCTTCTCCCGCACCGACGCCAAGAGCGGCATCGAGTACGTCGTCGCCGCCAACAACGCGGGCGAGGCGAGGACGGCGACCTTCGCGACCGGTTCGGCCGGCATGACGTTCAAGGGCATCTACGGCACCGAGGACTCCCTGAAGAGCGACGGCGACAGGAAGCTCACCGTCACCGTCCCGCCTGGCTCGGCGGTCGTCCTCAAGGCGGCCGGCCGGCTCGCCGCGCCCGCCACCGCTCCGACGGTCACCCTGAAGGCCCCGGCGGCAGGCGCCACCGGCACCGTGGAGGTCTCCGCGGACGTCGACGGCGGTCAGCTGAACCGCGTCGTCTTCGCGGCCCAGACCGGCAACGACAAGTGGCAGGTCCTCGGCTCCGCCGACCACGCCCCGTACAAGGTCACCCACACCATCGGCGAGCACGTGGCGCCCGGCACGGCCCTGCGCTACAAGGCGGTCGTGGTCGACTCGGCCGGCCGCACCGCGAGCGCCCTGACCGCCTCCACCGCCGGTACCCCGCCCGTCGACGCGCCGCCCACCGCGTCCTCCCGCGACTACGCGATCGTCCACTACAAGCGCACGGACGGGAACTACGCCGACTGGGGCCTGTACGCCTGGGGCGACCTCGCCGAGGGCGAGGCCACCCAGTGGCCCGACAGCCACCCCTTCACGGGCCGCGACGCCTACGGAGCCTTCGCCTGGGTCAAGCTCAAGCCCGGCGCCTCGACCGTCGGCTTCCTCGTCATCGACAAGGACGGCGACAAGGACGTCTCCACCGACCGCACGATCGACGTCACCAGGACCGGCGAGGTCTGGATCGAGCAGGGCAAGGAGACCGTCACCACCGAGCGCCCTGCCTACCCGGCCCCCGACAGGAGCAAGGCCGTCCTGCACTACCACCGGGCCGACGGGAACTACGACGGCTGGGGCCTGCACGTCTGGACGGGCGCCGCGCGGCCCACCGAGTGGTCGAACCCCCTGAAGCCGGTCAAGACTGATACGTATGGTGCGGTCTTCGAGGTACCGCTCAGCGACGGTGCCACCAGCCTCAGCTACATCATCCACAAGGGCGACGAGAAGGACCTGCCCGCCGACCAGTCGCTCGACCTCAAGGCGAACGGCCACGAGGTGTGGCTGTTGAGCGGCCAGGAGAAGTACCTGCTCCCGCAGCCCGCGGGCAGTGCCGCCGCCCTCGACCTGACCACGTCCAAGGCGGTCTGGATCGACCGGAACACCCTCGCCTGGAACGGCTCCGACGCCGCCGCCTCCACCCAGCTGCTCTACTCCCGGGACGGCTCGATCGCGGTGCGGGACGGCGCGCTGACCGGCGAGGCCAAGTGGCTGCGCCTGTCGAAGAGCGAACTCACCGACGCCCAGAAGGCCAGGTTCCCGCACCTGAAGGAGTACGACGCCTGGACCGTCGACCCGCGCGACCGCGACCGGGTCCGCGAGGCCCTGCGCGGCCAGGTCGTCGCCACGCAGCACGCGGTGAACGGGGCCGTGCTCGCGGCGACCGGCGTCCAGATCGCCGGTGTCCTCGACGACCTGTACGACGCGACGAAGGCCGACCTGGGGCCGACGTTCCCCAAGGGCCGCCCCGCGTTGTCCGTGTGGGCGCCGACCGCGCAGTCAGTGGCCCTGGAGATCGGCGACCGCACCGTCCCCATGAAACGCGACTCCCTCACCGGCGTCTGGTCCGTCACCGGCCCCGCGTCCTGGCGGAACAAGCCCTACCGATACGTCGTGAAGGTCTGGGCGCCCAGCGTCCGCAAGGTCGTCACCAACAAGGTCACCGACCCCTACGCTCTCGCCCTCACCGCCGACTCGAAGCGCAGCCTCGTCGTCGACCTGGACGACAAGGCGCTGAAGCCCTCCGGCTGGTCGACGTACGCCAAGCCCGAGGCCGTACCGCTGCGGGACGCCCAGATCCAGGAACTGCACATCCGGGACTTCTCCGTCGAGGACCGGACGGCCCGGCACCCGGGCACCTACCTCGCCTTCACCGACAAGGCGAGCGACGGCTCGAAGCACCTGCGCGAGCTGGCCAAGGCCGGCACCTCGTACGTCCACCTCCTGCCCGCCTTCGACATCGCCACCATCCCGGAGCGCGCGGCCGACCAGGCGAGCGTCGACTGCGACCTGGCCTCCTACCCGGCCGACTCGGACCAGCAGCAGGAGTGCGTCGGGAGGATCGCCGCGAAGGACGCCTACAACTGGGGCTACGACCCGTACCACTACACGGTCCCCGAGGGCTCCTACGCCACCGACCCGGACGGCACGGCCCGCACGGTCGAGTTCCGGAAGATGGTGAAGGCCCTCAACGACAGCGGCCTGCGGGTCGTGATGGACGTCGTCTACAACCACACCGCGGCCGCCGGCCAGGAGCGGACCAGCGTCCTCGACCGGATCGTGCCCGGCTACTACCAGCGGCTCCTGGCCGACGGCTCGGTGGCGAACAGCACCTGCTGCGCCAACACCGCCACCGAGAACGCCATGATGGGCAAGCTGGTCGTCGACTCGATCGTCACCTGGGCCAAGCAGTACAAGGTCGACGGCTTCCGCTTCGACCTCATGGGCCACCACCCGAAGGCCAACATCCTCGCGGTCCGGAAAGCCCTCGACGCGCTCACCCCGGAGAAGGACGGCGTCGACGGCAAGAAGATCATCCTGTACGGGGAGGGCTGGAACTTCGGTGAGGTCGCCGATGACGCCCGGTTCGTCCAGGCCACCCAGAAGAACATGGCCGGCACCGGCATCGCCACCTTCTCCGACCGGGCCCGTGACGCCGTGCGCGGCGGCGGTCCCTTCGACGAGGACCCCGGCGTGCAGGGCTTCGCGTCCGGTCTCCACACCGAACCCAACTCCTCGGAGCACAACGGCACTCCGGCCGAGCAGAAGGCCCGCCTGCTGCACTACCAGGACCTGATCAAGGTCGGGCTCTCCGGCAACCTCGCCGGCTACCGGTTCACCGACACCAGCGGCAAGGAGGTCAAGGGCTCCGAGGTCGACTACAACGGCTCACCCGCCGGCTACGCGGACGCCCCCGGCGACGCCCTCGCCTACGCCGACGCGCACGACAACGAGTCCCTGTTCGACGCGCTGACCTTCAAACTGCCCGCCACGACCAGCGCGTCCGACCGGGCCCGGATGCAGGTCCTGGCCATGGCGACGGCCACCCTGTCCCAGGGCCCGGCCCTCTCCCAGGCGGGCACCGACCTGCTCCGCTCCAAGTCCCTGGACCGCAACTCCTACGACAGCGGCGACTGGTTCAACGCCGTCCACTGGAACTGCGCCGACGGCAACGGCTTCGGCCGCGGACTGCCCATGGCGGCCGACAACGCAGCCAAATGGCCGTACGCCAAGCCCCTGTTGAGCAAGGTCAGGGTGGGCTGCGAGCAGATCGAGGGCGCCTCGGCGGCCTACCGGGACCTGCTGCGGATCCGTACCACCGAGCGGGACTTCTCCCTCCGCACCGCCGAGCAGGTGCAGTCCCGGCTCTCCTTCCCGCTGTCCGGCAAGGACGAGACGCCCGGCGTGATCACCATGCGGCTCGGTGACCTCGTCGTCGTCTTCAACGCCACCCCCGAGCGGCGGGAACAGCGCGTCCCCGCACTCGCCGGGACCGGCTACCGGCTGCACCCCGTGCAGGCGGCGGGGGCGGACTCTACCGTCAAGTCGTCCTCCTACGCGGCGAAATCGGGCACGTTCGCCGTTCCGGGGCGCACGGTCGCCGTCTTCACCCGGGCCGCCGGATAGCCGCACTACGTTGGGTGGGGCAGGCCGCGACCGACGGTCTGCCCCACCCACGTACGCCCCGAGGCGCCCAGTCGAAGATGGACCGCAACGGCACGCAGCACAGCCCCGGCACCACCGTGCTGGTCGTGGACGACGTCGCGGCCAGCCGCTACGCCATGGGCGCGGTGCTGAGCCGGGCCGGCCACCGGGTCGTGCCCGTCGCCAGCGGGGGCGAGGCGCTCGTCGAGCTCGACGTCCGGCTCCGGGACGGCACCCTGCCCGACGTGGCCCTCGTCGACGTGGGCCTGCCGGACATGAGCGGCTTCGAACTGTGCCGCCGGGTCCGGGCCCGGCCGCCCCTGGCCGCGTTGCCCGTCGTGCACTTCTCCGCCGCCGCGACCGCGCCCGGCGACCGGTGCCGGGGCCTGGACGCGGGCGGCGACGCCTATCTGACCGTGCCCGCCGAGCCGCAGGAGATCCAGGCCGTCGTCCGGGCCGCCGTGCGCGGGGCGCGCCGCAGCACGGGCGCCGAGACCGCCGTCCACCGTCTGACGCTGCTGTCCGAGGCCATCGTCACGGTGCAGGCCGCCCGCTGCCCGCGGGAACTCGCCGCCGCGGCCGCCGACGGCGCCGCCCGCCTCACCGCCTCGCCCGCCGTGGTGTTCGTGATCGGCGCGGACGGGGAGCCGTACCGGGGCACGGCCCGGTGTCGTCCCGCACCGGCGAACACCGGCGCCCACCAGGCGGCGGCCCGGCTGGTCACCCGGCTCGCGGAGGGCCGCACGGGCGTCCACAGCACCGTCGTCCCCGCGCCGTTGTGGCCGGCCGGGATGTTCCGGCCGGGCGTCGAGGAGGACGCCCGCCTGACGGTGGCCACCGCCCAGGACGGCCGGACCGCGGTCTGCCTCGCCACCCCCGTACGCCGGACCGCGATCACCGACCCCGCGGCCGACGGGCTGCTCGGCCGCCTCGCCCAGGCCTGCGCCCTGGCCGCCGAGCCACTGCTGCTGTACCGGGTGGAGCGGCACGTCGCCCTCACCCTCCAGCACAGCTTCCTGCCCCAGCCGCACAAGCTGCCGGACCTGCCTGGCGTCGACATCGTCGTCCGCTACGTGCCCGCCTCCCGGCAGACCGAGATCGGCGGCGACTTCTACGCCGCCCTGCGCACCGCCGACGGCGTGCTCACCGCCGTCGGCGACGTCGTCGGGCACTCGCTGGACGCGGCCACCGTCATGGTCGAGATCCGGCACGCGCTGCGCGCCTACTGCGTGACCGAGAGCGACCCGGTGGTCCTGGCCGAGCGGCTCGACCGGATGCTCCAGCAGTACCACCCCGATGTCACGGCGACCGTCTGCCTGGCCCTGGTCGATCCCGGCAGCGGACGGGCGCGGATCGCCAACGCCGGGCACATCCCGCCGCTGATCCTGCGCGACGGGGGTGGCGCCGAGTACGTCGACGCGTGCGGTCCGCTGCTCGGGCTGGGCCTGGAACGGCCCGCACCGACCGAGCGGCGGCTGAAGCCCACCGACCGCCTCCTCATGGTCACCGACGGCCTCATCGAGACCCGCGGCACCCCCCTGGAGACCTCCCTGGAACAGCTCCGCACGGCCGCCGCGGACGCCCCGGCCGGCCTCGACACCCTCTGCGACGTGCTCCTCGGCTGCTTCGGCCGGGACCGTGAGGACGACATCGCGATGCTGGCTCTGCGGTTAGGGTGAGCCCATCGGCCGCCCAGACCAGGAGTGCTCATGCCGCAGATCACCGTCGACTATTCCGCCGACCTCGCGGACGACTTCGACCGGCCCGGGTTCGCGCAGGCCCTGCACGAGGCGACGGTCGAGATCGCGGCCGCCAAGCCGGCGGCGTGCAAGACCCGGTTCCGCCGGACCGAGGACGTCGTGGTCGGCCCCGAGACCGAGGGGCACGCCCATGTGCATGTCCACATCGCGCTGCTCCCCGGCCGCACCGAGGAGACCAAGGCCCGGCTCACCGAGGCCACCCTGGAGTTGCTGCGCACCCACCTGAAGGCCGCCGAGGGACGCGCGCTGCACGCCTCCGCCGAGGTACGCGAACTCGATGCGTCCTACCGGAAGTTCGAGAGCTGAGAGGCCGAGAAGTCCGGGAGCCGGCGGGCTCAGGTCGCCAGCGCCAGGAGGCGCCCGGCCAGCTGGGCGAACGGGCCGTCGGCCGGCTCCGCCTGGGCGATGCGGCGCATCAGAGCGCCCATCTCCGCGTCCTGGGCGGCGCTGACCGCGGTGAGCGCCGCGAAGTCGTGGACGAGCTGGACCTCCAGCTCGGCCCGCGGGATGCGCCGGCCGTCCAGCCAGATCAGCGCCGTCGACTCGGCGAGCGAGATCCAGGAACGCACGACGAGTTCCAGCCGCGCGGGCGGATCGGTCACGCCCAGATGCGAAAGGATCTGGACATACGCGGCCTGCCGTACGGAGTCGATGAGCGCGTTGGTCGTGGAGGAGCCGACCGCCGGACCGCCGCGCATCAGGGCGGAGAAACCGGGGCCGTGCTCGTCGACGAAGTCGAAGAAGCGGCGCATCACCCGCAGCAGCCGGGCCCCCAGCGGCCCCTCGTGCGGTTCCACGAAACGGGCCGCGAGATCCTCCGAGGCCCGCTTCAACGCGGCCTCGTACAGGCTGAGTTTGCCGGGGAAGTAGTGGTAGACCAACGGGCGTGAGATGCCCGCGGCGGACGCTATCTCGTCGATGGAGACCTCGTCGGGCGAGCGGCGGCTGAACAGTTCGAGGGCGACGCCGATCAACTGCTGCCGCCGCTCCTCGACTCCCATTCTGCGGCGAACCCCGGTAGTCATGCGAACACCTTACCGATCGATTCCAGCCTTGAACGGATCGGATCGATCACGGATGTTCACGCGGGTGCCCCGGGCGGGTGCCCGGGCCGTCGGTCAGTGCAGCCCGCCGATCGGGCGCCCGTCCCGCAGGGTGCCCTTCAGCTCGGCCCGCGCCCCCTGCTCGGCCGGCACGGTCAGCAGACTGGTCTGCGACGACCCGGCGACCCCGCCCGTCGCCCGGACCGACGCGGTCGCCCGGCTGCCGGCGGCCAGCAGATACCAGTCGCCCGCCTTCGACTTCCACAGCACTCCGGCCAGCACGTGCGGCTCGCGTGCCCCGCACGCGAGAGCGTTCTCGGCCTTCGCCGCCACCGCCCCGTACCTCCCGCCCGGCGTGTGGAACTGGGCCAGCACCCGCGCCCCGCCGCCCCGCCAGGTCTCTGCCCGGGTGCACACCCACGCGGCCGAACCGCTCGCGTCCGGCAGCGGCTGCTCGTTGAACGGCCAGGCGTTGACACTCCGCACGCCCGCGGAGCGCACCGTCCCCAGAGAGCAGGCGAACGGCTCCCAGGTGCGCAGCGCCTCGGCTCCGGACACCTCGCCCGGAGACCCGGGCCGTCCGGCCGTCAGCCGGGCCGGGACCAGTTCGCCGAGGTCGGTCATCAGCCGCGTCTCCGTACCGTCGGTCAGTTGCAGCACGTTCCACGACGTACACGCGCCGGACCGCAGGACCGGGCTGGCCAGCGGCGCGGTCACACCGTCGGTGAGGGCCAGGTCCATCGCGCCGGAGCCCGGCCTCATCAGGTCCCGCTCGCCCGCCTTCTTCACCCAGGGGGCGGTCAGATAGCGGACGTTGCCGTCGGCCCGGCCGAGGACCACCGCGCCCGCCTCGGCCCGGCCCGCGCCGTCGACCCGCGCGAAGTCGAGGGCGGCGCCCCGCGTGCCCTCCTTCGGCTCGGCGTACCGGGCGATGCGCAGACCGTCGTAGAGGATCACCACGCGCGCCGCGTCGACCGTCCCCGCGTACAGCAGCTGGGGCGGTCCGGCCGGGCCGCCGGACGGCGTGCCGGGCGTCGCGGAGACCCGGACCGTCTCGCCGGGGCGCGCCCAGACGGCCAGGGCGCGGCGCAGCAGGGCCGAGTCGCCGGTGAGGTCGCCGCGGGCCGGCCACGCCGAGAAGTCGGTGCGTGCCAAGCCGCGCCACGCGGTGGGGGAGACCCGGGTCAGCTTCGCGGGGTCCAGGGCGGCCTGGGCGGCCGGATTGCGCGCGTACGGCGGTGCGGCGGCGCCGTCGGGCCCCCAGCCCTCACCGGGCAGACCCAGCAGCGCCCCGCACACCAGCAGGGCCGCACCGGCGGCCAGCGCGGCCTTCAGATGCTGGCGGCGCCGCATCAGGTCGGTGGGGCGGGCCTGGAGCGAGCAGGGGTCGAACTCGGGGGAGTCGAGCAGCCCGTACTGCGCCGGGACGCCGGCGGCCTCCAGCAGCGCACCGTCCGCGTCGGCGACGCCCGCGGCCGTGAGCACCTTGCGTACGCCGTCGTCCGTCAGCCGCTCCAGACCGCGCAGCGCGTAGGCGGCCCGGGCCGGCCCGGACAGGGTGGACAGCCGCTGGTCCAGGGCGAGTTCGTCGGCGCCTCCGGAGCGCGGGAACAGCTTCAGGCCCCACACCTGCGGCAGCACCGGCGGCAGCTGGGACCGCTTGGGCAAGCCCCTGCGCTTCAGCGGCAGCCCTGCCTCCAGCGCCGTACGCAGCACCTGCAGACGGACCAGGGCGTAGCCCGGATCACCGTCCCGGCCGGTCGACTGGGCCGGGATCACCGGGGCCGGTGTGCGGGTGCGGGGGAGTGCGCGCTGGGTGAGGGCGTGTGCGGTGAGGACGCGCCTGCTGCGGCCCAGGCCCGGAGCCAGCACCAGATAGGCGAGCCGCACGAGCCGCGGATAGTGCTCGACGAGCGCGGCCTCGGCCTGCTCGACATCGACGACCGGGCCGGCGGGGGAGGGGAGCGCGGGGCGCTGGGCGACATCCTGTGGCTGCACGTTCAGCAGAACGAGCGAATCGGGGGATGGTCACCTGACCACGGGGGTCACGCCCCCGGCTGCTCCCCGGGCGCCACGAGAAGCCGGGCGTAGTTCGCCATCGACCGCTGGTAGCGCGGCAGGTGCGGGGCCAGGGCGCCGAGGGCCAGCGACAACGCCTCGCGGTCGCGGCCCAGGCTGGACAGGCACAGCGCGAGCGTCGCGCGGACGGGGTCGTCCAGCTCGTCGGACGGGGCGTCCAGTTCGGCTTCGAGCAGCTTGACGCCCTCCGCCGCCTGCCCGATGTTCCGCAGTGAACTGGCCAGCTGGATCTTCGTGCGGCGGGCCCTGTAGGGGCTGACGCCGGCGAGGCCGAGGCCGAGCGCCTCCCGGTAGAGCGGAACGGCCTGGTCCGAGTGGCCCGTGGAGTCCCAGGCACAGGCCCGCTCGAACGGCCGGAGCGGGCTGCCCTCCGGCAGCTCGGCGACGAGGGCGTCGACGTCGGCGCGGAAGCGGGCCTCGTCCCCCTCGGTTTCGGCGTAGCCGTCGAACCGGTCCCACAAGGCGGCCACGCGATCTTCCCAGTCCTGGTTCACGGGGACACACTCGCACGGACGTGCCTGTGCCGACACCCGAATTTGAGCGCTGCGCCCGCCACAGCCGTATCGAAGGCGAGAGCCTCTTGCCGGGGCTCTGTGCGGCATGCGTCCGGACCGTGCCGTGACAAGGACCGGAGGAACAGATGAGGGTGACCCGACCGATGCTCGCGCTGAGCGGCGCGGTGGCGATACTGGCGCTGGCCGGCTGCGGATCCGGCGGCAAGGACGAGGCGGCCGTGCCGGAGGCGGTGACCGGCAGCCTGGAGCACATCGCGGCAGAGGCCAAGTGCAAGCCGAACATGCAGACCGACGCCGACGAGATCCGCCAGGCCCTCTGCAAGAAGGGCAAGGAGAAGTACGTCCTCGCGACCTTCGCCACCGACCGCGGCCAGCGCGAATGGCTGAACAACGCCAAGGACTACGGCGGCTACTACCTCGTCGGCCGTAAGTGGGTCGCCGTCGGCCAGGAGAAGACGGTCACGTCGCTCCAGGGCACCCTCGGCGGGACCATGGAGGAGGGTTCCGAGCACATGAACCCCGGGGGCAGCCACAACAAGGGCGGTCACGACGGCGGCAGCAGCCATCACGGTTGATCGCGCGGGCCGGGCCAAGCGAAAGCCGGCGGTGGGAATTCCCACCGCCGGCTTTCTGCTGCTCTCTACCGGATGAGGACTACTGGCAGTCCTCGCCGTTGTTGATGCACTGGACCATCTCGTTCATCACGTTCTCGTCGAAGAAGTTGATGAAGTCGTTGTGGTCGGTGATCGCCTTGTGCAGCTGCTCCGGGAAGGAGTCCACCGCGAACGGGTTCTGGACCTGCCCGTTCTCGATCTGCGGCGCCGGTACGTCGTAGACCAGACGGACCTGGAGCTGGGGGATCGCCTTGAAGCCGTTCGAACAGCTGCCGTCCGCCTCCACGAAGTCCACGTGGGTGCGGTGGTTGGCGCTGTCGATGTTCTGGCCGTCCCAGCAGCTCTGGAAGTTGGACGTCCGGACCACACTGCTGCCCTCGGGGCAGAGCGGGTACTTGTCCGTCACCTGGCGGTCCTCGAAGCCGGTGCAGCTCCAGGAGGTGTTTGCGTTGTTCAGGCCGTTGGTGAAGGACTTGGCGTCACCGGTGATGATGCGCAGGGCCTTCGGCATCGCGACGACGTCGCTGGTGCGGTTGCCGACGAACTTCAGCTGGGCCTCGGCCGGCTCGACGATCTTGCCGACGTTGCCGTCCTGGCCACCGCCGGGCTGACCCGCGTCGATGTCGTCCGAACCGTCCTGGATGCGCAGGACCGGCCAGAAGTACGACGACTTGTCGCCCTGGTTCTGGCAGGACGTCTGGGCGTTCGCCAGGTCCTCGTCGCTCGCGAAGGCGTTGTTGCTCTGGTTGCCGACGTAGTCGTGCTGGTGCTGCGCGCCGTTGGAGACGCCGGGCGCCACGATCACGTTGTCCGAGTTGCGGTTCTCGTTCTCGTTGGTGCCGCAGTTCGTGGTGAACGAGCCCGTGGAACCACCGTCGCCGTTCGCGGCGAGACCGTTCGGCAGGTTGCGGGAGTTGGGCTGGACGTCCTCGATGTTGATGAAGTCGTCGGCCACCGGGCCGTTGCCGGCCTGACCGCCGTTGCCGCCCTGACCCTGGTCCTGGCCGTTGTCGCCGCCCTGGTCCTGACCGCCGCCCTGGTCCTGACCGCCGTCCTGGTTCTGGTCCTGGCCGTCCTGGTTCTGGCCGTCGTTGTTCTGACCGTCCCCGGCGTTGCCGTCGTTGGTGTTCGCGTCGGCGACCATGCCCTTGCACTCGGCCAGCTGCTCCAGGTTGCCCGGCGCCTGGCCGCCCACCCGCCGGATGTTGATGCCGATCCGGTCGATGGCCGCGACCCGCTTCGACTTCAGCGGGCCGAGGATGGCGTTGTCGACGAAGCCCGAGTCACCGGCCTGGGCCTGGCGCGTGGAGGCGAGCCGGCTGTAGGCCTCGCTGATCTGCTTGTCGAGGTTCGCCAGCTCCTTGTCCACCCCCTGGCGGGCGCCGTCCGGCACGTCGGTCAGCTTCTGTCCGACGTCCGGGCACTGGATCGTGGCGATCTGTGCGCCCGCGGACTTCGTCTGGTTCGCCGAGTTCTCCTCATGCGCCGAGGCATAGAAGTTCGCCCAGATCAGCCCGCCCCCACCGAGCGCTAGGGCCGCCGATGCGGCTATGGCCTTGGTGGCCATCGGCGTCCGGCGTTTTCTTGTGTTGCGTCCCATGGAACTCCTCTGACTTCCTTTTTCGGGGGCATCGAGGCGCCCGACAGGAGTGAAGCGGCTCCCTTCCATACGGAGGCCGTCCCAGGGGTGTTCAGATGTCTCGGAAATTGATGCGAGATTCGTGAGGGAGCTGTGTTCTCAACAGCCCCTTCCGCACCGGGAGTTGTTGATCCCCGACGGTGGGTGAACGAGCCGGTCCGATATCACCGGCCGTGGTCGAGATAGGCGAGAACCGCCGGCACGCGCCGGTTGTCGTCGTCCGAGACGGCCGGAACACCCGCCCCAGGGGTGGTGCTTCGTACACCTCCCACGCCTCAGCCCGCCCCGAGCACCTTCGCCTCCACCTCCGGGTCGAGGCCCGAGTGCGGCCGGTCCGGACGCTGGGGCGCCACCCCGCCGAGGTCCTGGAGCCACCGCCAGGTGTCGGCCACGGTCTCCTCGACGGGCCGGCAGCTCAGCCCCGCCGCGACCGCCCGTGAGACGTCCCTGCTGTGCAGGGCGTCGTGCAGGTCACTGCCCGGCGGCACCCACACCGGCAGCTCGGTCCACGGCTGGATGCCCGCCTTCAGGATCACCTCCGGTTCGGTCCACCGGAGTTCGGCCGTGCCGCCGGTGACCGTCACGCAGGTGTCCAGCAGCTCGCCCATCGTGGTGTGCCCCGGCGGACTGACCAGGTTGTACGGCCCGCTCAGCTCCCGCTCCGCCGCGTGCAGGACCCACTCGGCCAGGTCACGGACGTCCACGTACTGGAGAGGCAGGTCGCGCGGGCCGGGCGCCAGCATCGGGCCGCCGCGCGCCGTGCGGGCCAGCCACCAGGGCAGCCGGCCGATGTTCTCGTACGGGCCGAGGATCAGCCCGGCCCGTACGAGCACCGACCGCTCCTCGCCGAAGGCGTCCAGCACGGCCAGTTCACCACCGCGCTTGTCCTGTGCGTACGCGGTCTGCTCGGCGTCGGCGGAGGCGTCCTCCACCAGCGGCGCGTCCTCGCCGTGCTCGGCGGCCCGGGGCCATGCGTACACCGAGCAGCTCGACACGTACACATAGCGGCGGGCGCGGCCCCGCAGCAGCCGCGCCGCGTCCCGCACCGCGCGGGGCGCCGCCGACCAGGTGTCGACGACGACGTCCCACTCGCCCGGGTCCTCGGCGAGTGCGGCCAGACCGCCGGGCGCGGTGCGGTCGCCGAGCAGCGAGCGCACACCCGGCGGCGCCTCGTGCCGTCCCCGGTGGAAGACGGTCACCTCCCAGCCCCGGCCCAGGGCCGCCTCCACGACGGCCCGGCCCACGAACTCCGTGCCACCCAGCATCAGAAGTCTCATGCCGTCGACTCTGCCCGCCGGGGCGGCGGTACGGAACGCCTGTCTGCCGTCAGCAGACGGGCGGGCACCCGGGCTCAGCCGCCCACGGGGGGCACGTACTTGTAGCCGACCCGGCGCACCGTGCGGATCGTGTCGCGGTGTTCGGCACCCAGCTTGCGGCGCAGACGGGCGATGTGGACGTCGACCGTACGGCCGTCGCCCACATGTCCGTAGCCCCACACCGTGCCGACCAGCTGGTCCCGGGTGTGCACCCGGCCCGGGTGCGCCACCAGGTGGGCCAGCAGCTCGAACTCCAGATAGGTGAGGTCGAGCGGGCGCCCGGCCACCTCGGCGGTGCGCTGCACGGTGTCGACGCGGATCGGCGGTTCGCCGCCCGGCGCGGAGCCCGCGGCGGGTGTGGGGCCCGCGGCGGGTGTGGGGCCCGCGGGGGTCGTGGGGTCTTCTGGGCGGGTGGCCTCCGGCCGGTCCGGGACCGCCACCGGGAACGGCGGCTGCTGGTCGGCCGGGACGAGCACCAGATAGCCGATCATCGGCGGCTGTCCGGGGAGCGTGGGCAGGGTGTGCTGCGGCGCCGGCAGCCAGGTGGCGCCCGGGGGCAGCAGATCCGCGACCGTCACCACCTCCTCCCGGTCGACGGCGCGCAGCCGGTGCCGGGGCCCGGTGGCCGACGGGGCGTTGAAGGGGGCGGCGGTGGACAGGGAACGAGTGGTCGCCATGAGAGGTCAGCTCTTTCGCGCGAGGAGTTCGTCGGAGGTCGACGGCCGCGGGTTCGTGGTCGGGCTCGCCGAGGACGTACGCGGTTCGCGCCGGCCGAAGGCCGGGGTGTGTACGGCTTTAGAGGGCCGGCGCGTTCGTCGCGCGGCAACACACCCGGTCGAAGTCGTGGTGCTGACGGGACGGCCAGAAGGGCTCGAGGTCATGGCGACCCGTCGCGGTGTGCCTCTGGTAGCTGGCCATGGGGCCATTGAAGCAGACCGGTGCCGGGGGCCGGGACCCTCCTCTCACAGCGTGGACACCGGCCGGGAGAGCGGACGGTCGACCGGGCGGGCGAACGGCCCGCCCGGTGTCTCATCCCACCAGGCGCTTGCGCCATTCCAAGGCCGCGACCTCGATCGCCTTGCCCGGGTCGCCGTCCCACTGCGCGGACAGCCCGGCCGCGGTCAGCGCCGCCACGACCCGGTGTCCGACGGCCTTCGTGGTCTCCTCCGAGCCGTCGAACCCGCCGTAGTAGAGCGACAGGCCGTGCCCCTGCGCCGCCCCGCGCGTGCCCTGCTGGTGGAAGAAGACGAACCCGCGCACCCCCGGCTTGCCGTCCGCCTCCGCGCCGATCTCCGACATGCCGCAGCCGCGGCAGCAGGTGAAGTTCTCCCGGGCGACGATGCCGTCGTCCTCCAGGGCCGCGAAAGCCCGCTCCAGCCGGTCCGGATCCGTCGGCCCGGCCCACTTCTCCTGCTCCGCCAGCCGCTCCAGCCACAGCCTCTCGACCAGCTCGCGGGCCTGCTCCTGGGAGACGGGAGCGGTTTCCTCGCCGTCGTCCATCAGGTACACCGTCTCGCGGATCACCGCCTCGATGCCCAGACACCCGTCCCGGAGCATGTCGCGGACGTACTCCTCGGCCCGCGCGGCCACCTCGGGCGCGAGGGCGGGAGCCTCCTCGGGCAGCCCGAACTCCTCGCGCTCCCAGGTGACTTCGGCGTCCCAGCCGTCCTCCTGCAGTGCCCAGCGCACCATCGCGTCCGCGACCAGGTCCGGGTCGGTCACCTCGGTCACCCACATGTACGGGACGGAGCCCGTGCGGTGCTGCAGCTCGTACGCCCCGCCCGCGTCGCGCGCCGTCTGGATGAACACCCTCGGCCGGTCCGGTATCCGCTGCACGACGAGGAAGTGGTCGTCCTCGCCGCCGATTCGCTCCACCAGCTCCCGCAACCGCCGCGCCGAGACCCGCGCGTACGTCTGCCCGCTCTCCGTCATGACCTTGACCGGGAGTCCCCCGTCGATCTCCATGCCCCCACGATGACACGCCCCACTGACAACGCGAGGGGCGCCCACCGCGAACGGTGAGCGCCCCTCAGGAGCCGTGCGGGCGGATCAGACCTGGCCGGCCTTCTCCAGCGCCGAGCAGCAGGTGTCGACGAGCAGCCGGGTCACCACGTACGGGTCGACGTTGGCGTTCGGGCGGCGGTCCTCGATGTAGCCCTTGCCGTCCTTCTCGACCTGCCACGGGATACGGACCGAGGCACCACGGTTGGAGACGCCGTAGGAGTACTCGTTCCACGGGGCGGTCTCGTGCAGACCCGTCAGGCGGTCGTCGATGCCGGCGCCGTAGTTCTTGACGTGGTCGAGCGGCTTGGAGCCCTCACCGAGGGACTCGGCCGCGGTGATGATCGCGTCGTAGGACTCGCGCATCGCCTTGGTGGAGAAGTTGGTGTGCGCGCCGGCGCCGTTCCAGTCGCCCTTCACCGGCTTCGGGTCCAGCGTCGCGGCGACGTCGAAGTCCTCGGCGGTGCGGTACAGCAGCCAGCGGGCCACCCACAGCTGGTCGGAGACCTCCAGCGGGGCCAGCGGGCCGACCTGGAACTCCCACTGGCCGGGCATGACCTCGGCGTTGATGCCGGAGATGCCCAGGCCCGCCTTCAGGCAGTTGTCCAGGTGCGCCTCGACGACGTCACGGCCGAAGATCTCGTCAGCGCCGACACCGCAGTAGTAGCCGCCCTGCGGGGCCGGGAAGCCGCCCTTGGGGAAGCCGAGCGGGTAGCCGTCCTTGAAGAAGGTGTACTCCTGCTCGATGCCGAAGATCGGCTCCTGCGCCGCGAACTTCTCCTCGACCTCGGCCAGCGCGGCACGCGTGTTGCTGGCGTGCGGGGTGAAGTCGATGTTCAGGACCTCGCACAGCACCAGGACGTCGTCGCCGCCGCGGATCGGGTCCGGGCAGGTGAAGACCGGCTTGAGGACACAGTCCGAGGCGTGGCCCTCGGCCTGGTTGGTGGAGGACCCGTCGAAGCCCCAGATCGGCAGCGCGTCGAGACCGGCGGGGGAGCCCGCGATGATCTTGGTCTTGGAACGCAGCTTGGCCGTCGGCTCGGTGCCGTCGATCCAGATGTACTCAGCCTTGAAGGTCACGGGCCACATCCTTGGGTGTGTCTGGGCGCGTATCGCGGGTGCTTGCGGCGCTGCGGCACTGGGGCGCCGCTCAATGCCCGGCAGCCTGTCAACAGGCGATTTCCCGGCCATTGCTCGAATGTGAACCCCGTGTTACCTGGTGCCGCTGTGCCGCACCTCACGCTGTGAGGGCGTTTGCTCGCGGGGCACGAGCCGGTCACCGGCTTCCCTCCGTCAAGCCGGTGACCGGCGCCGTGTGTCCCACGGCGCGCCGGTCCTGCCGCTCCTGGCCGGGAGCGGCAGGACCGCTGACACGTACGAGGAGCCGGCCGAGGGGCGGGCCGCCCGCCTCAGTGACTCACTCGTCCTCGCTCGTCCGGCGTCACCCCACCTTCTCGATCACGGCCCGGCGGATGAGGAACTTGCCGGGCTCACGGACCTGTTCGAAAGCCGCGTTGTTGAGCAGCACACAGCTGCCCGAGACCGAAGTGACCTGCACCGTCGTGGACTTGTCGTTGTCCAGGTTGGTGACCTTCAGCTTCGTGCCGGCCGGGAACTGGTTGCTGGACGCGGCGGGCGCACCGCCCTCTCCGGAGAGCGTGACGGTGGAGCCGTTGCACACCTGCTGCCCGGAGGCCGCGGCGTCACCGCCGGGGTTCTCCGCGGGGGCCGACGGGGCGGACGCAGCGGGCTGCGAGGGCTGTGCGGCCTGGGAGTCCTGAGCCGACTCCCCAACCGTGCACCCCGAGGCCTCCTGCTTCCGCTTGATCTCCTCGACGACCGCCTGACGGTTGGCGATCCGGGCCTCCGACTGGGCGTCGGGGTTGGCCCGCTGGTCGGCGATGAACTTCTCGTTGTTGCCGAGGGCGGTGGCGAGTCCCACACAGGCTGTCGACGCCGCCGCCGACTTGGGAGCCGGCGGCGTGGCGTTCGACGTGCTCGCCATGACGAAGGCCCCGCCTCCCGCCACGGTCGCCGCGCTCACCAGCAGCGCGATCTTCTTCTTCGTGCCGAGCGTTCTCCTACGCGACATGCGCGCCTCCTGAAGAGGTAGGGGGAGCGTACGCCGCTATGTACGAGATGCCGAACGAGGTTACTCAGCGGTTACAGGAGTCACTGAAGTAACGTCGGTCACACAAGAAGGAGATGTTCAGGGGGATCTAACGGGAGAGGGCGTCCCGTACGGCCTCGTCGGTGCGCGCGACCACCGCCGTGCCGTCGTCCGCGGTGATGATCGGCCGCTGGATCAGCTTGGGGTGCTCGGCGAGGGCCTTGATCCACCGCTCCCGCGAACTCGCGTCCCGGGCCCATTCCTTGACGCCGAGTTCCCTGGCGGCGTCCTCCTGGGTGCGGGTGATGTCCCAGGGCTCCAGTCCGAGCCGGTCCAGCACGGCCCGGATCTCGTCCTCGCTCGGAACGTCCTCCAGGTAGCGGCGGACGGTGTAGTCGGCGCCCTCCGCGTCGAGCAGCTTCACGGCACTGCGGCACTTCGAACAGGCCGGGTTGATCCAGATCTCCATGGGGCTACGGTACGCCCTCGTGACGCCGGTGAACGGGGGCCCGAACCTCGTTCTCCACCCCTGTCACCACACCCCCGAAAGCCCTTGTGGCCAGGGCCTTTTGTCAGTGGTGGGCAGTAGAATAGAAGCAGTGTTCGAGGGTGGCGCCGGGATCGCCGAGGACCCCGGAGTGCCGCCCTCACCGCGACAGGAGGATGCCTGTGCCCGCTGCCGCACTCAAGCCGAAGCCGCTGCCCACCCAGTCCACCGCGAAGCGCCCCGTCCTGCTCGACCTGCCGTACGTGCCCGTGGAGAAGCGGCCGCTGCCGCCGGGCCGGCCGCGCGAGTGGTACGTCGCCCACAACCGTCGCCTCAAGGCGATGCGCCTCGCCATCGCCCTGCTCGACTCCGGCGTCCACATGCCGAACCAGGCCCGCAACGAGACGATCCGCGACACGGCGGAACTGATCGGCGTCCACCCGCCGTCGGACACGACGTGCCACATGGTGAGGGCGTTCATGCGCTACTCACGATGAGCTGACCCGATCCCGGGCGCCGGGTGCCCTCTTCCGCGAGGTGCCCGGCGCTTCGTCATGCCGCCCGGTCCGGCGCCGCGAACACCGGCGGGTTCAGGCGGGCGAAGCCCTCCTGCCGCTCGTAGGGGAAGTGGGGGTACGGCGCCGGGCGGTGGCTCGCCTCGTCGAGCTTCGCCACCTGCTCGGGGGAGAGGTTCCAGCCGACGGCGCCGAGGTTCTGGCGCAACTGCCGTTCGTCACGCGCGCCGATGAGGACGGAGGACACCGTCGGCCGCTGCAGCAGCCAGTTGAGGGCGATCTGCGGCACCGCCTTGCCCGTCTCCTTCGCGATCTCGTCCAGCGCGTCGATCACGCTGTAGAGGTGCTCGTCCGTGACGGGCGGGCCGTAGTCGGCCGTGCGGTGCAGCCGGCTGCCGGGCGGGAGCGGTGTGCCACGACGGATCCTGCCGGTGAGGCGGCCCCAGCCGAGCGGGCTCCAGACGATGGCGCCGAGGCCCTGGTCGAGGGCGAGCGGCATCAGGTCCCACTCGTAGTCGCGGCCGACGAGGGAGTAGTACACCTGGTGGGCCACATAGCGCGGGTGGCCGTGCCGCTCCGCTGCCGCGAGGGACTTCATCACCTGCCAGCCCGAGAAGTTGGAGACGCCGGTGTAACGCACCTTGCCCGCCCGCACCAGCGAGTCGAGTGTCTCCAGCACCTCCTGCACCGGTGTCCCGGCGTCGAAGGCGTGGAGCTGGAAGAGGTCGAGGTGGTCCGTGCGCAGCCAACGCAGGGCGTCCTCGCAGGCGCGGATCAGCCGGGAGCGCGAGGAGCCCGCGTCCCCCGGTCCGTCGCCCATCGGCAGGCTCGTCTTGGTGGAGACGATCACCTGGTCCCGGCGGCCCTTGATCGCCTCCCCGAGCACCTCCTCGGACGCGCCGGCGGAGTAGACGTCGGCGGTGTCGAACATCGTGATCCCCGCCTCCAGGCAGATGTCCACCAGGCGGCGTGCCTCCCGCGCGTCGGTGGTGCCCCACGCGCCGAAGAGCGGGCCGCGGCCGCCGAAGGTGCCGGCTCCGAAACTCAACGCCGGAACCATGAGCCCGGACGCGCCCAGTCGCCTGTATTCCATCTCAGTCCCCTTTCGGGAGTGACCTGCCTGTTAACGGTCCTGGAGTTCCATTAATGAAGGCTAAGGTAACAGAGCGAAAGGCTTAATGGAACTGGAGTGCCGTTATGGCTGATGGAGGCGAGCCGGGGACCGTGCGGCCCGGGGGCCGCACGGCGCGGGTCAGGGAGGCGGTGCTGCGGGCGGCCGAGGACGCCCTGACCGAGCAGGGCTTCACCGGCCTGGATCTGGCCGACATCGCCCGCCGTGCCGGTGTGGGCAAGACGACCGTCTACCGCCGCTGGGGGACGGTGACCGGGCTGGTCGCGGACGTCCTGGCGGACATGGCCGAGCAGTCCGCGCCGCGCACCGAGACCGGTTCACTGCTCGGCGACCTGACGGCCAACGCCCGGCTCGTGCAGCGGACCCTGGCGGACCCGAGACAGGGACCGCTGTTCAAGGCACTGATCGCCGCCGCCACCGCCGACACCAAGACGGCAGCGGCGCTGCATCGCTTTTACGACATCCGCGTCAGGGAGTGGGCTCCCTGTGTCCGGCAGGCCGTCGACCGGGGCGAGGTACCCGAAGGCACCGACACCCATGAGGTGGTCCGTGCCGTTTCCGCCCCGCTCTACTACCACCTGCTCATCAGCGGCGGCCGCCTCGACGAGACGATGGCCGACCGGGCGGCGGAGGCGGCGGCGGCTGCGGCGCGGGCGGGGGTGTACGTACGGGCCTGACGCCGCGAAGACCCGGCGCCCCTTCCGGCTACGCCGACAGCTCCTTCTCCAACGGCGTCCGGAAGCGCGGCGTGATCCTCGTCGTCCCCACCCACCCGCTCAGCCGCTCCGCTTCCCTCTCGATCGCCGCGATCGCATCCCGGCCCACCCCCTCCTCGTCGAGGATCCGCCAGACGATCTCCCCGCCGGGCCGCTGGGCCCACCCGCCGACCACGCGTCCGTTCCACCACACCGTCGGCCCGACGTTCCCGCTGCGGTCGAACAGCCGGGGCCGCAGCCCCGGCGCGAGATACCAGTCGCGCTGCTGCCACCCCATCGCCGTCGGGTCGAGGCCGGGCAGCAGCGCCGCCCAGGGCTCGCCGGGCGCGGCCACCTCGTCGACGTCGCCGTCGGTCACGTACCCCGTGCCCTCGTCCAGCGACACCGGCCGCGCCCCGATCGCGGCCAGCGCCGCGCGGACCTCTGTCACGCGCCATCCCGTCCACCACTTCAGATCGGCCTCGGTCGCCGGACCGCACGCGGTGAGCCACCGTCTCAGCAGCTCCGCCTGCGCCTGCGCCGGGGCCAGTTCGGGATGCTCGGGCGCGACGGCCCAGCGGAACTGGCTGGACGTCCACGAGCCGAGCGGCCGGCCGCGGACGACCTTCCCCTCGACGCCCAGCACCCTCAGCAGCCGGGTCGAGACCGTGTGCACCCCCTCATAGCGCTTCCCGGCCGCGTACACGAACTGCTGCCGCAGGCGCGGCTCGTCCTCTGCGAGTTCGGCGGCCGTGGCCTGCCCGCGCCGGGCGAGTGACGCCAGCGCCGACTCCTCGACCTCGGTCAGCCAGGCCGCGTCCGGCGCCCCGGCCGCCGCCATGTCCCTGAGCAGCGCGGCCCGCTCCCGGGCGGCGACCGCCAGGCCGGTCGAGGCGTGCACGACGGCGGTCAGGGCCGTGGGGAACACGAACACCGTATGCCGCATGCCGTGCATCCGCACCAGGGAACGGTCGTCGTACAGCGCGCGCCCGGTCTGCGCCACCGTCCCCGAGGGATCCGCGAGCCGCGCGCCCACGGCCAGATACACCGTCGCCGGGTCCGTGCCGTGCAGGGCGACGAGCGAACCGGCGACCTCCTCGGGAGTCCCCGCCCGCGCCTGCCCCGCCAACCGCTGCCGCAGCGCGAGACGGGCCCGCCGCTCAGCCACCCCGATGTACCGCTGCGCCCCGCCCATACCGGCCTCCACTCGTCGTGCCCGTCCGACTCCCACTGCATCTTCGCGAAGGCCACTGACAATCGACCGCCGGCGGCCCGGCTCAGGCGTATCGCTCCAGCAGCCCCGCCACATACGCCTCCAACCGCCCGCCCAGCACCTCCGGTGTCAGATCGGTCCGGCCCAGTTCCCGCCAGGGGCCAGCCGGCTTCGCCGCGTCGGGGGCGTAGGCCAGGGCGTCGAGCAGCCGCCAGTACAGGTGGTCCGGGCCGTCGGCGAGCCGGTGGCCGCCGTGCGCCGCGTAGTGCTCCGGGAAACCCAGGCCGTACTCCGGGCCGTACAGCAGCGCCAGGGCGGTCGAGCAGTGGGCGACGTCCAGGTCGGCGGGACCCCACGAGGTCTCCACCCAGTCGACGACCCCGCTGATCCGCAAGCCATCTCCCGAGCCCGTGAGCAGCACGTTCCCGGGGTGGTAATCCCGGTGCAGGAAGCAGCCCTCGTACGGCGGCGGGTCACGGCGGATCACGTCCACCGCCCGCTCCCACATCGCACCCGCCGGCGCCTGCACCCGCTCCGGGGAGGTCCAAGCCTGATACGGACGGGGCCGCTCCACGGGAACGACCCGGTGGATCCGGGCGAGCTGCGCCGCCAGCAGGTCCACCCGGCGGTCGAGGTCCTCCTCGTCGACCCGGACCCGCCCAGGCAGCCCGGACATCAGCAGGGACGGGTGGTCACACTGCTCGGCGGTGGCGTCCACGCCGGTCAGCTCGGGAGCCGGCACACCGTCCTCCCCGGCCAGCAGCGTGAGCACCTCCGCCTCGCGGGCCAGCAGCCCGGGGGCGTGCCGCCGGAAGAAGGGCTTCACGAAGGTCCGCAGGGCGAGTGCAGTGCCGTCGTCGAGGGTGAGCCGCCGCATCTGGGCGCTCCAACCGCCGGTGAGGAAAGCGGACTTGTCGACCGTACGGCCCTTTGGGAGCTGCTTGGCCACCCACGCGCGGGTCGCCGTCCAGCCCTGGTCACCGAGCCCGGTCAGGACGGCGGTGACGAAATCCCGCAGGTCGCCGGGGTGGTCACGGAACCACCGGCCCAACCGGTGCTCCGCCTCGGGGAGTTCCCAGTGGGTGAACTGGGCGCGCCGGGCCAGCGCCGCCGAGACGGCGTCCGTCACGGCGGGCGGGATGACCTCGTCCGTGCCCGGCACCACGAGCACCGCCCGCCCCTCGTACCCTCGCAGGACGTCGAGCGCGGCCGATTCCCGCCAGCTTGCGGGCCGCCGGATGATCTCGCTGAACCGCCCGTCACCCGCACCGAACGGCACGTCCCACGCCTGAGCCGCGTACACCGCCGGCGCGCACAGTCCCAGGGCCGCCACCCGGCCCCCGTAGTGCCGGGCGAGATCGGCCACCGTCTGGCCGCTCATGCTGAAGCCGACCAGGATCAGCGGCCCGGCCACGCGCGCGTGCGCGTCGATGACGGACACGGCCTGCTCGAAGCGGCGGCGCAGGCTCAGTTCCCGCAGCAGGCCGGTGCTCTCCCCGTGCCCGGAGAAGTCGAAGGCGAGGGCGTGGCAGCCGTGCGCGGCGAACTCCTCCAGCAGCGGCACCAGCCGCTCCTTGCTGCCGTTGCCCGCGCCGTGCAGCAGGACGGCCGTCGCCCTGGCCGACTCACCCGGGCTGGTGCCGCCGGACAGCCCGCTGAGTCTTTCGCCGTCGACGGTGTGCGTGAAGGGGATGAGCTCACTCATGCGGCCATTCACGCACGCGGCCGGGCCTCGTGAGGGGCGATCACACCACGGGCGATCACACCACGGGCGATCAAAGACCCGGCGCCCCCCACACCGGGAACCAGCGGTTCAGGTCCTGCTCGATCGGCAGGTCCTGGGCGAGCGCCGCCCGTACCCGGAGCTCCAGCGCGTTGTCACGCCGCTGGGCTTCTCCCGGCAGGGGCGCGAACGGGTAGAAGGTGCCGCGCTTGTAGAGGTAGACCAGCCCGAGCCGCCGGCCCGCCCGGTCCCGGAACCCCGCCAGGGAGCACAGGAGTTGCGGGCCGAACCCGTTGACCTCCATCTGGCTGTTCACGGCGTGCAGGTCCGTCACGAGCGGGGCCAGCTGGTCGGGGGCGCGGTGCGAGACCAGCCAGGAGTAGCCGTAGTCGTCCTGCCGCAGTTCCACCGGAGGGCCGTCGCGGTCGGTGTCCGCGTCCAGCAGCGCCTGCACCTCGCGGTGAGTCTGCTCGAAGGCCGCGCCCTCGACCGTGGCGAAGCACACCGCGCCCTGCCCGGTCGGGGTGAAGCCCGCCACGGCCTCCAGTGTCACGGCTGCCGACGGCAACGCGAAGAGCCGGTCGAGATCCGGCGCGACCGGCTTCGTGCGGCCGAGCAGAATGTCCAGCAGCCCCATGCCCCGCTCACACCCCTCCGGCTGACGTCGCCTCGCCCAGCTCGGCGGAGATCCGGCCCAGCTGGTCGAGCCGCTGCTCCAGGCTCGGGTGGGTCGAGAAGAGCCGCGCGACACCGGGCTCGCGGCCCAGCGCCGGCGTGAAGTAGAAGGCGTTGAAGGCCTGGGCCGTGCGCAGGTCCTTCGTCGGGATGCGGGCGATGTCCCCCGAGACCTTGGTGAGGGCGGAGGCCAGCGCCGAGGGCCGGCCGGTGAGCAGCGCCGCCGCACGGTCCGCGGCCAGCTCCCGGTACCGGGACAGGGACCGGATCAGCAGGAAGCTCAACGCGTACACCGCCGCCGACACGCCCATCACCGCGGCGAAGACCACCGCCGTGTTCTGGTCCCGCCGTCCCCCGCCGAACAACTGCGAGTAGAAGGCGAACCGCACGATCAGACCGGCGAGCACACCGAGGAACGAGGCGACCGTGATCACGGCGACGTCCTTGTGCGCCACATGCGACAGCTCGTGCGCGAGGACGCCCTCCAGTTCGGCCGGCTCCAGGCGCCTGAGCAGCCCGGTCGTCACACAGACCACGGCATGGCCGGGATTCCGCCCCGTCGCGAACGCGTTGGGCATCTCCATATCGGACACGGCCACCACCGGCTTGGGCATGTCCGCGATGGCGCACAGCCGGTCCACGACCCCGTGCAGCTCGGGATACTCCTCCCGCTCCACGACCCGCCCGCGCATCGCGAACAGGGCGACCCGGTCCGAGAACCAGTACTGCGCCCCGAGCACCGCCGCCGCGACCAGCACGATCAGCACCCACGACTTCAGCAGCACGATCAGCGCCGCGACGAACCCCACGTACACCAGCCCGAGCAGGAACAGCGTGATCCCCATACGGGTGGTCAACCGCCGGTCGCTCCGGAAGCGGCTGTGCATCTGCATCACCCCGCAGTCACGCACTCGTCCCACTGCCAGTGTGCACCCGGCCGCGCCCATGAACGGGTCGCGATCGCCCCCAGACCCGGCAAAGGCGTCAGCCGCCCGCGGCCACCGCGTACCCGGGCACGGACGGCCACCGGACCGTCAGCACCACCGACTCCTCCTCGGCGCACCAGGAGTGGTCGATCCCGCGTCCCCACACGACGTAGTCGCCCTGCCGCTCCAGCAGGACACTGCGACCGGGAAGTTCCACCCGGAAGCGCCCGCTGATGAGCACCAGCAGCGCGGTCCGCTCCTCGCCCCGCACCCACTGCGCCCGCTCGTCGCCGGCCGGATGGACACCCCACTTGATCTCGACGGCCTCACTGTGCCGCGGATCGCCCACGTCCTTGAAGTGCCCGAGGAGCCACCCCCGGTCCAGCGCCGCGTCCTTGCCCGCGTTACCCACGTACACACTGTCATCCACGCGGCCGGACGCTAGCACCCGCCTCGACGGACACGACTTAGTAGGGCGCCCGGAAGTTGAGGTAGCCGAGCAGCACGATCACCGCGGCCACGCAGCCGAGCACCACGGCCGTCGACACCCACGACGAGCGGGCCCCACGGCCGGACGACCTGTGGTCGGGCTCGGGGCGGAAGGGCACGGGCCCGGGCGGGTTGTGCTTCCAGCGCGCGGCGAGCATACGGGCCCGCGCGGAGGGCTCCTTGTGCTCGGCGCTGTCCGCCCATCTGAGGTCGAACTCGCGCTCCTGGCCGTCCTGTTCGTGCTCGGGCATCTCCTGCTCCCACCCCCGTGAGGTCCTGCCAGCAGAATAGAACACACGACCGCGCCCCCGCTGCCCGTACGGACGGCGGAGGCGCGGTCGTGATGCCTCGATCAGGCGTCGATCACACGGATCAGGCGTCGATCACACGTCGAAGTACAGCTCGAACTCGTGCGGGTGCGGACGCAGCTGAAGCGGCGCGATCTCGTTCGTGCGCTTGTAGTCGATCCACGTCTCGATCAGGTCCGGCGTGAACACGTCGCCCTGGAGGAGGAACTCGTGGTCGGCCTCGAGGGAGTCGAGGACGGCCGGGAGCGAGGTCGGGACCTGCGGGACGCCCGCGTGCTCCTCGGGAGCCAGCTCGTAGAGGTCCTTGTCGATCGGCTCGGCCGGCTCGATCTTGTTCTTGATGCCGTCCAGGCCCGCGAGCAGCAGCGCGGAGAACGCGAGGTACGGGTTGCCGGAGGAGTCGGGCGCGCGGAACTCGACGCGCTTGGCCTTCGGGTTCGAGCCCGTGATCGGGATACGCATCGCGGCGGAGCGGTTGCGCTGCGAGTAGACCAGGTTGACCGGGGCCTCGAAGCCGGGGACCAGACGGTGGTACGAGTTCACCGTCGGGTTGGTGAAGGCCAGCAGCGACGGGGCGTGCTTGAGGATGCCGCCGATGTAGTAGCGGGCGGTGTCCGACAGGCCCGCGTAACCGGCCTCGTCGTAGAACAGCGGGGAGCCGCCCGACCACAGGGACTGGTGGACGTGCATGCCCGAGCCGTTGTCACCGAAGATCGGCTTCGGCATGAAGGTCGCGGTCTTGCCGTTCTTCCACGCCACGTTCTTCACGATGTACTTGAAGAGCTGGAGGTCGTCGGCGGCGGCGAGCAGCGTGTTGAACTTGTAGTTGATCTCGGCCTGACCGGCGGTGCCCACCTCGTGGTGCTGGCGCTCGACCTGCAGACCGGCCCGGTTCAGCTCCAGGGAGATCTCGGCGCGCAGGTCGGCGAAGTGGTCGACCGGCGGGACCGGGAAGTAGCCGCCCTTGTAGCGGACCTTGTAACCACGGTTGTCCTCGAGGGCACCGGTGTTCCAGGCGCCGGCCTCGGAGTCGATGTGGTAGAAGGACTCGTTCGCGGTGGTCGCGAAGCGGACGGAGTCGAAGACGTAGAACTCGGCCTCGGGACCGAAGTACGCCGTGTCGGCGATACCGGTGGAGGCGAGGTAGGCCTCGGCCTTCTTCGCCACGTTGCGCGGGTCACGGGAGTACTGCTCGCCCGTGATCGGGTCGTGGATGAAGAAGTTGATGTTCAGCGTCTTGTCGCGGCGGAACGGGTCGACCCGGGCGGTCGACAGGTCCGCGCGCAGCGCCATGTCGGACTCGTGGATGGCCTGGAAGCCGCGGATGGACGAGCCGTCGAAGGCCAGCTCCTCGTCCGCGTCGAACGCCTCCGCAGGCACCGTGAAGTGCTGCATCACGCCCGGCAGGTCGCAGAAGCGGACGTCGATGAACTTGACGTCCTCGTCCGCGATGAACTTCTTGGCCTCGTCGGCGTTCTGGAACATCCAGCTCCTCCTACTCCCGACCGTTCCGCCGGGGTGGTAGTTCGTTCGTGCGGCCAGTGCGGGTGGCACACGCTGACCTCGACCCTAGGGACGGGTGGTTTCTCGGGCGTGACTCATTTGTTTCGCACAAGTTAACCGGCTCGGGTTCCACCGTAGCCCCGACGCACCCCGCCGTGCCCTGGTCATTTCCGGGCGCAGTACCGTGGACGGGTGGACAACAGGCACGCACTCGGATCGTGGCTTTCCGGGCCCCGCGCGGCGGCGGAAGAGGCCGGTGTCGACTTCGGATACCGGGGTGAGCAGCTCGGTCTGCCCGAGGAGGGACCCGGCTCGATCGCCCGCCCGGGGCGGCGGCTCGGCGCCCTCGCCGTGGACTGGGGCCTGAGCCTCCTGATCGCATACGGTCTCATCACCCAGAGCTACAACGAAGCGGCCCAGATCTGGGCGCCGCTGATCATGTTCGCCCTGATGGTCCTCACGGTCGGTACGGTCGGCTCCACGCCGGGCAAGCGGCTCCTCGGCCTGCGGGTGCTCGCCCTGGACACCGGCCGGGTCAGCCCCTGGCGCGCGGTGCTGCGCACGGTCCTGCTCTTCCTCGCGATCCCCGCCCTGATCTGGGACCGCGACGGCCGGGGCCTGCACGACCGGCTGGCGGGCACGGTCGAGGTCCGTATCTGACACGTCCGTATCCGACACGAACGAACGGACATGGACGAAGGGCCGCCCGGAGTGATCCGGGCGGCCCTTCGCGCAGGTCGAGTGAGTGCTGTCAGCGCGCCTTCGGCCCGCCGCCCCTCGGCATCCGCATGCCCTTGGGCATCGGCCCCTTCGGCAGCGGCATGTTGCTCATCAGGTCGCCCAGGGCGCGCAGCCGGTCGTTGGTGGCGGTGACCTGCGGGCCGGTCAGCACGCGGGGCAGCTTCAGCATGGTCGTGCGCAGCTTCTTCAGCTCGACCTGGCCGTCGCCCGTGCCCACCACCAGGTCGTGCACCGGGACGTCCGCGACGATGCGGTTCATCTTCTTCTTCTCGGCGGCGAGCAGGGACTTCACCCGGTTCGGGTTGCCCTCGGCGACCAGGACGATGCCGGCCTTGCCGACCGCGCGGTGCACCACGTCCTGGTTGCGGTTCATCGCCACCGCGGGGGTCGTCGTCCACCCCCGGCCGATGTTGTCGAGCACCGCCGCCGCGGCACCGGGCTGGCCCTCCATCTGCCCGAAGGCGGCCCGCTCGGCCCGGCGCCCGAACACGATCGCCGACGCGAGGAAGGCGAGCAGGAGGCCCAGGATGCCGAGATAGATGGGGTGACCGATCAAGAAACCGATCGCGAGGAAGACACCGAAGGTGACGATTCCGACTGCCGCGAGTACAAGACCGATCTTCTTGTCGGCCTTGCGGGTCATCTTGTAGGTCAGGGCGATCTGCTTCAGTCGCCCGGGGTTCGCAGCGTCCGCTGCAGGTTCCTTCCTCGCCATGCCACGCAGTCTACGTGGCCCCACAAGCGCCTACGACGGCAGTGTCCGCGGGGTGGACTCGCGGGGGAGGGGAGCGGGCTCAGGGGTGGACGGAGAGGGACCGGGAGACGGACTGCTCGAGGACGCGCTGCGCCTCGACCCGGTCCTTGGCGCGACGGCGGTCCTCCAGCACGGAGGTCCAGGCGTTGCGGCGGGCGGTGCGCTGACCGCTGCTCAGCAGCAGCGACTCGACGGCACGCAGGGCGGTGGTGAAGGACGGAATCGCGGTGGCGCGAACGGGCGCGGCCTGCATGGGTGAGGTCCCCCCTCGGGAGCGGTGTACGTGCTGTGAGTTCAGCGTCACTGATTGGTGTTACCAGGGCGTGTCCGACCGGTCAAACACCCATGAAGCCCCGGCGGGGATCCGTGGAACGCCGACGCGGTCCTGACATACGCCCTCATCTGCGAGGACGGTCAGGACCGCGTCATATCGGTCACTACCGACGAGTAGTCTCTTGTGCGCGAATTCACACGCTTGTCTCGCCCTTCGGCGGGAAGGGCGGTGACGGTTCGTCAGACGGCCTGGGCCGCGATGCGCGCGTCGCGCTGCTCCATGGCCATCCGGTAGAGCCGCCCGGCGCGGTACGAGGACCGCACCAGCGGGCCCGACATCACACCGGAGAAGCCGATCTGCTCGGCCTCCTCCTGCAGCTCCACGAACTCGTGCGGCTTGACCCAGCGCTCCACCGGGTGGTGGCGCACGGAGGGCCGCAGGTACTGCGTGATGGTGACCAGCTCGCAGCCCGCGTCGTGCAGCTGCTTCAGCGCCTCGCTGACCTCCTCGCGGGTCTCGCCCATGCCGAGGATCAGGTTCGACTTGGTGACGAGGCCGTAGTCGCGGGCCGCGGTGATGACCTTCAGGGAGCGCTCGTAGCGGAAGCCCGGGCGGATCCGCTTGAAGATCCGCGGGACCGTCTCGACGTTGTGCGCGAAGACCTCGGGGCGGGAGGAGAAGACCTCCTCCAGCTGCTCCGGCACCGCGTTGAAGTCGGGCGCGAGCAGCTCGACCTTCGTCCGGCCGGCCTCGCGGCCCGCCGTCTGCTGGTGGATCTGGCGGACCGTCTCCGCGTACAGCCAGGCGCCGCCGTCCTCCAGGTCGTCACGGGCGACGCCGGTGATCGTGGCGTAGTTCAGGTCCATGGTGACCACGGACTCACCCACGCGGCGCGGCTCGTCGCGGTCGAGCGCCTCGGGCTTGCCGGTGTCGATCTGGCAGAAGTCGCAGCGCCGGGTGCACTGGTCGCCGCCGATGAGGAACGTGGCCTCGCGGTCCTCCCAGCACTCGTAGATGTTGGGGCAGCCGGCTTCCTGGCAGACCGTGTGCAGGCCCTCGCTCTTCACGAGGTTCTGCATCTTGGTGTACTCGGGGCCCATTTTCGCCCGGGTCTTGATCCACTCGGGCTTGCGCTCGATGGGGGTCTGGCTGTTGCGGACCTCCAGGCGCAGCATCTTGCGTCCGTCGGGTGCGACTGCGGACACGACCGGCTCCCTAGCGATTGATTCTTCGGCGTCCTCAAGGGTACGCCCGTTGATTTGAATGCCTGTGTGGGTGCCAGCCCCTCCACGGCCCGATTTATGCCGCCGGCGTCCTCTCGATCTCCCGCGGCTTCAGCTCGGCGTTCTCCAGGACGTCCCGCAGGTGCCGCTCGACGACCGGCAGGACCTCCTCGATCGTCACGTCGCGGCCCAGTTCGTTCGCCAGGGAGGCGACCCCCGCGTCACGGATGCCGCACGGGATGATCCGGTCGAACCACTTGTTGTCCGGGTTCACGTTGAGCGCGAAGCCGTGCATGGTGACGCCCTTGGCCACGCGGATGCCGATCGCGGCGATCTTGCGGTCCTCGCGGCGCTGGCCCGCGTTGGACGGCGCGTACTCCGGGCCGTTCAGGCGCGGGTCGAACTCCTCGTCGTGCACCCGCGGGTCGAAGTCCAGGGCCAGTCCGCCGAGCGCGGGGCGCTGCTCGACCGGGTCGCCCAGCACCCACACGCCGCTGCGGCCCTCGACCCGGGTGGTCTCCAGGCCGAACTCCGCGCAGGTGCGGATCAGGGCCTCTTCGAGGCGGCGCACGTGCGCCACGACGTCCACCGGGCGCGGAAGCTTCTGGATCGGGTAGCCCACCAGTTGGCCGGGGCCGTGCCAGGTGATCTTGCCGCCGCGGTCCACGTCGACGACCGGCGTGCCGTCGAGGGGCCGCTCGTTGTCCGCCGTGCGCCGGCCCGCCGTGTAGACCGGGGGGTGCTCCAGGAGCAGCACGGTGTCGGGGACCTCGTCCGCGAAGCGCGCCGCGTGCACCCGGCGCTGCTCGTCCCACGCCTCCTGGTACTCGACGGCCTCGTCACCGAACCCCATGCGGACGAACCGCAACCCACTCACGGCAAGCGCCTCCCTCGGACGGGTGTGTCAGGCACGCATCGCGCCCCAGCCACTGTACGTCCGGCCCGGACACGTCAGTCCTGGGGTCAATCCTCACACGATCGGATGAATGTCCGGGAAAATGTGTGATGGGGTGTTTACTCTCCGCTACATTCGCGCCGTCCAGCAAGCCAAAAGGCCTGCTCACAGGCAATCCGGCAGATCACCAGCACCGGAAGGCAGGAGACCGCACCGCACCATGACGGAACGACCCGCGCAGCGCACCCCCAACCGACAACTCGCCGCGCTCATCGCAGAAGCGGGGTTCTCCAACGCGGGTCTCGCCCGTCGCGTGGACCAGCTCGGTCTCGAACACGGACTCGACCTGAGATACGACAAGACATCCGTCACCCGGTGGCTGCGCGGCCAGCAGCCCAGGGGCACCACGCCCGCGCTGATCGCCGAGGTCTTCACCCGGCGCCTGGGCCGCCGCCTCACCGCCCAGGACCTCGGCCTGGACGCCTGCGCGCCCGTCTACGCGGGGCTGGAGTTCGCGTCCACCCCCGAGGAGGCCGTCGACATCGTCAGCGGGCTGTGGCGCAAGGACTCCGGCAGCCACGCCGAGCTGCGCAAGATCGCCTTCACGCCCGCCGGGCTCGTCGTGCCCAGCCGGGACTGGCTGATCGGCCGCGCCGACGAGAAGGTGGCCCGGGGCGAGCCGGCCGCCGCCCGCATCCCGGCCCAGGGCCGCCCCGCCCTCCGGCCCCCGGCCGAGCAGGGGGTGCCGTCCCCGCCCCACCGGCGCGGGCAGGACGAACGCGGGCCCGGCCAGAAGGTGACCGCCGGCGACATCGCCGCCCTGCGCTCCGTCGGCGAGCTGTTCCGCACCCTCGACGACGCCTACGGTGGCGGCCACGCCCGCCAGGCCCTCGTGCGCTACCTGGAGCACGAGTGCGAGCCCATGCTGCGCGGCACCTACGGCGAGCAGACCGGCCGCCGGCTGTTCGCCGCCGCCGCCGACCTGACCCGGCTCGCGGGCTGGACGTCGTACGACATCGCCGCGCACGGACTCGCCCAGCGGTACTTCGTGCAGGCGCTCCGGCTCGCCCAGGCGGCCGGGGACCGGACGTACGGGGCGTACGTGCTGGTCACCATGAGCCGGCAGGCCGTCTACCTCGGGCACGGGCGGGAGGCGGTGCAGCTCGCGCGCGTGGCCCAGCAGGGCGTCGGCACCTCGGCCGCGCCGGTCGTACAGGCGCTGCTGCACGCCTCCGAGGCGCGCGGACACGGCGTCCTCGGCGAGGTGCGGGCCTGCACGGCCGCGCTGGTCCGCGCCGAGCGCGCCCTGGAGACGGCCCGGTCCGGTGACGACGTCCCGCACTGGGCCGCGTTCTTCGACGAGGCGCAGCTCGCCGACGAGTTCGGGCACTGCCACCGGGACCTTCAGCAGTTCCGCGCCGCCGCCCAGCACGCGGAACGCTCACTCCAGCTCCGCGCCCCGTCCTACGCCCGCAGTCGCCTGTTCTGCCGCGTCGTCCTCGCCACCGCCCGCCTCGGCCTCGGCGAACTCGACCAGGCCTGCCAACTGGCCGCGGAGGCGGCGGGCCAGGCCGCGGAGATGCGCTCGGTACGGGCGGTGGAGTACGTGAGGGACTTCGAGCGCAGGCTGGAACCGTACAAGGACGCGGCGCCCGTGCGGACTTACCGCGACAAAGTAGCGGCCCTTGGTTAGAGGGAGTCAGGGGCGCGGGGCTGTGTCGATGTGCGGCTCCGCCGCGTGGGGCGCGCTCAGCCCCCACGTGCCCGCACCCGACGAAATGCCTACGCGGCCCGGGGCACGGTCGGCACAGGGTCGGCCATATGCAGAGACCGCCCCGCCCCCAAGTCCGCCAAGATCGCCGCCGACGCCCGATGCCCGGAGTGCAGAGCACCCTGAACCGTACTGGTGTCCCGGTGATCCCCGCACACATACAGCCCCGCAAGCAACCGCACCGGCCGCCGCAGATCATGCGGCGGCCGCATCGCGGGCACGGCCTCCGCCGTGTGGTGCACGGCCAACGTCTCCCACCGAGCCGTCGACACCCCGTACAGCCGCGCCACATGCATCCGCACAGCCGTGTCGACATCCCCCGGCGGTCGGCCCAGCACCGTCGAAGACACCAGGGCCCGCCCCGCCGGCGCCCGGGACGGATCGACGCGGCTGACCACCGCCGTATACGCGACCGGCCCACCGAGATCCGCGTCGAGCAGCAAGGACGCCCCCGTCCCCGGCGGCTCGTCCGTCGTGTGATGTACCACCGTCACCGGATGGAAGTCCGGCACCCGCAACCCGGGCAGCAACTCGGCCGCGGCCCTGGCGCCCGTCGCCACCAGCACCGCCCGGCAGCGGATCTCGCCGTGCTCGGCGGTGGTCACCGAGGTCGTGGAGACGGAGGTGACGCGCACGCCGGTGTGCACGGTGCCCGGCGGCAGCGTGCTCGCCAGCAGCTCCGGCAGGGCCTCGGCGCCGCCCTCCGGCAGACACAGCCGGCCGCCCGCGAAGGCGCGCAGCGCGAGGTCCGCGCACCGGCTGGACGTCGTCAGATCCGGGTCGCACAGCAGGGCGGCGAGCAGCGGACGCAGGAAGCCGTCGATCGTACGGGCCGGCAGCCCGCGAGCCGCCAGGGCCTCACCGGCGGGCAGCTCCGGGCGGGCCAGCAGCCGTTCGGCCGGGGTGCCGGCCAGCCGGGTCAGGGCGGCACCCAGGCGGGCCTGGTCGACGGCCGTGCCCAGCGGCGCACCGGACCGGCTCCGGGGCACCGAGACCTGCCGGCCGGGCACCGCCACCGGCCTCCTGGGCGGCCTGGGCGCGGACGGCGACCGGGGGGCGCTCGCCAGGGCGCGCACGGCGTGCAGTGCGCCCCGTGCGCTCCCTGTGCCCGCCTGGACGCCCGCGCGATGGTGGCGTCCGTCGCCGTGCAGCAGGACCCCGGGCGAGAAGGGGCGCAGCGCGAGGGTGCCGAGGCCGGGTGTCAGCCGTAGTTCCGGGTATGCCGTGGACAGCAACTGGCCGATCCTGTCGAGCCGGAAGCCGTCGACCTTCTCCGTCGCCATCCGGCCGCCGACCCCGTCGGCGGCCTCCAGGACCATGGTCGTCACTCCTGCGCGGGTCAGCCGGTGCGCGGCCGAGAGTCCGGCGACCCCGGCCCCCACGACGACCACGTCCGCCTGGTAAGCGGGCTCAAGCACGTGCCCCTCCTCGAGGTTGCGCGGGCGCTGGAGACGTCATGCCCTCAACAGGCCCCAGGGATACGCGAGTTCTGGTCGAGCGTAGGGCCGTGATCGGTCAGGGGGAGTCGCGCATCGACAGGGCACGGTCGCACGGCGGTAGCATACGGATTCCTTTTGGGCATGAAGTGGTCACAGAGGGCTGGTGTGCGGCGCGAGAGGCTGTCTCGGAACAGTCGGCCGGCAGCCGGCCGGCAGCCGGTCGGCGGGCTTTCCCGGGTGCGTCACAACGCCGCCCGGATCGCCCCCTCGATCTCCGGGAAGGCGAACCGGAACCCCGACTCCAGCAGTCGCCTCGGCAGGACCCGGGCGCTGCCGAGCACATCCCCGGCCATCTCGCCGAGCACGGCCTGCAGGACGGGCGCGGGCACCGCGAACAGCGTCGGGCGGTGCAGCACGCGCCCCATCGCCGCGGTGATCTCACGGTTCGTCAGCGGGTTCGGGGCGGTGAGGTTGAACGGCCCGGACAGGTCGTCGGTGTCGATGAGATGCCGGATCGCGGCGACCTCGTCGTGCAGCGCGATGAACGACCAGTACTGCCGCCCGTCGCCCATCCGCCCGCCGAGCCCGGCCAGGAACAGCGGGAACAGCCGCCCCCACGCACCGCCCTCGCGGGACACGACCAGCCCGGTCCGGGTGAACACCGTGCGGACACCGGCCTCCTGGGCGGGTGCGGTCGAGGCCTCCCACTCCACGCACAGCTCGGGCAGGAACCCCTCGCCCGCCGGGGCGCTCTCGTCGACGGCCCGGTCCCCGGTCTCGCCGTAATAGCCCATGGCACTGCCGTTCACGAAGACCCGCGGCCGGTCCTGCTCGTCCAGCGACGCGACAGCGCGGGCGAGCGCTGCCGTGCCGTTCACCCTGCTGTCGCGGATCCGCTGCTTGTAGGCGTCCGTCCAGCGGCGGTTGCCGACCCCCGCACCGGCCAGGTTCACCACCGCGTCGCACCCGGCGAGCCCGGCCGCGTCCACCCGCCCGCCCTCGGGGTCCCAGCGGACCTCGTCCACGGCCCGGGGCGCATGGCGCACGAGGCGCACCACCTCGTACCCGTCCGCGGTCAGGGACCGCACCAGGGCGCCGCCGATGAGACCGGACGCACCGGCCACTGCGATTCGTGAGCGTTCCATGGGCCCCATCCTGCCCGCCGGCGCCATAAATCCGGCGTACGGCCACAAGCCATCGCCGTAGGGTGACGCCATGCCCGAGTCCCGCGATCTCCGTATACGCGTCGCCACGCCCTATGACGGCGATGGGCTGGCCCTGCTGGACCGCCTCGCCTGGTCGCATCTTCACGCGGTGATGCCCCAGCCGCAGCCGCCGTACCCGCCGTTCTTCACCGACCGGCACACCCCCGAGGACTGCCTGGTCGCCGAATCAGGTGACCGCTTGGCGGGATACCTGCGGCTCGGCTTCCCGACGCCGGTCGAAGCGAACCGGCACGTGCTGCAGATTCAAGGCCTCGTCGTCTCAAAAGAGGCACGCGGCCGGGGCGTCGGGCGGGCACTCGTCCGGGCCGCAGTGGACGAGGCCCGCCGGCGCGGTGCCCGCCGCCTCACCCTGCGGGTCCTCGCCCACAACAGCCCGGCGCGGGGGCTCTATGAGGCCGAGGGATTCGTGGTGGAGGGAGTCCTGCCCGAGGAGTTCCGGCTCGACGGGAAGTACGTGGACGACGTGCTGATGGGACGTTTCCTCTAGACCGGTGCCAGGGCGCCTACGACGCGGCCAGCTCGCCCGTGTCGACCGGTGCCGTCGCGTTCGCCGCGCGCTCGGCGTCGGAGGAGACCTCGGCCGCCGTCAGGACGTAGCCCGTCTCGGCGTCCGAGGTGGAGCGGGCGAAGACCACGCCGAAGACCCGGCCGTCCGTGGTGAGGAGGGGCCCGCCGGAGTTGCCGGGGCGCACCGTGGAACGGATCGAGTAGATCTCGCGGGTGACCGTGTCGTCGTTGTAGATGTTCTGGCCCGTCGCCCGGACCCGGTTCGCGACCGTCGCCGCCTGGAGGTTCAGGTCGCCGTCCTGCGGATAGCCCGCGACCACCGCCGAGTCGCCGCGCTCGGCGTCGCCGTCGAACCGCAGCACGGGCGCCTTCAGGCCCGGCACGTACAGCACGGCCACGTCCTTCTGCGGGTCGAAGAGCACCACCCGCGCCTCGTACGTCCGCCCGACCCCGCCGATCTGCACGGTCGGCTCGTCGATGCCCGCCACCACGTGGGCGTTGGTCATCACGTGCTCCCGCGCGTACACGAACCCGCTGCCCTCGCGGCCCTGCGTGCCCGCGACGCCCTCGACCTTGACCGTGCTCAGCTTGGCGGCGTTCGTGGCGGCCGCCGTGACGCTGTCGCCGGAGGGGGCGGCGACCTCGGCGGTCGACTCGTTCTCGAAGGGGTTGAAGACCTGCGGGAAGCCCGCCTCGGTCAGCGCGGACGTGGCCCGCGAGAACCAGGCCGGAGTGGTGTCCGGCATCGTCTCCTGCACCGCGCCCAGCAGCCGGGAGTCCCGGATCGCCGAGGTGACCAGCGGTGACGAGGACGCGCCCAGGACGCTGGCGGCCACCCACGCCACGATCAGGACCGCGACCGAGTTGGCCACGGCCCCGCCGATCCCGTCCGCCACCCGCAGCGGCCCCCGGTCCAGCTCCCGTCGCAGCCGGAGCGCGAGACGCCCCGCCAGTTCGTGGCCCACCACCGCCGGGAGCAACACTGTCAGCACCGCCGTCACCGTCGCGCGGGTCGTCCCCGGAGGCACCAGGTCCATCACCCACGGCAGGATCCACACCCCGACGACCGCACCGCCCACGAAGCCCGCCAGCGACACACAGCCGGCCACCAGCCCGCGCCGGTAGCCGGACGCCGCATACGCCAGGACCACCAGCAATAGCAGGATGTCGAGCAGGTCCACGCAACGCCGCCTTTCTGTCGGAACCCCTTAGTACGTGGGGGAAGGGCCCGATGATCAGTCACACGCGCGTGAATGATCAGAACCGGCCACGTGCGCGTGCACTCGGAAAAACGTCGCGGACCGTGACGATGGTTCCACCGCGTGGCACATCACACATCGCGGACGGACCGGATCAGGCCGACAGTGGGTCCATGCGTGTCTTGCGAAGACGGCGAGGTACGCGCAGGCGCCGCCCCGCCGGGACACCCGGCACAGCCGGTATGCCGCGCGCGGCCCGGGTGCTGATCGGCTGCCTGCCGGGGGTCGCCGCCGTCGCGGCGCTGGTGCTGTGCGCCCACGGCGTCGAGAACGCCGCCGAGACCGGCGCCCGCCCGGCCGCGCACCGCCCCGCCGCCACGCCCTACACCGCCCCGCGCCCGCACATCGTGCCGAGATCGCAGTGGCTGGGCGACGCCGCCCGCACACAGCCCCGCCCGCGCTACGACGACCGGGTCGCCGCCGTCTTCGTCCATCACACCGACTCGCCCAACGGCTACGGCTGCGCCGACGCGCCCGGCATCCTGCGGGACCTGTACACCGGCCAGACCGGCACCCGCGACTGGGACGACATCGGCTACAACTTCGTCGTCGACCGCTGCGGCACCGTCTACGAGGGCCGGGCCGGCGGCGTCGAGCGGGCCGTCACCGGCGCCCACACCCAGGGCTTCAACCACCGCACCACCGGCATCGCCGCCCTCGGCACCTTCACCGCCGGCATGCCCGTACCCCGGGCGATGATCCACGCCATCGCCGCGCTGTCCGCCTGGAAGCTCGGCCTGACCGGCACCGACCCTCGGGCGAGCGTCCGCCTGGTCTCCAGCAACGGCCTGAGCCGGTACGAGGCCGGCACCGCCGCCGAGCTGCCCGCTCTCGCCGGCCACAACGACGGCTACATGACCAGCTGCCCGGGCGCCGCCCTGCACGCCAGGCTGCCCGAGATCAGGCAGCTGGCCGCCCGGTTGCAGGGCCGGCCGGCGGGCCCACAGGAAGGCCACAGCCGGCGCGCAGCGTCCTCAGATCCCGGCGCCCTACGGTCACCACCACGGGCAGCCGACTGGAGGTGAGGACCATGAACAACGGTCGTACGAGGAACCCGGGGACCCGAGCAGGGGCCGCCCGCGGCCCCTGGGCGGTGCTCTGCGCTGCCGCGAGCGTCGTCCTGGGCCCGGCCGCGGCCACCGCGTCCGCCCTCGACCAGGCCAACGCCGCCCCGCTGCACCACGCGGGCACGGCCGACCGGACGCACACGCACCTGCCGTCCGACACGAGCCGCCGCCGGGAGGCCTGATCAGCCCCTGAAGCGTTCCCACAGCCGGGGATAGCGCTCGGCGAGCAGCTCCTCGTCCTCGAAGTCGAGCGGGGTGCCCTCCGGTTCCGGGGGCGCGGGCGGGATCCCCAGATCGGGGGCGACCGTGCCGGTGAGCTGCTCGTAGGCCTCGTCCGCCGCGTAGCCGAGCTCCTCGCCGTCGCCGTCGATCTCCTCGTCGAAGTCGTCCAGCAGCTCGGCGAGCGAGTCCGGGTCGTGCACGGCGCCCTCGAAGACATGGCGCCCCTGGCCGATCAGCCAGCAGCGGAAGAAGTCGAAGGCGTCGTCGCTCGCCCCGTCGAGCAGCACCCACGCGGCGCCCCACAGGTCCCAGCGGTAGGCCCGGTTGTAGCGGGACTCGAAGTGCCGGGCGAAGTCCAGGACCGAGTCCGGGTCCAGCTGTGCGAGCCGCTCCACGAGCAGGTCGGCCTGCTCCTCCGGGTCGCCCTCGGCGGCCTCCCGGGCGTCGTCCACCAGCTCCCAGAACTCCGTCTCGTCCATCACGGGTCCAGCATCGGGCCTGGGGCACGGGGGCGCACCCGGAGTGCGCGGGATCGTTATACGCCGTCCCGGGGGTGGTACAGCTCCGCCAGCCGCAGCGCGTCCCCGGCGAACCGCTCGCGCAGGCTCTCCGGCGCCAGCACCTCCACCTCCGGGCCCAGCGCCGTCAACTGGGTGTGGGCGACCTCCTCGGACTCCACCGGCAGGGCCACCGTCACCCAGCCGTCGCCGTCCGGGTCGTCCTCCTCCGCCAGGGCCTCACGGGCGGACAGCGAGTCGAGGGCGTACGGCAGCCGGCGCACACCGTCGGGGGACAGCCGCACCACGACCCGCGCCCGCAGGATCGACCGCGCGAACTGCTCCGCCCGCTCCTCCCAGAAGGCCGGCAGATCGAACTCCGGCTCCCGCTCGAAGCGCTCCTCGCCCGGGTCCACCGCCGTGAACCGGTCGATCCGGTACACCCGGAAGGACCCGCCCCCGGCCACCCTCGCGCACAGGTACCAGACGCCCGCCTTCAGCACGAGCCCGTACGGCTCCAGCTCCCGGACGACCTCGTCCTCACCGCGCCGGTAGCGTGCGGTGATCCGCCGGTCGTCCCACACCGCATCGGCGACCGCCGGCAGCAGCACGGGCGTCTCCGGCTCCCGGAACCAGTTCGGCGCGTCCAGGTGGAACCGCTGCGCCGCCGTCCTGGACGCGTCCCGCAGGGAGGGCAGCAGGGCGGCCGACACCTTCAGCCGGGCCGCCGAGGCGGCGTCCTCCAACCCCATCTCGCGCAGCGCGCCGGGCACCCCGGACAAAAACAGGGCCTCGGCCTCGCTGCGGTGCAGCCCGGTCAGCCGCGTACGGTACCCGCCGACCAGCCGGTATCCGCCGGCCCGGCCCCGGTCCGCGTACACCGGCACACCCGCCTCCGACAGGGCCTGGGCGTCCCGGGTGACCGTCCGCTCCGACACCTCCAGCTCACGGGCGAGTTCGGCGGCCGTCATGGAGGGCCGGGACTGGAGCAGCAGCACCATCTTGATGAGCCGGGCAGCGCGCATGCAGCACATGATGCAGCAGGAGGCCCCCGCCGCAGCGGGGGCCTCCTGCCTGACAAACCCTTACAGGCCGTACTTCGCGCGCGCTTCCTTCACGGCCGTCGCCTTGACCTCGCCGCGCCGCGCGAGCTGGGCCAGGGCCGCGACGACGATCGACTCGGCGTCCACACCGAAGTGGCGGCGGGCCGCCTCGCGGGTGTCGGAGAGGCCGAAGCCGTCGGCGCCCAGGGAGGACCAGTCCTGCTCGACCCACTGCGCGATCTGGTCCGGGACCTGGCGCATGTAGTCGGAGACCGCCAGCACCGGGCCCTCGGCGCCCTGGAGCGCCTGCCGGACGAAGGGAATCCGCTCCTCACCGCGCAGCAGCGCCTCGTCCGCCTCCAGGGCGTCCCGGCGCAGCTCGCTCCAGGACGTCGCCGACCAGACGTCGGCCGCCACGTCCCACTCCTCGGCGAGCAACTGCTGCGCCTTCAGTGCCCAGTGGATCGCCGTACCGGAGCCGAGCAGCTGGATCCGCGGGGCGTTGGCCGGGGGCGTGATGCCCGCCGACTCCGCCGTGTTGAAGCGGTACAGGCCCTTGACGATGCCCTCGTCGATGCCGTCCACGGACGGCTTCGCGGGCTGCGGCAGCGGCTCGTTGTAGACCGTCAGGTAGTAGAAGACGTTCTGGTCCTCACCCGGGGCCGCCTCGCCGTACATCCGGCGCAGACCGTCCTTGACGATGACCGCGACCTCGTACGCGAACGCCGGGTCGTACGTCAGCGCCGCCGGGTTCGTCGCGGCGATGACGGGGGAGTGGCCGTCGGCGTGCTGGAGGCCCTCACCGGTCAGCGTCGTACGGCCCGCCGTGGCGCCCACGAGGAAGCCGCGGCCGAGCTGGTCGCCGAGCTGCCACATCTGGTCGGCCGTGCGCTGCCAGCCGAACATCGAGTAGAAGATGTAGAACGGGATCATCGTCTCGCCGTGCGTCGCGTACGACGTCGAAGCGGCGATGAAGTCGGCCATCGAACCGGCCTCGGTGATCCCCTCGTTGAGGATCTGGCCGTTGCGGGCCTCCTTGTAGTACATCAGCTGGTCGCGGTCGACCGGCTCGTACGTCTGGCCCTTGGGCGAGTAGATGCCGAGCGACGGGAAGAGGCTCTCCATACCGAAGGTGCGCGCCTCGTCCGGGACGATCGGCACCCAGCGCTTGCCGGTCTCCTTGTCGCGGACCAGGTCCTTCACCAGGCGGACGAACGCCATGGTGGTGGCCACGTTCTGCGAGCCGGAGCCCTTGTCGAAGGACGCGAACGCCTTGTCCGCCGGGGCGGGCAGCGGCGCGACCGGGTGGACGCGGCGGGCCGGGGCCGGACCGCCGAGGGCGGCACGCCGCTCCTGGAGGTAGCGGACCTCGGGGGAGTCGGCGCCCGGGTGGCCGTAGGGCACCACGCCGTCGACGAAGTCGCTGTCCTTGATCGGCAGGCCGAGCAGGTCGCGCATGTTCTTGAACTCGTCCACCGTCAGCTTCTTCATCTGGTGGTTGGCGTTCTTCGACGCGAAGCCCTCGCCGAGGGTGTGGCCCTTGACCGTCTGGGCCAGGATCACGGTCGGCGCGCCCTTGTGCTCGACGGCCGCCTTGTACGCGGCGTACACCTTGCGCGCCTCGTGCCCACCGCGCGAGAAGTGGAAGCACTCGAGGATCTTGTCGTCGCTCAGCAGCCTCGCCATCTCCACGAGCGCCGGGTCGGCGCCGAAGAAGTCCTGGCGGATGTAGGCGGCGTCGCGGGTCTGGTACGTCTGGATCTGCGCGTCCGGTACCTGGCGCAGGCGGCGTACGAGCGCGCCCGTGGTGTCGAGCTGGAACAGCTCGTCCCAGGCCGTGCCCCACAGCGTCTTGATGACGTTCCAGCCGGCGCCGCGGAACTGGGCCTCCAGCTCCTGCACGATCTTGAAGTTGGCCCGGACCGGGCCGTCGAGGCGCTGCAGGTTGCAGTTGATGACGAACGTGAGGTTGTCCAGCTCCTCACGGGCCGCCAGCGCGAGGGCCGCCGTCGACTCGGGCTCGTCCATCTCGCCGTCACCGAGGAACGCCCACACGTGCGAGGCGGAGGTGTCCTTGATGCCGCGGTTGGTGAGGTAGCGGTTGAAGCGCGCCTGGTAGATGGCGGAGAGCGGGCCGAGGCCCATCGACACCGTCGGGAACTCCCACAGCCAGGGCAGGCGGCGCGGGTGCGGGTAGGAGGGCAGGCCGTTGCCGCCCGCCTCGCGGCGGAAGTTGTCGAGCTGCTCCTCGGTCAGACGGCCGTCGAGGAACGCGCGGGCGTAGATGCCGGGGGAGGCGTGGCCCTGGATGTAGAGCTGGTCGCCGGAGCCGTCGGCCTCTTTGCCCTTGAAGAAGTGGTTGAAGCCGGTCTCGTACAGCCAGGCCGCGGAGGCGAAGGTGGCGATGTGGCCGCCGACGCCGTACTTGCTGCCCCGGGTGACCATCGCGGCCGCGTTCCAGCGGTTCCACGCGGTGATCCGCTGCTCCATCGCCTCGTCACCGGGCACGGCCGGCTCGGCGGCGGTGGGGATGGAGTTGACGTAGTCGGTCTCCAGGAGCTTCGGCAGCGCGATGCCGGCGCCCTCGGCGCGCTCCAGCGTGCGGCGCATCAGGTACGCGGCACGGTGCGGCCCGGCCGCCTCGGTCACCGCGTCCAGGGAGGCCTGCCATTCGGCGGTCTCCTCCGGGTCCCGGTCCGGGAGCTGGTCGAGCTCGCTCGGCTGGATGGCGTTGGGGTCGGTCATGTCGCCGCCTTCCTCAGTCGAAGGGGGTTCCCTCACGTAAGGGGATCGGGGGTGCCCTTTGTCTTTGGCAGGACAGGGCTGGAGCTTGGGTGGCAAGCCCGTCGGCGACTGTAACTCGCTGATCGATGATCGATCAAAGGGTTGAGAGGCAAAACCTCTTGATCACGAGAAAGTAGGCACGGGGTGCCTCCGGCGGTGGCACGCGGTGACGGCGTTTCTGGGGGTTCTCGCAGGTGGGAGGCGTTTGAGCGGGGGTGCGCTCGGGTGTCACGCCCGGGGCGCGCAGCCCAGGACGTGCGCCTTCACCAGTTCCGCGATCCGGGGGTCGCGGCGCTTGAAGGCGGCGACCAGCTCCTCGTGCTCCTCGGCGTACGACTGCTGCCGGGTGCCCAGCCAGCGGATCGACAGGGCCGTGAACACCTCGATGCCGAGGCCTTCCCAGGTGTGCAGCAGGACGGAGTTGCCCGCCGCGCGCACCAGTTCGCGGTGGAAGGCGACGGTGTGCCGGACCTGGGCCGTGCCGTCGGACACGCGGTCGGCCTCGTAGAGGGCGCTGACGTGGGGTTCCAGGGCCGAGCAGTCCTCGGCGAGGCCCTGGGCCGCCAGTTCCGCGGCGATGGCCTCCAGGCCGGCCCGGACCGGGTAGCTCTCCTCCAGGTCGGCGGCCGTCAGGTTCCTGACGCGGACGCCCTTGTTCGGAGCCGACTCGATCAGGCGCAGGGACTCCAGTTCGCGCAGCGCCTCGCGGACCGGGGTCTGGCTGACCTCCAGTTCGGTCGCGATCCGGCGCTCCACGATCCGCTCGCCCGGCTGCCACCGCCCGCTGATGATCCCCTCCAGGATGTGCTCGCGGATCTGCTCGCGCAGCGAGTGGATGACGGGCGCGGTCATGTGGGCTCCTTAGGCGGGATTGACGTTTAGACAATACGGCCGGGTCGCTCCGCGGGTGAGGCTGACGAGGGTGCTTTCACGCAGGTGAGACGAGTTGCACATGGTGCGTGTGGCGCGCCCTGGAGTCCGGTCCGTTCCGTCGGTGGGCGACCGCGGATCGTCCGTGGCTTGTCGCGCAGTTCCCCGCGACCCGAACAAGCCGGTGCCCCCGCCCGGAGATATCCGGACGGGGGCACCGTACTGCTGCTCCTGGTGATTACAGCCCGAGCTCGACCTCGAACTCGCCGGCCTCCAGGATGGCCTTGACCGCCGTCAGGTAACGGGCCGCGTCGGCGCCGTCCACCAGGCGGTGGTCGTAGGACAGGGTCAGGTACGTCATGTCGCGGACGCCGATGACGGGGCCGTCCTCGGTGTCGATGACAGCGGGGCGCTTGACCGTGGCGCCGATGCCGAGGATCGCGACCTGGCCCGGCGGCACGATGATCGTGTCGAAGAGCGCGCCGCGCGACCCGGTGTTGCTGATGGTGAAGGTCGCGCCGGACAGCTCGTCCGGGGTGATCTTGTTGGCCCGGACCTTGCCCGCCAGCTCGGCCGTGGCCTTGGCGATACCGGCGAGGTTGAGGTCACCGGCGTTCTTGATGACCGGGGTCATCAGGCCCTTCTCGGAGTCCACCGCGATACCGATGTTCTCGGTGTCGAAGTAGGTGATGGTCCCCTCGGCCTCGTTGATCTTGGCGTTGATGGGCGCGTGCGCCTTCAGCGCCTGGGCCGCGGCCTTGACGAAGAACGGCATCGGGGAGAGCTTGACGCCCTCGCGAGCCGCGAACGCGTCCTTGGCACGGGCGCGCAGCTTCATCAGGCGGGTGACGTCGACCTCGACGACCGAGGACAGCTGGGCCTGCTCGTGCAGGGCCTTGACCATGTTGTCGCCGATGACCTTGCGGATCCGCGGCATCTTGATGGTCTGGCCGCGCAGCGGGGACGCCTCCAGCGCGGGGGCCTTCTTCGCGGCAGCCGGAGCAGCCGCGGCCGGAGCCGGGGCAGCCGCGGCGGCCTTGGCGGCCTCGGCGGCGGCCATGACGTCCTGCTTGCGGATACGGCCGCCGACGCCGGTGCCCTTGACGGTGGACAGGTCGACGCCGTTCTCGGCGGCGAGCTTGCGCACCAGCGGGGTGACGTAGGCACCGTCGTCGGCCGGCTTGGCGGCGGCCGGAGCGGCCGGGGCCTGCGCCGGAGCCGGGGCGGGAGCAGGAGCGGCCGGGGCCGGCTCGGGAGCCGGGGTGACCTGCTGCTGCGGGGCCGGGGCCGACGGGGCCTGCGGAGCCGGGGCGGGCTGCGCCGGAGCCGGGGTGGGCTCGGGCTGGGCCGGGGCGGCCGGGGCCTCCTGCGCCGGGGCGGCGGCCGGAGCGGCACCCGCCTCACCGATGACGGCGAGCTTGGCGCCGACCTCGGCGGTCTCGTCCTCGCCGACCACGATCTCCAGCAGCGTGCCCGAGGCGGGCGCCGGGATCTCGGTGTCGACCTTGTCGGTGGAGACCTCGAGCAGCGGCTCGTCGGCCTCGACGCTGTCACCGACCGACTTCAGCCAGCGGGTGACAGTGCCCTCGGTGACGGACTCGCCGAGCGCGGGCAGGACCACGTCCGTGCCCTCGGCGGAGCCGCCGCCGGCGGCGGCGTCGGCGGTGGGAGCGGGCGCCGGGGCGGCCTGCTCGGTGGACGGGGCGGCCGGAGCCGGCTCGGGGGCGGGCTCGGCGACCTGCTCGGCCTGCGGGGCCGGGGCGGCGGCGGGCGCGCCCGTGCCGTCGTCGATCACGGCCAGCTCGGCACCGACCTCGACCGTCTCGTCCTCGGCGACCTTGATGGAGGCCAGGACACCGGCGGCGGGCGAGGGGATCTCGGTGTCGACCTTGTCGGTGGAGACCTCGAGCAGCGGCTCGTCGGCCTCGACGCGCTCACCCTCGGCCTTCAGCCAGCGGGTGACAGTGCCCTCGGTGACGCTCTCGCCGAGCGCCGGAAGGGTTACGGAAACCGCCATGGTTTCGGTTGCTCCTTACGGAAAGTGCGGAAGTCTGTGTCGTCGCGTTCGTCGACCGAGGGGTCAGTCGTGCGCGTGGAGGGGCTTGCCGGCCAGGGCCAGGTGGGCCTCGCCGAGCGCCTCGTTCTGCGTCGGGTGGGCGTGGATGAGCTGCGCGACCTCGGCGGGCAGCGCCTCCCAGTTGTAGATCAGCTGGGCTTCGCCGACCTGCTCGCCCATGCGGTCGCCGACCATGTGGACGCCGACGACGGCACCGTCCTTGACCTGGACGAGCTTGATCTCGCCCGCGGTGTTCAGGATCTTGCTCCTGCCGTTGCCCGCGAGGTTGTACTTCAGAGCGACGACCTTGTCCGCACCGTAGATCTCCTTGGCCTTGGCCTCGGTGATACCGACGGAGGCGACCTCCGGGTGGCAGTACGTCACCCGCGGGACACCGTCGTAGTCGATCGGAACGGTCTTGAGACCGGCCAGACGCTCCGCCACCAGGATGCCCTCGGCGAAGCCGACGTGCGCGAGCTGGAGGGTCGGGACGAGGTCACCGACGGCGGAGATGGTCGGCACGTTGGTGCGCATGTACTCGTCGACCAGGACGTAGCCGCGGTCCATGGCGACGCCCTGCTCCTCGTAGCCCAGGCCCTGGGAGACCGGGCCGCGGCCGATGGCGACGAGCAGGACCTCGGCCTCGAACTGCTTGCCGTCGGCGAGGGTGACCTTGACGCCGTCCTGCGTGTACTCGGCCTTCTCGAAGAACGTGCCCAGGTTGAACTTGATGCCGCGCTTGCGGAAGGCGCGCTCCAGCAGCTTGGAGGAGTTCTCGTCCTCGACCGGGACGAGGTGCTTCAGGCCCTCGACGATGGTGACGTCGGTGCCGAAGGACTTCCACGCGGACGCGAACTCGACGCCGATGACACCGCCGCCGAGGATGATCGCGGACTTCGGCACACGGTCCAGGACGAGGGCGTGGTCCGAGGAGATGATCCGGTCGCCGTCGATCTCCAGGCCGGGCAGCGACTTCGGCACGGAGCCGGTCGCGAGGAGCACGTGGCGGCCCTGGACACGCCGGCCGTTCACGTCGACGGAGGTCGGGGAGGAAAGCCGTCCCTCACCCTCGATGTAGGTCACCTTGCGGGAGGCGACGAGCCCCTGGAGCCCCTTGTAGAGGCCGGCGACCACGCCGTCCTTGTACTTGTGGACGCCGGCGATGTCGATGCCCTCGAGGGTCGCCTTCACACCGAACTGCTCGCTCTCGCGGGCCTGGTCGGCGATCTCACCCGCGTGCAGCAGGGCCTTGGTGGGGATGCAACCTCGGTGCAGGCAGGTGCCGCCGACCTTGTCCTTCTCGATCAGGGCGACGTCCAGGCCCAGCTGCGCCCCGCGCAGGGCCGCGGCGTAACCACCGCTGCCACCGCCGAGGATCACTAGGTCGAAAACGGTGCTGGCGTCGTTCGCCACGTCACGTCCTCCATGCATGTGCGCCGTACGCCGGTCTTCACTGACCGGCAGGCGGCTGGTGTCCGGCCGCTCGTTCTTCGGCCCTTCGGTGGGGCCCTGTCCTGCCGAGCCCCATCTTCGCACTTGTCAGCACAGAAGGAGACGCCGGGCTGCTGTGTGAGACGCCCCACGTTCACGCCGTCCTGCGACGGACGGCGGGGGCATGTCCTGAAAGGGGCGCGGGGCTGTGTCTGATCTGCGGCTCCGCCGCGCGGGCGCGACCAGCTGCCACGCTGGCCTATGACGGACGGCGGGGGCATGCCCTGAAAGGGGCGCGGGGAACTGCGCGACCAGCCCCCACGCCCCCGCACTCGTCACACAACCGACGAGACCGAGCTCTCAGGCGGAACTCAGCCCAGGTCGCCCGAAGCCGTCAGCTCGGCAAGCCGCACCAGCGTCCGCACGGCAGTGCCCGTCCCGCCCTTCGGCGTGTACCCGAACGGTCCGCCCTCATTGAACGCCGGACCGGCGATGTCGAGGTGCGCCCAGGTGATGCCCTCGCCCACGAACTCGCGCAGGAACAGCCCGGCGACCAGTCCGCCGCCCATCCGCTCGCCCATGTTCGCGATGTCGGCCGTGGGCGAGTCCATCCCCTTGCGCAGGTGCTCCGGCATCGGCATCGGCCACGCCGGCTCCCCGACCTCCTCAGCCGCCTCGTACAGCGCCGTACGGAAGGAGTCGTCGTTGCCCATGATCCCGAACGTCCGGTTCCCCAGCGCCAGCACCATCGCCCCGGTCAGCGTCGCGACGTCCACGATCGCGTCCGGCTTCTCCTGGGACGCCGCCCACAGGGCGTCGGCCAGCACCAGCCGGCCCTCCGCGTCGGTGTTGAGCACCTCCACCGTCTTGCCGCTGTACATCCGCAGCACGTCACCCGGACGGGTCGCGGACCCGGAGGGCATGTTCTCGGCCAGGGCCAGCCAGCCGGTGACGTTGACCTCCAGCCCCAGCCGGGCGGCCGCCACGACCGCGGCGAACACCGCGGCCGCACCGCTCATGTCGCACTTCATCGTCTCGTTGTGACCGGCCGGCTTCAGCGAGATGCCGCCCGAGTCGTACGTGATGCCCTTGCCGACGAAGGCGAGGTGCTTCTTCGCCTTCGAGGAGGTGTACGACAGCTTCACCAGGCGCGGGCCCGCCGCCGAGCCGGCCCCGACGCCGAGGATGCCGCCGTAGCCGCCCTTCTCCAGGGCCTTCACGTCGAGCACCTGCACCTTGATGCCGTGCTCCTTGGCCGCGGCCTGGGCGATCGCGGCGAACGACTCGGGGTTCAGGTCGTTCGGCGGCGTGTTGACCAGGTCGCGGGCGCGGTTGAGCTCCTCTGACACGGCGACGGCACGCTCGATCGCGGCCTTGTACGCCTTGTCGCGGGGCTTGCCGCCGAGCAGGGCGACCTCGGCGAGCGGGGCCTTGCCGTTCTTCGCCTTGGGGTCCTTGCCGTTGCCCTTGTAGGCGTCGAAGGAGTAGGCGCCGAGCAGCGCGCCCTCTCCGATCGCGCCGGCGTCGGCGGCGTCCGCCAGGGGGAGGGCGAAGGCGGCCTTCTTGGACCCGGCCAGGGCGCGGGCGGCGACGCCGGCGGCCTTGCGCAGGGCCTCGGTGTCGTAACCGGTGTCCTTCTCGGGCACCGGGCCCAGGCCCACCGCCAGCACGAGCGGTGCCTTGAAGCCGGACGGCGCCGGCAGCTTCGTCGCCTCGCCCTCGGCACCGGAGGCGCCGAGGGTCTCCAGAACGCCGGCGAGCCTGCCGTCGTACGCCTTGTCCACGGCCTCGGCGCCCGGCGCGACGACCGGCCCCTTGGCACCCTTGGCGACACCGATCACGATGGCGTCGGCCCGCAGACCGGGCGCCGCGGCGGTGCTGAGAGTGAGAGCAGTCACGGTGGTGAAATCTCGCTTCCGATGTGAAGTTGCTGTGGTCGAACGCGGTGTGGGTCGACCGGGCCCGACAGCCGACCCTATTGCGACCTCAGGGTTCGGATATCACGGGGCCTTCCCCGGTGCGGCGAACACTCGACGACGAGACTACGCGCGTGGTCGTGTTCGCTCATTTCTGCGGGCTTCACCCGGCGATGGCGAAGTGGCCATTTCCTGATCCTTGATGCCGGTGAACTGAGTCACACTCACCGCGATCCGGTGAGCGCCCTGCTCGCCGCTTTGCATGATGTCCACGGATCCTCCTCTGTCCGACCGCAAGGGGATCCCTGGGATCCACTGGGGGAGGAACCAGGGCGCAGCGTGCGCGCGGCTGGAGAAGCACGGCCGCCGCGGTGACGGTGGCCGACATGATCACGGCGGGCGCGGTGACGCCCGGGGCGGCAGCCGCGGCGGACTTTCCCGCACGCCGGCCCCAAGCCGGCTGAAGCTCTTCGGCCCGGTCCCACCCGGCGGCGAGGCCTACCGCACCCGCCTGGAGAAGCTCGCCGCCGAACCGGGCGTCACCGACGCCTCACCTTCGAGGGCCGCATCACCGAGGTCCGGCGGGCCTACGCGCCGGGCACCTGGTCATGCTCTCGTCGATCTCCGAGGGCAGGGAACCGGAGATCATCCTTGGGGCACCCCTGCCGTACACCCTGCACACCGCGGAGAACGGCCCATGAGACGCCCCCTGCTCGCCGTCCTGCTCGTCCTGCTGTTCGCGGGCTGCACCCAGGGCCCCGACGACAAGCCCGGACCCCGCTGGCGGCCCCGCCCCGGCACGGCCTGGCAGTGGCAGCTCAGCGGCCGGCTGGACACCTCCGTCGATGTGCCGGTCTACGACATCGACGGCTTCGACCACTCCGAGGCCACCGTCGCCCGGCTGCACCGCGGGGACCGCAAGGTCATCTGCTATCTGTCCACCGGCGCCTGGGAGGAGTTCCGCCCGGACGCGAAGAAGTTCCCGAAGGCGGTTCTCGGCCGGGGCAACGGCTGGGAGGGCGAACGCTGGCTCGACATCCGCCGCACCGACGTCCTGGAGCCGATCGTGGCGGCCCGCATGGACATGTGCCGTGACAAGGGCTTCCACGCGGTGGAGCCCGACAACATGGACGGCTACCGCAACGACACGGGCTTCCCGCTGAGCGCCGCCGACCAGCTCCACTACAACCGCCTCATCGCCCGCCTGGCCCACGACCGGGGCCTGGCCGTCGGCCTGAAGAACGACCTGGAGCAGATCCCGGAGCTGGTCGGCGACCTCGACTTCGCGGTCGACGAACAGTGCGCCCAGTACGGGGAGTGCGGGGCCCTGAAGCCGTTCGTGGAGGCGGGCAAGGCCGTCTTCCACGTCGAGTACGAGGTGCCCACCAGCCGCTTCTGCGCCGACTCCCGCCGCCTGAAACTGAGTTCGCTGCTCAAGAAGTACGAACCAGGGGCGTGGCGACAGGCATGCTGAGGCCGATCCCCGTGACCGCCGTGCCCGCGACCCGGTCGGCGAGGGATCGCCGGCTGGGGGAGAGCACCGGCAGCGCGTTCAGCAGGAACAGCACCACCGCGACCGCCCACGCCAGCACCGACAGCACGACCTGCCCCTCGACCAGCAGCACACAGGCCACGGCGTACACGGCGACGTCCGCCACCGTGGTGACCGCGGCCCGCCGCGCCGCCCTGAGCCTGCGCGGGAGGTTCGGGGTGACCTTCAGCCCGGCCAGGGCCTTGCCGACCGTGCGTCCGGCCACTGCCAGGCACACCCACTGGTAGAGGAACACCGTCAGCACCAGCAGCCCGAAGGCCTGCTCGACGTACAGCACCGACTTGTCCCACAGCGTCAGCCCCAGGTCCTGGGAGGCGTCGAGCACGTCGCCGCGCGAGGTCAGCAGATCCAGGCCGCTGCGGGTGGCCAGCTCGGGCACGTCGGTGACGAGCGCCGAGATCCTGTGGAAGGTGAGCACGGCGAGCGCCGAGGCCAGGGCCACCACCAGTGCGAAATCGATGAGCCAGGCCAGGGCGCGGCGCAGCTTCGGCATGAACATCCCCCGATCACTTGTGTGTCGGGGCAGGAAGGTAGCGGCTGGGCGGCCCTTGCGGGAGACGGACGAGGAGATCGTTTCAGCCCAGTGACAGAAGGACCAGCGCCGTGGTCGCCGCCGTCTCCGCCAGACCGCCGAAGACATCCCCGGTGACCCCGCCGAAGCGGCGGGTGCAGTGGCGCAGCAGCACCTCGGCGGCGGCCAGGGAGAGGACGACCGCGAGCACGCTTCGGACCATGCCGTACGGCCCGAGGAGGGTACCGGCCGCTGTCGCGGCTCCCGCGACGGCCACGGCGGCGGCCACCGCCCCCCGCACCGGCACCGCACCCGCCACCGCCGCCCCCAGCCCCTCCGGCCGCGCCGCCGGCACCCCGGCCCGGGCCGCCAGGGTCAGGGCCAGCCGCGCGACCGTCGCGGAGACGACGGCGGCACACGCGCCCCGGGCCCAGGAGGCGTCATAGGCCTGGGCGAGCGCGGCGGCCTGCGCGAGCAGGGCGAGGACGAGGGCGATGACCCCGAACGGTCCGATGTCCGACTGCTTCATGATCCGCAGGGCGTCCTCGGGGGGCTTGCCGCTGCCCAGCCCGTCGGCGGTGTCCGCGAGACCGTCGAGGTGCAGCCCCCGGGTCAGGACGGCGGGGACGGCGACGGTGGCCACGGCGGCGAGCAGTCCGCCCGCGCCGAGGAACAACAGCGCCAGCCCGGCGGCGGCAGCGGCGGCACCCACCGTGAGCCCGGCCAGCGGAGCGGACAGCATGCCACCGCGCGCGGCCTCCCGGTCCCACCGGGTCACCCGGACCGGGAACACCGTGAGGGTGCCGAAGGCGAAGCGGAGACCGTCGAGGGGCGATGTTCTGGGCACCGGCGCAGGCTACCCGCGGGTCAGAAGAGCGGATGCGGCGGCCGAGGATAAAGTTCACATATGGGATGGCTGGAGCGGAACATCATCGAACCCGGCAAGCTGCCGTTGCTCCTCGCGCTCGTCTCCTTCGTGGTGACCTTCCTGATCACCCGGGGCATCACCCGCCTCATCCGGGCGGGCAAGGGCCCCTTCCGCAATGTCAGCAGCAGCAGTGGTGTCCACGTGCACCACGTCGTCCCGGGGATCATCCTGACGATCGCCGGCGGCTTCGGCGCGGTCGCGAGCGGCCAGCACGGCTTCGGCTCGGGGCTGGCCGCGGTGGTCTTCGGCATCGGGGCGGGTCTCGTTCTCGACGAGTTCGCGCTGGTCCTGCACCTGGCCGACGTCTACTGGAGCGAGGCCGGCCGCAAGAGCGTCGAGATGGTCGTCCTCACCGCCTCCCTCGTCGGACTGCTCCTGCTCGGCTTCTCGCCCCTGGGCGTCGACGGCCTCTCGGACGACCAGGAGCAGAACCGCGCCACTGTGGTCCTGAGCATCGTCGTGAACTTCCTGTTCGCCCTCATCGCCCTGTTCAAGGGCAAGACCCGCCTCGCGGTCTTCGGCGTGATCGTCCCCGTCATCGCCCTGATCGGTGCCGTACGGCTGGCCCGCCCCGGCTCCTACTGGGCCAAGCGCTTCTACCGGCGCCGCCCTCGCGCCCGCGCCAGGTCCGGCCTGCGGGCCTACCGCCACGACCGCCGCTGGCTGGGCCCCCGGCGCGCGTTCCAGGACTGGATCGGCGGCGCGCCCGACCCGCAGCAGCCCCGGTCCCTCGAACACCACTGACGTGCCGCCGGCGCAGCGCAGCGCCCGCGCACACCACCAGCACCGCCGCGATCGCCGCCAGGTGCTCCTTGCCCGCCAGGTTCTCCTTCACGGCGATCTCGGCGACCATCGCCACGATCACCGCCCCGGCCGTGGCGTACGCGCGGTAGCGCCAGCCCAGGCAGACGGCCAGTCCCACCACCGCCGCCGACGGCCCGGTGTCCACGACCCGGGCGTCCGAGGCGGGCAGGCCCAGCGGGGAGTCAGGGCCCAGCCAGATGCCGAGGCGGGCGTAGAGCGTGCCCGCGAGCGTCGCGAGGTACGCGACGATCAGCGTCCGGCGCCGGCCCAGGCAGAGTTCCGCGATGCCGAACACCAGCAGCAACTGCGCCAGCGCGCCCCACACCGGCAGGTCCAGCGCGGGCACGAACAGCGACAGCGGTGTCCGCAGGAGCGCGAGCCACAGCGGGTCCTCGGCCCGAACCGCCCCGATGTCCTGCACGAACCGGTAGCCCCAGGACTGGTTGTGCACCACGTGCAGCGCGGCCGTGAGGCACACGGACGCGACCGCCATCGGCACGGCCCGCAGGCGCCGCTCCCGCAACGGCCCGCGCACGGCCGCGTACAGCGGCCCCCATTCGGCACGGGCCCAGCGGGCGAGCGTGGTCATCGGGTCGTCCTCGTCCGGATCTCGGTACGTCGGGTGTGCGCGGTGCCTGTGGCTCAGTCACACCGGCACCACACGCGAAGACCGACCGGAACGGAACGAAGTTGAGCCAGGTGCGCGTGACCAGGATCTCCCGGGACGCTACTGCTCGGAGGGAACCTCGGAGGCCTCGGAAGCCTCGGAGGCCTCGGAAGCCTCGGAGGCCTCGGAAGCCTCGGAGGTCTTGGACGCCTTGGAGTCCTCGGTCGCCGTCGAGTCCTCGGACACCTCCGAGCTCCCCGGCGCCTCGGACTCCTTCGGCTTCTCGGGCAGCTCCGCCGCCAGCGCCGCCGCGGCCTGTACCAGGGGGAGCGCGAGCAGGCCGCCCGCGCCCTCGCCGACGGTCACGCCCTGGGTCAGCAGCGGCTCCAGAGCCATCCGGTCCAGCGCCTTGGCCTGCCCGGGCTCGCCGCTGTCGTGCGCGGCCAGCCACCAGTCCGGCGCCCGGAACGCGATCCGCTGCCCGACCAGCGCGCACGCGGCCGTCACGACCCCGTCGAGCACCACGGGCATCTTCCGCACCGCGCTCTGGAGCAGGAAGCCCGTCATCGCGGCGAGGTCGGCGCCGCCGACCGCCGCCAGCAGCTGCAACTGGTCCCCGAGCACCGGCCGGGCCCGGCGCAGCGCGTCGCGGATCGCCGCGCACTTGCGCATCCACGCCAGGTCGTCGATCGCCAGCCCGCCCCGGCCGGTGACGACCGACGCGTCGACCCCGCACAGCGCCGCGATCAGCACGCCCGCCGCCGTGGTCCCGCCGACGCTCACATCGCCGAGCACCACCAGATCCGTACCGGAGTCGGCCTCCTCGTCGGCCACCGCGGCACCGGCCCGGAACGCCGCCTCGGCCTCCTCCGGGGTCAGCGCGTCCTCGACGTCGATCCGCCCGCTGCCGCGCCGCACCCGGTGCCGCACGACGTCCTCGGGCAGCGCCTGCGGGTCGCAGTCCAGGGCCATGTCGACGATCCGCACCGGCACGCCCAGCCGCCGCGCCAGCACCGACACGGGCCGGCCGCCCTCCAGCACCTGACGCACCAGCTCCCCGGCGCCGCCCGCCGGCCGGGCCGAGACGCCCAGCTCGGCGACGCCGTGGTCACCGGCGAAGAGCACCACCCGCGGCCGTTCGATCGGCCGCACCGGCACGGCCGACTGCGCCGCGGCCAGCCACTCACCCAGGTCATCGAGGCGGCCCAGCGACCCGGGCGGCACGATCTGCCGCTCCCGGCGCGCCTCGGCGTCACGGCGCACCCCGCCGTCCGGACGCTCGATCAGATCGGTGAAGTCGTCGAGATTAAGCGAGCTCATTCGCCGAACAGTACCGGCACCGGTCGAACAGCAGGGCGCCACATCGCGACTCCACGCAGGCGACGTCGTTGCACCCGGCATCCCTATCCCATACGTTCCGGTTTGCAGTGGATTGCCGTATGTGGTTCGTCGGACGTCCCTGCCGTACGCCTCGCGCCCGGGAGCCGCCCATGTCCGCACATCCCGCCTCCTCCGCACTCCCCACTCCCCAAGCGACCGCACGGGTCCACGAACCGCGTCGCGAGGACTGCCCCTGGTGCGGCTCCGCCCGGCTGCGGAACCGGCTGCGCACCGGTGACCTGCGGCGGTACAACCCGGGCAGCTTCACCGTCGACGAGTGCCGGGACTGCGGCCACACCTTCCAGAACCCCCGCCTCACGTTCGAGGGCCTCGCGCTCTACCACCGGACGGTGCGCGGAGAGCCCCGGGACGTCGCGGCCGACACCCTCCTCGCGCTGCGTGCCGGCCGGTTCCGCCACCGCTCGGCCGCCCGCGCGATGCTGCGGTTCGGGGAGCCGGAGAGCTGGCTGGACGTGGGCACCGGCCACGCCCGCTTCCCCGTGGCGGCCCGGGAGTTCTTCCCCTACACCTCGTTCGACGGCCTGGACCACACCCCGCGCGTGGTCCGCGCCCGCTCGGCCGACCGCGTCGAGGAGTCCCACGTGGGCCGCCTGACGGACCCCCGGATCTCCGCTCCCCTGCGCGCCCGCTACGACGTGGTCAGCATGCTCCACCACCTGGAGGGCACCCCCGACCCCCGAGCGGAGCTCCACGCCGCCCTCGAAGTCCTGCGCCCCGGCGGCCACCTGCTCATCGAGACCCCGAGCCCCCGCAGCCTGTTCGCCGCGCTCCTGGGCCGCTGGTGGCTCGCCTACGACCAGCCCCGCCATCTGCACCTGCTCCCCCCGCGCAACCTCCGCGCGGAACTGGAGGCGGCCGGCTGCACGATCGCCCTCCTGGACCACCGCCCCGTCCACATCCCCCACGACCTCTCCGGCGCCATGGCCCTGGCCCTCTCCCACGCCCTCCCCGCCCCCGACACCCCGTGGCGCGCGATCCCCCCACCCCTGGCCCACCGACACCTGCGCGAGGCCCTGCTGCGAGCGGGCATCCCGCTCGTGGCCCTGGCGGCGCTGGCGGACCACCTCATCGCCCCACTGGCCCGCCGCACCCGCTTCGCGAACACATACCGCTTGATCGCCCGCAAGCAGACCTAGGGCCTGTCTGCCTCCTCAGCGCCTCAAGGGCCTGGCGGTACCCCCAGGGCGGCACGGATGGCCGCGCGCCGTTCACCCCCGCAGCACGACAGCCTGCCCCGCCACCACCAGCAACACATGCTCACACTCCTCCGCGAACGCCGCGTTCAGCCGCCCGAGTTCATCCCGATACCGCCGCCCCGACGCAGTCGACGGCACGATCCCCGACCCCACCTCGTTCGACACGGCGACAACGGTCCGCCGAGTCGACCGCACCGCCTCCGTCAACTCCCGCACCCGCTCCCGCAACACCTTCTCCCCCCGCTCCGCCCACACCGCGTCGTCCCACGCACCCGCCGCATCCATCGCATCCGTCAGCCACAACGACAGACAGTCGATGAGCAACGGCGGCCCCTCCGCCTCCAGCAACGGCACCAGATCGCACGTCTCGACCGTCTGCCACGACCCCGGCCGCCGCTCCCGATGCGCGGCCACCCGCGCCGACCACTCGGTGTCCCCGTTCCGCGACCCGCCCGTCGCGACGTACAGCACGTCCGGAAAGGCCTCCAGCCTCCGCTCGGCCTCCACCGACTTGCCCGACCGCGCCCCGCCCAGCACCAGCGTCCGCCGCGGCAGGTCCGGCACGTCCTCGTACGCCCCCACCACAAGCGTCGTCCCGTCCGGCACGGCCCGCGCCCCGGCCGCCGCGAGCCGCCGCCCCAGCTCCGGCCCGGGCGGCACGTCGTGGTCCAGATGGACGGCGACCACATCGGTCGTCGGCCCCACCGCCCCCACCGCCCGCAGCTTCGCCAGCGCGTCGGGCCGCCCCACGACATCCACGAGCACCATGTCGTACGGCTCGGCCGGCCCCTCCAGCCCTGCCGGCGCCCCGCCGGGCGGCAGGTACAGCAGCCGCTGCCCCTCCGGCCCGGTCACCGCGTACCCCGTGCCGGGCGCGTCCATCGCCACCGCCCGCACCCGATGCCCCGTCAGCAGCGTCAACTCCCGCCCGTCCGGAACCCGTCCGGGTTGCGGCAGCCCGGCCGGCACCTCGACCGCCGGCCCGTCGTGCGGATGCGACAGCAGCACCTGCCGCACGCCGGTCAGGGAACGGCCCGCCCGCGCCGCCGCGAAGGCGGCCCCGGGCGTCAGGTCGAGCAGCAGCGCCCCGTCCAGGAGCAGCGCGGTGGCCGCCCGCGCGTCGGGGCCGAGGGCAGCCGCACAGGCCGCGCAGGGACAGTCGGGGCGGGGGAGTCCCGCGGGGGCGCCGGTGCCGAGCAGAGTCAGTTCCACGCCCCGATTCTCACCCGTCGCACGGGGTCATGCGTGATGGAGACGCCCCGATAGGGGCGCGGGGAACTGCGCGATCAGCCCCCCACGACCCGCACGCGCCCGACCCCCCGCACCCCGGAAGGCCTATAACGCCGAACCCAGCGGAGCGCATAGGCTCTGGACAGGAGCCGGACCAAGATCCGGCTTCCGCTGTGCAGTGTGCTCACACACATGGGAGGCGTACATGGCGGCATGGACGTGGCGGTTCGAGAAGACCGACGGGACGGAGGTCCAGCCCGCGGTGCCGCCGGAGGAGTTCCCCACCCAGGGGGACGCCGAGTCCTGGATCGGGGAGCACTGGAAGGCCCTGAAGGAGGGCGGCGCCGACCAGGTGCGGCTGTTCGAGGACGCCACGGAGATCTACGGGCCGATGAGCCTGCACGCGGCCGACGCGTGAGCCCGGGCGGGGGCCGACGGCCCCCGCCCCCAGCGGCTGTCAGCCGCGCACGCCGCACAGGTGCAGCAGCGCCGCCACCCCGCGGTACGGATCCGTCCGCCCGGCCTTCTCCTCCACCGCGAGCAGTGTCTCCACGTCGGCCGGGACATCGGCGCCGTCCGCCGCCGTGTCCGTGAACACCCGCACCCCGTACCAGGCGTGCAGCGGCGCCCCGATCCCGGCGAGCGTCGACGTCAGGTCCTTCAGCCGGTCGGCCCGTACGTCGAGCCCCAGCCGGTTGCGATAGGAGACCGTGTCGAACGCGGCCAGCGCGCCCGCCCAGTCGCCGGACAGCCCCGGCCGGATCGCCAGCGCGTCCCCGTTGCGCACGAGCAGGGACAGCAGCCCACCGGGCGCGAGCATCCGGGCCAGGCCCGCCAGCAGCGGGTCGGGCTCCTCCACGTACATCAGGACGCCGTGGCACAGGACCACGTCGAAACTGCCCGGCAGGAAGTGCACGCCGGTGTCCCGGCCGTCGCCCTCGATGATCCGCATCCGCTCCCGGATGCCCTCCGGCTCCCCGGCGAGGGACTCCCGGGCCACGGCGATCATCTTCGCGTCCTGCTCCAAGCCGGTCACCTGGTGCCCGGCCCGGGCCAGCCGCAGCGCCTGCGTGCCCTGGCCCATTCCCACGTCGAGCACCCGCAGCCGCTGCCCCACCGGGAACCGCCCGACTATCTGCTCGTCCAGCTGCCGGGCCACCAGCTCCTGCCGGACGACATCGCGCAGCCCGCCCAGCTTGTCCAGCCAGGCATCCGCCGCACCCCCGGAGAACGACGTCGCGGTCAGGGCCGCTCTCCGCGCTTGACCTGCGGCTTCGGCAGCCGGAGCCGGCGCATCTGGAGAGAGCGCATCAGGGCGTAGGCGACCGCACCGCGCCGGTTCTCACCCGCGAAGCGCTCGTTCAGCTGCTTCTTCAGGCGGAACGCCGTGACGAACGAGTCGAGCACGATCAGCACGATCACGACGAGCCACAGCAGCAGCGCGATGTTCTGGAGCGCGGCCACCCGCACCATGCTCAGCACGAGGATGACGACGGCCATCGGCAGGAAGAACTCCGCGATGTTGAACCGCGAGTCGACGAAGTCGCGCGCGAACCGGCGGACCGGTCCCTTGTCACGCGCGGGCAGGTACCGCTCGTCGCCGCTCGCCAGCGCCTGGCGCTGCCGCTCCAGCGCGCTGCGGCGCTCCTCGCGCTGCCGCTTGGCGGCCTCCTTCCGCGTCATCGACGTGTTGGCGACGCTGCGGCGCTGGGACTGGGCCTCACTGCGCTTGGGCGTGGGCCTGCCCTTCGGGGCCTGCGGGTCGCGGGGCTGCTTGGAGAAGTTCACCGGCGCCTTGTCGGCGGCCTGGGCCTTCTCATCCTTCGAACGGCTACGGAACACAAAACCCAAGGGTAAGGGCTTCCCGGGCATGGACCCCAGTCCCGCGGGGAACGATCCGGCAACACCAGTCGTCTGTAAGGGGACAGAGGGGACGTTGTGTACGCACCCGGTCGTTCCCGGGAGGTGCCGCTCCGGTTACCTGGGGTATCCCCGGTGACCCCGGGGACCACCTACTCCCTACGCCGGAGCGGGAGCGTGCTCAGTCGTCCTTGGGGATGAGCGCATCCGTCCCCGAACAGTGCGGTAATGGATGCAGGGCCCGTACTGTGGGTTCTGTCGCAGGTGCTGGAGCCGGAGTCGGTCAGAAGGGGGCGCGCGAAGCCCATGAGCGGTGTCATGAAGCGTATGGGGATGATCTTCCGCGCGAAGGCGAACAAGGCCCTTGACCGGGCCGAGGACCCGCGCGAGACCCTCGATTACTCGTACCAGAAGCAGCTGGAACTGCTCCAGAAGGTCCGCCGCGGCGTCGCCGACGTGGCGACCTCGCGCAAGCGCCTGGAACTCCAGCTCAACCAGTTGCAGTCCCAGACCACCAAGCTGGAGGACCAGGGCCGCAAGGCGCTCGCGCTGGGCCGTGAGGACCTGGCCCGCGAAGCGCTGTCCCGCCGTGCCGCCCTCCAGCAGCAGGTGACCGACCTGGAGACCCAGCACGCGACGCTCCAGGGCGAAGAGGAGAAGCTCACCCTCGCGGCCCAGCGGCTCCAGGCCAAGGTCGACGCCTTCCGTACGAAGAAGGAGACGATCAAGGCGACGTACACGGCGGCCCAGGCGCAGACCCGGATCGGCGAGGCCTTCTCCGGCATCTCCGAGGAGATGGGCGACGTCGGCCTGGCGATTCAGCGTGCCGAGGACAAGACGGCCCAGCTCCAGGCTCGCGCCGGCGCGATCGACGAGCTGCTCGCCTCCGGTGCCCTCGACGACCAGTCCGGGATGCACAAGGACGACATCCAGGCCGAGCTGGACCGGCTCTCCGGTGGTACGGATGTAGAGCTGGAACTGCAGCGGATGAAGGCCGAGCTGGCCGGAGGTTCGAGCGGTGGGCAGCAGGCCCTCGAAGGTGGCACGAGCCAGCAGCAGTCCCAGCAGCAGCCGCAGGACACCCCGCGCTTCGACAAGCAGTAGGGGCCCACGCCTAGGAGGGCGACATGATCGTACGGATCATGGGGGAGGGCCAGGTGAGGCTGGCCGACAGCCACCTCGCCGAACTGAACAGGCTGGACGACGAGCTCCTGGCGGAAATGGAGAACGGCGACGGCCCCGGCTTCCGCCGCACCCTCCAGGCCCTGCTGACCAGGGTTCGAGACCTGGGTGAACCCTTGCCGGACGACTTTCTGGAACCGTCGGAACTGATCCTCCCGTCCCCGGACGCGACCTTGGAGGAGGTCCGGGAGCTGCTCAGCGACGACGGCCTGATTCCGGGCTGACCCAGCTGCGGGCAGTCGTGCCTCCCCCAGTGCCGCAAGGGCCTGGGAGGTGCCCCCAGGCGGCACGGGTGGGCGCAGCGGCACCCCGCACCGCCGGGCTGCGCACCCACCCGGCCCCAGCTCCGACGCCGAGCACCTCACAACCGGCCTTCCGACCCCGGCCCCCATACCCCCGCACACCCACCCCGGCTACCGTGAACCCCCGTGAGCACCCTCCAGCGGGCCAAATGCCAGGCAAAGGCACATCCCCTGGCCATGGACGCCGTCCTGGCCGCGGCCGTCCTGGTCTGCATGGTCGCCGGCTCGTTCGTCGAACCCCGCCACCGCGACAGCGTCAGCTGGGCCCTGCGCACCCCCGACCCCCTCAGCCTCGTCCTCATGGCCCTCGGCGCCGCCGCCCTGGTCTTCCGGCGCCGCGCCCCGATGACCGTCCTGGCCCTCACCGGCGCCGTCTCCGTCATCGAATCCGTCACCGGCGACCCCCGCGCCCCCGTCGCCATGTCCGCGGTCATCGCCCTCTACACCGTCGCCTCCACCACCGACCGCCCCACCACCTGGCGCGTCGGCCTGCTCACCATGACTGTGCTGACCGGCTCCGCCATGGCCGCCGGCAGCCTGCCCTGGTACGCCCAGGAGAACCTCGCGATCTTCGCCTGGACCGGCATCGGCGCCACCGCCGGCGACGCCGTCCGCAGCCGCCGCGCCTTCGTCCAGGCCATCCGCGAACGCGCCGAACGCGCCGAACGCACCCGCGAGGAGGAGGCCCGCCGCCGCGTCGCCGAGGAGCGCCTGCGCATCGCCCGCGATCTGCACGACGTCGTCGCCCACCACATCGCCCTGGTCAACGTCCAGGCCGGCGTCGCGGCCCACGTCATGGACAAGCGCCCCGACCAGGCCAAGGAGGCCCTCGCCCACGTCCGGGAGGCCAGCCGCTCCGCCCTCAACGAACTCCGCGCCACCGTCGGGCTGCTCAGACAGTCCGGCGACCCCGAGGCCCCCACCGAACCCGCCCCCGGCCTGGACCGCCTCGACGAACTCACCGGCACCTTCCGCAACGCCGGCCTGCACATCGAGGTCGCCCGCGCCGACCAGGGCACCGCCCTCCCCGCAGCCGTCGACCTGGCCGCCTACCGGATCATCCAGGAGGCCCTCACCAACGTGCAGAAGCACGCCGGGCCGCAGGCCAAGGCCGAGGTCAGCGTCGTACGGGTGGGGCCGAACATCGAGATCACCGTCCTCGACGACGGCAGCGGCGAGGACGAGGACCCGGGCAGCGGCGGCGGGCACGGGCTGCTCGGCATGCGCGAACGCGTCACCGCCCTGCGCGGCACCCTCACCACCGGTCCCCGCTACGGCGGCGGTTTCCGCGTCCATGCGATCCTGCCGGTCAAGAACCGCACACCCGGGGAGGACCCCGCATGACGATCCGTGTCCTGCTCGCCGACGACCAGGCGCTGCTGCGCAGCGCGTTTCGCGTGCTCGTCGACTCCGAGCCCGACATGGAGGTGGTGGGCGAGGCATCCGACGGCCTGGAGGCGGTACGGATGACGAAGGAGCAGCGCGCCGACGTCGTCCTCATGGACATCCGGATGCCCGGCACCGACGGTCTCGCGGCGACCCGGATGATCAGCGCCGATCCCGACCTCGCGGACGTCCGGGTGGTCATCCTGACGACGTTCGAGGTCGACGACTACGTCGTGCAGTCGCTGCGCGCCGGTGCCTCCGGCTTCCTCGGCAAGGGCTCCGAGCCCGAGGAACTGCTGAACGCCATCCGGATCGCGGCCGGCGGCCAGGCCCTGCTGTCCCCGGCGGCCACCACCGGCCTGATCTCCCGCTTCCTCGCCCAGAGGGACCCGGACGACGACCGCGACCCGGCCCGCGGGGAACGGCTCGACTCGCTCACCGTCCGGGAGCGCGAGGTGCTGGTCCAGGTCGCGGGCGGCCACTCCAACGACGAGATCGCCGAGCGTCTCGAGGTCAGCCCGCTGACGGTGAAGACGCACGTCAACCGGGCCATGGCCAAGCTGGGCGCCCGGGACCGGGCCCAGCTCGTGGTCATCGCCTACGAGTCGGGCCTGGTCCGTCCAAGGGTGGAGTGAGCTCTGCCCGGGCGTACTGCGGCCGGAGTATGCGCCGCATAAGGAACGGGACTTGGGGCCTACGGATCGGTCCCCGCCGATGGCTCAGGGTGTAAAGGCGGGCGCTCATCTGCGCGCCCGTTGCCGCTTCTGCCGCTAAACAGAAGAGAGACCCTGACCCATGTCCTGGCTGTCGAGATTCAGCCTCGCGCAACGGGCCCTGATAGGGCTGATGTCGATCATCGCGCTCGTCTTCGGGGCGATCGCGATACCCCAGCTCAAGCAGCAGCTGCTGCCCACCATCGAACTGCCCATGGTGTCCGTGCTGGCGCCGTACCAGGGCGCGTCCCCGGACGTGGTCGAGAAGCAGGTCGTCGAGCCCATCGAGGACAGCCTCGAAGCCGTCGACGGCATCAGTGGCGTGACCTCCACCGCCACCGAGGGCAACGCCGTGATCATGGCGTCCTTCGACTACGGCAACGGCACCGAGCAGCTCGTCGCCGACGTCCAGCAGGCCGTCAACCGGGCCCGTGTCCAGCTCCCGGACGACGTGGACCCGCAGGTCGTCGCCGGCTCCACGGACGACATCCCGACCGTCGTCCTCGCCGTCACCTCCGACCGGGACCAGCAGGCCCTGGCCGACCAGCTCGACAAGACCGTCGTGCCGGACCTGAAGAGCATCGAAGGCGTCGGCCAGGTCACCGTCGACGGGGTGCGCGACCTCCAGGTCGCCGTCACGCCCGACGACGCGAAGCTCGCGAAGGCGGGCCTCACCTCGCAGTCCCTCGTCCAGGCGCTCCAGGCGGGCGGCGCGACCGTCCCGGCCGGCTCCTTCGACGAGGGCGGCGCCAACCGCACCGTCCAGGTCGGCGGGGGCTTCACGTCACTGAAGCAGATCCAGGACCTGATGGTCACGGGCGAGCCCGGCAGGGGCAAGCCGGTGCGCCTCGCCGACGTCGCCACGGTGAAGGAGCAGGAGGCCCCGGCCGACTCCATCACCCGCACCGACGGCAAGCCCAGTCTCGCCGTCGCCGTCACCATGGACCGTGACGGCAGCGCGGTCGCCATCTCCGACGCCGTCCAGGACAAGCTCCCGGACCTGCGGGGGGACCTCGGCTCCGGCGCGACCCTCACGGTCGTCAGCGACCAGGGCCCGGCCGTGTCGAAGTCCATCAAGGGCCTGACCACCGAGGGCGCGCTCGGTCTGCTCTTCGCCGTCCTGGTGATCCTCGTCTTCCTGGCCTCGATCCGCTCGACCCTCGTGACGGCGGTGTCCATTCCGCTGTCCGTCGTCCTCGCCCTGATCGTGCTGTGGACGCGCGACCTGTCGCTGAACGTCCTCACGCTGGGCGCGCTGACCATCGCCATCGGCCGGGTCGTCGACGACTCGATCGTGGTCCTGGAGAACATCAAGCGCCACCTCGGCTACGGCGAGGAGCGCCACTCGGCCATCCTCAACGCCGTCCGCGAGGTCGCGGGCGCGGTGACGTCCTCGACGCTCACCACGGTCGCGGTGTTCCTGCCGATCGGCCTGGTCGGCGGCATGGTGGGCGAGCTGTTCGGCTCGTTCAGCCTGACCGTCACCGCCGCGCTGCTGGCGTCCCTGCTGGTCTCCCTGACGGTCGTCCCGGTGCTGTCGTACTGGTTCCTGCGGCCCCCGAAGGGCACCCCGGAGGACGCCGACGAGGCCCGCCGGCTCGCCGAGGAGAAGGAGGCCAAGAGCCGCCTGCAGCGCCTCTACGTCCCGGTCCTGCGCTTCGCGACCCGCCGCCGGCTCACCAGCGTCGCCCTCGCGATCGTCGTGCTGGTCGGCACGTTCGGCATGGCACCCCTGCTGAAGACGAACTTCTTCGACCAGGGCGAGGTCGAGGTCCTCACCGTCAAGCAGGAGCTGAAGCCCGGCACCAGTCTGGAGGCGACCAACACCCAGGCCAAGAAGGTCGAGCGGCTCCTCGACGGCACCAAGGGCGTGAAGGACTACCAGGTCACGGTCGGCTCGTCCGGCTTCATGGCGGCCTTCGGTGGCGGTACGGACACCAACCAGGCCTCGTACCAGGTGATGCTGGACGACTCGGCGTCGTACGAGGACGTCCAGGACAGCATCGAGAAGGGTCTGGCCGGGCTGAAGGGCATCGGCACGACCACCATCTCCGCCGGTGACGGCTTCGGCGCCCAGGACCTCAGCGTGGTCGTGAAGGCCGCCGACGCCGACGTCCTGCGCACGGCGTCCGAGGAGGTCCGCAAGACGGTCGCCTCGCTCGACGACGTCACGGACGTCACCAGCGACCTCGCGACCAGCGTGCCGCGCATCTCCGTGAAGGCCAACGACAAGGCCGCCGCGGCCGGCTTCAACGACCAGACCCTCGGCGCCGCCGTCGCCCAGGCCGTCCGCGGCACCAACGCCGCCAAGGCGGTCCTGGACGACACCGAGCGCGACGTCGTCATCCGCTCGGCGAAGCCCGCGACGACGCTGAAGCAGCTTCAGGACCTGCGCCTGGGCGCGGTCGAGCTCGGCGACATCGCGACGGTCAAGCTGGTCGACGGCCCGGTCTCCATGACCCGCATCGACGGCCAGCGTGCGGCCACCATCACCGCCAAGCCGACCGGCGACAACACGGGCGCGGTGAGCACCAAGCTCCAGTCGAAGATCAACGCGCTCAAGCTCCCCGACGGCGCCACCGCGTCGATCGGCGGTGTCTCCGAGGACCAGGACGAGGCGTTCGCCAACCTGGGCCTGGCGATGCTGGCGGCCATCGCGATCGTCTTCATGCTGCTGGTCGGTACCTTCCGGTCCCTGGTCCAGCCGCTGATCCTGCTCGTCTCCATCCCGTTCGCGGCCACCGGCGCGATCGGCCTGCTGGTGGCCACCGGCACGCCGATGGGCGTTCCCGCGATGATCGGCATGCTGATGCTGATCGGCATCGTGGTGACGAACGCGATCGTGCTGATCGACCTGATCAACCAGTACCGCAAGCAGGGCTACGGCGTCGTCGAGGCCGTGATCGAGGGCGGCCGGCACCGTCTGCGCCCGATCCTCATGACGGCCCTGGCGACGATCTTCGCCCTGCTTCCGATGGCCCTCGGCATCACCGGCGAGGGCGGCTTCATCGCCCAGCCGCTGGCCGTGGTCGTGATCGGCGGCCTGGTCACGTCCACCCTGCTGACGCTGCTGCTGGTGCCCACGCTGTACGCGATGTTCGAACTCCGCAAGGAGCGCCGGGCGAAGAAGCGCGCGGCGAAGAAGGGCCTTGCGGCCCAGCGGGAGGCCGAGCAGGAGCAGGAGCCGGCGGGAGTGTGACGACTGCGCCCGCGAGGTGATGACGGCCGGGTCTCCGTACGAGACCCGGCCGTCAGTTTTGGATCTAGGGAGTGTCGTCCTGGGGCCGGGTGAGGGCCTGGATGAGACGCAGCCAGGAGGCGGCGTCCTGGCCGGGGCGGGCGCCGAGGGCGGCCAGTTCCGTGAGGAGGCGGGCGCGGGTCTCGGGCGTGGCGCCGGCGGCCGGAGCGTCGGGGCCGAGGGTGTCGGGACGGCCGCAGAGGAGGGCGGCGGCCCGGGCATGGACATGGGAGGACAGCGCGTCGCCGAACGCGTCCCGTTCCAGGGCGGAGGCATGGGCCAAGGCCTCGGCGTCCCCCTCGGCGACGGCCCGCTCGACATACCGCTGGAGACTCTCGCGGTGCTGGACGCGGTCGTAGGCGGTGTCGATGCCCTCCGTTCTGGCCATGTGGAGGAGGGCGGTGTGCGAGGCCGAGCCGATGTCCTCGAGAACGGCGTCCGCGGCCTCGTCGAGGAGGAAGTCGGCGTTCTCCTGGAAGAAGAGCCGTGACGCGCTCGGGATCTCGCAGTCCACCCAGTCCAAAACGGTGTCCTCGACGTGCAGGCGCCGGTAGGCGGGAGCGGCCCCCTCCGAGAGGATCCGCCGGCGCAGCGTGATGTGCTCCTCGGCGAGGAAGGTGAACAGCGCGCGCTCGGCCAGGGCCGCCGACGCCTCGTCCGAACTCAGCACCTCGGCGTGACGGGTCCAGAACTCCTGACTCTCGGGCCAGGTGGCCGCGGCCATCCACGTGTCCACCAGCGTCAGGACCTCGGCCCGGATCCGTATCCAGTCCGGCGGGGCGGTGGAGGTCGTCCGCCGCCACACCTCCTCGAACAGCAAGAGGTGGTCCGGGGCTTCCTGAGTGAACGCGCGGAGCTTGTCGCGTACGGACACGACGATGATGTCGGGCGTTTCTTCGCCGTCCCGGACGAGCACATCGATCAGCTGCTTCAGGCCGACGGCCTTGGACTCGCGCCCGGGAAGCCGGAGTTGGAAGCCCCCGCACTCCGCCTCCACGGAGCGCCCGGCGTCCGGATGCTCCCGGGCGAGTACGGCCGCGGCGTCGGAATAGAGCCGGACGGCCTCTGCCACGTCGCCGCGGCGGGCCATGTGGTCGGCGAGGTTGTTGAGCGAGGTGACGAGACCGGAGAAGTGCGCGGCGGGGTTCGTGCGGACGAGTTCGCACCGGATGTCGAAAGAGGCGCGGGCGAAGTCGACGGCGGCCCGGTCGTCTCCGGTGTCGGCCAGGCGGAGGGCGAGGTTGTTGAGGGCACCGGCCAGGTCGGGAAGGTGCGCGGCCCGGTTGGTTCCCGTGAGTTCCTCGTAGACGCGGACGGCTTCACGCGCGGTCCCGAGCGCGGCTTCGTGCTCCTGGTTGTCGGCCAGGTGGATACCCAGGTTGTTCAGCGCCATGGCGAGTTCGGGGAGGTGGGCGGCCCGGTTGTCGTCGGCGAGCCGGGTGTACAGCTCGACGGCTTCGCGGGCGGTCGTGAGAGCCCTTTCCCGATCCCCGCTCCGAGTCAGACAACCTGCCAGGTTGCTCAGGGTGCCCGCGAGCCCGGGGAGGTGGGCGGCGGGGTTGGTCCGGGCGAGTTCACGCCGGATCCGCACGGACTCGTGGGTGATCTCGAGGGCGGCCGGAGCGTCTCCGGTGTTGGACAGGTGGCGGGCGAGGTTGTTGAGGGCCGCGGCGAGGCCCGGCAGGTAGGAGGCGGGACTGGTCCGGGCGAGTTCACGCCGGATGCGGACGGACTCCCAGGCGGGCTCGACAGCGGACTCGGGGTCCCCGTTCCGGGCCAGGTGGCCGGCGAGGTTGTTGAGGGCCATGGCCAGGTGCGGGAGGTGGACGGCGGGGGTTGTGTCGGCGAGTTCACTCCAGATGCGGACGGCTTCCTCGATGGGATCGACGGAGGCCTGAAGGTCCCCGTTCTGGGCCAGTCGGATGGCGAGGGTATTGAGTGAGGAGGCCAGGCCGGGCAGGTGGGCGGTGGGGTTGAAGCGGACGAGTTCGCGTTGGATGCGGACAGCTTCCCGGGCCGGCGCGACGGAGCCCTGGAGGTCTCCGTTCTCGGCCAGTCGGGTGGCGAGGTTGTTGAGGGAGGCCGCGAAGTCGGAGAGGTGAGCCACGGGGTCGGTACCGGCCAACCGGGTGTACAGGCGGACGGCTCCCTCGGCGGCGGCGAGGGCGGCTCGGTGGTCCCCGTTCTGGGCCAGGTGGCCGGCGAGGTTGTTGAGGGCCATGGCCAGCTGGGGGAGGTGGGCGGCGGGATTGGCCTCGGCGAGTTCACGCTGGATGCGCACGGCGTCCTGCGCCGTCTCCAGGGCGGCTCGGTGGTCTCCGGCGTCGGCCAGGCGGCCGGCGAAACCGTGCAGGGCAGCGGCGAAACCGGGGAGATGAGCGGACGGGTTGGTGTCGGCGAGTTGGGCGTTGAGCTGGACGGCTTCCCGGGCGGCCGCGAGGGCGGCTCGGGAGTCCCCGTTGTTCGCGAGATGGTTGGACAGGTGGGTGACGGCCGTGGCCAGGTCGCGCTGGTGCACGGCCGGGTCGGTGCGGGCGAGTTCCCGCCGGATGGTGACGGATTCGCGGCCGGCCTCCAGGGCCGCCCGGTCGTCCCCGGCCCAAGCCAGGAGCGTGCCGAGCTCGTTGAGGGAGGCGGCCAGGTCGGGGAGGATGCCGGGGTCGGTCCGGGCGACCTCGCGGCGGATGCGGACGGCCTTGCTCAAGGGTTCGATGGCGGCCTGCCGGGCGCCGGACAGGTTCAGCACCGCGGCGAGGTTGTAGAGGGAGGAGGCCAGGACGGCGCCGTGCGTCTCGGGATCGGCCTCGGCCAGCCCCGAGAACAGTTCGGCCGCCTCGTAGGAGAGGGCCAGCGCGGTCTCGAGACGTCCTTCCGCCGAGAGGTAGGCCGCCAGGTCGTGCAACGCCACCGCGAGGAGCGGCAACGCGTTCTGGTCCCACTCGACGAGCCCGCGCAGCATGTCGATGCCCGGCTGACCTGCCCACACCGCGTGTCGCGGCAGCCACACCGCCACATAGGGATCGACCGCACTCCAGTCCCCGACCCGCGCGTCCCGCCGGACCATGTCCACGACCGTCCGGCACACCACCAGCCCCGCGTCCGCACCCGCCGGCCCTTCCCGCCCCCGCAGGTGCGACACGAACTCCCGGTGGTAGAGCCGGTACACGGCCTGGGCTTCCTCGCCGTCCTCGACGATGTACCGCCCGTACGCGGACAGCAGCCAGTCCACGTCGTCCTCGTCGTAGGCGGCATCCCCCAGCGCGGAGGCCACCGTCTCCCAGATGCCGCCCGCCGGCATGCCGCGCCCAGCGGCCCAAGCCAGTGCCGTCAGCAGGTCCCGCCCCGCCGAGGGAACTTCCGTACCGTCGTCCCGCACGCGCACCGGCCCGGACCGCAGGTCCTCCTCGAAGGCGGCCTCGACGGACTCCGGCAGCCCGGCCAGCAGGTCCTCCCGTACGACGCCCTCCCGAAGCCGGGAGATGAGGAAGCCGGTCACCAGCCGGGCGAACAAGAACCCCCCGTCGGCCTCGGTGGCCCGTTCCGCCAGTGCCCCGGCGACCCGGGAACCGTCCACCTCCGCCGCATCGCACCGCCGCCGCACATAGGCGGCGATGTCCCCCCGCGTGTCCGGTTCCCGCTCCAGGTCCACCGTGACGACACCCGCACCGATGTAGCGCTGGAGCGCCTGGGGGAGCGTCTCCCCGTCGGCCAGCTTGCTTCGGAACGGCCGCTCCCGTGAGCCGACCAGCACCGGGACCATACGGCTCAGCGGGAACACCAGCTCCTCGATCACCCCCTGCGTGTGCTCGGCCGGCACTTCGTCCAAGCCGTCGAGCACCACGACCGGAGGCACCGGCAGCTCCCGCAGCGTGGCCCGGAACGCGTCCACACTCCGCGGCTCGTCGAGCCGCAGCCGCGCCGCCAGCTCCGAAGCCGCCCGCAAGGCATCGAGCCCCCGCAGATGCACCGCCCCGAAGGACCGCGGATCCCGCACCCCGGGGTCCGGGTCGCCGTCTCTCAGTGCCCCCTGCCGTTCCGCGTCCTGCCGCGCCTGCGGGTCCGCGAGGGTGGCGATACGGCCCAGCACCGCCGACTTGCCGCATCCCGCCGGGCCGGTCAGGAGGAACAGCCCGGGCTCTCCCGCCTCCATCCAGTCGACGATCCGGCCGAGCACGCGCCGCCGCCCGGTGAAGAACCACCCCTCCTCGCGGTGCCCCACACCCCGCGCCGCGAGCACCAGATGCTCCACGAGTGCGGCGGGGGCACCAGGGTCGGACCTCGGGTTGGGGAACGCCGGACGCTCGTCCCCGACCGCGACCTTCTGCGGCGTCTGGCCGTCCTCCTCCCACTGGCTGCGTACGGCGGCCATCAGGTCGACCCCGGTGACCAGCTCGTTGTGCATGCTCCACGCGGAGAGGTAGTCACCGGTGGACGGGCCCTCGGCCAGTGCTCTCGACACCGCCTCCATCAGCGGGCCGTACCCCTCGGAGAGTTCACCGGCCCGGCAACTGGCCATCGCCCCCAGCCACTTCGAGCGGCCTTCCGACAATGAGATCTGCCGCAGATGTTCCAGAGCGACCTCCACGCCGGGAGCCAGGCCGGCGCCCGCGTGGCAGGTGTCCACGAAGAGCAGGATCTGGTCGGCGCCGGACGCCATCGCCGTGTCGACGAGCTGCTGTGCCGTGACGCCGTGCTCCCGCAGCAGCATCTTCCGCTCGAACGCATCCCCAGTGAGCTTCAGGTCGCCCAGCACCAACCGCAGGTCCCGGCCGTCCAGCTCTCCGTGGCCCGACCAGAGGATCAGCGCGGGCCCGTTTCCTCCCTCCCGCCGCCAGAAGGCGCGCCACTCCTCCTTCTCCCGCTTGAAGGTCGCCAGGTCGGGGTCCTCACTGTGGCCGATCACCCGCACGGCGAAGCCGAGTCGGCGCAGCCGCCCCGCGATGACGAGCATCTGCTCGCGCGCGCCCGCCAGCCGGCGCGATGGGGAGGCACCTTCGTGTGACTCGCACACCACGCACAGCGCGGTGCCCGCGAAAGGACCCGGCACATCACTCACGGCCGACGACCAGTACGAGCGCCGTCACCGTCTCCGCAGGGGCGTGCCGCGCAGCCACCCGCAACCGGTGCACTCCCGGCCTCAGCCCGGCAAACGCCGCGGAATACCGGCCCCCGCCCCGGTTCCGCAGGGGACGCACTGCGTCCTCGCCGTCCACCCGGACCCCGACCGCGAGCTCCTCGTACCCGGCCACCTCCCGGTCGACCGACACCTCCATCACGCACGGCTCACCCTCGACCATCACGTCCGGTACCGACACGCCGAGCGGTGCCCCTGCCTGCGCGGCCGCACGGTGCTGGGGCCGCTCCGGCGTGAGCCAGCCCCACACGGCCCACCGGACAGCGGCGTTGTTCTGGAGCGACCCGTGCTGCTCCCACGGTGTGTAGGCGGGTCGTCGTACCCCGGGAATCCGCGCGCTGGACAGACACGGCACCCGCCCGTCGCCGCCCTCGTCCACGCCCCTGATCGTCGGCAGCGCCGACAACCGGCCGTCCCGCTCGACGCCCGCCGTGGTCGGCGTCGGCTGGAGCACCCCGCTCACGGGCAGGTACTCAACGCCGTACGCGGCCCCCGCCCGGGACTCCCGCAGCGTGGTGTGGAACCCTCCCGCGTCCTTCAGCAGCCCCTCGTCCACCCCCGGCAGCCCCGCCACCTCACGTGCGTACCGCAGCTCCGGCGAGCCGGCATCGGCCAGACACGCGTAATCCGGAGACAGTTGGTGCAGCGACGGCAGGCTCCGCGCGAAGGGGGACAGGTCCAGCCGGACTCCCAGCCGGCCGAGCCCCGGCCGCAGTTCCTGCAATCGCAGCCCGTTGACCAGGTACAGCAGTGCGTCGAGCGACCCCCGGTACGGCGTCCCCAGCGTGATCACCCGGCGGGTGATCTCCGCGCCGCCGCCCTTCTCGACGTACCAGCGGGTCACCAGCCCGCCCATCGAGTGGCACAGGAAGACCACCTTGGCGTCGGCCCGACCAGGCGCCGAGTCCCGCCACCGGCCCAGCTCGTCCACCACCCGTTCGCCGAGCCTCTCGGCGTTGTAGCGGCACGACAGCCGCCAGTCGTACGCGAAGTCGATCAGGTTCGCCGGAGTGCGCGGGTCCGCACCCGGTGATCTCCGCAGGAGACCGAAGCACCGTTCCAGCCAGCGCAGCAGGTCGCTGTACCCCTCGACCAGAGGGGACAGGCCCGGCAGCCCGTGGACGTCGGGCACCAGCCCGACCGCCCGTACCCCGTCGCCGGGGTGGTCGTCCAGCAGCTCCCCGGGCAGGGCCAGCCCTTCGACCGACCGGCCGAACGTCCTGATGCCGCGTAACAGTGCCTGGCCCGAAGGCCCCCAGACCTCGCGGCCGTCCGCGTCCGCCAGGCGGCTCCCCATGATCCCCGGGACCACGACCACAAGATCGTCGACCCCGCCGCCCCGCGTCGCCATCCCGCCCCCATGCGTGCACACGTCGTGAGGGACCAAGCGTAATGATCCGACCAGCGGAAAAGGCCCCTTCCAGGAAGGAAGGGGCCTCGCACCGCAGGAGGACTACGGCAGCGCCAGCATCCGCTCCAGGGCCAGCTTCGCGAACGCCTCGGTCTCCTTGTCCACCTCGATGCGGTTGACCAGGTTGCCCTCGGCCAGCGACTCGAGGGTCCAGACCAGGTGGGGGAGGTCGATGCGGTTCATGGTCGAGCAGAAGCAGACCGTCTTGTCGAGGAAGACGATCTCCTTGCCCTCCGGCGCGAAACGGTTCGCCAGGCGGCGGACCAGGTTCAGCTCCGTGCCGATGGCCCACTTGGAACCGGCCGGCGCGGCCTCCAGGGCCTTGATGATGTACTCCGTCGAGCCGACGTAGTCCGCCGCGGCCACGACCTCGTGCTTGCACTCGGGGTGGACCAGGACGTTCACGCCCGGGATGCGCTCGCGCACGTCGTTCACCGAGTCCAGGCTGAAGCGGCCGTGCACCGAGCAGTGGCCGCGCCAAAGGATCATCTTCGCGGCGCGCAGCTCGTCGGCCGTCAGCCCGCCGTTCGGCTTGTGCGGGTTGTAGACGACGCAGTCGTCCAGGGACATGCCCATGTCCCGCACGGCGGTGTTGCGGCCCAGGTGCTGGTCCGGCAGGAAGAGGACCTTCTCGCCCTGCTCGAAGGCCCAGTCCAGGGCCCGCTTGGCGTTCGAGGAGGTGCAGATCGTGCCGCCGTGCTTGCCCGTGAACGCCTTGATGTCGGCGGACGAGTTCATGTACGAGACGGGCACGACCTGCTCGGCTATCCCGGCCTCGGTCAGCACGTCCCAGCACTCGGCGACCTGCTCGGCCGTCGCCATGTCGGCCATCGAGCAGCCGGCGGCGAGGTCGGGCAGGACGACCTTCTGGTCGTCGGACGTCAGGATGTCCGCGGACTCCGCCATGAAGTGCACACCGCAGAACACGATGTACTCGGCCTCCGGACGCGCCGCCGCGTCCCGGGCCAGCTTGAAGGAGTCCCCCGTGACGTCGGCGAACTGGATGACCTCGTCGCGCTGGTAGTGGTGGCCGAGCACGAAGACCTTGTCTCCGAGCTTCTCCTTCGCCTTGCGGGCGCGCTCCACCAGGTCCGGGTCGGACGGCGAGGGCAGGTCGCCTGGACACTCCACGCCCCGCTCGCTCTTGGGGTCGGCCTCACGGCCGAGGAGCAGCAGGGCGAGGGGCGTCGGCTGTACGTCGAGCTCCTGGGTTTGGGCGGTGGTCACGACACGCACCCTTTCTGTTCCGCGACTTTTCGTCGATTTGACGCTATCTATCATAACCGCTTCACGTCACTTTGACGATGGCCATAGCGTCTGTGTGACGTGAATCCCGGCGAGCCGCCGTTCATTCCCGGGAAGGCCGGGAAAGAGCCGTTTTCCGGTTCCCGGCGCGTGTGCGAGCATGAAAAGGAGCCGAGATCGAGCGCCCGGCCCGGAATGAATCCGCGGCCCCGCCGGTTGGACCCGTCGGCAAGCAGTCTCCGTACAACCCGGGAGAGATGTAGATGTCCGTATCGGACGAGACCACCACCGTCAGCGACGGCATCATCCTGACCGACGCCGCCGCGGACAAGGTCAGGACCCTGCTCGACCAGGAAGGCCGCGACGACCTCGCGCTGCGCGTCGCCGTCCAGCCCGGCGGCTGCTCCGGCCTGCGCTACCAGCTCTTCTTCGACGAGCGTTCCCTCGACGGTGACGTGGAGAAGGACTTCGGCGGTGTCAAGGTCGTCACCGACCGCATGAGCGCCCCGTACCTGGGCGGCGCCACGATCGACTTCGTGGACACGATCGAGAAGCAGGGTTTCACGATCGACAACCCGAACGCGACGGGCTCCTGCGCCTGCGGCGACTCCTTCAGCTGAGCCCGCCGAGCCGCTTCCCGCGGCCGCGGACATGACGGAGGCGGCGGCCCCCTCCGACGGGGCCCCCGCCTTCGCGCTGTGCCGTCCTACCGCTCCCGGGTCGGGGGAGCGGGCAGCCGCGCGCCCTCCTTGGCCAGCGGGACCGCCTTGCCGTTCGAGCCCACGACCGCGCGGTCGCCGAGCGGCTCGTCCAGCTGCACGGTCTTCTGGAACTGCTTCGCGATCATGATGCAGACCTTGCCCTGCCACGGGGTCGAGGTCACCGTGACCTTCACCTCGTCCCCGCTCTCGCTCGCCTTCACGTCGTAGTCGGAGCACACCCCGCCCGTGAAGGTCACGGTCAGCTCCGAACCCTCGGCCCGGTAGCCGTCCACCTTCACATCACGCGGCTCGGGAGCCGACGTCGGCTCGTCACTCGGCCCGCTCGGCGTGGGGGAGGCCAGGTACTTCGGGTCGACCGCCGGGTACGTCACCGTGAACGGGTCCTTCGCGCCCGGCGCCGTCACCTCGAACAGCCAGGACGGCACCAGTGCCTGCCGCCCGTCCACGACGTGCGAGGCCAGCCCGAACACCGCGTTCCGCACCGTCACCGCGTCCTGCTCGGGAGCGCCGCTCGCCGACGACCCGCAGGGCCGCTCCAGCCGGTCCTTCAGCGGCACGGGGCTCGCGCAGCCGCCGATGCCCATGCGGTGGTCGCCCGTCGGCCGCTTCTCCATCAGCTTCAGCGCCTCCCCGGCGCCGACCACGGGGTACGTGTCGCCCTTCACCGGCGTCTTCAGCTGACCGCTGCCGCCGACGACCTCGCCGTCCGAGCCGACCGTGACACCGGTCGTCCAGCCGTGCGTCGGCAGACCGCCGACCTCGGGAGCGGCGTTCACCACCCGCTGGGCGCCCATGACCTGGCTCGCGTCGAGCTTCGCGTCGTCCTGACCCAACGCCTTCAGCACGGGCGCCGCGGCCTTCTCAGCCTCCGCCTCGCTCACCGGGCTGCCGCCGTGCTGCGGAGCGGTGCAGGCGTCGGTGCCCTTGCAGTTGTCCGTGCCCGGGGCGTACCGGCTGAAGGTCCAGGCTCCCGGTGCCTGCCTGTTCACCTGGAGGATCGGCCCCGAACCGTCCTGGCCGGCCCCGACCTTCCAGGCCTCGCCCTGCGACACCGCGGTCCCCTCGACTCCGAGGGCCTTCGCCAGCCGGGCTACCTCCTCTTTGGTGACCTCGCCCCGCGCCCGGTACACCGGGGCTTCGCCGGGCCCGTCCGGGAGCGGGCCGTCGACCCGGTAGGTGGCGCCGTACGGGTTCGGCTCACCGGGCGCGATGCCGTTGCCGCCGCCCGACGTCGATTCCGAGTACCCGTCGAGCGCGAGCGGCGGGGGAGTGCCGTCCCCGGCGGGCGCGCCGGGCGTCGAACCGCCACCGCCACCGGGGCCGCCCGAGGCGTTGGCCGCGAGCCAGGCCCCGCCACCGCCGATCAGCAGCACGGCGGCGGCGACGGAGGCGATGATCGCGGGCGTCCGCGACCGCCCACCGCCGGGACGGACCGGGTGCTCCTCGTCGCGGGGCACGTCGCCGTGGGGTGCGTCGCCGTGGGGTGCGGAGGGCGTTTCCTGAGCAGCTTCCGGGGCCGGGCCGGTTTCCCCGGCGTCGGCACGGCCCGCCTCTTCGTCCGTCTCTTCGGCTGTCGTGGGCGCGGCGTCCGTCTCTTCGGCCGCCGTGGGCGCGCCGCCCGCCGGCTCCGACTCCGACTCCGAAGCCGGCGTGTCCTCACTCGACGTCCCGGAAGCCTCGGCGGACTCAATCGTCTCCGGGGCCTCCGCGGCCTCCGCGGCCTCCGCGGCTTCAGAGGCCTCTGTGGCCTCTATGGCCTCTACGGCCTCTACGGCCTCAGGGGTGTCCGCCGAACCCCGCTCCTCGACCTCCGGGGTGTCGGCGGATCCGGCGCCGCCCACTTCCCTGGCGTCGTCGTCGTTGTCGGGTCGCTCGGTGTTCACCGCATCGCTCCTTCGGCTGCACAGCTGTCCCATGGGGCCCGGCCCGGTCCGACACGGGCAGCTGTCGGGTCGTATCCCGCCTCCCCTTTACGGGGGACAGCGATGGGACGCAGCGGGGGAGCGCGCGGTTCCCTGGAGCGCGCCGCTCAGTCCCCGTAGTCCGACATCGCGTCGAGCAGCCGCGCCGACGCCGGGGGGACGGTCACACCGTGGATCAGGGCCGGGGAGACCGGCCGGGAGGCGACCCGGTCGGGAGCCGCCCAGTGGGGCGCCATCCGGGCGCCGTCGCCCGGCAGCGACGCCAGCTCGCCTTCGAGATCGACCGGAACGGGCACCTGGACCTTGAGGTTCGTCATATCCGCACCGTAGGCACGCCGGGCCTCACGGAGAAAGATCTACTATCGGGTAGTTTCCATGCCTTCAGAGCGACCCCGTCCACCCGATAGCGTGAGGCGTCAAGGTCCGCCTCCCACAGGAGAGTCCACGCCGTGCGCATCGCAGTCACCGGCTCCATCGCCACCGACCACCTCATGACGTTTCCCGGCCGCTTCGCCGACCAGTTCGTAGCGGACCAACTGCACACGGTTTCGCTGTCGTTCCTGGTCGACAAGCTCGACGTACGCCGCGGCGGCGTCGCCGCGAACATCGCGTTCGGAATGGGGCAGCTCGGCACCCGCCCGATCCTGGTCGGCGCCGCGGGCGCGGACTTCGACGAGTACCGGGCCTGGCTCGACCGGCACGGCGTCGACACGGAGTCCGTCCGCATCTCCGACACGCTGCACACCGCCCGCTTCGTGTGCACCACCGACGCCGACCACAACCAGATCGGCTCCTTCTACACCGGCGCCATGAGCGAGGCCCGCCTCATCGAGCTGAAGACCGTCGCCGACCGCGTCGGCGGTCTCGACCTGGTCTCCATCGGCGCGGACGACCCGGAGGCCATGCTCCGCCACACCGAGGAGTGCCGCTCCCGGAACATCCCGTTCGCCGCCGACTTCTCCCAGCAGATCGCGCGCATGGACGGCGAGGAGATCCGCATCCTGCTGGACGGGGCGACGTACCTCTTCTCCAACGAGTACGAGAAGGGCCTCATCGAGTCCAAGACCGGCTGGACCGACGCGGAGATCCTGTCCAGGGTGGGGCACCGGGTGACCACCCTCGGCGCGCAGGGCGTGCGCATCGAGCGGGCCGGCGACGACCCGATCGAGGTCGGCACGCCCGACGAGGAGCGCAAGGCCGACCCGACCGGCGTCGGCGACGCCTTCCGCGCCGGGTTCCTCTCGGGCCTCGCGTGGGGCGTCTCCCTGGAGCGTGCCGCCCAGGTCGGCTGCATGCTGGCGACTCTCGTCATCGAGACGGTGGGGACGCAGGAGTACCAGTTGCGCCGCGGGCATTTCATGGAGCGGTTCACCAAGGCGTACGGGGACGAGGCTGCGGCGGAGGTTCAGGCGCACCTCGTCTGACCGTTGTCGTCCGCAGGGGCGTGGGGGCTGGTCGCGCCCACGCGGCACAGCCGCACGTCGACACAGCCCCGCGCCCCTGGGTCACTCAGCTCACCCGGCGGATCAAGTACGCCGTTCCCTTGTCCGCCGGCTCCTCCCCGACGTACTCCTGGCTCCTCATCTCGCACCACGCCGGAATGTCCAGCCGGGCCGCCTCGTCGTCGGAGAGGACGCGGACCAGGCCGCCCACCCGCACGTCGCCGATGACCTTCGCCAGTTCGATCACCGGGATCGGGCAGCGCTTGCCGAGGGAGTCGACGACCAGGACGTCCTCCTCGCGGGCGACCTCGGAGGCGGCCGGCGCTCCCAGCTTCTCCCGCACCGCCGCCACGGCCCCGGGCAGGACGGTCAGGAACCGCTCCACATCATCCTCGGCGCCTCCCACCGGCAGCGAGACCCGCACGTTCCCCTCACTGAGTACGCCCATCGCCCGGAGCACATGGCTCGGCGTCAGCGTGCTGCTCGTGCAGGACGATCCGGACGAAACGGAGAAACCCTCCCGGTCCAGCTCGTGCAGCAGGGCCTCCCCGTCGACATAGAGGCAGGAGAAGGTGACGACGCCGGGCAGCCTGCGCACCGGGTCGCCGACCACCTCGACGTCCGGCACCGCCTGCGGCACCCGCACCCGGATCCGCTCCGTCAGTTCCCGCAGCCGCATGGCCTCCTCGGCTGCCTCGGCCCGTACGGCCCGCAGCGACGCGGCCGCCGCCACGATCGCCGGGATGTTCTCGAAACCGGGCGCCCGCCCCGACTCCCGCTCGTCCACCGGCCCTTGCGGCGCGAACCGCACACCCTTGCGGACGACGAGCAGTCCGACCCCCGACGGACCGCCCCACTTGTGGGCGCTGGCCGTGAGCAGCGACCAGTCGCCCTCCACCGGCCCCCACCCCAGCGACTGCGCCGCGTCCACCAGTAGCGGTACGCCCGCCGCCCGGCACACCTCGGCCACCTCGGCCACCGGCTGCTCGGTCCCCACCTCATGATTGGCCGACTGCAGACAGGCCAGTGCCGTGTCCGCGCGCAGGGCATCGCCGTACGCCGACGGCTGAACCCGTCCGGTGCGGTCCACCGGGACCTGTGCGACGGTCCCTCCGGCGGCCTCGAGGAGTTCCGCCGAATGCAGTACAGACGAATGTTCGACCGCTGACACGATCAGGTGGCGCCCGACCCGCCTCCGCCCGGCCAGCGCCCCGGCGATCCCCGTATGTACGGCACGCGTTCCGGACGACGTGAAGATCAGTTCGTCCGGCCGGCAGCCCACCGCCTCGGCAGCGGCCTCCCGCGCCGCGTCCAGCAGCACCCGGGCACGACGTCCCTCCCTGTACAGACGTGCGGGATCCGCCCACCCTTCGTCGAGCGAGGCCAGCAGGGCCTGCCGGGCAACAGGATGAAGCGGAGCAGCGGAAGCAGCGTCGAAGTAGGCCACACAGCAACGCTAAGACGTTCAGCAGGGCAGTGGACCTCAGAGGCGCGGGGAACTGCGCGACCAGCCACAAATAACCCGCAGCCGCCAAACCAGCGAACCACCCCTCCTCATAGGCACCCCTCCCCGAGAACCCCCGGAGGGCGTCGGCTAGGGTTTGGTCCGCATAAACATCCAAACCCCTGCCCGACGCAGGGCGGCGACCGACCAGCGAGAAGGCCAGGCCGCAGCCGATCCGCGCGGGCGAGACTCTCGGGAAGGCGCTACGTGAGTCCCAACGGCTCCGACCGCTCGCCGCGGCGCCCGATGCGGCGGAAGCTGCTGCAGGCACTGACCGCGGGCCTGGTCTTGGCGACAGCCACCGGTTGCTCGTACAACTGGGAAGACTTCCCCCGCCTTGGTATGCCCACCCCGACCACGGAAGAGGCTCCGCGGATCCTCTCCCTGTGGCAGGGGTCCTGGGCGGCTGCGCTCGCCGTTGGCGTGCTGGTGTGGGGTCTGATCCTGTGGAGTGCTTTCTTCCACCGGCGCAGCCGCACCAAGGTCGAGGTTCCTCCGCAGACCCGGTACAACATGCCCATCGAGGCGCTGTACACCGTGGTCCCGCTCATCATCGTCTCGGTGCTGTTCTACTTCACCGCCCGCGACGAGTCAGAGCTGCTCAGCCTCAAGAAGAAGCCCGACGTCACGGTCAACGTGGTCGGCTTCCAGTGGAGCTGGTGCTTCAACTACATCGAGCCGGTCGCCGGTTCCACGGGTGACGCCAAGAAGTCCCCGGAGCTCGACGCGATCCCGGACCGGTTCAAGAAGGACTTCCCGGCAGGTGCCGGCGGCGTCTACGACTGCGGCACCCCCGGCACCCGGAACCCGCAGACCAACAACCCGGGTCCGACGCTCTGGCTGCCCAAGGGCAAGACCGTCCGCTTCGTCCTCACCTCACGTGACGTCATCCACTCCTTCTGGGTGGTGCCGTTCCTGATGAAGCAGGACGTCATCCCGGGCCACACCAACGCCTTCGAGGTGACCCCCAACAAGGAGGGCACCTTCCTGGGCAAGTGCGCCGAGCTCTGCGGCGTCGACCACTCTCGGATGCTGTTCAACGTGAAGGTCGTCTCCCCCGAGCGCTACGAGCAGCACCTCAAGGACCTCGTGGACAAGCAGCAGAACGGTTACGTTCCTGCCGGCATCGCGCAGACGAGCCACGAGAAGAACCGGGAGACGAACAACCTGTGAGCATCCTCAACGAACCCCAGGGTGCCGCGGCAGCAGGGTCCCACTACGAGGACGAGCTGCCGGTCAGGCGCCAGAACCGCGGCAGCGTCGTGGTCAAGTGGCTGACGACGACGGATCACAAGACGATCGGCACGCTGTATCTGGTGACGTCGTTCGCGTTCTTCGTCATCGGTGGCGTGATGGCGCTGTTCATGCGCGCCGAGCTCGCCCGGCCCGGTCTGCAGATCATGTCGACCGAGCAGTTCAACCAGGCGTTCACGATGCACGGCACGATCATGCTGCTGATGTTCGCGACGCCGCTGTTCGCCGGCTTCGCGAACTGGATCATGCCGCTGCAGATCGGCGCGCCGGACGTGGCCTTCCCCCGGCTGAACATGTTCGCCTACTGGCTGTACCTGTTCGGCTCGCTCATCGCCGTCGGGGGCTTCCTGACGCCGCAGGGCGCGGCCGACTTCGGCTGGTTCGCCTACAGCCCGCTGTCGGACGCGGTCCGCTCCCCGGGCATCGGCGCCGACATGTGGATCATGGGTCTGGCCTTCTCCGGCTTCGGCACCATCCTCGGCTCGGTCAACTTCATCACCACGATCATCTGCATGCGCGC
>NZ_JBWKKY010000008.1:0-268996 GCF_056430805.1 Streptomyces sp. NPDC045955
GTTACATTCCGAACCCGGAAGCTAAGCCTTACAGCGCCGATGGTACTGCAGGGGGGACCCTGTGGGAGAGTAGGACGCCGCCGAACAATTATTGACAGGGCTGGACCCGTAACTTCGGTTACGGGTCCAGCCCTTTTTTGTTCTCCGTCACTTGAAGTTCACGTTGCGCGATCAGCATCCAGAGCATGGGTACTGCCGCAATGCTCAGGGCCGCCGGTGTCGGACTCGGTGACGAAGTCGTCGTGCCGGCCTTCGGAAACGTCGAGGTCGCCGAGGCCGTGGCCAAAGCCGGGGCGCTGCCGGTGTTCGCCGACATAGATCCGGTCAGCTACTGCCTCGATGCCTCCGCTGTCGAAGCGGCGGTGACCCCGCGGACCGCGGCCGTCGTCGTGGTCCACCGCTTCGGGCGGCTCGCCGATATCGCGCGGCTGCACACGCTGGGAGCGCGGCACGGGCTGCTCGTGCTGGAGCAGGGGGAGTCCGAGGCACCGTACGACGAGATAGCCCAGCGCAGGGAGCGGGCGGCTTATCTCCATGCGAAGTTGAGGGGCGTGCGGACGCCGGACGACGGTGACGGACACACGTATCAGCAGTACGTCGTGCGCGTTCCGGGCAATGGAAGGCCGGATCGGGACGCTTTCGCGCGGGCTGTGCGGGGGCGGGGAGTCGAGTGCCGGGTACCGGTGAAGACTCCGGTACATCGACTGCCCGAATTCCGGCGGTGTGTTTCCCTCCCGGAGACGGAGCGGGCTGCCGACGAGACGCTCGCCCTGCCGGTGGACGCGACCCTGACCAAGCGGGACATGCAACGCATCGTGTCCGCCTGTAATGCCCTTGGAGGGCTTCTCCAGCCCGCTTTCTGACGTGGTTGGGAGCACGGGTCTGTTCGGGGTATGATCTATCCCGTTGCCGCGCGGGAAACTCCGCAAAGCGACAGGCCCCTATAGCTCAGTCGGTAGAGCGTCTCCATGGTAAGGAGAAGGTCAACGGTTCGATTCCGTTTGGGGGCTCCAGCAGAAAAGGCCCCACCCTCACGGGTGGGGCCCTTTTCATGTCCTAGTCCTTGTGGAGGCCCGGGACGCGCATCGCCAGGATCGCCATGTCATCGGACGGGGCGTCCGAAGCGAAGCGTTCCACCGCACGCATGATGCGGGCCGCGACCGCGCCGGCCGTGAGGCCCGTGCAGGTCGTCAGGACGTCGGCGAGGCCGTCGTCGCCCAGCATGCGGGCGCCTTCGCGGCGTTCGGTGACGCCGTCCGTGACGCACAGCAGGACGTCACCCGGGTCGAGCGTGACCGTCTGCTCGTAGAGCTCCAGGTCGTCGATGACACCGAGGAGCGGCTGGGGTTCGGCTGCCGGTTCCACCGAGCCGTCCTGGCGCAGGCGCAGCGGGAGCGGGTGGCCGGCGCAGACGACCTTCAGTTCGGCGCTGCCGTCCTCCTGGGGTCGCATCTCGCCGTAGAGGAGGGTGAGGAAGCGGCTGCGGGCGCCTTCGTCGAGGATGGCGGAGTTCAGGCGTTCCAGGACCGCCGGGCCGCTGAGGCCCTCGCGGGCCAGGAGGCGCAGGGCGTGGCGGGCCAGGCCCGTGACCGCGGCCGCGTTCGGGCCCGTACCGCAGACGTCGCCGATGGCGAAGCCGTAGGCGCCGTCGCGGATGGGGAAGACGTCGTAGAAGTCGCCGCCGACTTCGTTGCCCTCGCCGGCGGCGCGGTAGATGACCTCGACCTCGACTCCCTCGATCGTGGGGAGTTCCGGGGGGAGGAGGCTGCGCTGGAGGGACTGGCTGATGGCCGTGCGCTCGGAGTAGAGGCGGGCGTTGTCCAGGGCCAGGGCAGCGCGGCGGGACAGGTCCTCGGCGAGTTCCAGGATCTCCTGGCGGAAGTGCTCGTCGGTCGGCTTGCCGAGGGTCAGCATGCCGATGACGCGGTTGCGGGCGACCAGGGGGAGGACGACCGTCTCGCCGCCCACCGCGGAGGCCGTGGCGAGGGTCGGGCCGATGCCGGGGGTGACCTGGTGGGTGGGGCCGCCACTGAGGCCGAGGCTGCGCATGGAGCTGCGCAGGGCCGCCTGGTGTGCCACCTCGGCGGGGGCCGTCCAGACGCGGGCGCCCGGGGCGGGGACGGGGTCGGGCGGGGGGACCTTCGACAGCAGGGACTTGATGCCGTCGATGAGTTCCTCGTCCTCGTGCAGGACGTACGAGAGGTAGGGCTCGGAGGCCTGGTGGGCGATCGTGTAGACGGCGCACCAGGTGGCGAGGGTGGGGACCGTCATCTGGGCCATCAGGGCCAGGGTCTGGTCGCGGTCCAGGGTGCCGGCCAGCAGGTCGGAGGCCTCGACCAGGAAGTTCAAGGAGCCGCGGCGCAGGCGCTCCAGTTCGCCGAGGCGGGCCGATTCGACGGCGAGTGCGATGCGGTCGGCGGCGAACTGGAGGCGCAGGGCTTCCTCGTTCGAGTATCTCCCGGGGGCCTCGGCGGCGACGCCCAGCGAGCCGGTGAGGCGGCCCTCGACCTTCAGCGGGACCGTGACGACCGAGCGCATGCCCGTGCCGTTCAGCAGCGGCACCGCGCCGGGGACCGCGGTCAGGTCGTCGTGGACGGCCGGCATGCGGGCGGAGCCGTAGCGGCCGGAGCCCGCCTCGACGGGGACGCGGGCGAAGCGCTGGCGGGCGGAAGGCAGGCCCGTGGAGGCGCGGACCTCCAGTTCCGTCTCGTCATCGGTGGCCAGCAGGAGGAACGCGGAGTCGCCGTCGAGCATGTCGCGGGCGCGTTCGACCGTGCGCTGGAGAAGGCCGTCGAGGTCGTCCGGGGCGGGGTAGCCGATGAACACCTCGAAGGGGTCGGTGCTCTGGCCCTCGGAGGTGGTGCCGGTGTCGGAGGCGGGGACACGCAGGGGTGTCTGGAGAACGGCCCGTTCGTGGTCCCGTACCAGGAGGCACACGGTTGACGGTTCGCCGCCGGTGTCGCGCACGCGCAGGTGGGAGGCGTAGACGGGGGTCACGCGGCCGTCGGCGGCGCGGATGCCGTAACTGCCTTCCCAGCGGGAGAGCGTCAGTGCCTCCGCGATGCCGGTGCTGGTGCCCGGGGTGTGCGGCCAGGCCGCGAGGTCGGTCAGGGGCTTGCCGGTGACCTGCTCGGCCGGGTAGCCGAAGAGGTCCTCGGCGTCCTCGTTCCAGGCGGTGATGTGGCCGGTGCGGTCGATCTGGACGACGGCCACGCGGACCCGGCCGTCGGCGAGGGGGAGGAGGTCGGCGGGGAGGGCCGGGCCGGCCGCTCGGGTGCCCACGGCCCGGGCCGGGAGGTCGAGTTGGAACCAGACGGTCTTGTGGGTGGGGGTGTACTCGACGCCCCAGCGGCCGGCGAGGGCCGCGCACAGCTGGAGGCCGCGTCCGCCCTCGCGGTCGGGGCTGCCCATGTTGATCGCCGAGGCCTGGAGCGGGATCTCACGCTCGGGGTACCGGTCGGCCACCTCGACGCGCACTCCCTCGTCGGTGCGCAGGCAGAGCAGGTCGGCGGAGGTGCCGGCGTGGACGACGGCGTTGGTCACCAGTTCGCTGGTGAGAACGACGGCGTCGTCGACGATGTCCGCGAAGCCCCAGCCCTGGAGGGTGTCGCGGACGAAGGAGCGGGCGCTCGCGACCGATCGCCCGACGGGCTCGAAACTGGCGGCCGCGCGCGCGGTGATCACAGAACTCCTCGACCGGTTCTCGACGTGCTGGGCTGCGTGGCCGACCGGCTCGCGCCGCTGTTGCGGCAGGCCGCCCGTCGGCCGGGGGTCCGGGGGCTGTCCCCCAGGGATCAGTCCGGTGGTCATGTGTGCGGCCGCCCCTCCGATGCCCGCTCGTCTTCGTGCCACCGCCCAGGCCGGACGAACCGGCGCGGCTGGACAGCCGGATGCAAGGTTACTTACCTTCGCGGTCCATGCGGATGCCGGTCTGCAGTGTTTCCGTCCGGAGGGTGTGCGGACGATGTGCGAAGCTGCCGAACTGTTATGGCCTGGTTCGGGCAGGGTGAAACACTGGGCAAGCTTCTTGTGAAAGTCCGGGCAGGCTGAATGCCGTCTGCGTACGGGGGGCAGCAGCCCCCTGGGCACGGCCTGGTATGCAGGGCGGAGAATACGCAGTAGTAACCGGTACGCCGAGCGTGGTACCCCAGCACAGCAGTGATGGTCGACCCCTGCGGGAGGGACACAGTGGAGTCTGGCGCAGCGACGCGTGGCAAGAGGACGCGCGCGAAAGGCGGACAGTCCCCGAGCAACCAGGGAAAAGTGCGCAGCGGCACGACTGAGGTGGACACTGCGGCCCTGAACCGGCTGATGGTCGCCCTGGTGGCGATGCGGGACGGCAACTTCCGCAAGCGCCTCACGGTGTCCGGGGACGGCGTGATGGCCGAGATCGCGGCGGTTTTCAACGAGGTGGCCGACCGTAATCTGCATCTGACGGGTGAGCTCTCGCGGGTGCGGCGGATGGTGGGCCGGGAGGGCAAGCTCACCGAGCGGCTGGAGACGGGGGCGTGCGAGGGCTCCTGGGCGACCGCGATCGACAACTCGAACGCCCTGGTGGACGACCTGGTGCGGCCGGTCTCCGAGGTCAGCCGGGTGCTGTCCGCGGTGGCCGAGGGTGATCTGTCGCCGCGCATGGAGCTGCGCACGCAGGTGCCGGATGGGAACGGGCAGCCGTTGCGCGGCGAGTTCCTGAAGGTCGGGCGGACCGTCAACAACCTGGTCGACCAGCTGTCGACGTTCACCGACGAGGTCACGCGGGTGGCCAGCGAGGTGGGCACCGAGGGCAAGCTGGGCGGGCAGGCACGCGTGCGGGGCATGTCGGGTTCCTGGCGGGACCTGACGGACTCCGTCAACACGATGGCGAACCGGCTCACCGCTCAGGTGAGGGACATCGCGCTGGTGACGACAGCGGTCGCCAAGGGTGACCTGTCGCGGAAGGTCACGGTCCAGGTGGCCGGCGAGATGCTGGAGCTGAAGAACACCGTCAACACGATGGTGGACCAGCTGTCGGCGTTCTCCTCCGAGGTGACCCGGGTGGCCCGTGAGGTGGGCACCGAGGGCGCGCTGGGCGGCCAGGCGCAGGTGCCGGGCGTCGCCGGTGTGTGGAAGGAACTCACCGATTCGGTGAACACCATGGCCGGGAACCTCACAGCCCAGGTCCGTGGGATCGCGGAGGTGACGACCGCGGTCGCCAACGGTGACCTGTCACGCAAGGTGACGGTGCCGGCGCGCGGTGAGGTCGCGCAGCTCGCCGACACGATCAACCAGATGACCGAGACGCTGCGGATCTTCGCGGACGAGGTCACGCGCGTGGCCAACGAGGTCGGGGCCGAGGGGCAGCTCGGCGGTCAGGCGAACGTGCCGGGTGCGGCGGGGACGTGGAAGGACCTCACCGATTCGGTGAACACGGTCTTCCGGAATCTGACCACTCAGGTGCGGGACATCGCCGCCGTGACGACGGCCGTGGCCAATGGTGATCTGTCGCAGAAGGTCACCGTGGACGTGGCCGGCGAGATGCTGGAGCTGAAGAACACCGTCAACACGATGGTCGACCAGCTGTCCGCCTTCGGTGCCGAAGTGACCCGTGTGGCCCGCGAGATCGGTGTCGAGGGTGAGCTGGGCGGTCAGGCGCAGGTGCCGGGTGTGGCCGGGACGTGGAAGGACCTGACGGACTCCGTCAACACGGCGTTCCGGAACCTCACCGGACAGGTGCGCAACATCGCCCAGGTGACGACGGCGGTGGCCAACGGTGACCTCTCGCAGAAGGTGACGGTCGACGTCTCCGGCGAGATGCTCAAGATGAAGAACACCGTGAACACCATGGTGGACCAGCTGTCGAGCTTCGCCGACCAGGTGACCCGGATGGCCCGCGACGTGGGCACGGAGGGCCGGCTCGGCGGTCAGGCCCGGGTGGACGGCGTGTCCGGCACGTGGAAGGAGCTCACCGACTCCGTCAACTCCATGGCCGGGAACCTCACCTCCCAGGTGCGCAACATCGCGCAGGTGACGACGGCCGTGGCCCGGGGCGATCTGTCGCAGAAGATCGACGTCGACGCGCGCGGGGAGATCCTGGAGCTGAAGAACACCATCAACACGATGGTGGACCAGCTCTCGGCCTTCGCCGATCAGGTGACCCGGGTCGCCCGTGAGGTGGGTACGGACGGGCGGCTGGGCGGTCAGGCGCAGGTGCCCGGGGTCGCCGGTGTGTGGCGCGACCTGACGGACTCCGTGAACGGCATGGCCGGGAATCTCACCGCGCAGGTGCGCAACATCGCGCAGGTGGCGACCGCGGTGGCCCGGGGTGACCTGTCCCAGAAGATCACCGTGGACGCGCGCGGGGAGATCCTGGAGCTGAAGAACACCCTGAACACGATGGTGGACCAGCTGTCGTCGTTCGCCCAGGAGGTCACGCGTGTGGCCCGTGAGGTGGGTACGGAGGGCATCCTGGGTGGCCAGGCCGAGGTGCAGGGCGTCTCCGGCACCTGGAAGGACCTCACCCAGTCCGTGAACGGCATGGCGAACAACCTGACCATTCAGGTCCGCAACATCGCCGAGGTCACGACGGCGGTCGCCCGGGGCGATCTGTCGAAGAAGATCACCGTCGACGCCAAGGGCGAGATCCTCGAACTCGTCACGACCGTCAACACGATGGTGGACCAGCTGTCCTCCTTCGCCGAGCAGGTGACCCGGGTGGCCCGTGAGGTGGGCACCGAGGGCATCCTCGGCGGCCAGGCGCACGTGCCGGGTGTCACGGGCATCTGGAAGGACCTGAGCGACAACGTCAACCTGATGGCCAAGAACCTCACCACTCAGGTGCGGAACATCTCCCAGGTCTCGGCGGCGGTCGCCAACGGCGACCTGACGCGGCAGGTCACGATCGAGGCGCGCGGTGAGGTCGCGCAGCTCGCCGACACCATCAACACGATGGTGAAGACGCTGAGTTCGTTCGCCGAGCAGGTCACCAAGGTGGCCCGTGAGGTGGGCACGGACGGCATCCTCGGCGGTCAGGCGCACGTGCCGGGTGTGGCCGGTACGTGGAAGGACCTCACCGAGTCCGTGAACCAGATGGCGTCCAATCTGACCGGCCAGGTGCGCAACATCGCCATGGTGACCACGGCCATCGCCAAGGGTGACCTGACGAAGAAGATCGACATCGACGCGCGCGGGGAGATCCTGGAGCTGAAGACGACCATCAACACGATGGTCGACCAGCTGTCGTCCTTCGCCGAGGAGGTCACCCGCGTCGCCCGCGAGGTGGGTACGGAGGGACAGCTCGGCGGCCAGGCACGCGTGCGTGACGTCGACGGCACGTGGCGGGACCTGACCGAGTCCGTGAACGAGATGGCCGGGAACCTGACCCGGCAGGTGCGTGCCATCGCGCGCGTGGCGACCGCGGTGACCCGGGGCGATCTGAATCTGAAGATCGACGTGGACGCGTCCGGGGAGATCCAGGAGCTCCAGGACTACATCAACAAGATGATCGCCAACCTGCGCGACACCACGATCGCCAACAAGGAGCAGGACTGGCTCAAGGGCAACCTCGCCCGGATCTCCGCGCTGATGCAGGGCCGCCGTGACCTGGAGGACGTGGCCTCGCTCATCATGAGCGAGCTGACGCCGGTGGTCTCGGCGCAGCACGGTGCGTTCTTCCTGGCGATGCCGCTGGTCGACGGCGAGGACATGAACGCCGCCGACGACGACCAGTACGAGCTGCGCATGCTCGGCTCGTACGGCTACTCGATGGGCTCCATGCCTACGTCTTTCCAGCCCGGTGAGGCGCTGATCGGCACGGCCGCGACGGAGAAGCGCACGATCCTGGTGGAGAACGCGCCCAGCGGCTACCTGAGGATCTCCTCGGGGCTCGGTGAGGCGCCGCCCGCGCAGGTGATCGTGCTGCCGGTGCTGTTCGAGGGGAAGGTGCTCGGCGTCATCGAGCTGGCGTCCTTCACGCCGTTCACACAGATCCAGAAGGACTTCCTCAACCAGATCGCGGAGATGATCGCCACCAGCGTCAACACCATCTCCGTCAACACCAAGACCGAGTTGCTGCTGGCGCAGTCGCAGGAGCTGACCGAGCAGCTGCGTGAGCGCTCCGCCGAGTTGGAGCAGCGGCAGAAGGCCCTCCAGGCGTCCAACGCCGAACTGGAGGAGAAGGCCGAGCTGCTGGCCCAGCAGAACCGCGACATCGAGGTGAAGAACACCGAGATCGAGGAGGCGCGGCAGGTCCTGGAGGAGCGCGCCGAGCAGCTCGCGGTGTCGATGCGCTACAAGAGCGAGTTCCTGGCGAACATGTCGCACGAGCTGCGTACGCCGCTCAACTCGCTGCTGATCCTGGCCAAGCTGCTCGCCGACAACGCGGAGGGGAACCTCTCCCCGAAGCAGGTCGAGTTCGCCGAGACGATCCACGGGGCCGGTTCCGACCTGCTCCAGCTCATCAACGACATCCTCGACCTGTCGAAGGTCGAGGCGGGCAAGATGGACGTCTCCCCGACGCGGATCGCGCTCGTCCAGCTCGTGGACTACGTGGAGGCCACCTTCCGGCCGCTGACCGCGGAGAAGGGCCTGGACCTGTCCGTACGGGTGTCGCCGGAGCTGCCGGCGACGCTGCACACCGACGAGCAGCGGCTGCTGCAGGTGCTGCGCAACCTGCTGTCCAACGCGGTGAAGTTCACCGACTCCGGGTCGGTGGAGCTGGTCATCAGGCCGGCGCGGGACGACGTGCCGCAGAAGATCCGGGAGCAGTTGCTGGAGACCGGGTCGCTGACCGACCCGGACGCCGAGCTGATCGCGTTCTCCGTGACCGACACCGGGATCGGCATCGCGTCCAGCAAGATGCGGGTGATCTTCGAGGCGTTCAAGCAGGCCGACGGCACGACCAGCCGCAAGTACGGCGGTACGGGTCTCGGGCTGTCCATCTCGCGGGAGATCGCCCAGCTGCTCGGCGGTGAGATCCACGCGCAGAGCGAGCCGGGCCGCGGCTCGACGTTCACGCTGTACCTGCCGCTGCACCCCAGCGAACTGCCGCCGCAGGGCTACCAGCAGCAACTGCCGTCCCTGGAGGCCGGTGACCTGATGGCCTCGACGTCGGACCTGTCCGAGCTGTCCGAGGTCGAGGCCGAGACCCCGGCCGAGGTCAAGTCGTACCGCGAGACGCAGAACGGACCGGCCGCCCTGTTCCGGCGGCGGCGCAGGATGCCGGAGCTGGCTCCGCGCCCGGCGCAGCCCGAGCAGTGGACGCCGGCGGAGCAGGAGGCGGCGCCGAAGCCGCGGCGCGGCATCCGGTTCGGCGGCCAGAAGGTCCTGATCGTCGACGACGACATCCGCAACGTCTTCGCGCTGACCAGCGTCCTGGAGCAGCACGGCCTGTCCGTGCTGTACGCGGAGAACGGCCGTGAGGGCATCGAGGTCCTGGAGCAGCACGAGGACGTGGCGGTCGTCCTGATGGACATCATGATGCCGGAGATGGACGGGTACGCGACGACCACGGCGATCCGCAGGATGCCGCAGTTCGCCGGGCTGCCGATCATCGCGCTGACCGCGAAGGCGATGAAGGGCGACCGGGAGAAGGCGATCGAGTCGGGCGCATCCGACTACGTCACGAAGCCGGTCGACCCCGATCACCTGCTGACGGTGATGGATCAGTGGATGCGAGGGGAATGAGGGGAACGTTGGACCCTTACGCAACGTTGGCGGGAAGGTTCGGTGTTCACACGGAGTTGCGAACTCAGTGTGCGCATAGTCGTGTAGAAGTACGAGATCTGGGGAACCTTCTGGTCTCCTGCTGCGTTTCTGCTACGTGCACAGTGACATCCCGGTGACAGGGTGTGGCGACAGGCGGGGTGCGGCTACGATGACCGGCACAAGGACGGGCGGCGCAAGGGAGTCGTCCGCTGGGGCGGCACCCACCGGTGCGACCCCAGGTCCTGCGGACAGGGGAGGCCCCACGCCGGGGCGAGGAGGGCGGGCCATGGTGCAGAAGGCCAAGATCCTCCTGGTCGATGACCGGCCGGAGAATCTGCTTGCGCTGGAGGCGATCCTCTCTGCGCTCGATCAGACGCTGGTGCGGGCATCGTCCGGGGAGGAAGCGCTCAAAGCGCTGCTCACGGACGACTTCGCGGTCATTCTGCTGGATGTCCAGATGCCGGGCATGGACGGCTTCGAAACAGCCGCGCACATCAAGCGGCGGGAGCGGACCCGGGACATCCCGATCATCTTCCTCACCGCGATCAACCACGGGCCGCACCACACGTTCCGGGGTTATGCGGCGGGCGCGGTCGACTACATCTCCAAGCCGTTCGACCCGTGGGTGCTGCGCGCGAAGGTCTCCGTCTTCGTCGAGCTGTACATGAAGAACTGCCAGCTGCGTGAGCAGGCGTCGCTGCTGCGGCTCCAGTTGGAGGGCAACGGCAAGGATACGGACGGCGAGGCCAAGGAGTCGGCCGGGCTGCTCGCCGAGCTCTCCGCGCGGCTCGCGGCCGTCGAGGAGCAGGCCGAGGCGCTGACCAAGCAGCTCAACGACGACTCCACGGACGCGGCGGCGGTGGCCACGGCGGCTCATCTGGAGCGCAAGCTCACGGGGTTGCGGCGGGCGCTGGACGCGCTGGAGCCGGGCACCGGAAGCACGTCGTCGGTCTCCTCGCAGAACTGACGCCCGAGCAGGCGTGGTTGCGCGCCGATGAGCCCGCGTCAGTTCTGTGCCTCTCCCGGAGCGACACGAACGGGTGAAGCCGTAGGCACACGTGTCCCTACTCGTCTCCCCCGGTAACCTCACACCCATGGCCTCACGTCCCTCCGCAGCCAAGAAGCCGCCCGCGAAGAAGGCGGCCGGTTCGGCGAAGGCTCCGGCGAAGAAGGCCGCTGCCAAAAAGGCGCCCGCCAAGAAGGCCGCGGCGAAGAAAGCCGCGCCCAAACCGGCTCCGAGCCCCACCGGGGGCATCTATCGGCTCGTGCGCGCCCTGTGGCTCGGGGTCGCACATGCCGTCGGCGCCGTGTTCCGCGGCATAGGGCAGGGCGCCAAGAACCTCGACCCGGCACACCGCAAGGACGGCGTCGCCCTGCTGCTGCTCGGCATCGCGCTGATCGTCGCCGCGGGCACCTGGGCCGATTTGAAGGGCCCCGTGGGTGACCTGGTCGAGATCCTGGTGACCGGTGCCTTCGGCCGGCTCGACCTGCTCGTGCCGATCCTGCTCGCCGTCATCGCCGTGCGCTTCATCCGCCACCCGGAGAAGCCCGAGGCCAACGGACGCATCGTCATCGGCCTGTCCGCGCTGGTCATCGGCGTGCTCGGCCAGGTCCACATCGCCTGCGGCGCACCCGCGCGCGGCGACGGCATGCAGGCCATAAGGGCCGCCGGCGGCCTGATCGGCTGGGCCATGGCGACCCCGCTGTCGTACGCCATGGGCGACATGCTCGCCGTGCCGCTGCTCGTGCTGCTGACGGTCTTCGGGCTGCTGGTCGTCACGGCCACCCCGGTCAACGCCATCCCGCAGCGGCTGCGGCAGGCCGGGGTACGGCTCGGGATCGTCCGCGACCCGGCCGAGGACGAGTTCGGCTTCGCCGAGGACGACGAGCGCTACGACGAACAGTGGCGGGAGGCGCTGCCGGCGCGCCCGCGCGGCAGGCGTACGCCGGCGCCCGCGGCGTACGACCCCGACAGCGCCGAGCAGGAGGCGCTCTCCCGGCGTCGCGGCCGTCCCCGGCGGTCCGCCGTGCCGCAGCCCGACATGGACCGGCCCATGGACGCCGTGGACGTCGCCGCTGCGGCGGCCGCCGCGCTGGACGGCGCCGTGCTGCACGGGATGCCGCCCTCGCCGATCGTCGCGGACCTCACCCAGGGCGTGACCGTCGGGGACCGCGAGCCCACCACGCCGACGCCCGTCCCGGCAGCCCGGCCCCAGCAGGAGAAGCTCAAGCAGGACCAGCCCGAGCAGGAGAGGCCGAAGGCGGGCGTCCGCGACCTCACCAAGTCCCCGCCCGCCAAGCCCCGCGACCTGCCCCCGCGCGCGGAACAGCTCCAGCTGTCCGGGGACATCACGTACGCCCTGCCGTCCCTCGACCTCCTCACGCGCGGGGGCCCCGGCAAGGCGCGCAGCGCCGCCAACGACGCCATAGTCGCCGCGCTGACCAACGTCTTCACCGAGTTCAAGGTGGACGCCAGCGTCACCGGCTTCACGCGCGGGCCGACGGTCACGCGCTACGAGATCGAGCTCGGCCCGGCCGTGAAGGTCGAGCGGATCACCGCACTGGCCAAGAACATCGCCTACGCCGTCGCCAGCCCGGACGTGCGGATCATCAGCCCGATTCCCGGCAAGTCCGCGGTCGGCATCGAGATCCCGAACACCGACCGGGAGATGGTCAACCTCGGTGACGTACTGCGGCTCGCGGAGTCCGCGGAGGACGACGACCCGATGCTGGTGGCCTTCGGCAAGGACGTCGAGGGCGGCTACGTCATGCACTCGCTGGCGAAGATGCCGCACATGCTGGTCGCCGGCGCCACCGGCTCCGGCAAGTCGTCCTGCATCAACTGCCTGATCACATCGATCATGATGCGGGCGACCCCCGAGGACGTCCGGATGATCCTCGTCGACCCCAAGCGGGTGGAGCTGACCGCCTACGAGGGCATCCCGCACCTCATCACCCCGATCATCACCAATCCCAAGCGGGCCGCCGAGGCGCTCCAGTGGGTCGTACGCGAGATGGACCTGCGCTACGACGACCTGGCCGCCTACGGCTACCGGCACATCGACGACTTCAACAGGGCCGTGCGCGAGGGCAAGGTCAAGCCGCCCGAGGGCAGCGAGCGCGAGCTCCAGCCGTATCCGTATCTGCTGGTCATCGTCGACGAGCTCGCCGACCTGATGATGGTCGCGCCGCGGGACGTCGAAGACGCGATCGTGCGCATCACGCAGCTCGCGCGCGCGGCCGGCATCCATCTGGTGCTGGCCACACAGCGGCCGTCGGTCGACGTCGTCACCGGCCTGATCAAGGCCAACGTGCCGTCGCGGCTGGCCTTCGCCACGTCGTCCCTCGCCGACTCGCGGGTCATCCTCGACCAGCCGGGCGCCGAGAAGCTCATCGGCAAGGGTGACGGGCTGTTCCTGCCGATGGGCGCCAACAAGCCGACCCGTATGCAGGGTGCCTTCGTCACCGAGGAGGAGATCGCGGGCGTCGTCCAGCACTGCAAGGACCAGATGGCGCCCGTCTTCCGTGACGACGTCACCGTCGGGACCAAGCAGAAGAAGGAGATCGACGAGGACATCGGCGACGATCTCGACCTGCTGTGCCAGGCGGCCGAGCTGGTCGTCTCCACGCAGTTCGGGTCGACGTCCATGCTCCAGCGCAAACTGCGCGTCGGCTTCGCCAAGGCCGGGCGGCTGATGGACCTCATGGAGTCCCGGAACATCGTCGGGCCGAGCGAGGGTTCGAAGGCTCGTGACGTTCTTGTGAAGCCTGATGAGCTGGATGGCGTGCTCGCGCTGATCCGGGGGGAGTCTGAAGGGTAGGGAAGCGGGTCACGGCCGCCACGCCGAGTCGTACTGCAATCGGGTGTCCGGATCGTGACTCAGCTGTAAGGGATCCTTGAGCAACCGTTTCCCTTCGGCGTACGTCAAGTTGGGGGAAGCGAGAAACAGCTTCCCCACCATCGGAATGTCGGGCCATTCCGATGGCGTACAAAGTGCCACCGCCCGGTTGCCCCACCCTTTTGTACCCCCCCTAGACTGAACCACCAGCACAGGCGGCTACACGCTCGAAAGGCGCCCCCGTGTCCATCGGCAACTCCCCTGAAGACGAGCGTCCGTTCGAAGACGAGCGCGTCGAAGAAGACCGCGAGGAAGCCCGCCCCTCCATCGGCCGTGCCCTTCAGCAGGCGCGTATCGCCGCTGGGCTGACCGTCGACGACATCAGTAGCGCCACCCGGGTCCGCATGAACATCGTGCACGCCATCGAGGCGGACGACTTCACCGCCTGCGGCGGGGACGTCTACGCCCGGGGGCACATCAGGACCCTCGCCAAGGCCGTCCGCCTCGACCCGGCGCCGCTGCTCGCCCAGTACGGCGACGAACACGGCGGGCGCCCGGCGCCGACCCCGGCAGCTCCCCTCTTCGAAGCGGAACGCATCCGCCCGGAGCGGCGGGGCCCCAACTGGACCGCCGCCATGGTCGCGGCGATCGTCGCCGTGATCGGATTCGTCGGGTTCACCATGCTCCAGGGCGGCGGCGACAGCGGCGGCGAGGCGAACGTGGCCGAGGGCTCCACGCCCACCACCGGCGCCTCCGCCTCCCCGACCACCAAGACCAAGAAGCCCGCCGACCCCAAGCCCGAGGCGTCCGACAGCGCCATCGCGGCAGCGCCCCAGGACAAGGTGACGGTCCAGGTGGCCGCCGCCGACGGCCGCAGCTGGATCGCCGCCAAGGACCACAACGGCCGGTTGATCTTCGACGGCGTTCTCAAGCAGGGCGAGACCAAGACCTTCCAGGACAGCTCGAAGGTGCACCTCGTCCTCGGGGACGCCGGCGCTATCGACCTCTTCGTCAACGGCAAGAAGATCAAGGACGACTTCCAGCCGGGCGCCGTGGAGCGCCTGACCTACACGAAGGGTGACCCCGAGGCCGGATAACCGGTCCGAGGGGTGCGGTCGCCACGGGGTTGGTCCGGAAACGGCCAACCCCGTCGACGTGGGGTGTCAGCGGGACGAAGTACTCTTGAGCCCATGCCTGAACGCCGTACCGTCGCACTCGTCACCCTTGGCTGCGCCCGTAACGAGGTGGACTCGGAGGAGCTCGCAGGCCGTTTGGAGGCGGACGGCTGGCAGCTCGTGGAGGACGCCGAGGACGCGGACGTCGCCGTCGTGAACACCTGTGGCTTCGTCGAGGCCGCCAAGAAGGACTCCGTCGACGCCCTCCTGGAGGCCAACGACCTCAAGGGACACGGCAGAACCCAGGCCGTCGTGGCGGTGGGCTGCATGGCCGAGCGGTACGGCAAGGAACTCGCCGAGGCCCTCCCGGAGGCCGACGGAGTGCTCGGGTTCGACGACTACTCGGACATCTCGGACCGGCTCCAGACCATCCTCAACGGCGGCATCCACGCCTCGCACACCCCGCGTGACCGGCGCAAGCTGCTGCCGATCAGCCCGGCCGAGCGGCAGGAGTCGGCCACGGAGGTCGCGCTGCCCGGGCACGCCCCGGCCGACCTTCCGGAGGGTCTCGCTCCGGCCTCCGGCCCCCGTGCGCCCCTGCGGCGCCGTCTGGACGGCTCTCCGGTCGCCTCCGTGAAGCTGGCCTCCGGCTGCGACCGGCGCTGCTCCTTCTGCGCCATCCCGTCCTTCCGCGGCTCCTTCATCTCCCGCCGCCCGAGCGACGTGCTGAACGAGACGCGCTGGCTGGCCGAGCAGGGAGTGAAGGAGATCATGCTGGTCTCCGAGAACAACACCTCCTACGGCAAGGACCTCGGCGACATCCGCCTGCTGGAGTCGCTGCTGCCCGAGCTCGCCGAGGTGGACGGCATCGAGCGGGTCCGGGTGAGCTACCTGCAGCCCGCGGAGATGCGCCCGGGCCTGATCGACGTGCTGACGTCCACCCCGAAGGTCGCGCCGTACTTCGACCTGTCCTTCCAGCACTCCGCGCCCGGCGTGCTGCGCGCGATGCGCCGCTTCGGCGACACCGACCGGTTTCTGGAGCTGCTCGACACGATCCGCAGCAAGGCGCCCGAGGCCGGCGTGCGCTCCAACTTCATCGTCGGCTTCCCCGGCGAGAGCGAGGCCGACCTCGCCGAGCTGGAGCGGTTCCTGAACGGCGCGCGGCTGGACGCCATCGGCGTCTTCGGCTACTCCGACGAGGAGGGCACCGAGGCGGCGACCTACGAGAACAAGCTCGACGAGGACGTCGTCGCCGAGCGACTGGCCCGCGTCTCGCGGCTGGCCGAGGAACTCGTCTCGCAGCGCGCCGAGGAGCGCGTCGGCCAGACGGTGCACGTGCTCGTCGAGTCCGTCGACGACGAGGAGGGCGTGTACGGCCGCGCGGCGCACCAGGCGCCCGAGACGGACGGCCAGGTGCTGCTCACGAGCGGCGCGGGTCTGAGCAGCGGCCGTATGGTCGAGGCGAAGGTGGTCGGTACCGAGGGCGTCGACCTGGTGGCCGAGCCGCTTCAGGGCTCGTTCGCGTCGCCGGCGTGGAGTGAGGAGGCTGGCAGATGACCGGTGTTCCGGCATCCGCGGCGGGAGGCCCCTCCGGCGCGAGGAGGGCCGCTGCCGGTGCGGCTTCGGGGAAGGTTCCCGGGACTTCTGTGGGCCGGTCGGCCGCGCGGTCGGCCGAGGGCGGGGCGGCCGGTGCCGCGCCGACTGCTGGGCAGGGTGCGGCGGCCGGTGCCGGTGACGGTGGGGCCGCCGTCGGTGACGGCTCCGAGAGCGCCGTCGTCGACGCGCACGACGACGGGAGGCCGGCGCGGGGCGGGAAGCTGGCGGCCGCGGCCGTCAACCAGGCCAGCGTCTGGAACGTCGCCAACCTCCTGACCATGCTCCGGCTGATCCTCGTGCCGGTCTTCGTCGCGCTGATGCTCGCGGACGGCGGGTACGACCCGGCGTGGCGGTCCCTCGCCTGGGCGGCCTTCGCCATCGCCATGATCACCGACCTCTTCGACGGTCATCTGGCGCGCACGTACAACCTGGTCACGGACTTCGGGAAGATCGCCGACCCCATCGCCGACAAGGCGATCATGGGGGCGGCGCTGATCTGTCTGTCCGCGCTCGGCGATCTGCCGTGGTGGGTGACCGGCGTCATCCTCGGCCGGGAACTCGGGATCACCCTGCTGCGTTTTCTGGTCATCCGGTACGGCGTCATCCCCGCCAGTCGCGGAGGCAAGCTCAAGACGCTCACCCAGGGCGTGGCCGTGGGCATGTATGTGCTGGCACTGACGGGGTGGCTGGCCACGCTGAGGTTCTGGGTGATGGCCGTGGCGGTCGTTCTGACCGTGGTGACGGGGCTCGACTATGTGAAACAGGCCATTGTGCTGCGCAGGCAGGGAATCGCCGAGCGCAAGGCCGCGTTGGAGGAGAAGGAAGCGTGAGTTCCACGGCCACCGACGTGGTGCGACTACTCACGGTGAAGGGTGAGACGCTCGCCGTCGCGGAGTCGTTGACCGGTGGTCTCGTTGCGGCGGAGATCACATCCGTGCCCGGGGCGTCCAAGGTCTTCCGAGGTTCGGTGACGGCGTACGCCAGCGAACTGAAGCAGGAACTGCTCGGTGTCGACGCCGCCCTGCTGGCAACGCGAGGAGCGGTGGATCCGCAGGTCGCGGCCCAGATGGCGGCCGGAGTGCGCAAGGCGCTCGGCACGGACTGGGGCATCGCGACCACCGGTGTCGCGGGTCCGGAGCCGCAGGACGGACAAGCCGTCGGGACGGTCTTCGTCGCCGTGGACGGACCCCGGAGGACCGATTCCGGTTCTGCCGGCGGCGGAAAAGTGGAGGCTCTGCGGTTGAACGGCGACCGCGAGGAAATTCGTAGAGAGAGTGTACGGAGCGTACTCGCACTGCTCCTGGAGGAGCTTGCGGGCGAACAGACTGGGAATGAACGGGCACAGGATACGGAACGGAACGGGGGGTTTTGATGTTTGCAGCCCTGAGTGAACACGACATCGCTCCCCGCACGGCCGCGGCGCAAGGCGGTACGGTGGGGCGTAATGGATGCGGCTACGCGGTCCGAGGAGGGAGCCACCGATGATTCTGCTCCGTCGCCTGCTGGGTGACGTGCTGCGTCGGCAGCGCCAGCGCCAGGGCCGTACTCTGCGCGAAGTCTCCTCGTCCGCCCGAGTCTCACTCGGCTATCTCTCCGAGGTGGAGCGGGGGCAGAAGGAGGCTTCCTCCGAACTGCTCTCCGCCATCTGCGACGCGCTGGACGTACGGATGTCCGAGCTCATGCGGGAAGTGAGCGACGAGCTCGCCCTGGCCGAGCTGGCCCAGTCCGCTGCGGCCACCCCCAGCGAACCTGTGCCCACACCGGTTCGCCCGATGCTGGGTTCCGTTTCGGTGACCGGTGTGCCACCCGAACGGGTGACCATCAAGGCGCCCGCCGAGGCGGTGGACGTCGTCGCCGCGTGACGCTTCGCGCGTGCGTGGCATGAACGAGCGGCGCTGACCAGGCGTCGACACTGGTGAGGCCCCGGCCGGGGTTCTCCGGGAGATCCGGAGGGGTGACGGTCGGGGTTTTCGCTTGCTCGCGGATTGCCGGGCGGAACCGTGCCCGATTTATCTGCGTTTGCCCGTGGGGCTTGTGACGGTCATCGTTGAAGGGATGGCCGGGGAAAGCCAACGGAGGTGCGGATGTACGTCGTGAAGAGCCCGCTGTCCGACGCGAGCCTGAAGACCGTGTCCGAGGCGTTGCAGGGCGCCCTCGTCGACCTGGTGGACCTCGCCCTCGCGGCGAAGCAGATCCACTGGAACGTGGTGGGACCGCGCTTCCGTTCCGTGCATCTCCAGCTCGACGAGGTCGTCGACATCGCGCGGAAGTACTCCGACACCGTGGCGGAGCGCGCCGCGGCGCTCGGGATCTCCCCCGACGGGCGGGCCGCGACGGTCGCCGTCGGCAGTGGGATCGGTGTGACCCCCGAGGGGTGGGTCGACGACTCGACCGCCGTGGGGGCGCTCGTGGAGGCGCTGGGCGCGGTGATCGCCCGGATGCGGGAGCGGGTCGAGGCGACCGGTGAGCCGGATCCGGTGAGCCAGGACATCTTCATCGGGATCACGGCGGACCTGGAGAAGCATCACTGGATGTTCCAGGCCGAGAACGGGTGACCGCAGCGGGCGCGGCAGCGGGCGACGGGCCGGCCGGAGGGTGCGCCGCTCGGGGTTTCGCGGCCCGCGTTCTCGCAGCTCGGCGCGGTGGGGCATGCGGTGCGCCGGTGTGCTGTTGGTGCGCCCTGTCCGCCGGTCCGGGCGGCCGCACGGCGTCGGGCTGGAGGTGGCGGCCATGGCGGGGATAGGGCGCTGGGGGGCGCGCGGAGCCGTGCTGGGGCTGGGGGCGCTGTGGTGGTGGGCGGCGCTGCGGCTGGTGGTCGCGCCCGGGGCCGGGGTGCTGGAGGCGACGGTCGCGGCCGGGGGATGGGGGCTGAGCGTGCTGCCGGTGCACTGCATGCCGAAGGGGCGGGCGAGTGGAGTCGTGAGTACCGGGCGGTGGCGGAGGGTGCTGGGGGTGGGGGGCCGGGGTGTGGTGTCGCGGAGGGGGTGATGCCGCGGCGGCTTGCTTCAGAGGTGTGGAGGACGTCTTCTGAGTGGGCGGGCGTGCCGGGTGTGTCTGTTGCTCACCAGGGCATCGCCACGCCGCCGTTCGGGCGGATGATCTGGCCCGTCGTGAACGACGAGGCGTCGGAGGCCAGGTGCAGGACCGCGTGTGCGATGTCCTCGGGGGCGCCGACCCGGCCCAGGGGCGACATCCGCGCCATGACGGCCTCCGTCCTCGCCCGAGCCTCGGTGTCGTGGCGGTCGGTCATGGGCGTACGGATCCAGCCCGGCGCGACCGCGTTGACGCGGATGCCGTGCCGGCCCACCTCGGTCGCGAGGGTCTTGGTCAGCTGGACCACCGCCGCCTTGGCCGCGCCGTAGCAGAGCAGCCCGGGGGCGCCGGTGTCGACGGCGCCCGAGGCCATGGTGACGAGGCTGCCCCCGGTGCCCCGGGCGATCATGAAGCGGGCCGCCTCCTGGCAGGCGTACAGCACGCCCTTGAAGTTGACGTCGAGTACTCGGTCGAGGTCCTCCTCCCGGGTCTCCAGAACCGGGCTGGTGTGCAGGATCCCGGCGATCGCGGCCAGGACGTCGAGGCGTTCGCAGGAGGTGATGGCCTGCCTCAGCCGGGCGCGGTCGGTGACGTCGAGGGCGTGGGTGTGGGCGGCGCCGCCACCGTCCTTGATCAGGGTCACCGTCTCGTGCAGGCCCTCGGGGTCGCGGTCCGCACAGTGCACGGTGGCGCCCGCCTCCCCGAGCAGCAGCGCCGAGGCGCGGCCGATGCCGCTCGCGGCTCCGGTGACGAACGCGGTGCGGCCGGTGAAGTCGTACGCCGTGACGGGCATACAGGGACCGTACGAGCGTTTCTGACGGGTCGTCAATCAGTGCGGTCGTGCCCGCCGGGTCGGGGGAGTGGCCGGGGCGGGGCCCGGCTGGCAGGTGGGGCACCAGTACGTGGGGCGCTCACGGGAGCCGTCGCCCTGGTCGGCGACACGGACGGAGGTGTGGCAGCGCAGGCAGGGGCGGGGCGCCCGGCCGTACACGAAGAGGTCCTGGCCGCGGCGGCCCGTCGTCGTGCGGATCGGGCGGTCGCGGTTGGTCTCCAGCAGCTTCTTGGCGAGCGCGGGCAACTGGGCGGCGCGCTCGGTGGGCAGGTCGCCGACGGGGAGCCAGGGGGTGACGCCGAGCAGGAAGCAGAGCTCGCTCTTGTAGACATTGCCGATACCGGCGAGGTTGCGCTGGTCGAGCAGGGCCTCGCCGAGGGGGCGGGAGGGGTCCCTCAGGAGATTGGCGAGGGCCCGGTCGGGGTCCCAGTCCGGGCCCAGGAGGTCGGGGCCGAGGTGGCCGACCGCGCGGTGCTCATCGGTGGTGCGCAGGAGTTCCAGGACGGGGAGGCGGTAACCGACGGCCGTGTGGTCGGTGGTGCCGAGGATCGCGCGGATCTGGTGGCCGGGGCCGCCGCTCCAGCGCCTGCCGTTCTCGTACACCTTCCAGGAGCCGTCCATCCGCAAATGGGAGTGCAGGGTCAGGCCGCCCTCGACGCGGGTCAGGAGGTGTTTGCCGCGCGGGGTGACGTCCAGGACCGTACGGCCCGTGAGGTCGGCCGTGGCGAGCCGCGGCACCCGGAGGTCACTGCGGGTCAGCACCTTGCCCGCGAGGGCGTGGTGCAGCCGGCTCGCGGTCTGCCAGACCGTGTCACCTTCGGGCATGGGTCAAGGGTGGCACGTCGCCGGGACGATCAGGCGCGCAGGCGGAGGCCACGGGGGGTCGCGATGAAGCCCGCTCCTTCCAGAAGGGCGCCGATGGGGGAGGTCAGGGCCTGGGCGCCGTTGACGCGCTCCACCGTGACCGTGCCGAGGGAGCCCGCGCGGGCGGCTGCGGCCAGTGCCTCCGACGCGGTGCGCAGGCGGGGGTCGTCGGTGGGGTCGCCGTCCGGGGCGCTGGCCCAGGCGAGCAGGGTCTTGCCACCGCGCTCCATGTAGAGCGTCAGCTCGCCGTCGACGAGCACTACCAGGGAGCCTGCCTTGCGGCCCGGCTTGTGCCCGGCGCCGGTCGGGGGCTCGGGCCAGGGCAGGGCGGCGCCGTACGCGTTCGCCGGATCGGCGGCGGCAATGACGACGGCCCGGGAGGCGGGGTCCGGGCGGGTACGGCGGTCCGGGGATCCGGTGGCGTACGGGGCGCGTCCGCCGTTCTGCCAGGGCAGGGGGTCCTGCGGGGAGTAGTCCCGCGGCGAGACGTACTCGTCCCGGGACGGCTGGGGGGCCGGGGTGACGTGGGCGGGGCCGAGGCCGGGGAAGCCGTCCGGGCCGGGGTCGCCGGTGTCGCGGGGGTGGTCGTGGGACGGGAGCCCGTCGTCCTGTCCGGCGAAGTCATGGGCGGGGAAGTCATGGGCGAAGACGTCATGGGCGGGGAACGGATCGAGGTCGGGGCCCGGCGGGGCGCCGGGCAGGTCCTCGCCGCGGTCGCGGGCGTTGGCCACCGCGCGCAGGCGGTCCACGGCACCGTCCATCGCGAACTGCGCGGCGCCGAGGCCCTCCACGACGTAGCCGCGGCGGGCCTGGCCGCTCTCCTCGAAGGCGGACAGGACGCGGTACGTCGCCGAGAAGCCGCCCTCGACGCCCTCAGCCGAGACCGCGCCCCTGGTCACCACGCCGTGCCGGTCGAGGAGGGTGCGGGCGAGGGCGTGGGCCCGCACCGTCGGGTCCGGCTCGTGGGCGGGGAGCAGGGACCAGCGGCCGGCGACGGTCGGCGGGCCGGAGCGGGAGGCGGGCCGGGCCGCGGCCGTCAGGGAGCCGTAGCGGCCGCGCGGGACCGCGCGCTTGGCGCGGTGGGCCGTGGAGCCGGCGGTACGGCCCGAGCCGAGCAGGGAGCGCAGGGGGGCGAGCGTGTCGTTGGTCAGACGGCCGGACCAGGCCAGGTCCCAGAGCACGTCGGCCAGCTGGGGGTCGGTGGCGTCGGGGTGGGTGGTGGCCCGGACCTGGTCGGCGATCTGGCGGAAGAACAGGCCGTAGCCGCCGGAGAGGATGTCCAGGACGGACTGGTGCAGGGCGGTCAGCTCCAAGGGGTGCGGGGGCGGCAGGAGCAGGGGGGCCGCGTCCGCCAGGTAGAGGGAGACCCAGCCGTCCTTGCCCGGGAGGGAGCCCGCCCCGGCCCAGACGACCTCTCCGGCGGCGGTGAGCTCGTCCAGCATGGCCGGGTTGTAGTTCACGACCCGGGAGGGCAGAACCAGCTTCTCCAGGGCGGAGGCGGGCACGGACGCGCCCTGCACCTGCTCGATGGCGCGCACCAGGCCGTCGATGCCGCGCAGGGAGTGCCCCTTGCCGATGTGCTGCCACTGGGGCAGGAACTGGGCGAGGGCGGCCGGCGGCACCGGCTCCAGCTCATGGCGCAGGGCGGCCAGGGAGCGGCGGCGAAGTCGGCGCAGCACGGCCGCGTCGCACCACTCCTGGCCGATCCCGGCCGGGTGGAACTCGCCCTGGACGATACGGCCCGCCGCGGCCAGCCGCTGGAGGGCGCCCTCGGTGACGGCCACGCCCAGGCCGAAGCGGGCCGCCACCGTGGTCGAAGTGAACGGGCCGTGGGTGCGGGCGTAGCGCGCGAGGAGGTCGCCGAGCGGGTCCTTGACGGGCTCCGTGAAGGCCTCCGGGACACCGACCGGCAAGGCGGTGCCCAGTGCGTCGCGCAGCCGGCCCGCGTCCTCGATCGCCGCCCAGTGGTCCCTGCCCGCGATCCGGACCCGGATGGCGCGGCGGGCGCCGGCCAGTTCCTGAGCCCACTGCGGTTCGGCGCCCCGTTCGGCCAGTTCCGCCTCCGTGAGCGGGCCGAGGAGGCGAAGGAGGTCCGCGATGCCTTCGGCGTCCTTGACGCGGCGGTCCTCGGTCAGCCACTGAAGCTCCCGCTCCAGCTCCGTCAGCACCTCCGCGTCGAGGAGCTCGCGCAGCTCGGCCTGGCCCAGCAGTTCGGCCAGCAGCCGCGAGTCCAGCGACAGGGCCGCGGCGCGGCGCTCGGCGAGCGGGGAGTCGCCCTCGTACAGGAACTGGGCGACGTAGCCGAAGAGGAGGGAGCGCGCGAAGGGGGACGGCTCGGGCGTGGTGACCTCGACGAGGCGCACCTTGCGGGACTCCAGGTCACCCATCAGTTCGACGAGACCGGGAACGTCGAAGACGTCCTGGAGGCACTCGCGGACCGCCTCCAGGACGATCGGGAACGAGCCGAACTCGCTCGCCACCTGGAGCAACTGGGAGGCGCGCTGGCGCTGCTGCCACAGCGGCGTGCGCTTGCCCGGGTTGCGGCGCGGCAGTAGCAGCGCGCGGGCGGCGCACTCGCGGAACCGGGCCGCGAACAGCGCCGAGCTGCCCACCTGGTCGGTGACGACCTGGTCGACCTCGCCCTTGTCGAAGACGACGTCGGCGGCGCCCACGGGGGCCTGCTCGGCGTCGTACTCCCGGCCCATCTTCACCGGCTCCTGGTCCAGCAGGTCCAGGCCCATCAGGTCGGCGTCCGGCAGACGCAGCACGATGCCGTCGTCGGCGTGCATGACCTGCGCGTCCATCCCGTAGCGCTCGGAGAGTTTCGCGCCGAGCGCGAGGGCCCAGGGCGCGTGCACCTGGGCGCCGAAGGGGGAGTGCACGACCACGCGCCAGTCGCCGAGCTCGTCGCGGAAGCGCTCCACGACGATCGTCCGGTCGTCCGGGACGTGGCCGCAGGCCTCGCGCTGCTCGTCCAGGTACGACAGCACGTTGTCCGCCGCCCAGGCGTCCAGGCCGGCGGCGAGGAGGCGCAGCCGGGCGTCCTCCTTGGACAGCGAGCCGACCTCACGCAGGAACGCGCCCACCGCCCGGCCCAGTTCGAGCGGGCGGCCCAACTGGTCGCCCTTCCAGAAGGGCAGCCGGCCCGGCACGCCCGGGGCCGGGGAGACCAGGACGCGGTCGCGGGTGATGTCCTCGATGCGCCAGGAACTGGTGCCGAGCGTGAAGATGTCGCCGACGCGGGACTCGTAGACCATCTCCTCGTCGAGCTCGCCGACCCGGCCGCCGCCCTTCTTCGGGTCGGCTCCGGCGAGGAAGACGCCGAAGAGGCCACGGTCGGGGATCGTCCCCCCGGACGTGACGGCGAGGCGCTGGGCGCCGGGGCGGCCCGTGATCTCGCCGGTGACGCGGTCCCACACCACGCGGGGGCGCAGCTCGGCGAAGGCGTCGGACGGGTAGCGGCCGGCCAGCATGTCGAGGACCGCCGTGAAGGCCGACTCCGGGAGCGAGGCGAAGGGGGCGGCCCGGCGGACGGCGGCGAGGAGGTCGTCGAACTGCCAGGTGTCCATGGCCGTCATCGCGACGATCTGCTGGGCCAGGACGTCCAACGGGTTGGCGGGGACCCTGAGGGACTCGATGGCACCGGTCCGCATGCGTTCGGTGACCACCGCCGCCTGGACCAGGTCGCCGCGGTACTTCGGGAAGACCACGCCGGTGGAGACCGCGCCCACCTGGTGACCCGCCCGGCCGACGCGTTGCAGGCCGGAGGCCACCGAGGGAGGTGATTCGACCTGGACCACCAGGTCGACCGCGCCCATGTCGATGCCCAGTTCGAGACTGGAAGTGGCCACGACCGCGGGGAGGCGGCCCGCTTTGAGGTCCTCCTCGACCAGGGCACGCTGCTCCTTGGACACCGAGCCGTGGTGGGCGCGGGCGATGACCTGGGGTGCGCCCTGGGCGGCTCCCGAGCCGCCCATGAGCTCGGCGGGGGAGTGGTGCTCGTCGAGGGTCTCGCCCGTGGCCCGTTCGTACGCGATCTCGTTCAGGCGGTTGCACAGGCGCTCCGCGAGACGACGGGAGTTCGCGAAGACGATCGTGGAGCGGTGGGACTGGACGAGGTCGGTGATCCGCTCCTCCACATGCGGCCAGATCGACGGGCGCTCGGCGCCCTCCGAGCCGTCCGCCACCGGGGAGCCGCCCAGTTCGCCCAGGTCCTCGACCGGGACGACCACGGAGAGGTCGAACTCCTTGCCCGACTCCGGCTGGACGATCTCCACCTTGCGCCGCGGCGAGAGGAAGCGGGCCACCTCGTCGACCGGGCGGACCGTCGCGGAGAGGCCGATGCGGCGGGCGGGCTTGGGGAGGATCTCGTCCAGCCGCTCCAGGGAGAGCGCGAGGTGGGCGCCGCGTTTGGTGCCCGCGACCGCGTGCACCTCGTCGAGGATCACCGTCTCCACGCCGGTCAGCGCGTCGCGCGTGGCCGACGTCAGCATCAGGAACAGCGACTCGGGGGTGGTGATCAGGATGTCCGGCGGGCGAGTGGCCAGGGCGCGGCGCTCGGCGGCGGGGGTGTCGCCCGAGCGGATGCCCACCTTGACCTCGGGCTCGGGCAGGCCCATCCGTACGGATTCCTGCCGGATGCCGGTCAGAGGGCTGCGGAGGTTGCGCTCGACGTCCACGGCCAGGGCCTTCAGCGGGGAGATGTACAGGACCCGGCAGCGCTTCCTGGGGTCGGCGGGGGGAGGGGTCGAGGCGAGCTGGTCCAGGGCGGCGAGGAAGGCGGCCAGGGTCTTGCCGGAGCCGGTGGGGGCGACGACCAGCACGTCCGAACCCTCGTGGATGGCCTGCCACGCACCGGACTGGGCCGTGGTGGGCGCCGAGAAGGCGCCCGAGAACCAGGCGCGGGTCGCGGGGGAGAAGCCGTCCAGGGGTCCGGGTGCTTTGCTGGGCATGCGTCCATCGTGCACCCCGGCACTGACAACGGGAGGCCGCGGCGGTCCCGCCTGGCGTTCAGTGGTCGGCCGGGGGACCGGACAATGGCCGTATGAGCGAGCGTGCGCGGCACTGGCAGTACGACGAGCTGCCCGGGGTGGATCTGCTGCGGGCCCGGTACGTGCGGAAGACGTTCGTGCGGCATACGCACGAGAACTTCGTGATCGCCGCCATCGCCGACGGGGTGGAGGTCTTCCACCACGGCGGGGGCGATCAGTACGCGGGCGCCGGTGCGCTCGCGCTGGTGAATCCGGATACTCCGCACACGGGGCGGGCCGGTGTGCCCGAGGGGTGGCGGTACGGGGCCGTGTATCCGTCCGTCGATGTGGTGGCGCAGATCGCGGCCGAGACCACGACGCTGCGAGGGACCCCGGGGTTCGTCAGCCCGGTGGTGGATGATCCGTATGCCGTCGGGCTGGTGCATCAGGTGCTGCGCGCCGCCGACGAGGGCAACGCGCTGGCCGCGGACACGCTGCTGCGGGTCGCCGTGACCAGGTTGCTGCGGCTGAACGGCGGGCCCATGCCGCGGCGGGAAGTGCGGACGGCAGGGGCCCGGATCGCCGCACGCGCGCGTGCGGTGCTGGAAGAGCGAATGGACCGGCCGCCGACCCTGGAGCGGTTGGCGGCCGATCTCGGGACCAGTCCCTTCGCCTTGTTGCGGGCCTTCCGGGGCGCCTACGGGATGCCGCCGCACGCGTGGCTCACGGACGCGCGGGTACGGCGGGCGCGGCGGCTGCTGGACCTCGGGACGGCGCCCTCGGAGGTCGCCGTGACCGTGGGATTCACCGACCAGCCGCATCTCAACCGGCACTTCAGCCGGATCGTCGGGGTGCCTCCCGGGGCCTATCAGCGAGAGCGCAAGAACGTACAAGACCTGCGGTAGCGGCTCCTCGTAGCGTGCGGGGCGTGGTGGATCGGACAGCTCTCGGAGATACAGAGACCGGTGGGAAGACGGACCGGGCCGTCGTGCGGGACGCCCTGGGGGTGGGGGTGGCCGTCGGGCTCTCCGGCTTCGCCTTCGGGGTGACGTCGGCGGGCGGCGGACTCACGCTCATGCAGACGTGCGCGCTCAGTCTGCTGGTGTTCACCGGGGCGTCGCAGTTCGCCCTGGTGGGCGCCCTCGCGGCCGGTGGCGGCCCGTTCACGGCGGCGGCCGGGGCCTTCTTCCTGGGTGTGCGGAACGCCTTCTACGGCCTGCGTCTGTCGCAGGTGCTGGCTCTCCCGCGCGCGGTGCGGCCGTTCGCCGCACAGTGGGTGATCGACGAGACGGCCGCCGTCGCGCTCGCACAGCCCACGCGGCGCAGTGCGCGGGTCGGGTTCCTGGTGACGGGGCTGAGCCTGTACGTCCTGTGGAACCTCACCACGCTGCTCGGGGCACTGGGCGCCGAGGCCATCGGGGACACCGACGCCTGGGGGCTCGACGCGGCGGGACCCGCGGTGTTCCTGGCGCTGCTCGCGCCGATGCTGAAGACCGGCACCGAGCGGGCCGTCGCCGGGCTCGCCGTGCTGCTGGGGCTCGGGCTGCTGCCCGTGCTGCCCGCCGGCGTGCCGGTTCTGCTGGCCGCGCTGGCGGCGCCGGTCGTGCTCTGGGCGGACGGCCGTCGCAAGGGACAGGGGGAGCAGGAGTGAACGTCTGGGTCGCGATCGGTGTGACCGTCCTCGGGTGCTACGCCGTCAAGCTGGCCGGGCTGCTGGTGCCCGCGGGGGCTCTGGAGCGGCCCCTCGTGAAGCGGCTCGCCGCTCTGCTGCCCGTCGCGCTGCTGGCGGCCCTCACGGCCCAGCAGACCTTCGCCGACGGGCAGGCGCTGGTCCTGGACGCGCGGGCCGCCGGGCTCGGAGCCGCCGCCGTGGCGCTGATGCTGCGGGCACCGTTCCTGCTCGTCGTCGCGGCGGCCGTGGTGGTGACCGCGGGAGTGCGGGCCATGGGGGCCTGATCAGCCGATGCCGCGGCCGTACGCCCTGAGGGTGAGCAGGGCCTCGATCGTCACCGCCGGGCGGGCCTCCAGGGCGGGAGCCGGGGCCCAGCGGAGCCAGCTGAGGGGCCAGCCGCCGTCCTCCTGCTGCCGGGCCGCGAGGTGGTCCAGGGAGCGGGCCATCTCGTCGTCCGTGAACCACGCGCGCGCGAGGGAGCTCGGTGTCCTCGCGTAGTCGTGCGGGAAGTGGTGCTCGCCCGGGGCGTAACCGGGAGAGACCGGGTACGCGTCCAGGTTGTCGGGGTCCAGCGCCGCCAGACGGTGCTCGCGGACCAGACGGCCCAGACGGTCGGCGGCCGCCTCCGCGCGCGGCCGGTCCGGGGCGGAGTCGAGGAAGGCCACGGCGGCCTCGATCTCGTACGGGTGGGACTTCTCCAGGGACTCGACCGTCTGCCAGCAGAAGTCCGTGGCCCGGAACAGCCAGGCGTGCCACACCTCGTTGCGGTGCAGCAGCCCCACCACCGGCCCGGTGGCCAGGAGGTCGCTGGGCGGGTCGTCCACGACCGGCACGAAGGGTGCCGTCGGGTAGCCGCGCTGGCTGGGGTGGACCGCCGGGAGGGCGCCGTCCGCGGTGGAGACGGACGTCAGATAGCGGCACATGTGTTCCACCCGCTGTCCGGCGCAGCGTCCCACGGCGTCCAGGACGCGCAGGGCGCGGGCGGTGTGGAGCGGCTGGCTGACCGGGCCGCGCAGATCGGGCTCCAGCGCGTGGCCGTACCCGCCGTCCTCGTTGCGGTAGGCGTCCAGGGCGGTCTCCACCGGGTCGGCGGCGCCGTCCCGGAAGTGGTGGGCGAAGAGGCGCTGCTCGAGCACGCGTGCGGTGAGCCAGACGAAGCGTTCCGCGCGCGCCACGGGGGTGTGCGGCGGGAGCGACGGGGGGAGTGGGGGAGCTCCTGTTTCGGCCATGGATCAGACCGTAGGGCGGAACAGGGCGCCGGCAGGCGGTCCCGGCCGAGGCCCACCCTCAGGGGCGGGATACTGGAGTCATGCGGTTGACGGTCTTCTGGCAGCGGATGGCGGAGCATTTCGGTCCGGGGTACGCGGACACCTTCGCGCGTGACCATGTGATGGCGGAGCTCGGCGGGCGCACCGTCCACGAGGCGCTCGACGCCGGCTGGGACGCCAAGGAGGTCTGGCAGGTGGTGTGCGCGGTGATGGACGTGCCGAGGGAGAAGCGTTGACCCGTCGTGGAGACCGGTGACTGACCGCCCCCGAAGATCGCAGGTGGGCAGACGGCTGTCGGTGGCGTGGGTGAGACTTGGTGCGTGGCACCCACTGACGAGACCGGGCAGGCAGCCCCGCAGTCCTCCCCGTTCGGTACGACACCGCCCGCCCCGCCCCGGCCCCCGGCCGGGGACTCCGGGCCGAACGGCCGCATGCCGCGCTGGCTGCCGCGCGCCCTGGTGCTCGCACTCGCCCTCGTCGCCCTGTTCCAGCTGGGCAGTTGGGCCTTCCACCAGCTCACCGGGCTGCTGATCAACATCCTCATCGCGTTCTTCCTGGCGCTCGCCATCGAACCGGCGGTGAGCTGGATGGCCTCGCGTGGCATGCGCAGGGGACTGGCCACGTTCATCGTCTTCATCGGCGTGATCGTCGTGGCGGCGGGCTTCGTCACACTGCTCGGCTCCATCCTCGCGGACCAGATCATCAAGATGATCGAGGGTTTCCCGGGCTACCTCGACTCCGTCATCAACTGGATCAACACGCACTTCAAGACCGACCTGAAGCGCGTGGACATTCAGGAGGGCCTCCTCCGCTCCGACTGGCTGCGCACCTACGTGCAGAACAGCGCCACGGGTGTCCTGGACGTGTCCGCCCAGGTCATCGGGGGTCTCTTCCAGCTGTTGACGATCGCGCTGTTCTCGTTCTACTTCGCCGCGGACGGCCCGCGGCTGCGCCGCACGATCTGTTCCCTGCTGCCGCCCGCCCGGCAGGCCGAGGTGCTGCGCGCCTGGGAGATCGCCGTGAACAAGACCGGCGGCTACATCTACTCGCGCGGCCTGATGGCACTGATCTCCGGCATAGCGCACTTCGTCCTCCTGCAGGCCCTGGACGTGCCCTACGCGCCCGTGCTCGCCGTGTGGGTGGGCCTGGTGTCGCAGTTCATCCCCACCATCGGCACGTATCTCGCGGGTGCGCTGCCCATGCTGATCGCGTTCACGGTCAACCCCTGGTACGCGCTGTGGGTGCTGATCTTCGTGGTGATCTACCAGCAGTTCGAGAACTACGTGCTTCAGCCGAAGCTGACGTCCAAGACCGTCGACATCCACCCCGCGGTCGCCTTCGGCTCGGTCATCGCGGGCACCGCGCTCCTGGGCGCGGTCGGCGCGCTGATCGCCATCCCCGCCATCGCCACGCTCCAGGCCTTCCTGGGGGCGTACGTGAAGCGGTACGCCGTCACGGACGACCCCCGGGTGCACGGCCATCGCCGACGCGGGGAGGGGCCGAGCTTCGCCACGCGCGCGAGGCAGCTGTGGGCAGGGCGGGCCGGGGCGGAGCGACCCGACGGTGGGCCGGCCGAGGACGAGGGCTCCGGGCGTGGGCGGTCCGAGGACGAGGGCTCCGGGGGCGGGCGGTCCGATGAGGGCTCCGGGCAGGGCCCGGACTGAGTCGCTGCGGGGTGTGACGGAGGTGCCGCGTGGTGCGCTTGACACGAAAATCGAACATCCATTCTTATGGAGTCTCCGGCGAAGCTCAACGACGGGCAGTTCGACGTACTTTGGGTGGAGAAGTGCCCGAGTTATCCACAGGCCGGACGTGCGTCGGGGCGCATTGTCAGTGGCAGGCGTTAGCGTCTTTGACGTGAAGCGATCGACTCAAGCAAATCGGGTGGAACCCATGGCAGGAACCGACCGCGAGAAGGCCCTGGATGCCGCTCTCGCACAGATTGAACGGCAATTCGGCAAGGGCGCGGTCATGCGCATGGGCGACCGGACCAAGGAGCCCATCGAGGTCATCCCGACCGGATCCACCGCCCTCGACGTGGCCCTCGGCGTGGGCGGCCTGCCCCGCGGCCGTGTCGTGGAGATCTACGGACCGGAGTCCTCCGGTAAGACCACCCTGACCCTGCACGCGGTGGCGAACGCGCAGAAGGCCGGTGGCCAGGTCGCCTTCGTCGACGCGGAGCACGCACTCGACCCCGAGTACGCGAAGAAGCTCGGCGTCGACATCGACAACCTCATCCTCTCCCAGCCGGACAACGGCGAGCAGGCCCTGGAGATCGTGGACATGCTGGTCCGCTCCGGTGCCCTCGACCTCATCGTCATCGACTCCGTCGCGGCGCTCGTCCCGCGCGCGGAGATCGAGGGCGAGATGGGCGACAGCCACGTGGGTCTGCAGGCCCGCCTGATGAGCCAGGCCCTGCGGAAGATCACCAGCGCGCTCAACCAGTCCAAGACCACCGCGATCTTCATCAACCAGCTCCGCGAGAAGATCGGAGTGATGTTCGGCTCCCCGGAGACCACGACCGGTGGCCGGGCGCTGAAGTTCTACGCCTCGGTGCGCATCGACATCCGCCGTATCGAGACCCTGAAGGACGGCACGGACGCGGTCGGCAACCGCACCCGCTGCAAGGTCGTCAAGAACAAGGTCGCGCCGCCCTTCAAGCAGGCCGAGTTCGACATCCTCTACGGTCACGGCATCAGCCGCGAGGGCGGCCTGATCGACATGGGCGTGGAGCACGGCTTCGTCCGCAAGGCCGGCGCCTGGTACACGTACGAGGGCGACCAGCTCGGCCAGGGCAAGGAGAACGCGCGCAACTTCCTGAAGGACAACCCCGACCTGGCCAACGAGATCGAGAAGAAGATCAAGGAGAAGCTGGGCGTCGGCGTGCGTCCCGAGGAGCCGGCCGCCGAGCCGGGTACGGACGCGGCGGTCTCCCCGGCACCGGCCGAGGCTGCGGCGGTCCCCGCCCCGGCACCGGCCAAGACGGCCAAGTCCAAGGCCGCCGCAGCCAAGAGCTGACCCGTGACACGACGAACCGACTGGGCGGAGTACGAGTACGCCGCCTCCGGTGCCCCACGGGGGAGGGGCACCGGAGGGGAGCCGGGCTCGGCCGTGGACGGGGAGGGCGGGCGGTACGAGGCTGACGGGCCATATGGGGAAGCCTCCCCGGGCGGCGGCTCATCCCGCAGAGGCTCATCGGCTGGTGGAGCACGCGGAGGCGATTCCTCCAGGGACGGCTCGCGCGGCGATGAGCCGCCCGGTGGGCGTGGACGTGGGCGCCGCCGACGCGGCTTCGGCGCGGCGGATGCCGAAGACGGAGGTTCCCTCTCCTCGTCGAGGGCCGAGCAGGGGGAACCTCCGGGGGACCCGGTCGAGCAGGCTCGGGCGATCTGCCTGCGCCTGCTCACCGGGACCCCGCGGACCCGCAAGCAACTCGCCGACGCCCTGCGCAAGCGGCAGATCCCGGACGACGCCGCCGAGGAGGTGCTGTCGCGGTTCGAAGAGGTCGGCCTCATCAACGACGGCGCCTTCGCGGACGCCTGGGTGGAGTCCCGGCACCACGGCCGAGGGCTGGCCCGGCGTGCGCTCGCCCGGGAGCTGCGAACCAAGGGCGTCGACTCCACACTGATCGACGAGGCCGTCTCCCAGCTCGACTCCGAGCAGGAGGAGGCGACCGCGCGGGAACTCGTCGCGCGCAAGCTCCGCTCCACCCGGGGGCTCGACCGGGACAAGCGTCTCCGTCGCCTCGCGGGCATGCTCGCCCGCAAGGGCTACTCCGAGGGCATGGCCCTGCGCGTGGTCCGGCAGGCGCTGGAGGAGGAGGGCGAGGACACGGAGTTCCTCGGGGGCGAGGAGTTCTGAGGCGACGGCGAGTTCCTCGTGCGGCCAAGCCCGCTGTCGAGACGCCGGGTCACACCACCGGAAGCCCCGCCGCCCGCCAAGCCTGGAATCCGCCGACCAGATCGGTGGCCCGGTGCAGTCCCAGCTGGTGCAGGGACTGGACCGCCAGGCTGGAGGCGTACCCCTCGTTGCAGATCACGACGACGCGCAGGGCGTGGCTCGTGGCCTCGGGGAGACGGTGGCTGCCCTGCGGATCGAGGCGCCACTCCAGCTCGTTGCGCTCGACGACGAGGGCGCCGGAGATCAGGCCGTCCCGTTCGCGCAGGGCCGCGTAGCGGATGTCCACCAGCATCGCGTCACCGGCCAGCGCGGCCTCGTACGCCTCCTGCGGCTCGATGCGCTCGTAGCCCGCCCGTACGCGCTCCAGCAGCGCGTCGATGCCGACGGGCCGTTGGACACCACCACCACTGGTGCCACTGCCGTCCCCGTCGCTCACCCGCTCGTGTGTCGCGCTCACTGCCAGTCCTCCGGCCGTTCCACCTGCTCGAGCCGCAGGACTGACCCGCTGCGGCTGTAGCGGCGGATCTGCGGCAGAGGTGGGTAGTAGGCGTGGACGGAGATCGCGTGACGGTCGGGGGATTCGTTGAGCACCTCGTGGACGTGGTGGCGGCCGAAGGCGCGGCCCTGGCCGGACCGCAGCCGGCGTTCGCGGTCGACACCGTCGGTGAGTTCCAGCGTCTTCCAGCCGTCGGTGGGCAGCCGCGCGGCGAGTGAGTTCTCCTTGAGCTCGCCCGACGCGGTCAGGAAGGCGCCGACGGAGTCGGCGTGGTCGTGCCAGCCGGTGCCCGTGCCGGGCGGCCAGCCGATCAGCCAGGCCTCGCTGCCGCCGGGTCCGTCCAGCCGCACCCAGGTGCGGCCTTCCGGGTCGAGCGGCAGGGAGGCGATCAGTTCGCTGTCGGCGGCCGTACGCCGCACGAAGTCGAAGAGGTCGGCCTGAGTGGGCGCCGAAACGGCGGAGGAGGCAGACGAGGAGCCGGAAGTGGACCCGGGGGCGGATCCCAGGGCGGATCCGGGAGAGGAGACAGCGGGGGATGCGGAAGGGGATACAGACACGGGTGCCGTCCTGAAGGTCCTGATGAGGGTTCGCGAATCAGGCGCGTCGGCCGGGCAGACAGAGCGCGGCGCGCGCACAGAGGAAGAGGGAGGCGAAGTCAGCAGGACGGGCGACACACGCAGCCCGCATAGCGGACGAGGTCCATATGGACCCTCCGCCACAGGCGCACACAGGTGTCGGTCACGCACCGGAGTACACCATGACCGCCCGGACCGGTCAACTCACTGTCACCATGCGGACGCACGGTGACAGTGAGCACGTCGCCCCGGTGCCGACGTCAGCGAGAGCCGGCCGACGCACCGGCTTCAGCCTGTGCCTTCACTTGTCCGCCCACCGCGGCCTCCGCCGCCGCGTACAGGTCGTCCGGGCGCACTCCGCTCAGCGCGGTGACGAGGTGCCCGTCGGGCCGGACCAGGAGCACCGTGTGCGCGGCAGCACCCGGATAGCTCTCGGCGACCAGCAGTTCGGCGGGGTGGGGCAGTGCCGTGACGGCGGCCGCGAGCCGGGGCATGATGCCGGCGCCGACCCAGTGCTTGCGTTCCCACACACCCGTGCCCGGCGCGATCAGCACCACGAGCAGTGCGCCGCGGCCGAGCCGGTCCCGTAGCCGTACGAAGGTGCCGTCCTCCGCGGTGACCCGCACGTCGGTGACCGGCGCTCCGGGCGGTGTGTCGACGGGGGTCTCCCCTTCGAGGCGTGGGGGCGCGAGGGGCGAGTCGGCGTACCCCCCCGGCGCGCCCAGTTGGCCGTGCCCCAAGTGACCGTCCGTGAGGAGCGCGTCGTGACCCCGCGACGAGCCGGGGACGTAGGAGCGCAGGCCTCCGCCCCCGCGTAGAAGTGGCAGTGCCTGGTCGGCGGCGCGCAACCGGGCGGCGACGACCGCCCGGCGCTCGGTCTGGTAGCTGTCGAGGAGCGCGTCGTGCGGCCCGTGGTGCCAGGCCAGGGCCAGCTTCCAGGCGAGGTTGTCGGCGTCCCTGAGGCCCTCGTCGAGACCGTGCGTGCCCAGCGCGCCGAGCAGGTGGGCCGCGTCCCCGGCGAGGAAGACGCGCTCGGCGCGCCAGCGGCGGGCCAGCCGGTGGTGGACCGTGTGGACTCCGGTGTCCAGCAGCTCGTACGGCGGGGTCGTGCCGCCCGCCCAGCCGGCCAGGGTCTCCCGGATGCGGGTCAGCAGCAGTTCGGGGGTGACCAGGTCCTTGCCGGGCGGCAGGAGCCAGTCCAGACGCCAGACGCCGTCCGGCAGCGGACGTGCGGTGATCTCACCGGCCGAGGGGCCCGACATGCGCCACGGCGGCATGCGGTGCAGCAACGCCTCGTCGTGCCAGGGCAGTTCCGTACGCAGCGCGGCAACGGCGTGACGTTCCACCGCCGTGCGGCCCGGGAAGCGGATGTCCTGGAGCTTGCGCACGGTCGAACGGGGGCCGTCGCAGCCGACCAGGTAACTGCCGCGCCACCAGGTGCATTTGGGGCCGCGGGTGTGGGCCGTGACGCCCGAGGACTCCTGTTCGATGCCGTCGAGCCGGCTGTCCACCGCGACTTTGACGAGCCGTTCGCCGGAGAGGGCGGTCCGCAGGGCATCGGTCAGCACGTGCTGGGCGATGTGCAGGGGGGCGGGTTCTGTGCCGTCGAAAAAGATCTCGCGCATCACCTGCTTGCGCCGCATCGACCGCCATCCGGCCCAGTGGACGCCGGCCCGGGACAGGGGCACACCGGTCAGCCGTTCCATGAGGGCGGCGGTGTCCTCGCGCAGAACGACGGTGCGCGCCGCACGGGGTTCGTCCTTGCCCGGCCCCTCGTCGAGGACGACGCACGGCACCTCCTGCCGCGCCAGCGCCAGGGCGAGCGTGAGCCCGACGGGCCCCGCTCCGACGATGATCACCGGGTCCACGGCGCGGCGCCCCCTGCCCGTGGTGATGTCCTGGGAGACGTAGGTGAACAGGAAGTTGGAGCAGGGTGCACGATCACAGAACGTATGCAACCCATTGCCGGTGCTTGCGTCAAGTGACCGGCGGCCGGTGGCGATCATGCGTCGCACCAAGGGTAGCCGGGCGACACGCTCGTCACGTGATGGGGTGTCAGCGTTGGCCGGAGCCGGATGGCTCAGGGCTCGGCACGACTGTGGCCCGCCGGATTTTCCGGCGGGCCACAAGCGTAGGGGTTGTTCGGGTCGTCAGATCGAGCCGCCGGCACCGGTGCCGTAGGTGCCGCCCACTTCGGCCGCGTTCACGTCGTCGACCTTGTCGGCACCGAGAACAGCTCCCGTGCTGCGCTTGCTGCGGCGCAGCCTGCCCTCCAGCCAGGAGGCGAAGGACGTGAGGATGAAGTTCAGGATGATGAAGATGACCGCCACGACGATGAAGCTGGGGATGACGTTGGCGTAGTTGGCCGCGAGCGTGCTGCGCGTGTTGAGCAGCTCGGTGAATCCGAGCATCACGCCGCCCAGCGCGGTGTCCTTCACGATGACGACCAGCTGGCTGACGATGGCGGGCAGCATGGCGGTGACGGCCTGCGGGAGCAGGATGCTCGACATGGTCTGGCTCTTGCGCAGGCCGATCGCCATGGCGGCCTCGGACTGCCCCTTGGGGAGGGACAGAATGCCGGCCCGGACGATCTCGGCGAGGACCGAGGCGTTGTAGAGCACCAGGCCAGTGACGACCGCGTAGAGGGGCCGCTCGTCGCTGGGGATGCCCGTCGAGCGGACGTAGAACTCGTTGGCGAACAGCATCAGCAGCAGCACCGGGATGGCCCGGAAGAACTCGACCACCGCACCGGCCGGGATGCGCACCCAGCGGTGGTCGGACAGGCGGAGGATGCCGAGGACGGCGCCCAGCGGGAGGGCGATGACCATGGCGAGGGCTGCGGCCTTCAGTGTGTCGCCCAGACCGGGCAGCAGATAGGTCGTCCAGGCCTCGGACGTGGTGAACGGCTTCCACAGGGACCACTGCAGCTGGCCCTTCTCGTCCAGCGTCTGCCAGATCCACCACAGGAGCAGGGCGAGCAGGACGAAGAAGAGCACCGAGAACAGCAGATTGCGCCGCTTGGCCTTCGGGCCGGGGGCGTCGTAGAGAACGGACGTCATCGCTTCACCGCCAGTCGCTTGCTCAGCCAGCCGAGGATCAGGCCGGTGGGCAGAGTCAGTACCACGAACCCGAAGGCGAAGATCGCGCCGATGAGCAGCGTCTGCGCCTCGTTCTCGATCATTTCCTTCATCAGGAGGGCGGCCTCCGCCACGCCGATCGCGGCCGCCACGGTGGTGTTCTTGGTCAGTGCGATGAGCACGTTGGCAAGTGGTCCGATGACGGAACGGAACGCCTGCGGCAGTACGACGAGCCTCAGTACTTGACTGAAGCTGAGTCCGATGGCCCGTGCTGCCTCAGCCTGCCCGACGGGCACGGTGTTGATGCCGGAGCGGATCGCCTCGCAGACGAAGGCAGCTGTATAGGCGACGAGACCGAGTACAGCCAGTCGGAAGTACTTAAGTTCGAAGTCATCGGGCGCGCCCATCGTGACGCCGAAGATGTCGGCTAGGCCGAGCGACGTGAAGACGATGATGACGGTCAGAGGAATGTTTCGGACGATGTTCACGTAGGCAGTGCCGAAACCGCGCATCAGTGGCACGGGGCTCACCCGCATGGCCGCCAGGAGGGTGCCCCAGATCAGGGAGCCGATGGCCGAGAAGACGGTGAGCTGCACTGTGACCCAGAAAGCGCCCAGCAGGGACGGGTCGTCATAGTCTGAAAGAAAGTCGAACACGATCTCCCGCGCTTCCGGGTGTGTGGCGTAGGTGGCGGACGTGGCGCGCCGCCGTCAGACAAGTGGTGGCGGCGCGCCCGCGGACCCCCGCATCGAGTGCGGGGATCCTGCGTCGGCGGAGTCCCGCGTTACTGGACGATCTGGCCGATCTTCGGTGCGGGCTCGTACTTGTAGTTCGCCGGCCCGAAGTTCTCCTTGACGGCCTTCTCCCAGGAACCGTCGCTGACCATCTTCTCGAGGGCAGCGTTGATCTTGTCGAGGGTCGCCTTGTCGCCCTTCTTGACGCCGATGCCGTAGTTCTCGTTGCTCAGCTTCAGGCCGGCCAGCTTGAACTGGCCCTTGTACTGCTCCTGCGCGGCGTAGCCCGCGAGGATCGAGTCGTCGGTGGTCAGCGCGTCCACGGCGCCGCTCTGCAGGGCGGAGAGGCACTCCGAGTAGCCACCGCGCTGAGTCAGCTGGGCCTTCGGCGCGAAGTCCTCCTTGACGTTCTGAGCCGAAGTGGACCCGGCGACCGAGCACAGCTTCTTCTCGTTCAGGTCCGTGGCCTTGGTGATGTCCGAGTCCTTCTTCACCAGCAGGTCCTGGTGGGCCAGCAGGTACGGACCGGCGAAGTCCACCTTCTGCTTGCGCTCGTCGGTGATCGAGTACGTGGCCGCGATCATCTTCACGTCACCGCGGGACAGCGCGTTCTCACGGTCGGCGCTCTTGGTCTCGACCCACTCGATCTGGTCGGGCTTGTAGCCCAGTTCCTTGGCCACGTACGTCGCCACGTCCACGTCGAAGCCGGAGAAGGAACCGTCGGGCTCCTTCAGGCCCAGACCGGGCTGGTCGTACTTGATTCCGATCTTGATCTTGTCGCCGCCGCCGGAGCCGGAGTTGGAGTCACCGCCGTCATCGCCACCACAGGCGGTAGCCGTCAGGGCGAGAACGAGAGCGGTGGCGGCCGCGGCGGAGACCTTGCGGAGCTTCATGGTGAACATCCTTTGCCGTGAAGAGAAAAACCGTCGTTTTCGGGTGACGCGGGTCGTCGCAGGAGCGACGCGCGCCTCAGTGATGCAGGATCTTCGACAGGAAGTCCTTGGCACGGTCGCTGCGCGGGTTGCTGAAGAACTGGTCGGGCGCAGCCTCCTCGACGATTCGGCCGTCCGCCATGAACACCACGCGGTTTGCGGCCGATCGTGCGAAACCCATCTCATGGGTGACGACGATCATGGTCATGCCGTCCCGGGCGAGCTGCTGCATGACCTCCAGCACCTCGTTGATCATCTCGGGGTCGAGCGCGGAGGTCGGCTCGTCGAAGAGCATGACCTTCGGCTCCATGGCCAGTGCCCGCGCGATCGCGACGCGCTGCTGCTGGCCGCCGGAGAGCTGTGCCGGGTACTTCTCGGCCTGCGCGGCCACGCCGACCCGGTCGAGCAGGGCACGGGCCCGCTCCTCGGCCGCCTGCTTGTCCTTCTTGCGGACCTTGACCTGGCCGAGCGTCACGTTCTCGAGCACGGTCTTGTGCGCGAAGAGGTTGAAGGACTGGAAGACCATCCCGACGTCGGCCCGCAGCCGGGCGAGCCCCTTGCCCTCGGCGGGCAGCGGCTTGCCGTCGATCTCTATCGTGCCGGAGTCGATCGTCTCCAGGCGGTTGATGGTGCGGCACAGGGTGGACTTGCCGGACCCGGAGGGTCCGATGACCACGACGACTTCACCGCGCGCGATCGTCAGGTCGATGTCCTGGAGTACGTGCAACGCGCCGAAGTGCTTGTTGACGCTCTTCAGGACGACCAGTTCTCCGGTCGCGGCCACATCTTCCTTGGCCACCGATACTTCGGTCATCGCTCTCAGGCTCCGTCCTCCTCGGTTTCGGAGGACAGTAGTGACGCTCTACGACCTGCGTCATTACATCTGAGGGGAATCTGAGCATCACGATCCGATAGCAATCGGACACGTGTCGTAGCACTTATGAGCAGCGCTCATATCGGCCGGGTAACGGAAGCTCTGCGCAACCGGAACCCTCTTGACGCCGTCCTCATCCATCAGCGTGACTGCACAAGGTGCACGCGCGCGCGTGCACGCGTTTTTGTACACAGATAGATCGTACGGCCAGTGAACCGAAGGGGGCCCGGGTGAGACTGCTGCTCGTCGAGGACGACAACCACGTCGCCGCCGCCCTGTCGGCGGTCCTGGCGCGGCACGGGTTCGACGTCACGCACGCGCGCAGCGGCGAGGAGGCCCTTCAGGCGCTGGTCCCCGAGGTCGACGGCTTCGGTGTCGTCCTGCTCGACCTCGGCCTGCCCGACCAGGACGGATACGAGGTCTGCGGCAAGATCCGCAAGCGCACCAGCACGCCGGTGATCATGGTCACCGCGCGCTCCGACGTGCGCTCCCGCATCCACGGCCTCAATCTCGGCGCCGACGACTACGTGGTGAAGCCGTACGACACCGGGGAACTGCTCGCCCGCATCCACGCGGTCAGCCGGCGCACCTCGCAGGAGGACACCTCCAGCGGCATTGAGACGGAGCTGCGCCTCGGCCCCGTGCACATCGAGCTGCCCACGCGCCGGGTCAGCGTGGACGGAACCGTGATCCAGCTGACCCGCAAGGAGTTCGACCTCCTGGCCCTGCTCGCGCAGCGGCCCGGGGTGGTCTTCCGCCGGGAGCAGATCATCAGCGAGGTGTGGCGGACCAGCTGGGAGGGGACCGGGCGCACGCTGGAGGTGCACGTCGCGTCCCTGCGCTCCAAGCTGCGGATGCCGGCCCTCATCGAGACCGTACGCGGAGTCGGCTACCGGCTCGTCGCGCCTGCCGGATAGCGGGGCCGCGTGCGCACTCGTCTGCTCCCGCTGCTGATCGTCCTGATGGCGGCGGTGCTGCTCGCGCTCGGCGTCCCGCTCGCCGTCAGTCTGGCCGGCGCCCAGCAGCAGAAGGTCGTCGTGGACCGCATCGACGACACGGCACGCTTCGCGGCTCTCGCCCAGTTCGTCACCGACTCGCCCACCGGGACCGCCAGCGCGTTCGAGAACGAGCGCCTGGCCACGCTCAGCCGCGAACTCGACAGCTACTACACGGTCTACGGCATCCGCGCCGGTGTCTTCTACCGCAGCGGCAGTGCCATGGCCCACGCACCCGCCCGGTGGTCCCTGCCGAAGGAGGGTGAGGTACGCGACGCCTTCGGCGAGGCGCTGCTCAGCCGCCGCAGCCACGACCCGCGGCAGGTGTGGCCCTGGCAGCGCCGCAACCTGGTGGTCGCGTCGCCGGTCATCAGGGACGGCGACGTCGTCGCGGTCGTCGTCACCGACTCGCCCACCGGGCAGCTGCGCTCGCGCACGCTGCACGGCTGGCTGGTCATCGGCGCGGGGGAGTTCGCCGCGATGCTGCTGGCCGTCGGTGCCGCCCTGCGGCTGACCGGCTGGGTGCTCAAGCCCGTACGGGTGCTGGACGCCACCACCCACGACATCGCCACGGGGCGGCTGAAGTCCCGGGTCGCGGCCGCCGGCGGTCCGCCGGAACTCAGGCGCCTGGCCCGGTCGTTCAACGAGATGGCGGACAACGTAGAGGACGTGCTGGAGCAGCAGCGCGCCTTCGTCGCCGATGCCTCGCATCAGCTGCGCAACCCGCTCGCGGCGCTGCTGCTGCGCATCGAGCTGCTCTCCTTCGAGCTGCCCGAGGGCAACAAGGAGATCGCCTCGGTCCAGTCCGAGGGCAAACGCCTCGCGCAGGTCCTGGACGATCTGCTCGACCTGGCGCTGGCCGAGCACACCGAGGCCGATCTGAAGATCACCGACATCGGCGGGCTCGCCGCCGAACGGGTCGCGGCCTGGTCCCCGACCGCCGAGGCCAAGGGCGTACGCCTGGTGGGCGACTGCCCGCCGACGACCGCGTGGGCCGACCCGGTGGCGCTGTCCAGCGCGCTGGACGGGATCATCGACAACGCGGTGAAGTTCACGCCCGAGGGCCGGACCGTCGAGGTGACCGTCGCCCGCAACGGCGACACCTCCACCGTCGTCGTCACCGACCAGGGGCCGGGCCTCACCGACGAGGAACTGGCCCGCATCGGTGACCGCTTCTGGCGCAGCAGCCGCCACCAGAACATCAAGGGCTCGGGCCTCGGCCTGTCCATCGCGCGGGCGTTGCTCGCGGCGGGCGGCGGTTCGATCGCGTACGACCGTCACGAGCCGCACGGGCTGAAGGTGACGGTGACGGTGCCCAGGGTCGGACCGGCGTAGCGAAGCCGAAGCGGGGTCGAGGGCGGGCTACGGCTTGACGGACCGGTAGTAGCGCCGGGCCCCGTCGTGCAGCTTGAGCGGATCGGTGTAGATCGCCGTGCGGACGTCGACCAGCTGGGCGGAGTGGACGGTCGAGCCGATGCCGTCCCGGCTGTCGATCACTGTACGGGTCAGCCACTCGGTGAGCCGGGGGTCCATGTCGTCGCGCGTGACCAGCAGGTTGGACACCGCCAGGGTGGGGACCGGGTCGCCGCGCTGGATCGTGGGGTAGGCCGACTCCGGCATCTTGGTGGCGCGGTAGTAGCGCGTGGCGCCGCCCTGGTCGTGCAGCTTGGCCACGAGGCCGACGTCGATCGGCACGAAGCGGAAGGCCGACGCCGACTTCTTCGCCAGCCGGCTGAGCCCGTCCGTGGGCAGTCCGCCGGACCAGAAGAACGCGTCGAGTCCGTGTCCCAGCCGTTTGGGCCCGGTGTCGATGCCGTCCGACGACGGCTTGATGTCCTTCTCCGGGTCGATGCCGGCCGCCCTGAGCACGCCGTTCGCGATCAGCCGTACGCCGGAGTTCGGCAGCCCTATGGCCACGCGCTTGCCGCGCAGGTCCGCGACGGAGCGGATGTCCGAGTCCGGCGGCACGACGAGTTGGGCGTAGTCGTCGTACAGGCGCGCGACACCGCGCAGCCGGTCGGCGCCCGTGCCGTTGTCGAGCTTGTACGTGGCGACCGCGTCGGCAGCGGCGATCGCGAAGTCGGCCTTGCCCGTCGCCACGTCCGCGACGTTCTCCTGCGAACCGGCACTGGTCAGCAACCGCACCCGCAGATCGGGCATGTCCTTGTCGATCTCGGTGCGCAGGAGCTTGCCGTACTCGTGGTAGACCCCCGCCTGGGTGCCCGTGCTGAACCTGATCGTCCCGCCCGGAGGCTCCTCGGCCCAGGGGCGCAGCCACCACAGCAGCAGCCCGAGGACCACGAGGGCGGCGGCGCCACCCTGAAGGGCCCGGCGCCTGCCGAGAGGGGGGAACGTCTTGGGCATGCGCGAGATCCTGCCAGCCGTGGTGCCCCGCTGACCAGGGGCGGGCTCACACGGTGGGGGCGGGGGAGTGTCAGTGGCGGCCACTACAGTCGGCCCCATGAGCTCCTCGCCCGCTGACCTGGTCCGTGAATTCCACCTCGCCTTCGGCCTGGACGCCCGCAGTACCCCGACGGAGGTGTCCCCGGAACTCGCCGCCCACCGCGGCGAACTCCTCGCGGAGGAGGCCGCGGAGGTCGCCGAGGTGTCGGTGACGGGCCCGCTCGACCGTCTCGCCCACGAACTGGCCGATGTCGTCTACGTGGCGTACGGCACCGCCCTCGTCCATGGCATCGACCTCGACGCGGTACTGGCCGAGATCCACCGTTCCAACATGACCAAGATCGGTCCCGACGGCTCCGTCTCCCGCCGCGAGGACGGCAAGGTGCTCAAGGGGGAGCACTACGAGGCACCGGATGTGCCGGGGGTGCTGAGGAAGCAGGGGTGGGAACCGGCGGCGGGCGCCTGAGCCGCCGCCCGGGCCGGCGGCGGCTCCCCTGCCCCGTTCCCGCCGTGTCTCCTTCGGCGCCGCCCCTCAGTCGGCCACCTGCGCGTCCGCCTCCGTGGCGCGCGGCGCCGTCTGCGCCGTGTCCCGGCGTGGCTCACGGCGCCGGGTCCACCAGGTCGCCACGGGCTCCGTGTAGCGCGCCGTGAGCGGGCCCAGGACGACCAGGATGAGGACGTAGGCCGTGGCCAGGGGGCCGAGGGACGGTTCGATGCCCGCCGAGACGGCCAGACCTGCGATGACGATCGAGAACTCGCCACGGGCCACCAGCGCACCGCCCGCACGCCAGCGGCCCTTGACGGAGACCCCGGCCCGCCGCGCCGCCCAGTAGCCGGTGGCGATCTTCGTCAGGGCGGTGACGACGGCCAGGCCCAGGGCGGGCAGCAGAACGGGCGGGATGCTGGACGGGTCGGTGTGCAGTCCGAAGAAGACGAAGAACACCGCCGCGAACAGGTCACGCAGGGGGCTGAGGAGCGTGTGCGCACCCTCCGCCACCTCTCCCGACAGCGCGATGCCCACCAGGAAGGCCCCCACGGCCGCCGACACCTGGAGCTGCTGTGCCACACCCGCGACCAGGATCGTCAGACCCAGCACGACCAGCAGCAGCTTCTCCGGGTCGTCGCTGGAGACGAAGCGGGAGATCACCCTGCCGTAGCGCAGGGCCAGGAACAGGACGATGCCCGCCGCGCCCAGAGCGATCGCCAGGGTCAGGCTGCCGGCCAGCAGCCCGGCTCCGGCCACCAGCGCCGTGACGATGGGCAGATACACCGCCATCGCGAGGTCCTCCAGCACGAGCACGCTGAGGATCACCGGCGTCTCCCGGTTGCCGACCCGGCCCAGATCGCCGAGCACCTTCGCGATCACGCCGGACGACGAGATCCAGGTGACACCGGCGAGGACGACGGCGGCCACCGGCCCCCAGCCGAGCACCAGCGCCACCGCCGCCCCCGGCAGCGCGTTGAGCGCGCAGTCGACCAGGCCGGACGGGTAATGGGTCTTGAGGTTGGAGACCAGGTCGCTCGCCGTGTACTCCAGACCCAGCATCAACAGCAGCAGGATGACGCCGATCTCGGCGCCGGTGGCCACGAACTCCTCGCTCGCGCCCAGCGGCAGCAGACCGCCCTCGCCGAAGGCCAGACCGGCCAGCAGGTACAGCGGTATCGGCGAGAGCCGGAAACGGGCGGCGAACCGGCCGAGCAGGCCGAGGCCGAGGATGATGGAACCGAACTCGATCAGCAGAACCGCGGAATGCACCTGCTCACTCCCGACCGAGTATCGTCGCGGCGGCGTCGACGCCCTCACGGGTACCGACGACGATCAGCGTGTCACCGCCCGCCAGCCGGAAGTCCGGCGCGGGAGAGGGGATGGCCTCGGCCCGGCGCAGCACCGCCACGACCGACGCGCCCGTCTCCGTACGCATCCGCGTGTCGCCCAGCACCCGCCCGTTCCAGCGCGAGGTCGCGGCCACCTCGATCCGCTCGGCGACCAGCCCCAAGTCCGTGGTGTACAGCAGGCTCGGGCTGTGGTGGGACGGCTTCAGCGCGTCGATCAGCGACCCCGCCTCCGCACCGGTCAGCCGCAGCGACTGCGCGCAGGAGTCCGGGTCGTCGGCCCGGTACACGTTCACCGTGCGCGTGCCGTCGCGGTGCGCCACCACCGACAGATGGCGGTGTTCCCGGGTCTCCAGGTCGTACTGGACCCCGATGCCCGGCAGCGGCGTCGCCCTCAGGCGCGGAGCTGACACGTTTCTTCCCCTTGTTCGTCTGGCTTTTCTCGGTCTGGTGAACGGTGTCGATCAACGGACGGGTCAAATCCGCATGCTGTCATCCAGCCGTACGGTGGCGACATGGGTGTCGTGACGGATATACGCAGCGGCCGGTCGCCGGACAGGGTGGAGGGGGCGGTGGCATACGCGAAGTCCGGAAGGAACGGATCCAGGAACGTGTCGTTGTTCTGGCGGATCTTCTCGCTCAACGCGGCCGGCCTGGTCGTGGCCACCGCGTTGCTGCTCGGCCCGGTCACCGTGTCGACCCCCGTCCTGGCGGGCGAGGCACTCGTCCTGCTCGGCGGCCTGGCGGTGCTGCTCACCGGCAACGCGCTCGTACTGCGCTTCGGCCTCGGGCCCCTGCAACGGCTCGACCGGGCCATGGCCACCGTGGACCTGCTGCGTCCGGGCTCCCGCCCGGTGGTCGCGGGACCCGCGGAGACGGCCGGGCTGATCACGACGTACAACGCGATGCTCGACCGGCTGGAGGCCGAGCGTGCCGCGGGCACCGCCCGGGCGCTGTCCGCACAGGAGAGCGAACGGCACCGGATCGCCCGGGAGCTCCACGACGAGGTGGGACAGACTCTGACCGCCGTCCTGCTCCAGCTCAAGCGCGTCGCGGACCGGGCGCCCGAAGACCTGCGTGACGAGGTCGGCCAGGCGCAGGAGGCGACCCGGGCCGGCCTGGACGAGATCCGCCGGATCGCCCGGCGGCTGCGCCCCGGCGTCCTGGAGGAACTCGGTCTCGCCAGCGCCCTGCGCTCGCTCGCCGCCGAGTTCACGACCCACGGGCTGACCGTGCGCCACCACGTCACCGGCGACCTCCCCGCCCTGACCCCGGAATCGGAACTCGTCGTCTACCGAGTGGCCCAGGAAGGCGTGACCAACACCGCCCGGCACGCCGGTGCCGACCGTGCCGAACTCCGCCTCCGGCCGGTCCCCGGCGGCGTCGAACTCCTCGTACGCGACAACGGCACGGGCCTCGGCGACGCCCCCGAGGGCTCCGGCATCACGGGCATGCGCGAACGCGCGCTGCTGATCGGGGCCGCTCTCACCCTGGAACCGGCACCGGGCGGGGGCACCGACGTACGGCTGCGCATCCCGGTGACCTCGCGCGAACCAGCGACCGAAGGACCCCGCTGATGTCCACACCGATCCGTGTCCTGCTCGCCGACGACCACACCCTCGTGCGCCGGGGCGTGCGCCTCATCCTCGACGGGGAGCCCGACCTGACGGTCGTGGCCGAGGCCGGGGACGGGGCCGAGGCCGTCGCCAAGGCCCGGGACACCGCCGTCGACCTGGCCGTCCTGGACGTCGCCATGCCCCGCATGACCGGCCTCCAGGCGGCCCGGGAACTCTCCCGCCGGCTCCCCGACCTGCACATCCTCATCCTGACGATGTACGACAACGAGGAGTACTTCTTCGAGGCGCTCAGGGCCGGAGCCAGCGGCTACGTCCTCAAGTCCGTCGCCGACCGCGACCTGGTCGAGGCCTGCCGGGCGGCCGTGCGCGACGAGCCGTTCATCTACCCGGGCGCCGAGCGGGCCCTCGTCCGCTCCTACCTGGAGCGGCTGCACCGTGGCGACGGCCTGCCGGAACGCGCCATCACCGAACGCGAGGAGGAGATCCTCAAGCTGGTCGCCGAGGGCCACACCTCCAAGGAGATCGGCGAACTCCTCTTCATCAGCGCCAAGACGGTCGAACGCCACCGCGCCAACCTCCTCCAGAAGCTCGGCATGCGCGACCGTCTGGAGCTGACCAGGTACGCGATCCGCGCCGGTCTCATCGAGGCGTGAGCCCGGGCCCCGGGTTGTCCACAGGCGGGCGAGCCACTCCCGGCGACCGCCTACCCTTGTCCCCATGAGCAGCATCGACCGGAGCCAGTCAGTGGGCGGCACGCGCACATATGAGGTACGCACCTACGGGTGCCAGATGAACGTCCACGACTCCGAGCGATTGGCCGGTCTGCTGGAGGACGCGGGCTACGTCCGCGCCCCCGAGGGCGCCGACGAGGCCGACGTCGTCGTCTTCAACACCTGCGCCGTGCGGGAGAACGCCGACAACAAGCTGTACGGCAACCTCGGCCACCTCGCGCCGAAGAAGGCCGCCCGCCCGGGCATGCAGATCGCGGTCGGCGGCTGCCTCGCGCAGAAGGACCGCGACACCATCGTGAAGAAGGCGCCCTGGGTGGACGTCGTCTTCGGCACACACAACATCGGCAAGCTGCCGGTCCTGCTGGAACGCGCGCGTGTGCAGGAGGAGGCGCAGGTCGAGATCGCCGAGTCGCTGGAAGCGTTCCCCTCGACGCTGCCGACGCGGCGCGAGAGCGCGTACGCGGCCTGGGTCTCCATCTCCGTCGGCTGCAACAACACCTGCACCTTCTGCATCGTGCCGGCCCTGCGCGGCAAGGAGAAGGACCGCCGCCCCGGCGACATCCTCGCCGAGATCGAGGCCCTGGTCGCCGAGGGTGTCTCCGAGATCACGCTCCTCGGGCAGAACGTCAACGCGTACGGCTCCGACATCGGCGACCGCGAGGCCTTCAGCAAGCTGCTGCGCGCCTGCGGGAAGATCGAAGGCCTGGAGCGCGTCCGTTTCACCTCCCCGCACCCGCGCGACTTCACCGACGACGTCATCGCCGCCATGGCCGAGACGCCGAACGTGATGCCGCAGCTGCACATGCCGCTCCAGTCCGGCTCGGACACGGTCCTGAAGGCCATGCGCCGCTCCTACCGTCAGGACCGCTACCTGGGGATCATCGAGAAGGTCCGCGCCGCCATCCCGCACGCGGCGATCAGCACCGACATCATCGTGGGCTTCCCCGGCGAGACCGACGAGGACTTCGAGCAGACGCTGCACGTGGTGCGCGAGGCCCGCTTCGCCCAGGCCTTCACCTTCCAGTACTCCAAGCGCCCGGGCACCCCGGCCGCCGAGATGGACGGCCAGATCCCCAAGAAGGTCGTTCAGGAGCGCTACGAGCGTCTGGTCGCCCTCCAGGAGGAGATCTCCTGGGAGGAGAACAAGAAGCAGGTCGGCCGCACGCTGGAGCTGATGGTCGCCGAGGGTGAGGGCCGCAAGGACGACAGCACCCACCGCCTGTCCGGCCGCGCCCCCGACAACCGCCTCGTCCACTTCACCAAGCCGGACCAGGAGGTCCGCCCCGGCGACGTGGTCACGGTCGAGATCACCTACGCCGCCCCGCACCACCTTCTCGCCGAGGGCCCCGTGCTGGACGTGCGCCGCACGCGCGCGGGCGACGCCTGGGAGAAGCGCAACGCCGAGAAGGCGGGCAAGCCGGCCCAGCCGGCCGGCGTGCTCCTGGGCCTGCCGAAGATCGGCGTACCGGAGCCGCTCCCGGTGGCGGCGAGCGGCTGCGGCTGCGACTGAGCCGGGCTGCGGCCGGCCGCGGCCGGTCCTGACCGGGCTGGGCTCGGCAGGGCCTGTGTCCTGCTGGGTTACCCTGCCGATCATGCTTGTCGCCGCCGCTGTCTGCCCCTGCCCACCCCTACTGGTGCCGGACGTCGCCGCCGGCGCCGCTGGAGAGTTGGACGCCGCGCGGGCCGCCTGCACGGACGCGCTCGGCGTGCTCGCCGCCGCCCGGCCCGGCCGGCTCGTGGTCGTCGGGCCGGTGGAGAGTGAGGGGCCCGTGGCCTACCGGGAGGGCACACGGGGCTCGTTCCGGGGCTTCGGCGTCGATCTCGACGTAGGGCTGGGACGGGACGCCGGCCCGCCCGCGGACCAACGGCTACCGTACTCGCTGGCGGTGGCCGCATGGCTGCTGGAGCGGACCGGGTGGTCCGACGCCCCGGTCGAGGGACTCGGCGTGGGGGACCGGCTCGAGCCCGAGCTGTGCGGCCGGATCGGACGGGACCTCGCCTCACGGGCCGAGCGGGTGGCGCTGCTGGTGATGGGGGATGCCAGCGCGTGCCGGACGCTCAAGGCCCCTGGATATCTGGACGAACGGGCGGCGCCCTTCGACGCGGAGGTCGCGCGCGCACTCGGCACGGCGGACGTGGCCGCGCTCACGGCCCTGGACACAGGGCTGGCGCGCGAGCTGAAGGCCTCCGGCCGGGCGCCCTGGCAGGTCCTGGCGGGCGCGGCCGAGGGCGCGGACCTCGGCGGATCACTGCTGTACGAGGACGCGCCGTACGGGGTGGGGTACCTGGTGGCCACCTGGTCGTAGCCCTGGCGGCAGGACGGCCCCCGCAGCGAAACACGGGAAACGGCGGACGGCCGGGAGCCCTCGTGCTCCGCGGCCGTCCGCCGATGTGCCCTTCGGTGTGCCGATGTGTGGTCATGACCTGGTGCGTCGATGTGCGCTCAGGAAGTGGGCGGTGGTGCGTCCGGCGGTGGGGTGCCTCCGGCGTCCCGCGGCGGTGCCGTGCGGCCCATGTCCGAAGGTGCCGTACGACCCGCGTCCGACGGCATGGTGCCGGCCGGGCCCGGCGGCGGCGTCGTGCGGCCCGTGCCCGGCCCGCTGTCGCCCTTGTGCGCGAGTCGGTCCACGGCGCCCTTGGCCTTGCCCGTGCCCGACTGGATCCTGTCGCTGTACTTGCCCTTGGTCCTCTTGTCGACGACCTGCGCGGCCTTGTCGAGGCCGTGCTGGATCTTGTCCTCGTGCCGCTGTGCGAGGTCTGAGACCTTGCCCTTGGCCGGGCCCAGTTTGGCCTTCACGTTCTCCAGGAGACCCATGGTTCACCTTCCCTCGCGCGGGGCGGTCAGGTGCGGGCGCCCTCGCCGGCCTCGTGGTCGGCCGCCTTGTCGGTGGACTGCTGCTTGGGGATGTCGACGCCTTCGGTCTCCGTGACTTCGGCAGTCTCCACCACCGGCTCGGCCGCTTCCGATGCCCCGTCAGCCCCCTTCGCCGCCTCTTCCCCTGCCGTTTCCTCCGCCGTGGTCCCGGCCGTCGCCTGGTCGGCCTGAGTCTCGGCGGCAGTGGCCGCCTCCTCCGTGGCCTTGGACCGCCGGAGAAGTCGTGCAAAAACGCCCATATCCACTCCATACGTTACTCGTGCGGGCGAAATCCCGCGTCGCCCGGTGCGTCCGTTTGCGCGACCCGGGCCACCGCCTCTGTGATCCGGCGGCAGGAACCTCGCAACGGGCAACGACCCCGCGGCCGTGGCGTCACGTAACTCGTTCGAGAGCAGGGTTCGAGGTTTGCGAGACTGGGTCCGTGAGCAGTGCACCCCCCGCCCCCCGCGTCATCGCCGTCGTCGGACCGACTGCGGCCGGAAAGTCCGATCTGGGCGTCTTCCTGGCCCAGCGTCTCGGCGGTGAGATCGTCAACGCCGACTCCATGCAGCTCTACCGAGGGATGGATATCGGCACCGCCAAGCTGACGCCCGAAGAGCGCGGTGGCGTACCCCACCACCTGCTGGACATCTGGGACGTGACCGTCACGGCGTCCGTCGCCGAGTACCAGCGCCTGGCCCGCGAGCGGATCGAGGCCCTGCTCGCCGAGGGCCGCTGGCCGATCCTGGTGGGCGGTTCCGGACTGTATGTGCGCGGGGCCGTCGACAACCTGGAGTTCCCCGGCACCGACCCCCAGGTCCGCGCCCGCCTGGAGGAGGAACTCACGCTGCGCGGCTCGGGCGCGCTGCACGCCCGGCTGGCCGCCGCCGACCCGGAGGCCGCGCGGGCGATCCTGCCGAGCAACGGCCGCCGGGTCGTCCGGGCCCTGGAGGTGATCGAGATCACCGGCAGGCCCTTCACCGCCAACCTCCCCGGGCACGACTCCGTGTACGACACGATCCAGATCGGCGTCGACGTGGCCCGGCCCGAGCTGGACGAGCGCATCGCGCGCCGGGTCGACCGGATGTGGGAGGCCGGCCTCGTGGACGAGGTGCGCGCACTGGAGGCACAAGGGTTGCGCGAGGGGCGTACCGCCTCGCGCGCGCTCGGCTACCAGCAGGTGCTCGCGGCGCTCGCCGGGGAGTGCACCCTGGAGGACGCGCGGGCCGAGACCGTGCGTGCCACCAAGCGCTTCGCGCGCCGTCAGGATTCATGGTTCAGGCGCGATCCCCGGGTGCACTGGTTGAGTGGGGCCGCGGCCGATCGCACAGAACTTCCGCAGCTCGCGCTGTCTTTGGTCGAACGACCGGTTACAGCCTGATCACGTCATGGCATCGGGACGCCCAGGCCGCCATCCGGGCCTGCGGTGGCGTGCCATCATCGAGCTTCGATCGACCAAGTTGAGTCCTAGTTGGGAGGGCGCGTGGCGATGGAGGCCGGCCCTCGCGACACCGCACAAGGCACCGATCACATCACCGCCGACCGGGATGACCCCGAGCGCCGGGATGACCCGGAGCGCCGGGACGGACCGGAGTACGGGAACGGACCGGAGCAGGAGTCGGACCGTCTCAGCTCCGACGGTCCCGACGAGATGCAGGGTGTGACGGACGACGGCCCCGAGCCCGAGGAGATGTTCGCGGGCGAGGTCGAGGTCGAGCTGCGCCCGCAGCGCAGGCTGCGCATCTGGCAGCTCGCACCCATCGTGAGCCTGGCCGCGCTCGGCTCCCTGATGTTCGCGTTCCCGCTCGCCTTCGACTTCGGCGACAGCGGGGCCGTGATCGCCATGCTCGGGCTGCTGATCTGCTCGTGCGCGGCCGGCTGGGGCATGATGGCCGCCCGCCGCGTGGGCTACACCCTTCCGGGCCTGCCGGCCAAGGGATCGGGCCGCAGACCGGACTGGCGGGTCGTCCTCGCGTACGCGGTGATGGTGGCAGCGGTGGTCGTACTGGCGGTCTGGCGCGTAGCAAGACTCCGCTAGAGCCGCATGCTGGGGCGCCCGTAAGGGGCGCGGGGAACTGCGCGACAAGCCACGACGCACCGCACACCCCGAAGCATCAGCACACCCACGACGAATCCGCCGGGCCCTCACCTCGGAGCAGACCGTACGATCGAGGAATGAGCACGCGGATCCCCTTCCTCAAGGGCCACGGCACCGAGAACGACTTCGTGATCGTCCCGGACCCCGAGAACGACATCGACCTGCCCCCGGCCGCCGTCGCCGTCCTCTGCGACCGCCGTGCGGGCATCGGCGGTGACGGACTGCTGCACGTGGTGCGATCCGCGGCGCACCCCGAGGCGAAGGCCATGGCGCCCGAGGCGGAGTGGTTCATGGACTACCGCAACGGCGACGGCTCGATCGCGGAGATGTGCGGCAATGGCGTGCGGGTGTTCGCACGCTACCTCCAGCGCGCCGGACACGTCGCCGAGGGGGACCTCGCCGTCGCCACGCGCGGGGGCGTGAAGACCGTGCACATCGCCAAGGACGGCGAGGTCACCGTGGGCATGGGCAAGGCGCTGCTCCCCGAGGGCGACGTCACGGTGAGCGTCGGCGAGCGCAGCTGGCCCGCGCGGAACGTGAACATGGGCAACCCGCACGCGGTCGCCTTCGTGGACGACCTGTCCCACGCCGGTGACCTGCTCTCGCCGCCACCCTTCAGTCCGGCCGCCGCATACCCGGACGGCGTGAACGTCGAGTTCGTGGTCGACCGGGGCCCCGGGCACGTCGCGCTGCGCGTGCACGAGCGCGGCGCCGGCGAGACCCGCTCCTGCGGCACGGGCGCGTGCGCGGTCGCCGTGGCCGCCGCCCGCCGCGACGGTGCCGACCCGACGGCCACCGGCACCCCGGCGACGTACACCGTGGACGTGCCCGGCGGCACCCTGGTGATCACCGAGCGGCCCGATGGCGAGATCGAGATGACCGGCCCCGCGGTGATCGTGGCCGAGGGCGAGATCGACGCGGAGTGGCTGGCGACCGCCACGCGCGCGTGAGCGGGCGCGGCCGGCCGTCCGGAAAACACTGCGCGATGTCGGCCGTACGACCCGAAACAGTCGCATGGAACCGGCCACTTGGCGGGAACGAAACCGTAAAGGCCACGAGGTACCGGGGTGCAAACTTCACATTCATCCCTCGAATGGGTGATCAGTTTCACGCTCGGCGAGAGGCGGTCAGTCACGCGTGGTGGGCTCGGTAGCATCAAGCACCGGCCCGGACGGGGGACCGAAGCCACCCCCTGAGCCGTGTCCGCCCTGGGGCACCCCGTCCGCCGGTCCATGCAGCCGGAGGTGCCCATGAGTGCGGAGGCCACGAATTCCGTGACCCCAGGCCCGATGCCGGGCGCGGTGTCAGGGCCCGTGACGCCGACAGCCCCGCGCAGAAAGTCCCGCCCCCGGATCGACCTGCGCCGCCTCGGCCGCGCCGCGCTGCTCGGCCCGGCCGCCCGCGGCCGGCTGCCCGACGCCATCAGCCACGTCGTCGACGCGCACCGCGCCCACCACCCCGACGCGGACCTCGAACCCCTGCGCCGCGCCTACGTCCTGGCCGAGTCCTCGCACCGCGGCCAGATGCGCAAGAGCGGCGAGCCGTACATCACGCACCCGCTCGCCGTGACCCTGATCCTTGCCGAACTCGGCGCCGAGACCACGACGTTGACCGCGTCCCTGCTCCACGACACCGTTGAGGACACGGATGTGACGCTCAACCAGGTCCGCGACCAGTTCGGTGAGGAGGTCCGCTACCTCGTCGACGGCGTCACCAAACTGGAGAAGGTCGACTACGGCGCCGCCGCCGAGCCCGAGACCTTCCGCAAGATGCTGGTCGCCACCGGCAACGACGTCCGCGTCATGTCGATCAAACTCGCCGACCGGCTGCACAACATGCGCACCCTCGGCGTCATGCGTCCCGAGAAGCAGGAGCGCATCGCGAAGGTGACACGTGACGTGCTGATCCCGCTCGCCGAACGGCTCGGCGTCCAGGCGCTCAAGACCGAACTGGAAGACCTCGTCTTCGCGATCCTGCGCCCCGAGGAGTACGCCCACACCAGGGAGTTGATCGTCCGCAACGCCTCCCGCGCGGACGACCCGCTCGCCGAGGTCGCCGACGAGGTGCGCACCGTGCTGCGCGAGGCGGACATCCCCGCCGAAGTCCTCATCAGGCCCCGCCACTTCGTCTCCGTGCACCGGGTCTCCCGCAAACGCGGCCGGCTCCGCGGCTCCGACTTCGGCCGCCTGCTGGTGCTGGTGAACGAGGACGCCGACTGCTACGGCGTCCTGGGCGAACTCCACACCTGCATGACGCCGGTCGTCTCGGAGTTCAAGGACTTCATCGCCGTACCGAAGTTCAACCTGTACCAGTCGCTGCACACGGCCGTCGCCCGTGAGGACGGCCAGGTCGTCGAAGTCCTCATCCGCACGCACCAGATGCACAAGGTCGCCGAGGCCGGCGTCGTCGCCCTCGGCAACCCGTACGCGCCCGCCCCCGACGACCCGGCCGACGGCGAGCGCGTCGACCCCACCCGCCCCGGCTGGCTCTCCCGGCTTCTCGACTGGCAGGAGGCGGCACCCGACCCGGACCACTTCTGGTCGACCCTGCGCGAGGACCTCGCCCAGGACCGCGAGATCACGGTCTTCCGGCCCGACGGCGGCACGATCGGCCTGCCCGAGGGGGCGACCTGTGTGGACGCCGCGTACGCGCAGTACGGCGAGGACGCGCACGCGTGCATCGGCGCCCGCGTGAACGGCCGTCTGGCGACGCTGAGCACCGTGCTGAAGGACGGCGACACCGTCCAGCTCCTCATGGGCCAGGACCCGGCGTCCGAGCCCTCCCGGGAGTGGCTGGAGCACGCGCACACGCCCGCGGCCCGGATCGCCATCCAGCGGTGGCTGGCCGCCCACCCGGCGCAGGCCGAGGCCCAGCAGACCGAGGCCCGCGAGGACCGGCAGGCCGAGGAGCGCGCCGCGGCTGTCCGGCCCGCGACCGCCGACCCGTCCGATCCGGCCGGGCCGGCCTCCGAGCAGGCGGCCGTACGCCCCGCCGGCGGCAATGTCCTCACCGACCGGCCCGGCGCGCCCGTCCGTCTCGCCGGCTGCTGCACGCCCGTACGGCCCGACGAGATCACCGGCTTCGCCGTACGCGGGGGAGCGGTCACCGTCCATCGCGTCGAGTGCGCCGCGGTGGCGCGTATGAAGGACGCGGGGCGCGCGGAGGTCGGCGTGCGCTGGGGTGAGGCCACCGAGTGCCGGGTCACGCTGGTCGCCGAATCGTTCGTCCGTCCCCATCTGCTCGCGGACCTCACGGAGGCCATGGCCCTCGAAGGCGCCGAGATCGTCTCCGCGACGGTCGAACCCCCGACCCAGCAGCAGGTCCGTCACACATACACGGTGCAGCTCCCGGACGCGGCCCACCTGCCCGCCCTCATGCGCGCGATGCGCAACGTGGCCGGGGTCTACGACGTCACGCGCGCCCAGCCGCAGACGCAGGGCGGCTGAGGCGCACGGCGCCGGGCACCGGATACGGGGTTGGCACCGCCTGGCCGTCCGCCACCGATTACGGGGCCGGCTGAGCCCGCCCGGGCGGCGGCCGTCCGACGTGGGGGCGGCACCCGGCGCAGGCCCCGGTCCCCGGTTCGGGTGGGCCGGACGCGCGTCGTCCGCGCCGCGCACGCACGCGCTGATAGCCGTGAGGCATGCGCCTCACCCCCCACCGCACCCGCCCCCGCCCCCGTTCCCGACCCTGCCGTCGGCGGACGTCCGCGGTGCTGCTCGCCTCGGCCGTCTCCGTCTGCCTCGTCGCCGCGAGCGCCCCCGTCGTCCCGCTCGGCGTCGGCGACCGCCTCTTCCCGTACCTGGGCAACCCCGGCTACGACGTCGCGTCGTACGACCTCTCCTTCACCTATCCCGGCAGCAACAACGAGCCGCTGCGGGCCGTGACCACCATCGACGCCTGGACCACCGCCGACCTGGACCGCGTCAACCTGGACTTCGCCCACGGCACCGTCCACTCGGTCGAGGTCGACGGCGAGCCCGCCACCTTCAGCACCGCCGGTGAGGACCTGGTGATCACACCCGAGGATTCCGTGCCGGACGGCAACTGGATGCGGATCGCCGTGTGGCACACCAGCGACCCCGTGCCCCCCGAGGGGCGCGAGGGCGGCTGGCTGCGCACCGCGGACGGCCTCGCCATGGCCAATCAGGCCGACGCCGCGCACCTGGTGTTCCCGTGCAACGACCACCCCTCCGACAAGGCGATGTTCACCATCCGGGTCACCGCACCCGACGGCCACACGGCCGTCGCCAACGGGCTGCCCGCCGGAGTGGACCGGTCCGGCGGGTCGACCACCTGGACGTACCGCACTCAGCACCCCATGGCCACCGAGCTCACCCAGGTCTCCATCGGCCGCTCCACCGTGCTGCACCGCACCGGCCCGCACGGGCTGCCCGTACGGGACGTGGTCCCGGCCGAGCACCGCAAGGCGCTCGAACCCTGGCTGGAGAAGACCCCGGAGCAGATCGCCTGGATGGAGCGCAAGGTCGGCCGCTACCCCTTCGAGACGTACGGCTTGCTCATGGCCGACGTCTCCACCGGCTTCGAGCTGGAGACGCAGACGCTCTCCCTCTTCGAGCGGGAGCTGTTCACCGAGTCCGTCTACCCCGCCTGGTACGTCGAGGCGGTCATGGTCCATGAACTGGCCCACCAGTGGTTCGGCAACAGCGTCGGCCCCCGCACCTGGTCCGACCTGTGGCTCAACGAGGGACACGCCACCTGGTACGAGGCGTTGTACGCCGAGGAGCAGGCCGGCAAGCCGATGCGGGACCGTATGAAGGCCGCGTACGGCGCCTCCGACCGCTGGCGCGCGTCCGGCGGACCACCCGCCGCCCCGAAGGCCCCCGAGCCCGGCAGCAAGACCAGCATCTTCCGGCCCAACGTCTACGACGGCGCCGCGCTCGTGCTGTACGCCCTGCGCGAGGAGATCGGCCGCCCGGCCTTCGAACGCCTGGAACGCACCTGGGCCGACCGGTACCGGGACGACACCGTCACGACGGACGACTTCGTCCGGCTCGCCGCCGAGATCTCCGGGCGCGACCTGGACGGCTTCTTCCACGGCTGGCTGTACGGAGAGAAGACCCCGCCGATGCCGGGGCACCCGGACTGGAAGCCGGCCGCGCCCGCCGATGCGGCCGCGTCCGCGAACCCGGCCGCGCCCGCGAACCCGGCCGCGAAGCTGGCGGCGCCCGCGAAGGCGGCCGCTCGATAACACGGTGACGAGACGCCCCGTGCCGTGCGACTATCTTCAGGTCGGCGCGGCACGGAGCGCCGGGAATCTCCCGGCACGCTCGCGCGTTATGCCCGGTGACGGAAAGCTCGCAGCGCTCCGTCGCCGTAAACGGTTTCCCAGCTACGTAAGGATCCAATGACCTCCTCTTCTTCCCCTTCCCAGGACACCCAGCGCTTCGCGCACAGCCACCCCGAGGGTCTTCGGGCCGATGCCCTGATGGAAGAGGACGTCGCCTGGAGCCACGAGATCGACGGAGAGCGGGACGGCGACCAGTTCGACCGCTCCGACCGCGCGGCCCTGCGCCGTGTGGCGGGCCTCTCCACCGAGCTCGAGGACGTCACCGAGGTCGAGTACCGCCAGCTCCGTCTGGAGCGGGTCGTGCTCGTCGGCGTCTGGACCACGGGAACCGCGCAGGACGCGGAGAACTCCCTCGCGGAGCTCGCCGCCCTCGCGGAAACGGCCGGTGCGCTGGTGCTCGACGGTGTGATCCAGCGCCGCGACAAGCCCGACGCGGCCACCTACATCGGCTCCGGCAAGGCCGAGGAGCTGCGCGACATCGTCCTCGAATCGGGCGCGGACACCGTCATCTGCGACGGTGAGCTCAGCCCGGGCCAGCTGATCCACCTCGAGGACGTCGTCAAGGTCAAGGTCATCGACCGGACCGCCCTGATCCTGGACATCTTCGCCCAGCACGCCAAGTCCCGAGAGGGCAAGGCGCAGGTCGCGCTCGCCCAGATGCAGTACATGCTGCCGAGGCTGCGCGGCTGGGGTCAGTCGCTGTCCCGGCAGATGGGCGGCGGCAAGGGCGGCGGCCTCGCCACCCGTGGTCCCGGTGAGACCAAGATCGAAACGGACCGGCGGCGGATCCGCGAGAAGATGGCGAAGATGCGCCGGGAGATCGCGGACATGAAGACCGGCCGCGAGATCAAGCGCCAGGAGCGCAAGCGCCACAAGGTGCCCTCGGTCGCCATCGCGGGCTACACCAACGCCGGCAAGTCCTCGCTGCTCAACCGCCTCACGGGCGCGGGCGTGCTGGTCGAGAACGCCCTGTTCGCGACCCTCGACCCGACCGTGCGCCGGGCCGAGACCCCGAGCGGCCGGCTCTACACGCTGGCCGACACGGTCGGGTTTGTGCGCCATCTGCCCCACCACCTGGTCGAGGCGTTCCGCTCCACGATGGAGGAGGTCGGCGAGTCCGACCTGATCCTGCACGTGGTGGACGGTTCGCACCCGAACCCGGAGGAGCAGTTGGCCGCCGTGCGCGATGTGATCAGGGATGTCGGTGCCACCGACGTACCCGAGATCGTCGTGATCAACAAGGCCGACGCGGCCGACCCGCTGACGCTCCAGCGGCTGCTGCGCGTCGAGAAGCGGTCCCTGGCCGTCTCGGCCCGCACCGGCCAGGGCATCGACCAGCTGCTCGCGCTCATCGACAACGAGCTGCCGCGCCCGTCGGTCGAGATCGAGGCGCTCGTGCCGTACACGCACGGCAAGCTGGTCGCCCGTGCCTACGACGAGGGCGAGATCCTCTCCAAGGAGCACACTCCGGAGGGCACCCTGCTCAAGGTGCGGGTGCACGAGGAGCTGGCGGCGGAGCTCGCGCCGTACGTCCCGGCGCCGGCGCTCTGACGGCTTGTGGCCCTGATGTGAGAAGGCACTGAAGGCACTGCTGTGAGAAGGCCCGCCCCCTTTCCGCAGGGAGCGGGCCTTCTCTCTCCGGTCAGCGACCGCCGTACGTCTTGCTCATGTTCTGGTAGAGCGCCTCGGCGTCGCGGCCCAGCTGCGGACCGGCCAGCCAGGTGTTGTCGGCCGGGCCGATCGAGGTGTTGGAGACCAGCACGGACTTGCCGTTCACCACCCGGAACCAGCCGCCGCCGGACGAACCGCCGGTCATGGAACAGCCGATGCGGTACATCGTCGGCAGGCCAGGGCTGAGCGAGAAGCGGCCCGGGTTGTCGACGCACTTGAACATCTTCAGCCCGTTGTAGGGCGGCGCCGCCGGATAGCCCCAGGCGCCCATCTTGGCGGCTTCGGCCGCGGACGGCGCGGAGAAGTCCACGTCCAGCGCGGCACCGACCGTCTCCTCCAGGGACTTGGCACCCTGCTCGGGCTTCACGTGCAGCACGGCGTAGTCGTACGCCGCTCCGTCACCGCCCGTCTCCGAGCCGCCCTGGATCCACTGGTTCGAGGTCGAGGCCCAGTCCGCCCACCAGTTGCCGTACGGGGCCACCTCGGCCGGGTTCGCGTTGCTCAGCTCCGCCTCGGACTTGCCGAGGTCGTTGTAGGCCGGGACGAACACGAGGTTGCGGTACCAGCCGCCGTTGCCGCCGGCGTGCACGCAGTGGCCCGCCGTCCACACCAGGTTGGACTTGCCCGGGTGGTTGACGTCCTTGATCACCGTGCCGGAGCAGACGGCCGGGCCGTCGGGGGAGTCGAAGAAGACTTTGCCGACCGGGGCGGCGTTCCGGTGGTACGGCGTCTTCTCGGCCTGCGCCCGGACCGGCGCCGGATCCGGGTCGCTGACGCCCTGGCCGGCCGATGCGTCCTTCGTCGTGACCGTCTTGTCGGCCTCCTTCGCGGACTGCATCCGCTCCGGCTTCCAGAGGCCCTCGATCACCGGGTTGACGAAGTCCTTGGCCTCACTGAGCCACTTGTCCCTGTCCCAGTCCTTCCAGCCGCCGTCCTTCCACTGGTCCACGTCGATCCCGTGTTCCTTGAGCTTTCCGGCGAGGTCGGCCGGGATCTCGACCTTGCCGGCGCCGTCCGCGGCCTGCGAGGCGGTGGCGTCGGGCTTGTCGCTCGCCGAGTCCGCCGAACCCTCACAGGCGGTCACGGTGAGTGCCAGAGCGGCGACGAGCCCGGTGGCTCCGAGAGCGGTGCGCCGCCCGCGCCTCGGCGCTGCGGGCGTACGTGTGGAACGCATGGTGCGATGACCCCCGTTGGTGCGTGACAGTGTGGTGCTGCGTGTGCATGTCATGGACGTGGGCGCCAGTGCCCCCGGCGCGAAACCCCACTATGCCCGTGGAGTTGAGGGTGTACCGGGGTGGGGTGGTGAAGGCTTCCGTGAGTCCACGGGCTGGTGCGCCGGTGCGTTTCTGTGCACCGGGTGCGCTGCCGGTGCACCCGGCGTGCCACCCCACCGCCGACTGTGATCAGCCGGCCGTCAGCGGCCCGCGAACTTCTCGCTGACCGAGTCGTAGACGCCCTTGGCCACCTCGCCCAGGCGCGGACCGGCCAGCCAGCCCGACGTCACCGGGCCGATCGAGGTGTTGGACACCAGGGCAGGCCTGCCGTCCGAGCCCGTCGCGACCCAGCCGCCGCCGGACGAACCGCCGGTCATGGTGCAGCCGATGCGGTACATCGTCGGATCCGACACGGTGACCGACAGCCGACCCGGCTGGTCCTGGCACCGGTACAGCTTCTGCCCGTCGTACGGAGGTGCGGCCGGGTAGCCGATCGCCGTGACGCTCTTCACCTTCGGTACGGCGGGAGCCTTGAAGTCGACCGGTAGTGCCGAACCGACCGTCTCCTCCAGGGACTTGCCGCCGCTGCCCTTCTCCGGCGTCACATGGATGACCGCGAAGTCGTAGGGCGCGCCGTCCCCACCCGTCGAGCCGCCCTGCTCGATCCACTGGTCGGAGGTCTGCGCCCAGTCTCCCCACCAGACGCCGTAGGGAGCGACGTCCTGCCGGGTGGCGTTCTCCAGTTCCGCGACCGGCTTGCCGTCGTCGTTGTACGACGGCACGAACGCGATGTTGCGGTACCAGCCGCCCTTCTTGCCCGCGTGTACGCAGTGGCCCGCCGTCCACACGAGGTTGGACTTGCCCGGGTGGGCCGGGTCCTTCACCACCGTCGCCGAACAGACGGCCGAGCCCTTGGGGGAGTCGAAGAACACCTTCCCGGCCGTCGGCGCGTTGGCGTGGTACGACGGTGGCACGGCCTGCGCCTCGACCGGCTCGGGCGTGGGGTCGGTCACGCCCTGGTCACCGGTCAGGTCGCTGTCGTCGACGCCCTGGTCTGGCTCCTCGGCGTCCCGCATGCGGTCCGGGTCCCAGAGACCTTCGATGATGGGGTTGATGTACTCGTTGGCCTCGCGCAGCCAGTCGTCCCGGTCCCAGTTCTTCCAGGCGCCGTTCTTCCACTTGTCGACGTCGATCCCGTGCTCGCGGAGCCGGTCCCTGATGTCGTCCGGGATCCTCAGCTTGCCGTCGTCGGAGGCGCCGGCCGACGCGGAGGCCTCCCCGCCCGCCGCGGCGTCGCCCGACTCGCAGGCGGTGGCGGTCAGCGCGAGCGCCGAGGCGAGGGCCACCGCGGCCAGGACGGGGGAGTTCCCGCGGCGCGCCCTCCCGCCTCGGCTGGTGGTGGACGACGGCCGTGTGGATCGCATGATGTGACTCCCCCTGGTGTGTAACGAACATGGACGAACCGGTACTCAGGGCCTGGTTTCCGCCGACTCACGGGGAGTTCAGGCCAAGCTCACGGCGCCCGGGAACGGCACCACACACTATGCGGTGGCTGTGGGGGCGGCCCGACGGAACCGCAACAGTTCCGTCACGGAAAGGATCTTGAGGCAACCCGTAACCCGGTGAGCGGATCGGGGTTGGTAGCGGTTGGGGGCCTGCTGTCTGTGTGCGGTCCTCTGTGCCCGTGCCCAGTGGGAGGTCAGGGAAGTCGTGACGGAAACCACCCATGGGGGATGTGCGTCCGATGAGGCCGCTGTGGGGCGTATGCCGGTGAGGGCCCTCCCCGGTGCCGTCGACGGCACGGCACCGGCAGCGCGCGCCGCTCACGAGGGGATTCTGCGCCGCCAGTCGGCGCGCGAGTCCGCGGCCCGCACCTACGCCCGCGCCCTGCCGATCGTGCCGGTGCGGGCCCGGGGACTGACCATCGAGGGCGCGGACGGCCGCCGCTACCTGGACTGCCTCTCCGGCGCCGGCGCGCTCGCCCTCGGGCACAACCACCCGGTCGTCCTGGAAGCCATCCGCAAGGTCCTCGACTCCGGCGCGCCCCTGAACGCCCTCGACCTGGCCACCCCCGTCAAGGACGCCTTCATCACCGAGCTGTTCCGCACCCTGCCCCCAGGGCTCGCCGACCGGGCCCGCGTGCTGTTCTGCGGACCGGCCGGCAGCGACGCAGTGGAGACCGCCTGCGCACTGGTGTGCGCGGCGACCGGCCGGACCGGCCTCATCGCGTTCACCGGTGCCTCCCACGCAAGGGCGGCCGGGACATTCGACGCGTCCGCCGCCGCCCACGACGTACGGGCCACCCGCCTGCCCTACCCACAGGAGTACCCCTGCCCCTTCGGTGTCGGGGGCGAGCGCGGGGCCGACCTCGCCGCCCGCTGGACCGAGTCCGTCCTCGACGACCCCGGGTCCGGTGCTTCGCTCCCCGCCGGGGTGATCGTCGAGCCCGTCCAGGACGAGGGCGGCGTGATCCCCGCACCGGATGCCTGGCTGCGGCGCATGCGGCAGCTCACGGCCGACCGAGCCGTCCCCCTGATCGCCGACGAGATCCAGACGGGCGTCGGGCGGACCGGCGCCTTCTGGGCCGTGGAGCACAGCGGAGTGACCCCCGACGTGATGGTCCTGTCCAAGGCCATCGGAGGCAGCCTGCCGCTGGCCGTCGTGGTCCACCGCGACGACCTCGACGTCCCGGAATCCGGCGCCCCCACCGGCACCTTCCGCGGCAACCAACTCGCCATGGCCGCCGGCACGGCGACTCTCACCCACGTCCGGGAAAACCACCTCGCCGAACGCGCGGCGACAATCGGGGCAAGCATGCTGAGTCAACTCCAAGGGCTAGTAGGGGACTTTCCGTGCGTAGGGGAGGTGCGGGGGCGGGGGCTGATGATCGGGGTGGAGTTCGTGGACCCCGAGGGCGCGGCCGGGGAAGTCGGGCAGGCGGTCGGGGCTGCGGGGAAGCCTCGTCCCGCCGCCTCCGAACTGGCCGCCGCGGTCCAACGGGAGTGCCTGCGGCGTGGCCTCATCGTCGGACTCGGCGGCCGGCACGCCAGCGTCGTCCGGCTGCTGCCGCCCCTGACCATCACCGGCGAACAGGCGGCCGCCGTGCAGGACCGCCTGGCCGACGCGATTGGGGCGGCGGCGCGGTGCGGTGGGGGTACGGCACCGGCGCCGTCGACGCCATGAGCGTCGATGCCGTGAGCCTCGACGCCGTGAGCGCTCATGCCGTGAGCCTTCCAGTCCGCCGTCTCGGAACCACCCGACGAGGTACCTGCCTTGAACGCCACCCCCAAGCCCGACGACCACGCCACGACGCCGGGACGAGGCTCTGCTGATGTCCGAAGGTTGGGGGTGCCGGCGAGCCTTGTGAACCCGGTCGGTCCGGCGAACCCGGTCGGTCCGGCGAACCCGGACCGTCCGGCGAACCGGGCTGATCCGGTGAACCCGGCGGTCTCCGAGGCTCCGTGTCGGAGGCCTGGGGTGGCGCATCTCGCCGAGGGGCTGAGCGGTGAGGTGCGGTGTGCTGAGGTGCAGGACGGCGAGATGGTGGGCCGTGAGGTGCCGGGTGCCGAGTTGAGGGCTGGCGGGGTCGTCACCGACCCCTTGGAGCACCTCGACCCGCGCATCGTCGCCCAGGCGGCAGCCGTGGAGACCCTGTTGCGGTGCTGGGTGCGCGAGACCGACCAGCCCGCCCCCGCCGACGGGGTTCTGCGCATCCCCCTGCCCGCCAGCGGCACGGCCCTGAGCGTCCCCGTCCACTACTGGTCCCCGACGGGCTGGCACCGCTTCGGCCTCCCGCGCCTTGCCGACGCTCTCGACCACGCTCCGCCGGCCGACGCCGTCACGATCGCGGCCCTGCTCTCCAGGGAAACGTCCGCAGACGGATACGGCCACGGGCACGGTAATGGTCATGGTCATGAAAACGGCGGCTGTTGCGCCGACGGCGTCGAACTCGTCGCGGGTGTCGCCGACTCCCTCCGCCGCGTTACTTTCTTCCTCAGCGACGGTCGCCAAGTCCCGCTCGACGGCCCCGATCTCTTCCTCACCGCGGAACAGTCACTCGTCCTCGGACACCCCCTGCACCCGACCCCCAAGAGCCGCGAGGGTCTCTCCGAGGCCGAAACACGGCTGTACTCACCCGAGTTGCGCGGATCCTTCCCCCTGCACTGGATGGCTGTCGCCCCCTCCGTCCTGGCCACCGACTCCGCCTGGACCGAACGTGGCCGCCCTGTCGCGGCGGCCCGACTCACCGCACGCCTGGCCGGGGCCGACCTGCCACTGCCGGACGGGTACGCCCTACTGCCCCTGCATCCCTGGCAGGCACGCGAGGTCCGGCACCGCCCCGAGACTGCTGCCCTGCTCGACAGCGGACTGCTCCGCGACCTCGGCGCCCACGGCACTCCCTGGCACCCCACCTCCTCCGTACGAACCGTCTACCGATCCGGTGCCCCCGCGATGCTCAAGCTGTCGCTGGGCCTGCGCATCACCAACTCCCGTCGTGAGAACCTCCGTAAGGAACTCCACCGCGGCGTCGAGGTCCACCGCCTGCTCCGCAGCGGACTGGCGCAGCAGTGGCGGGCCGTTCACCCGTGCTTCGACATCGTGCGCGACCCAGCCTGGATCGCTGTCGATGGATCCGATGGATCCGGGAGTGCCCAAGGCGCTGGAGGTCCCGGAGGCTCAGACCGCGCCCCGTTGACCGGGCTGGACGTGGTGATCCGCCACAACCCGTTCACCCCCTCGGACGATGTCTCCTGCGTCGCCGGATTCGTCTCCCCTCGCCCATGCTCACCCGCACGGCCGGCGATCTCTCCCGCCCGCCCGGACATTCACGGCCCGGCCCTTCGATCCCGGCTGGCCGAAGTCGTCACGCGTCTCGCCCGCCGGACCGGCCGGCCCCGCGGAGCCGTCGCCGCCGAGTGGTTCCTGCGCTACCTCGAGCACGTCGTGCGTCCTGTCCTCTGGCTGGACGGTGAGGCCGGCATCGCCCTGGAGGCTCACCAGCAGAACACCCTGCTCCTGCTGGACGCCGACGGATGGCCGGCGGGCGGCCGTTACCGCGACAACCAGGGCTACTACTTCCGCGAGTCCCGGCGCGCGGAACTGGACGCCCGGCTGCCCGGCATCGGTGAGCGGAGCGACACGTTCGTCTGCGACGAGGTCACCGACGAGCGCTTCGTCTACTACCTGGCGGTCAACAACGTCCTGGGACTCATTGGTGCGTTCGGCTCCCAGGCCCTGGCCGACGAGCGGCTGCTGCTCGCCGCCTTCCGCCGTTTCCTCGGCAACGTCGCCGGCGGCCCGGCCCGACTGCGCTCCTCGCTGCCGGCCCGGCTGCTCGACTCACCCGTACTGCGCTGCAAGGCCAACCTGCTGACCCGGCTCCACGGTCTCGACGAACTCGTCGGCCCGGTCGACACCCAGTCCGTCTACGTCACCATCGCCAACCCCCTGCACCTGTGATCACTCTGGCCGTCCCCGAACACAACCGACCTCCTTCATCCCTGAGGACGCGCCTCACCCCCGCCCTTTCCCGAGAGGAGCGTTTGGTGTCTTCCGCCGACCCGACCGCCCATGCCGGTGCCGGTGTCCCGGCCACGGCCGACGTCAACGCCGGTGCCGACGTCGACTCCAGCGCGGGAGCCTCCGCTGATGCCGATGGAGAACTCGGTGCGGCCCCGGGTGCGGATTCCGGTGCGGGCGGCCACGGCGAAGACACCATGGACCTACGGCTCCCCGACGAACTCCTCGCCCTCATCGCGGACGAGACGTCCGGCAGCCAGGGAGCCGAGCGGCCGGGCGAGTCCACCCCACAGCCCTCCGTGTCGGACGACCTCCTCGACCGCGTCGCCGACTGGGGGCCGACCGACACACCCGTGGGCCTCTTCCACCTCGTCCCCGTGCGCATCGAACGCGATCTTCCGCTCATCAGCCGCTGGATGAACGACCCCGCCGCTGCGGCGTTCTGGGAGCTGTCCGGTCCCCAGCACGTGACCGAGGACCATGTGCTGTCCCAGCTGACCGGCGACGGACGCAGCGTGCCGTGCATCGGCGTACTGGGCGGAACACCGATGAGCTATTGGGAGATCTACCGGGCGGACCTCGACCCGTTGGCCCGCCACTACCCGGCCCGGCCTCACGACACCGGGATCCACCTCCTGATCGGCGCTGTCACCGACAGAGGGAGTGGTCTCGGTGGTCTGCTGCTCCGAGCCACAGCCGATCTCGTACTCGCGCAGCGGCCCTCCTGCGCACGCGTCATCGCGGAACCCGACATTCGTAACACCCCCTCCATCGCCGCCTTCCTGACCGCCGGCTTCCGGTTCTCCGCCGAGGTCGACCTGCCCGACAAGCGAGCCGCCCTCATGGTCCGAGACCGGTCCACTCGGCATCTGATGTAGCGCTGTGTCATCACGCCATCACTCATTGAACGCGGCGCGTCGGGCCGCAGTTCCCACCCGCGCCGCAGATTTTTCTCGAGCTGTTCGCCGCGTCATGGCCCCCGCAGAACCGCCCCGCCTCCCGCCCACCCCTCGCCCACCCGACCGAGCCACCCGTACCGAGGAGCCCAAGGTCTTGATCCCGCCCCCGGCCCGCGCCTTGATCACCCGTTTGTCAGTGCTGGGTCGTAGGGTGGTCGCGCTATGACGAAGCCCTCACTCCCCGAACTCCTGCATGCTGCCGTCGCTGCCGTCGGCGGCACGGAGCGCCCCGGTCAGGTGGCCATGGCCGAAGCGGTCGCAGAGGCGATCGACGACGGCTCCCACCTGCTGGTCCAGGCCGGCACCGGCACCGGTAAATCCCTGGGCTACCTGGTGCCCGCGCTTGCGCACGGGGAGCGTGTCGTCGTCGCGACCGCCACCCTGGCCCTCCAGCGCCAGCTGGTGGAGCGCGACCTGCCGAGAACGGTCGAGTCGCTGCACCCCCTGCTGCGCCGCCGCCCGGAGTTCGCGATGCTCAAGGGCCGGTCGAACTACCTGTGCCTGCACCGTCTGCACGAGGGGGTCCCGCAGGACGAGGAGGAGGGCCTCTTCGACCAGTTCGAGGCGGCCGCGCCCACCAGCAAGCTGGGCCAGGACCTGCTGCGGGTGCGCGACTGGGCCGACGAGACCGAGACCGGCGACCGCGACGACCTCACACCCGGCATCTCGGACCGGGCCTGGGCCCAGGTGTCGGTGTCGTCGAGGGAGTGCCTCGGCGCCTCGAAGTGCGCGTACGGAGCGGAGTGCTTCGCCGAGATGGCCCGCGAGCGTGCCAAACTCTCGGACGTCATCGTCACCAACCACGCCCTGCTCGCGATCGACGCCATTGAGGGGGCTCCGGTCCTCCCGCAGCACGAGGTGCTCATCGTCGACGAGGCCCATGAGCTGGTCTCGCGCGTCACCGGAGTCGCCACCGGTGAGCTCAGCCCCGGCCAGGTCAATCGCGCGGTGCGCCGGGCCGCGAAACTCGTCAACGAGAAGGCGGCGGACCAGCTCCAGACCGCCGCCGAGGGCTTTGAACGCCTGATGGAGCTCGCGCTGCCGGGTCGCCTGGAGGAGATCCCCGAAGACCTCGGCTACGCCCTCATGGCACTGCGCGACGCGTGCCGCACCGTCATCTCCGCCATCGGCACGACCCGCGACAAGTCCGTCCAGGACGAGGACGCGGTCCGCAAGCAGGCGCTGGCCTCCGTGGAGAATGTGCACGACGTGGCGGAGCGGATCACGAACGGCTCCGAATGGGACGTGGTCTGGTACGAGCGCCACGACCGCTTCGGTGCCTCCCTGCGTGTCGCCCCCATGTCCGTCTCGGGGCTGCTGCGGGAGAAGCTCTTCGCGGACCGCTCCGTGATCCTGACGTCCGCGACGCTGAAGCTGGGTGGCGACTTCAACGGCGTCGGTGCGTCCCTTGGGCTCGCCCCCGAAGGCACCGAGGGCGATGACCTCCCGCAGTGGAAGGGCATCGATGTCGGATCTCCCTTCGACTACCGCAAGCAGGGCATCCTGTACGTCGCGAAGCACCTGGCGCGCCCCGCGCGGGACGGTGACCGCGGGGACATGCTCGACGAGCTCACGGAGCTCATCCAGGCGGCGGGCGGCCGCACTCTGGGCCTGTTCTCCTCCATGCGCGGCGCCCAGCTGGCCGCCGAGGAACTGCGTTCCCGGATCCCGGAGTTCCCGATTCTCCTCCAGGGCGAGGAGACGCTCGGCGAGCTCATCAAGAACTTCGCGGCCGACCCGAAGACCTGCCTGTTCGGCACCCTGTCGCTGTGGCAGGGCGTGGATGTCCCCGGACCCAGCTGTCAGCTGGTCGTCATGGACAAGATCCCGTTCCCGCGCCCGGACGACCCCCTGATGAGCGCCCGCCAGAAGGCCGTGGAGGACGCGGGTGGCAACGGCTTCATGGCCGTCGCCGCCACCCATGCCGCGCTCCTCATGGCCCAGGGCGCCGGCCGTCTCGTACGGGCGTCGGGCGATCGGGGTGTGGTCGCCGTATTGGATCCGCGTCTGGCGACGGCCCGATACGGGAGCTATCTGAAGGCGTCTCTGCCCGACTTCTGGTACACGACGGACCGCAACCAGGTACGGAAGTCGCTGGCGGCGATCGACGCGGCGGCGAAGCAGGCGGAAGCCGACTGAGCCCCGGGGCCGGTCTGCGGTGACGGAGCCGTGGACCGGCCCGCACCCACGCCAGGAGTACTGGGCCCTGACACCGCCTTCCGGAGTCTCCGGACACCACCGAGTACCGGAGCCCCCGGACACCGCCTACCGGGGCCCGGACAGCGCAGGGCCCCGGAACCGGCGCAGGGGTCCCGGGGCCCGGTCAGAGGGCGGGCCGACTGGGCGGCCCACCCGACGCGGTGCGCAGACTCAGACGCGGCGCAGTACGGCCACCACCTTGCCGAGAATGGTCGCGTCGTCGCCGGGGATCGGCTCGTAGGCCGCGTTGTGCGGCAGGAGCCAGACGTGGCCGTCCTCGCGCTTGAAGCGCTTGACGGTGGCTTCACCGTCAAGCATCGCGGCCACGATGTCGCCGTTCTCGGCGACCGGCTGGCGGCGGACCGTGACCCAGTCGCCGTCGCAGATGGCGGCCTCGATCATCGAGTCGCCGACGACCTTCAGGACGAACAGCTCACCGTCGCCGACGAGCTGGCGGGGCAGGGGAAAGACGTCCTCGACGGACTCCTCGGCGAGGATCGGGCCACCGGCGGCGATACGGCCGACGAGCGGGACGTACGACGCGGCCGGCTTGCCCGCGGTGTCCGTGGGCTGCACGGAGGCGGCCTGGTCGGAACCGCGCACCTCGTACGCGCGCGGGCGGTGCGGATCGCGGCGCAGGAAGCCCTTGCGCTCCAGTGCCATCAGCTGGTGTGCGACGGAGGACGTGCTGGACAGGCCGACGGCCTGGCCGATCTCGCGCATCGACGGCGGGTAGCCGCGCCTCTGCACGGAGTCCCTGATGACCTCGATCACGCGGCGCTGGCGGTCGGTGAGTCCGGAACTGTCCGCCCGGATGCCGGGAGGTCGCCCTGGCAGGGAGCGCTTGTGCCCCTCAGGGTTCGTGGCTTCGTTCATCGCATGCACCGGCTCCAGTCGGCCCTGGGAGCGGTCCTGGGCAGTGATGGCGGCACTGTCTGCGGTGGTGGTCACGTCGGCCCCTCTCGATGGTCTCCCTGCTGGACAACGGTAGTTGCTTTCGAAAGGTTGCGCCAAACACACGTTCGAGTGAAAAATCGCGAATCGGCTGACGCGATCATGTGTCCGGGTGTATTGGCTACCGCTCCACCTGGGGGGCAAAAGCGCCCATTGCTGTACTCTTCACGGCCGGGGTGATCGCCTCGGGGTCTTTCACACAGTCTGCCATCCGGCATTCTCCTGCCCCGGTACCAGCCCTCATCTGTGCGGGAGTCCCACGTCCCCTCCTCGCAGCGACCACGGTATCTCCGCATGCGCCGCGGGGATACGGCTGTACGCGTACGGAGCGGCTGGTGAGGCCGGCCGGGCCTGTTCGATGGTGCCGCTGAGAACCTGCGAGGCGGGCGCGGCGGGGTCGGTCGCGCGTCACCTGCGTCTATCCGCGCGACACGCGCGTATTGGCGTGCATGTATGAGCCAATCCCCACATCTAGTGGTTGGATTGCAGCAGCAGCCCACAATTTGTGGTCCCCCAGGTCTTCGCGGCCATGGTCATCGCCTATGCTTGGGGCTGCTTCGTGGGGCGCAAGCGGTCCAGCGATGCTTATGAATCTGCTGTGAGGAGGGTTGGAGTTCATGCACTGCCCCTTCTGCAGGCACCCCGACAGCCGGGTCGTCGACAGCCGTACGACCGACGACGGCACGTCCATCCGCAGGCGCCGCCAGTGCCCTGACTGCTCCCGTCGTTTCACGACCGTGGAGACGTGCTCGCTCATGGTGGTCAAGCGGTCCGGAGTTACCGAACCATTCAGCCGTACCAAGATCATCAATGGTGTGCGCAAGGCGTGTCAGGGGCGGCCCGTCACCGAGGACGCGCTCGCCCAGCTCGGCCAGCGGGTCGAGGAGGCGGTGCGGGCCACCGGGAGTGCCGAGCTGACCACCCACGACGTGGGGCTGGCCATACTCGGCCCGTTGCAGGAGCTCGATCTCGTCGCGTATCTGCGCTTCGCCTCCGTCTACCGGGCGTTCGACTCGCTCGAGGACTTCGAGGCGGCCATCGCGGAGCTCAGAGAAGAGACGGGGCGCCCCGACGCGGACGACGGAGACCGCGAGGACGCGGGGGCGGGGAGCCAGGAAGACGACCGCGGGCCCGGAGGGACGGGACACGTCCCCGAGCCCGCAGGCGCCGCCGACTGACCGGCGGGCCGGACCCGGACGGCAGCTCCGGGCCCGGCCGGGCGGCGGCGATGTGAAGACCTGTTGCGGGCGATGTGAGTGGGTGCCCGCAGCACCAGACAGAACACCGTGCCACGGGAACAACGGGGCACTTCAGGGCGTTTTCGCCCGTACAGGGAGGCGGCATGACAGAGACGGCGAGCGGTCCGGCACGGAGTTCCCGCGCCAAGAGCACCAAGGCGAGCAAGGGCCTGCGTATCGAGCGCGTCCACACCACCCCTGGTGTCCACCCGTACGACGAGGTGGCCTGGGAGCGCCGTGACGTCGTCATGACCAACTGGCGCGACGGCTCGGTCAACTTCGAGCAGCGTGGCGTCGAGTTCCCCGACTTCTGGTCGGTGAACGCGGTCAACATCGTCACCAGCAAGTACTTCCGCGGTGCCGTCGGCACCCCGCAGCGTGAGACCAGCCTCAAGCAGCTGATCGACCGCATCGTGAAGACGTACCGGAAGGCCGGAGAGGACCACAAGTACTTCGCCTCGCCCGCCGACGCCGAGATCTTCGAGCACGAGCTGGCGTACGCCCTCCTGCACCAGATCTTCAGCTTCAACAGCCCCGTCTGGTTCAACGTCGGCACCAAGCAGCCCCAGCAGGTCTCCGCCTGCTTCATCCTGTCCGTCGACGACTCCATGGAGTCGATCCTCGACTGGTACAAGGAAGAGGGCATGATCTTCAAGGGCGGTTCCGGTGCCGGCCTGAACCTCTCCCGGATCCGTTCGTCCAAGGAACTGCTCTCCTCCGGAGGCAACGCCTCCGGTCCGGTCTCCTTCATGCGCGGTGCCGACGCCTCCGCAGGAACGATCAAGTCCGGTGGCGCCACCCGCCGCGCCGCCAAGATGGTCGTCCTCGACGTGGACCACCCCGACATCGAGGACTTCATCGAGACCAAGGTCAAGGAAGAGGAGAAGATCCGCGTCCTGCGCGACGCGGGCTTCGACATGGACCTGGGCGGCGACGACATCGCCTCCGTCCAGTACCAGAACGCCAACAACTCGGTCCGTGTGAACGACGAGTTCATGACGGCCGTCGAGCAGGGCGGCAAGTTCGGGCTGCGCGGCCGGATGACCGGCGAGGTCATCGAGGAGGTCGACGCCAAGCAGCTCTTCCGCAAGATCGCCGAGGCCGCCTGGGCCTGCGCCGACCCCGGCATCCAGTACGACGACACCATCAACAACTGGCACACCTGCCCCGAGTCCGGCCGGATCACCGCGTCGAACCCGTGCAGCGAGTACATGCACCTGGACAACACGTCCTGCAACCTGGCCTCGCTGAACCTGATGAAGTTCCTGAAGGACGACGGCAAGGGCAACCAGTCCTTCGAGGCCGAGCGCTTCCAGAAGGTCGTCGAGCTGGTCATCACCGCGATGGACATCTCGATCTGCTTCGCGGACTTCCCGACCCAGAAGATCGGCGAGAACACGCGCGCGTTCCGCCAGCTCGGCATCGGCTACGCCAACCTCGGCGCCCTGCTGATGGCCACCGGCCACGCCTACGACTCCGACGGCGGCCGCTCCCTCGCCGGCGCCATCACCTCCCTGATGACGGGTACGGCGTACCGCCGCTCCGCCGAACTCGCCGCGGTCGTCGGCCCGTACGACGGCTACGCCCGCAATGCCGACGCCCACAAGCGCGTCATGAAGCAGCACTCCGACGCCAACGACAAGGCCGTCCGCATGGACGACCTGGACACCCCGGTGTGGGCCGCCGCCAGCGAGTCGTGGCAGGACGTGCTGCGCCTCGGCGAGAAGAACGGTTTCCGTAACTCCCAGGCGTCCGTGCTGGCCCCGACCGGCACGATCGGCCTCGCGATGTCCTGCGACACCACCGGTGTCGAGCCCGACCTCGCCCTGGTCAAGTTCAAGAAGCTGGTCGGCGGCGGCTCGATGCAGATCGTCAACGGCACCGTCCCGCAGGCCCTGCGCCGCCTCGGCTACCTGGAAGAGCAGATCGAGGCGATCGTCGCCCACATCGCCGAGCACGGCAACGTGATCGACGCCCCGGGCCTCAAGCCCGAGCACTACGAGGTGTTCGACTGCGCCATGGGCGAGCGGGCCATCTCCCCGATGGGCCACGTCCGCATGATGGCCGCGATCCAGCCGTGGATCTCCGGCGCCATCTCCAAGACGGTCAACATGCCGGAGACGGCGACCGTCGAGGAGGTCGAGGAGATCTACTTCGAGGCCTGGAAGCTGGGCGTCAAGGCGCTCGCGATCTACCGCGACAACTGCAAGGTCGGCCAGCCGCTCTCCACCAAGAAGTGGGAGGAGAAGGCCGAGGAGCCCGCGGCCGTCGAGGCCAAGGTCGAGAAGGTCGTCGAGTACCGCCCGGTCCGCAAGCGCCTCCCGAAGGGACGTCCCGGCATCACCACGTCCTTCACTGTCGGCGGCGCCGAGGGCTACATGACCGCCAACTCCTACCCGGACGACGGTCTGGGCGAGGTCTTCCTCAAGATGTCCAAGCAGGGCTCGACCCTCGCGGGCATGATGGACGCCTTCTCCATCGCGGTCTCCGTCGGCCTCCAGTACGGCGTCCCCCTGGAGACGTACGTCTCGAAGTTCACGAACATGCGCTTCGAGCCGGCCGGTATGACGGACGACCCGGACGTGCGGATGGCGCAGTCGATCGTCGACTACATCTTCCGCCGCCTGGCGCTGGACTTCCTTCCGTTCGAGACGCGCTCCGCGCTCGGCATCCACTCGGCCGAGGAGCGTCAGCGTCACCTGGAGACCGGATCGTACGAGCCGAACGAGGACGAGGTCGACGTCGAGGGCCTGGCCCAGTCGGCGCCGCGGGCCCAGGAGCTGAAGGCCGTCTCCGCGCCGAAGAACGAAGAGGCGGCCAAGCCCGCCCCGCAGACGGCCCACACCAGTGCCGAACTGGTGGAGATGCAGCTGGGCATCCAGGCCGACGCCCCGCTGTGCTTCTCCTGCGGCACGAAGATGCAGCGCGCCGGTTCCTGCTACATCTGCGAGGGCTGCGGCTCGACCAGCGGTTGCAGCTGACGCCGAGCGTCTGAACCGATGACAGAGGGGCACCGCCTTCGGGCCGGTGCCCCTCTTGTCGTCACAGACCGCGGATGCCGGGGAGCCTGTCCAGTACGCCGTCCAGACCCGTACGGACGGCGTACTGGTCGCGGGTTCAAACCGTGCGTGACCTCGTGCCAGGGGCCCAGGCGGTGCCAGATCCGGCGAGGACACCGTCCTGTGCCGGCAGATGGGGAGAACTCACGGGCGGTGTGCGGCACCCATCGTCCTGGCGAAGTCCACGGGGTCACCCTCGAAACCACGGAGGCCGGGGCGGAAGTCCCAGGGACCGGAACCGTCCCGGACGAACTCCGCGACCGTCGCCGCCGTGGCTCCCAGGACACCTCCGAAGTCGTCCTCGGCCAGGACCGTGTACCCCTCGCGGATACGCAATCCGGGGTTCACCACACTGACGAACGTGCGCTCCGCCGGGCGCTGCTGGATGACGACACCCACCACCACGCGCGCGTAGCGGACGTCGAGCCGGTCGAGTTCCAGCGTCATGACCTCGTCGTAGCCGAAGCCCTGGCCGTCCTTGCTGTCCCGGTTGAGATAGATGGTGCCGTCGGGGGAGCGGCTGTCGAAGTGCACGACATAGGCGGGATCGCCGTACGGACCGTCCGCCGGGTAGGTCGCCGCGATGAGGTCCAGGTCGGTGGACGGCTGCCCCGCCGGACTGGGATCCCACCGCACCGCGATCTCGACCTTGCGCAGCCCCTTGTTCAGCCCGTCCACCAGCGTCCCCTTCCCCGTACCGACCCGCCCGCTCGCCTCAACTGCCGGGCAGTCATGAGTGTTTGTCCATCCTGCCACGCGTGCGGGTGCGCGCACCCGAGAGCGGTCCAGCCGAGAGTGACCGACGCCACGCTCCGTGGCCTTACCATGGCGCGGTGCTGGTCAAGTGGATTCGCTGCACCGTGGTGGACCGCCGCGGTTTCGAGCGGGGGCAGCGGAAGTGGGCGGGGCTTCTGGGGGAGCCGGGGTTTCGGGGACAGGGGGGTGGCTGGAGCCGGGGGCGGCCGGACGTGGCGCACATCTTCGCGTTCTGGGAGAGCCGCGCCTTCTACGACTCCTTCATGGCGCGGTCCCACGACCGGCTCGCGTCGGCCCAGTCCGGCACGTTCAAGGACGCCCAGGTCAGACTCTTCGACTACCGCTTCGATGTGAAGACCGGGTTCGAACCGCGCTTCACGGACGCCGACCTGCTGCGCGTGGCGCTGTGCCGTGTCCACGAGGAGCGGGTCGAGCATTTCGTGCTGATGCAGGAGAAGGTCTGGAACCCGGCGATGGCCGGCTCGCCCGGTATGGTCCGCGGGCTGTTCGGCGAGGCACCCGGAAACGAGTTCATGGTGCTGTCGATGTGGCGGTCGGCCGCCGAGCACGGCAAGTACCGCACGGAACGCGTCGAGCGGCTCGCCCTGCGGGCCCAGACGGAGGCGGACGTGGCGGCACTCACCGGGGACGTCGTGGACATGGAGCCGAGCTGGACCGTCTGATCTCCGAGCGGGCCGGGGGCCCGGACTGATTGATTCCGGCCGGACTGGCGTGCGACCGGTGTGATCTGTGGTGCAGGATGTGTGTGACCTACGCTGTATGGGCGCGGTACGAGTGCTCGATGTGGCCCCACCCGATCTAGGGTTTTGGCATGGCACGACCACGGCGCATCGTCCTTGTCCGGCACGGCGAGTCAACGGGCAATGTTGATGACTCCGTGTACGAGCGTGAACCCGACCACGCCCTGGCGCTGACCGAGCGGGGCCGGCGGCAGGCGGAGGCGACGGGCGAGCAGTTGCGCGAGTTGTTCGGCGGCGAGCGCGTCAGCGTGTACGTCTCCCCGTACCGCCGCACGCACGAGACACTGCGCGCCTTCCGCCTCGACCCCGGGCTCATACGGGTGCGCGAGGAACCCCGGCTGCGCGAGCAGGACTGGGGCAACTGGCAGGACCGTGACGAGGTGCGCCTCCAGAAGACCTATCGTGACGCGTACGGCCACTTCTTCTACCGTTTCGCCCAGGGCGAGTCCGGCGCCGATGTCTACGACCGGGTCGGCGGCTTCCTGGAGAGCCTGTTCCGCAGTTTCGAGGACCCGGACCATCCGCCGAACGTCCTGATCGTCACCCACGGTCTGGCCATGCGGTTGTTCTGCATGCGGTGGTTCCACTGGACGGTCGCCGAATTCGAGTCGCTGTCGAACCCGGGGAACGGCGAGGTGCGCATGCTCGTTCTGGGAGACGACGGCAAGTACACGCTTGACCGGCCGTTCGACCGCTGGCGAGATCCCGAGCCCTACGGGATCACTGGATAGAGTGGCAGGGCGATGACCGCTGATTCCTCCACCGACGGGCGCCTGGACCGCGCCTTGGCCAGCCTGCGCGGACTGTCCGTCGGGGACGCCCTGGGCTCCCAGTACTTCGTGCCGGTGAACTACCCGCTGCTGAAGCGCCGCGAGCTTCCGACTGGGCCGTGGCAGTGGACAGACGACACGGAGATGGCCGGCTCCGTCGTCGCCGTCCTGGTCGCTCACCACCGCATCGACCAGGACGCCCTGGCCCGCTCCTTCGCCGAGCACCATGATTTCGACCGTGGGTACGGACCCGCGGTCAACCGCCTGCTGCGGCTCGTCCGGGAGGGCGGCGACTGGCGTGAACTCGCCGCCGCGCTCTTCAACGGACAGGGATCATGGGGCAACGGCGCCGCGATGCGGATCGCCCCGCTGGGCGCCTGGTACGCGGACGACCCGGAGCAGGCGACCCACCAGGCGGAGATCTCGGCCTACACCACCCATCAGCATCGCGAGGCCGTCGTCGGCGCCATGGCCGTCTCCGCGGCCGCCGCGTTCGCCGCCGCTCCCGGCGGGCCGCCCGGGGCCGAGGCCCTCCTCGACGGGGTCATCGACCTGGTGCCGAAGAAGAGCGCGGTGGGCGCGGGACTGCGCCGGGCCCGGGACATGCTCGACTACGCCGACCCGGCCACGGTCGCGGCCGTACTGGGGTGCGGCCGGCGGACGACAGCCCACGACACGGTGCCCTTCGCCCTCTGGTCGGCCGCGCGAAGTCTCGGTGACTACCAGCAGGCTTTCTGGACGACCGCGCAGGTCGGCGGGGACGTCGACACCACGTGTGCCATCGTGGGCGGCGTGATCGCCTCGGGCAAGGCGGGGGCGCCGCCCGCCGAGTGGGTGGCGCGGACGGAGCCGCTGCCGGACTGGGTACCTGCTCCGGTCTAGCGGTTCGAACCCCTTCTGCATTGGTCCGGCCATCAGAACCGGTGGTCATCAGAATTCTGCCTGCGCATCAGAACTCTCCGGTGCGCATCGGGGGCTCCCCTGCACGCCGGGGACTCTCTGTGCGCATCGGGAACTCTCCGTGACCATCCGCTCGTTGTCGTGACATCAGCGGTGCGATCCATGAGGCGGCGCACGCTGGAGGTGCGACACAGGACGAGAAGGGGGTGATCATGGAGGTGCTGCTGGCTGTTCTGATCCACTGGTGGGACGTTTGCGCACGCCGCCTGGGACATGCGCGGCCGGTCACGGACCGGCCCGGCAGCCGCCGGCAGGCCCCTTTCGGACCCGTCGGCGAGCCGCCGAAGCCGTCTCGCAGTGCCTTCGCGTCAGCTCAGCCCCGGCCTGGCCGAGCCGGAGAGAGCCTCCAGGTCGCTCTTGCGGACCCGTATCACCAGCCAGGCGGTGGCCAGGGCGAGGACGGCCATGGCCGCGGCCGGGACGAAGGCGGCGGAGATGCCCTGGGCCAGCACTTCGTGCCCCCATGGCGCGGGCAGCTGATGCGTCGTGGCGAACTCCGCCTTCTGCTCGGGAGAGCCCTCGGCCATGAACTGCGGAAGCAGCTTCTCCGCCTCGTCCCTGGTCGCCGTGCCGAACACGGTCGTCAGGATGGACAGCCCCAGCGATCCGCCCACCTGCTGCGTGGTGTTGAGCAGCCCGGACGCGGCACCGGCCTCGTGCTGGGCCACGCCGGAGACGGCGGTGAGCGTCAGCGTCACGAAGTTCAGGCCCATGCCGAAGCCGAACACCAGCATCGGGCCGAGAACCCCGCCGACGTACGAGCTGTCGGAGCTGATGAGCGCCTGCCACGCCAGTCCGATCGCCGCGAGCGTCGAGCCCAGGACCATGAACGGCTTCGGGCCCAGCGCCGGCAGGAACCGCTGCGACAGACCCGCGCCGAGTGCGATCACGACGGTCACGGGCAGGAAGGCGAGCCCCGCCTCGATCGGGCTGTAGCCGAGCACGTTCTGCACGAACAGCACGATGTAGAAGAACATGCCGAACATCGCGGCCGCGAGGCTCAGCATGATCACGTACGTTCCCGAGCGGTTCCGGTCGGTGAACATCCGCAGCGGGGTGATCGGCTCCTTGGCCCGGGACTCGATGATCCCGAAGGCCAGCAGCAGGACCACCGCGGCGGCGAAGGATCCGATGGTGAGGCTGTCCCGCCAGCCCTCGTCCGCCGCCCGGATGAAGCCGTAGACGAGCGACGCCATGCCCGCGGTCGAGGTCACCGCGCCCGCTATGTCGAAGCGTCCGGTGTGCCGTTCGGACTCGCTGATGTAGAGCGGAGTGAGCACGGCGATCAGCACGCCGATCGGCACGTTCACGAAGAGCACCCAGCGCCAGTCGAGCCACTCGGTGAGCATGCCGCCCGCGAGCAGGCCGATGGCACCACCGCCCGCGGACACCGCGGCGAAGACGCCGAAGGCCCGGTTGCGCTCCGGGCCCTCGGGGAACGTGGTGGTGATGAGCGCAAGCGAGGTGGGCGACGCGATCGCGCCTCCCGCGCCCTGGAGGACCCGCGCGGCCAGCAACTGCCACGGCTCCTGGGCGAGCCCGCCGAGCAGCGAGGCGAAGGTGAACAGCAGGATGCCGGTCATGAACACCCTGCGGCGCCCGAGGATGTCACCGGCGCGGCCGCCGAGGAGCAGCAGACCGCCGAAGGTGAGTGTGTAGGAGCTGACGACCCAGGTGAGGTCGGTGGTGCTGAACTTGAGTGCGTCTTGAATGTGCGGGAGCGCGATGTTCACAATCGTCGCGTCGAGTACCACCATGAGTTGGCAGGCCGCGATGACGGTGAGCGCGATGCCGGGGTGTCCCTCCCGGCGTGCCGCACCTGGCTTCTGGTCCTTGAGCAATGGAGAGGTTGTCACTATGGGTCCCCCACGAGTGCGTTAGTGAACGCTCGCGTTCACTGCCGCGTCAAAGGTAGTGAGTCCCCGACAGTGAACGCAAGCGTTCACTTGTGGCGTCGTCGTGCGGCACGTCCCCCTTTGCCGCCGCCCGGCACGTCCCCCCATCCCGGAATCCCCGCTTCACTGCTCGTTGGAGAGAGTTCGATGGTTACCCCGAGCTGGGCGGAAGCCCCCGCTCAGACGGCCCCTCGCCGCCGCGGCGCCGTGCTCGAACGCGCGATCCTCGACGCCGCGCTGGATCAACTCAGCACCGTCGGCTGGAACGGCCTGACGATGGAAGGCGTCGCCGCCGGTGCCCAGACCGGGAAGGCCGCCGTCTACCGTCGCTGGCCCTCCAAGGAAGACCTCGTTGCCGACGCCCTGCGTGCCGGACTGCCGCACTTCGACGCGGTGCCGGACGAGGGGAGCGTGCGCGAGGACCTCTTGGCGCTCTGCCGGAGAGCTCGCGACGCGATGTTCTCCCGCCCGGGCTTCGCGCTTCGCTCGGTGATTCACGAATGTGACACGACGCAGGCCGAGCGCTTCCATGCTGTGATCTTCGACGGGGTCGTGGAGCCCACCATCAAGATGCTTCGGGAAGTCATCGAGCGCGGAATCAGGCGAGGCGAGGTGCGTTCCGACGCTGCGAACGGATTCGTCTTCGACGCCATCCCGGCGATGATGATGTACCGCTCCAAGATGTGCGGCTGTGAATGGCGGGACCAGGAAATCGAGGAGATGATCGACCAGTTGATGGTTCCGCTGCTGCGATCGAGCGGCGCCTGACCGGGGCCGGCGGTGGCCGTCGCACCGCTGAGGCCGACCGGGGTGTCGCGGGCGGTTCCGGGCGGCGTAACCTAGGGTCGCCATGCCGTACGAACCGCCTACTCACACCGTCGAGCGCTCCCTTCGAGCCACGACCGGAGCGAAGATCGTTGCAGGTGTCGACGAGGTGGGGCGCGGCGCGTGGGCCGGTCCAGTCACCGTCTGCGCGGCGATCACCGGACTGCGTCGGCCGCCCGAGGGTCTTACCGACTCGAAGCTGCTCACCATCAAGCGCCGCACCGAACTCGCCGAGGAACTGCGGAAGTGGGTGACGTCGTACGCCCTGGGGCACGCCTCTCCTGAGGAGATAGACCACCTGGGGATGACGGCCGCGCTGCGGCTCGCCGCAGGACGTGCCCTGGACGCCCTGCCGGTGCGGCCCGACGCGGTCATCCTCGACGGGAAGCACGACTATCTCGGTGCGCCCTGGCGAGTCCGTACGGTGATCAAGGGCGACCAGTCGTGCGTGGCTGTCGCGGCGGCCTCGGTGATCGCCAAGGTTCAGCGCGACAAAATGATGGCCGAACTGGGTATCGACCATGCAGACTTCGGTTTTGCGGACAACGCCGGGTATCCCTCACCCGTGCACAAGGCCGCACTGGCGGAGCGGGGCCCCACCCCCCACCACCGGTTGTCGTGGGCGTATCTTGATGCGCTGCCCCAGTGGCGGCACCTCAAGAAGGTCCGCAGCTGGACGGACGGAAGTGTTCCGGAAATCGAGGGTCAGTTGGGCTTCGATTTCTGACGGTTCCGTTCGCACTCATGCGCCACCCGCCGACGCGGGCCGTACCAACGTTTGATAAATATCAACCCATGCCTCTCATTCCCGAGGAGCCTCAGATTCACGAGAGTGCCCAGGGTCCCCGCGCCACTCCGGCCAGCGGCCGCACCGCGCCGACCCCTCGCCCCGTACCCGGCCCCCGTCCCGCGGCTCCGTCGCGCCCCGGCCGTCCCGGTCCTCTGCGGCCGGCGCCGCCGGTGCAGCGCACGCCGCGCGACGCGGCCGCCAAGCCTGGCCCGCCGAGTCCGGCAGCCGATGCCGCCGCTCCGGCCGCCCCGCAGATCCAGCTGATCCCGGCTTCCGCCGAAGGCGCGCTCGATGCCGCCGAGGAGGCCGTGGACCTGCTCTTGGACTCCGGTCGTGCCCCCGGCGACGTCCTGGTGATCACGACCGGCGAACAGCACCCGTGGGCCGCCCACGAGCTGTCGTTCGGCGAGACCTCCTACTGGGCCCAGCACGACGCCGGTGACGACGTCTTCTACACGGACGCCACCGTCGCCGGCCGTGCCGCGTCTCGTCCGGTGGTCGTGGTCGCCGTCAACGGCGGTGCCGAGGCCGCAGCCGTGAGCGCCCTGTCCCTGGCCCACTCCCGGGCCACCGCCCTGCTGATCGTCTGCGGTGATCCGCAGCGGATCAACTCGGTGCTGGGCACCAGCGTCTGAGTCGGCGCCGTGGCGTCCGGTCGGGCGCCGGGGGCTGACCTCAGGCGCCGCTCCGGCGGCTCCGCACGGCGGGTGGTGGGGCATGCCCGGAGGGCTGGGCGCCGTGGCTGCGCACGGTCCGGCCGGGGTGGCCCCAGTGCTGTTCGGGGATGTTCGTTCCGGACTGCCGGTCACAAAACCGTGGTCTGCCGTAGGAAGGGACGGCGCGGCTCCTCAGCCCCTGCGGACCCCTCCCTGTGCGGAAGGGTCTGTCCAAGGGCGGCCTGTCGCAGGGGGCTGTCCCAGGGGGCCATCGCAGGGGCAGCTTGTGCCAGGGAGGTCTGTCCCACGAACGGTCTGTCCAGAGACCTCAGCGTGCCGCCGCAGCGCGGCGCAGCACCTCGGAGGCGGCGCCACCGGTGCGCGGCAGCGGCGGCGGTGCCTCCGACGTGTCGAACGGCTCCGGTGCCGACGCGGAATGCGGGCGGCGTCCACCGCGGCCCTCGCCGAGCACCTGCCAGCCGTCGCGGGTCAGCGTGATGTACGCCCCGCAGCGCAGCCCATGCAGCGTGCAGGCGTCGCGCAGCCCCCACATCCACGCGCCGTCCTCCTCGGTCCAACGCGCGTCGCCCTCACGGCAGTAGAGCAGTACGGCGGTGCGCACCGGTGTGCGGCGTCGCAGATCGTGCGGGATGATCCGGCGCAGCTGCGCCAGCAGCACGTTGCGGAACATCCAGCCGTCGGCCGCGGCCGTCCGGCGGACGAAGGAGGCGCTCGCCCGCAGCCGCTCGTCCGGATCGAGCACGGCGATGACGGCGGTCGCCGGCTGCGGGTGGTGCCGGGCGTGCAGTCCGCTGACGACTTCACGGGGGTTACGGAGAAGCGGGATCCCTGCGGCGGCCCATTCCGCGGGTTCGAGCAAGCGGTTGGCGGAAGCGGCGGACGTCGATGCCGCTGCCGAGGCCGGAGCGAATCCGAAGGTCACGGTCCTCCCTTCGGCTACGCGCCCACACTGCGGGCGGGGTCGGAATCGGGGAGCGCGCACCGCAGCGAAGCCCTACCGGATCGGCGGTCGTACCGTGCGGGAGCGGACCTCAATTCTTCCTGTCGAACTTGAATGCGGCAACGAGCAATTGGCGCAGTCGACCGTTATCCGATGATGCGCGGCTAATATCCTCACCCTGTGCGTCGCCGGGCCACCCATGGGGCGTTCGAGCACGACACGTTCGTACGTCACTGGCGTGCGCGGCGTCCAGAGGCGTGCGCGACCGGGCAGGTGGGAGTGGGCCCGGTGGGCAGGCCGGTGCCTGGCCCGGATGTGGCGGCCGCGCCTCTCGACGTGCTGTCAGCCCTGGACGGCCAGCACCAGCGGCAACACCCCCTGAGCACCGGAGCGCCTGAGCATGCGGGCCCCGACCGCGAGGGTCCAGCCGGTCTCCGTGTAGTCGTCCACGAGGAGGACCGGGCCCTGGGCCTCGGCGAGGGCGGAGGCGAGGGCGGGCGGCACGGTCAGTGCTCCGTCGAGCGCCTTCAGCCGCTGGGCGCTGTTGCTCCGGGGCCCCGGGTACACGTCGCCCCTGTATGCGACGGTGCCCAGCAGGGGCAGCCGGCCGACCTCCGCGATGCACGCTCCCAGGGAGTGGATCAGCTGGGGCCGTGTGCGCGAGGCGATGGTGACGACTCCCACCGGGCGGGGCTGCGGGTCCGGCACGCCCGGGGCCCAGCCGCCGGGTCCCTTGGCCCAGTCGGCCAGCACGCCCACCACGGCCTTCGCCACGTCGTCCGGCACGGGTCCGTCGGGTGCCTGGGGCGCGAGCATGGGCCGCAGCCGGTTGCCCCAGCCGATGTCCGACAGACGCCCCAACGCACGTCCGGGCGCGGCCTGTTCGCCGGCCGGGATTCGTCCCTTGAGGTCCACTCCGATCGCCGGCAGCCCGGTCGGCCACATCCGGCGGGGCTCCACCTCGACGCCCGCACGCCCCAGGTCCACACGCGCCGCGTCGAGCGCCTCCTCGGACATGTCCGCAGTGAAGCGCGGGCCCGCGCAGTTGTCGCAGCGACCGCAGGGCTTGGCGGCCTCATCGTCCAGCTGGCGCTGCAAGAACTCCATCCGGCAGTTGGCCGTCGACGCGTACTCACGCATCGCCTCCTGCTCGGCCTTGCGCTGCCGCGCCACCCACGCGTACCGCTCGGCGTCGTACCTCCAGGGCTGCCCGGTCGCGATCCAGCCTCCCTTGACCCGCTTGACCGCTCCGTCCACGTCGAGGACCTTGAGCATCGATTCCAGGCGGGAGCGGCGCAGCTCCACCAGGGGCTCCAGGGCGGGCAGCGACAGGGGCCTGTCCGCCTGAGCGAGGATGCCGAGCGTGCGGCGCACCAGCTCCTCCGAGGGGAAGGCGAGCGACGCGAAGTACTCCCAGATCGCCTCGTCCTCCTTCCCGGGGAGCAGGAGCACCTCGGCGTGCTCCACGCCCCGTCCCGCACGGCCCACCTGCTGGTAGTAGGCGATGGGGGAGGAGGGCGAACCGAGGTGCACCACGAAGCCCAGGTCGGGCTTGTCGAAGCCCATGCCGAGTGCTGACGTGGCGACCAGCGCCTTCACCTTGTTCGCGAGCAGATCCTCCTCGGCCTGCTGCCGGTCGGCGTTCTCCGTCTTGCCCGTGTACGACGTGACCGTGTGCCCCCGCTGCCGGAGGAAGGCGGTGACCTCCTCGGCGGCGGCCACGGTGAGTGTGTAGATGATCCCGGAACCCGGCAGTTCGTCGAGGTGTTCGGCGAGCCAGGCCATCCGGTGCGCGGCGTCCGACAGCCGGAGCACGCTCAGACTCAGGCTGTCCCGGTCCAGCGGGCCCCGCAGTACGAGGGCGTCCGAGCTGCCGCCCGTGCCGAGCTGTTCCGCGACGTCGGCCGTCACACGCGCGTTGGCGGTCGCGGTGGTGGCGAGCACCGGCACACCGGGCGGGAGGTCGGCGAGCATGGTGCGCAGCCGGCGGTAGTCCGGCCGGAAGTCGTGGCCCCAGTCGGAAATGCAGTGCGCCTCGTCCACCACCAGCAGCCCGGTGGCGGCCGCGAGGCGGGGCAGCACCTGGTCCCGGAAGTCCGGGTTGTTGAGCCGCTCAGGACTCACCAGCAGGACGTCGACCTCACCCGCGGCGATCTCGTCCTGAACGGCTTCCCACTCCTCGGTGTTGGAGGAGTTGATGGTCCGGGCGTGGATGCCGGCCCGGGCCGCCGCCTCGACCTGGTTCCGCATGAGCGCGAGCAGCGGGGACACGATCACGGTCGGACCGCTGCCCTGCGACCGTAGCAGCGAGGTCGCCACGAAGTAGACCGCGGACTTGCCCCAGCCCGTGCGCTGGACGACCAGGGCGCGGCGTCTGTCGGCGACCAGTGCCTCGATCGCCCGCCACTGGTCCTCACGCAGCCGGGCCGTTCCCGAGATGTCCCCGACGAGACGGGCGAGGACCGTGTCGGCTGCCGCCCGGAGATCCGCGTTGCTCGTGTGCTCCATGCGTTCCATACAACAGGACGGCACTGACAGCGCGAGCGGTGCACGAGTCGATCCGGCACCTCGCTGTTCCTGTGACGTGTCCCTGATCGGACTTATCCACAGGGTCAAGCGGAGCTTCGGATTCCGCGAGATCGTCTCCGCATGACGAACCACAGCGAAGCGACTGGATCCTCCGAAAACGGCGACATCACGGGACCCGACGCGCACGACAAGCACAAGGACGGCGGATCGCGGAAGCAGGCTGGCGAGGGGACCGGGCCGCACGTCCCCGGTCCCGCATTCGACGGCCACGGCGGCGAACACCAGGTCACCCTGCGCACCCCGGCCGAACTGGCCGACGCCCTGCCGTATCTGCTCGGGTACCGCCCGGAGGACAGCATCGTCCTGGTCGCCCTGCACGACAGGGACGGACGCGGCCGGTTCGGGGGCCGGGCCCGCCTCGGCATCCCCGCGAACCCGGACGACTGGCCGTCAGCGGCCCGGCAGCTGGCCCACGGACTGGTGACGGGCAGCGAGCGCCGAGGGGCCCGCCCCGAGTCGATGGTCGCCTTCCTCTGCCAGGAACCGGAGAAGGGCGAGTCCGGCCGACAGGTCATGGAGCGGCTGAGGCCGCTGGCGCACAAGCTGCGTGTGGAGTGCGGTTCCCTGGACGTGACGGTGGTCGAGGCGCTGTGCATCTCCGACGGCCGCTACTGGTCCTTCTGCTGTGACAACGCGGTGTGCTGCCCGCCCGAGGGTGCCCCCATGGGGCTGCCCGGCACATCGGTGCTGGCGGCCGCTGCCACCTACGCGGGTATCCAGGTGCGCGGCACACTGCGGGAGCTGCGGGCCCGGCTGCTCCCCTGGGAGAACGCGGCCGCTCTCGAGCAGGAGAGCGCCCTGGACACCGCCAGCCGGGCACTGGTCCCGAGGATCCTGGACGAGGCCGGCCGCGCCGACGTCACCGACGAGACACTGCGACTGGCAGGGCGGGTCCTGGACCGCTTCGCCGGGGCACAGCCCGTCTCCGGCATGCTCCTGGCGGATCTCCGCGACGACGAACTTCTCACACACGACGAGGCGGCCCGGCTGATCCTCGGCCTCCAGGACCGCGCGACCCGTGACCGCGCGGCCGAGTGGATGGAGGGCGACGAGGCCGGACTCGCCCTGCGCCTCTGGCGGTCGCTGGCCCGCCGCTGCGTCGGCCCCTACGGCGAGCACGCCGCGGCGCCGCTCACTCTCGCCGGATGGGTCGCCTGGTCCACGGGTGACGAACTGGAGGCCCGGGAAGCCCTCGCCATGGCCCTGGGCGCGGACCCCGACTATCTCTTCGCCCGTCTCCTGCACCAGGCCTGCAACGAAGGACTCGACCCGGAATCCATCCGCAGCTGCCTGCGAGCGGAGCGCGACGGCCGTGGGCGCTCGGAAGCCGCCGGCTCGGCGGCTCGGGTCGGCGGCATGGGGACTCGGGGCGGCGGCTTGGATGCTCATGTCGGCGGCTTGGATGCCCGGTCCGCCACCGACGAGGTCGCCGCGGGCCAGGCAGACGCGTCCGATTTCGAGCCGGAGCCCGCAGCCCCGTTCGCCCCGGAGCCCGCAGCCGCGTCCGCAGCGGTGCCCTCACGTCGTCGACGCCGCACCCGTTCCACCCGTTCCACCCGTGCTGCCGGCACCGCCCCGGGTGATGCCCCCAAGGGAGACCGCGTCCCCAAGGCCCGGGCTCCCCGTCGGCATACTCCGCCCGGCCCTACGCGCCCTGCCGGTGCCGCAGAGGCCGGCACGCGTAGCGGGCGAGGTGCCGCGGGCACGGCGCGGTCCGGCAGTGGACGCACGAGCGGCACGCGTGCGCGTACGCCGGGAAAGACGGCCATGCCGTGCGGGGACACCGGCCAGGAGGGCGTCCAGCCCGGCCAGGGCACGGAAGGGGAGGAGTGAGTCTCGTGGCGGCCGCGACGCGCGCGGGGCGGGGACACGGGCGTGACCCGCAGGAGGTTCACGCCGTTCACCTGAGTGGCGGAACGCCCGGACGGGCCGTGACGCCGCGCCCCTGCCCCGCCGGAACCCTCCGGCACCGGCGCCGAACTCGATCGAGGCGCACAGAGCGCAGAGGAAGCCTCTCCATGCATCAGCCGACTCCGCCCTCCGCCGCCGGCGACCACCAGGCCCCGGGAGGGCCGCCAGCACCTCGTGGGTCGGGCCCCGGCCTGCCCGACGCGGGCGCTCCACGGCCGGGGGCCCAGAACGCCCCTCCCCGGCCGGAGGCACGCGTCGACGGATTCGGGCCCAGGTTCCCCGGAGGCGCCTCACCCGCCTCGCTGCCCACCGACCCGGACGCATGCCCGCCCTCGATACCGGGCCGGGGCCGCTCGAAGCCCCAGGAGCCGGGCCAGAACCGCCGCTCCGGTTCCGCGTCGGGGTACGGCTCGCCCTCGCCGCCCATGGCCCAGAGCCGGGGCCCGTCCCCCACCGGGCAGCCCGCCGCGCCTCCCCGGGGCGCCACGATCCCCGGGCTGCGCTGGTCCGCCGACCTGCCGCCCGCCCACACCATGATGATCTGTGTCGCGCTTCCCGGTCTGGCCATCTCGACGCAGGAAGGGCAGATGACCGGCCGGGGACTGGAAGGGTTCTACCGCGCCGGCCGGCGGGTGCTCTCCCGGTGCGAGGTCCGCGTGGCCGGGCGGGAACCGCTCGCCGTGCAGGCCCGCATGGCCGCGGCCGACCGCGCCAGGTTCGTGGGCACGCTCCGCACGTCGCCGCAAGCAGGCCCGGACCCGGACGTGGTCGTGGAGCGCAACCGTCTCGCGGACGGCACGGAGCGGATCACCCTGCACAACTCGGCTCCCCGTCCGCTGCGTCTGCCGGTCGAGGTGTCCCTGGGCACGGACCTGGCCGACCTGGGGGCGATCGCCTCGGGCCGCGCCGGACCCGAACTCCCCGCCAGCGTCCACGACTCCGGCCTGCGCTGGTCCTGCGCCACCGGCAACGCGTCCGTCACGGCCGTACCGCCTCCCTCGGACGCCCTCGCCTCGGCCGGCCTGCTGCGGTGGGAGCTCGACCTGCCGCCGGGCGGCAGCAGAAGCGTGGAGCTGCGGGTGCGGCCCGACGGCGCCGGTCCCCTCCGGGCCGTGGGCCGCGCGGCGACCAGCCCCCTCGCCGCCGCACGAGCGGAAGGCGACGACCCGAGAGTCCCCGCACTGCTGAGGACGAGCATCGAGGACCTCCAGGCCCTCCTGCTGCGTGATCCCGCGAATCCAGCCGATACGCACCTCGCGGCCGGGGCACCCTGGCGCTGCGGTCTGGCCCCCGCAGACGCGCTCGTGGCCGCCCGGATGGCCCTGCCGCTCGGTACGGGCCTGGCGGCGGGGACGCTGCGGATCCTCGCCCGTACCCAACTCACCGGCCCGGGACCACAGTCCGGGATGATCCCCGGCCCGAGACGGGACGCGGGCCCGCACCTTCCGCCCCAGTGCACCGGTACGGAGGCCACACTGCTCTTCCCCGTACTGCTCGCCGAGGCCCGCCGCTGGGGCCTCGGCGAGCAGGAGACGGAGGAACTGCTGCCGGCTGCCGAGCGCTGCCTGACCTGGCTGCGCACCACCGTGGGCGACGGCACGTACCTGCGCGACCCCCATCCCGACGGTCCCGTCCGCTGCGAGACACAGGCCCACGCCCACCGTGCAGCGCTCCTCGGTGCCGACCTGCTCGAGGCCTGCGGCCGCACGGGCGGACCGGCACTCCGCCAGTGGGCGCAGGCCTTGCGGACCGCCTTCCGCGGGGACTTCTGGGTCGACGACCTCGGGGGTGGCCGGCCGGCGGCAGCCCGTGCCCCGGACGGCAGGCCGGTGCCTCACCTGGGCGCGGCCGCCGCCCACCTTCTCGACACCGGCCTGCTGGGCGAGGGCGCCCTGGCACCGGGTCTGCTCGACAAGGTTCAGACCGAGAACCTCGCCCGGCTGCTCGGCAGCCCTGTCCTGGACTCGGGCTGGGGCCTGCGCGGACTGGGCGCCAAGGAACCGGGGTTCAATCCGTTCGGTCACCGAGCCGGGGCCGTACGGGTCCAGGAGACCGCACTCGCCGTCGCGGGTCTGGCAGCCGCCGGCTACGACAAGGAGGCGACCTCGCTGTTGCGCGGCGTACTCGCGGCCGCCGAGACCTTCGCCCACCGGCTGCCCGACATATACGCGGGGGAACAGCGCACGGAGGGCAGCGCCCCCCTCCCGCACCCGGCGGCCTGCCGCCCCGCGGCCACGTCGGCGGCCGCGGGAGTGCTGCTGCTGGTCACGCTCGTCGGCATCCGCCCCGACGCCCCGGCCGGGACGGTCACCCTGTGCCCGATGCGCAGTGCGCCTCTGGGCGAGATCGGCTTCACGGGCCTGCGGATCGCCGGCGCCCGGTTCTCCGTGCGGGTCAGCCGGCTCGGCCTCGCGATGGTCGAGGAAGCGGCCGACGGACTGCAACTGGGGGTGTGACCTGGTACGACGTTCAACTGCTGGACAACCGCGCCCCACAGTGGAGTCCATGTCGACCGCAGTGGATCAGTCGCCGATGCGACCGGCGAAGGGAGTGTTTATCGTCAGGCAGACGACTATGATCGCGGCATGCCCTACGACCCGTCAGCGTTTCCGCCCTTCGCCGTCACCGTGGACCTGGTCGTGCTGACCGTTCGCCGCCATGCCCTGTGTGCGCTGGCGGTACGCAGGGGGGAACCGCCGTTCCAGGGGCGCTGGGCGCTCCCCGGCGGTTTCGTGAGGGCCGACGAGGACCTGGCGCAGGCGGCGGCACGCGAGCTGGCCGAGGAGACCGGACTGCGCGTCCACGACCCGTCCGTCCCCGCCCAGGACAACGGGGCACATCTGGAACAGCTCGCCACCTACGGCGACCCCAAGCGGGATCCCAGGATGCGGGTCGTCAGTGTGGCCCACCTCGCGCTCGCTCCCGACCTGCCCGCGCCCAGGGCCGGCGGTGACGCCAGTAACGCGCGCTGGGCCCCGGTGGAGGAACTGCTGCGGCAGGGCGGTTACGGGCGCGACGCCGAACCGGTCGCGCCGCTCGCGTTCGATCACGCGCAGATCCTGTCGGACGGAGTGGAGCGCGCCCGCTCCAAGATCGAGTACTCGTCGCTGGCCACGGCCTTCTGCCCGCCCGAGTTCACCGTCGGCGAGCTGCGCCGTGTCTACGAAGCGGTGTGGGGCGTGGCGCTCGACCCGCGCAACTTCCACCGCAAGGTCACGGGCACACCGGGCTTCCTCGTCCCCACCGGTGGGACGACCACCCGCCAGGGTGGCCGCCCGGCTCAGCTTTTCCGTGCCGGCGGTGCGACTCTCCTCAACCCCCCGATGCTGCGCCCCGAGGTCTGACGCGGGTCCGGAACGCCACGCGCCCGCTGCCCCGACAAGGGGATTGTCGTGCCTCAGGCAAGCCTCGCGCTGCCCGAAAAACCGGACATAGCGCGCTATCTTGCTGCGGGTGATCCAGGCCTTCGGACTGACCAGCAATCCCCGCAAAGGGCTTCCGCCCGCAGCCGATGACGTCTCCTTCGAGGCACGAGCGGGCCACGTCACCGCGTTGCTCGGAGCACCGGGCGCCGGCAAGACGACAGTCCTCAGACTCATGCTGGAACTCCAACAGGGCCGTGGCGTCACCTACTTCCGGGGCCGCCCCCTGCACCGCATTGCCCATCCCTCGCGCGAGGTCGGTGTGCTGCTGGGCGACGTGCCGGGGCACCCGGCCCGCACGGTCCGCGGTCATCTGCGCATGCTGTGCGCCGCGGCAGGCGTCCCGGTCCGGCGTGCCGACGAAGTCCTCGAAGCGGTCGGACTCGTGAGCCTGCGAGACGAACGCCTCGGAACCCTCTCGCGCGGCATGGACCGCCGCCTGGGCCTGGCCTGCGTCGTCCTGGCCGACCCGCACACGCTCGTCCTCGACGCCCCGGCCGACGGTCTGTCCGTCCGCGAGAGCCATTGGCTGCACGGCATGCTGCGCGCCCACGCCACCCAGGGCGGCACGGTCCTGTTCACCACGGCCGACCCCAAGGAGGCCGCCCGCACCGCCGACCGCGTCGTCACTCTGGAGCAGGGCAGGGTCGTGGCCGACCAGGAGGTCGCGGAGTTCTCGCGCACCCGCCTGCGTCCCCGGGTCGCCGTACGCAGTCCGCACGCGGCGCGTCTGGCGGTTCTCCTGACCAAGCAGGCCCGCACCGCGCGGCGCTCCGTCGAAGTCGTACGAGAAGGCGGCAACCGCCTCTCCGTGTACGGCAGTACCTGCGCCGAGGTCGGCGAGACGGCGTACCGTCACGGCATCGTCGTCCACCAACTCGCCGACGAGGTCGGCGACATGGGGCCGGGGGCAGGAGCCGCTCCGGCAGGTGAGCCGCATGTCAGCCGTGACCCGGTACCGGGCACGGCAGGGCAGACGGCGGACGGCTCGCGCGGGGCCGCCGGCACAGTGCGAACGCCGGCCGGCACGCTCGGGGGCATCGGCGCCGAGCCGGAGTGCGCCGACCCCGGGCCAGGGCACGTCACGGACGCGCACCGGACGGCCGCTGCGTTCCAGGCCGCCAACGGTGAGCCGCGCCCCTCCCTCGACGCGCCGGAGCCGGTCCCGGGCGCCGCCGAACCCGTGGCCGCCGGCGCCGAGCCGGGACCCCCGGTTGAGTCACGACCTTCCGTTGACGCATCGAAGCCGGTCGCCGACGAGCCGTTGGCCTCCGAGGGGCGCCCACAGCCCGCCACAGAGCCGCAGGACAGGCCGGACGCTCCCTCGGTCGGTCACCTGTCCAACGCCGAGGCCCGTCCTGAAGAGGAGACGACGGCACCTCTTGCTCTCCACCGCGTCGGCGCACGCACGGTGTGCGCGCTCGACGCACTGCCCCCTCTGCCGCCTCCCATCTCCGTCCGCCCCGCCCCCAGCCCCCTGCACCCCCTCCGCTACGAGATCCGCCGTGCCGCCGGGATCGGCACCGGGTTCCTCACCGGGGCCGCCGTGCTCGCCGTGTCCGCCGTGACCGCCGTCGTGCTCGCCCGGATCGGGCACACCCCGCAACCGCGCCTGCTGGCCGCATGGCCACGGGAGCTGCCCCTGCCGCCCGCGGCGCTCGGCGCGGGACTGCTCGGCGCGCTGGCCTTCGGCGACGAGTTCCGCCACCCCGCCCTGGCCGCGGACCGCGGCACCGTGCCCCGTCGGCTCGGGCTGCTGGCCGCCAAACTGCTCGTCGCCACGGCCACCGCGCTGTTGCTGGCCACCCTCACCGTCGGCTGCGACGCCGAAGTGCTCTATCTCGTCTACGGACGGGAGCTCGCCCAGGTTCCCGCCGACTGGCTGTCCATGAGTGTGAGTTGGATCGGGCTCGTGGTCGGCTGCGCCTGGGCGGGCGTACTGGCCGCGGGCGTCTTCCGGTCCACCACGGCCGGGCTCGCGGCCGTGGCCGCCGTGCCACTTCTCGTCGTACCCGCGGTGCACAAGGTCCTGGAGGGACCGTCCGTGCGGACCGCGGCGGGACTTCCCGTGCGGCTGCGCGAGGCTCTCCTGCCGCGATGGCCCTTCGGGGGAGAGCGCTATCTGGAAGCCGCGCTCAGCGTGATCTCCCAACCTGTCGGCGGCGCACTGACGTTGTCGCTGACCACACTGCTCTGCGCGTACCTGCTCACCGCGCTGCGGAGCCGGTTCCGGTGACGACTGTCCGTAACCCTTAGTCCGGCCATGCGCACAACTCCCCGCAGAGCGCCCATTTCTTTCCGATAAGGCGTCAATTGCGACGGGGTGAGCGATCACCCTTTCGTGTGCTTTTCACCAAAGACCTCAAGGGAGTTGGAGACGGCGCCGACAAAGGATGCGTGAGTACCCTTGCGCACACCATGATGACCGCCGCCCGCTCCGCTGACTCCGGCCTCGCGAGCCCGGGCGAACTCGACCGATACCCCTTCGCGGAGGCCCCCGCCGTCGACCGCGTCGGTGCCCCTGCCTGGGACGGCGGGGACCCCGAGCTGGGCCGGGTGGGCAGGCGCGCCGCGGGCAGCCGCGGACGCGGGCTGCACGGCCAACTCGTCCAGCAGCTGGGTCAGATGATCGTCTCCGGCGACCTGGGCGCCGACCGCCCGCTGGTGCCCGAGGAGATCGGCCAGCGGTTCGAGGTCTCCCGCACCGTCGTCCGCGAGTCGCTCCGCGTCCTGGAGGCCAAAGGCCTGGTGAGCGCCCGCCCGAACGTCGGCACGCGAGTGCGCCCCGTCAGCGACTGGAACCTTCTCGATCCGGACATCATCGAGTGGCGGGCCTTCGGTCCGCAGCGCGACGACCAGCGGCGCGAGCTGAGCGAGCTGCGCTGGACGATCGAGCCGGTCGCCGCCCGCCTGGCCGCCGGGCACGGGCGCGAGGACGTCCAGCAGCGCCTGACGGACATGGTCGAGATCATGGGGCACGCGATGGCTCAGGGTGACGCGCTCACCTTCTCCCGTGCCGACTCCGAGTTCCACTCGCTGCTCATCCAGGTCGCCGGCAACCGCATGTTGGCGCACCTGTCCGGGATCGTGTCCGCGGCCCTCCAGGTCTCCGGAGGTCCGGTCACGGGCTGTGACCGGCCGAACGAGACGTCGCTGGCGCACCACGGCCGCATCTGCGACGCCCTCGCCGCCGGCGACGGAGCCGCGGCCGAGGCGGCGATGCGGCAACTCCTCACGGTCCATCCCGAGGTGGAACGCGTGGTGCCCGCTCCCCGCGAGCACTGACCGCGTTCCGCGGGCGGCGCGGCCGGGTGTGCCACCCCCCTCCTGTGGCAGTGCCCGTTCGGTGGCCCGCCTCCCGTCGGACCCCGCAGGATCACCAAGATCCTGCGGGGTCCGACGGCGCGAAGGGGCCGCATGATCCGCGGAGTGGCCGGGTAACAACCAGATGTGACCTGCTTTGCCCGTGTTTTATCTCTTTTGTGCGCTTACGGGGTGTGACTCGGGCCACGCGAATTGGGCGTAACGCTCGCGGGAAGAACGCGATGACCTAAGAGGTGACAGCCGCGGAGGGAATACGGACGCCGTTCACGGCGCTGTGAATCTTCCCGGCCCCCGCCCGCGCCGTCGGCCCACCCCCAAGCCGGCGGTCGGCTCCTGTCCACTGTGGACGGGGCCGGAAGCCGTTTTCCAACGTTCCGAGAGGTTGTTCGTGTCGGCCAGCACATCCCGTACGCTCCCGCCGGAGATCGCCGAGTCCGTCTCTGTCATGGCTCTCATTGAGCGGGGAAAGGCTGAGGGGCAGATCGCCGGCGATGACGTGCGTCGGGCCTTCGAAGCTGACCAGATTCCGGCCACTCAGTGGAAGAACGTACTGCGCAGCCTCAACCAGATCCTCGAGGAAGAGGGTGTGACGCTGATGGTCAGTGCCGCAGAGCCCAAGCGCACCCGAAAGAGCGTCGCAGCGAAGAGTCCCGCCAAGCGCACCGCCACCAAGACGGTCGCGGCCAAGGCGGTGACCACCACGAAGCCCACCGCCACCGCCACGCCGGCGGCGCCCGCCGCCGAGCCCGCCGCCGAGGAAGAGGCGCCGGCCAAGAAGGCAGCCGCCAAGAAGACGACCGCCAAGAAGGCGGCGGCGAAGAAGGCGCCCGCCAAGAAGACCGCGGCGAAGAAGACCAGCGCCAAGAAGGACGACGTCGAGCTTCTCGAAGAAGAGGTACTCGAGGAGGCTGCTCCCGGCAAGGCCGTCGAGGAGCCCGAGGGCACGGAGAACGCCGGCTTCGTGCTGTCCGACGAGGACGAGGACGACGCGCCGGCGCAGCAGGTCGCCGCCGCCGGTGCCACCGCCGACCCGGTCAAGGACTACCTCAAGCAGATCGGCAAGGTCCCCCTGCTCAACGCCGAGCAGGAGGTCGAGCTCGCCAAGCGCATCGAGGCCGGACTGTTCGCCGAGGACAAGCTGGCCAACGCCGACAAGCTCGCCCCGAAGCTCAAGCGCGAGCTGGAGATCATCGCCGAGGACGGCCGCCGCGCCAAGAACCACCTCCTGGAGGCCAACCTCCGTCTGGTGGTCTCCCTGGCCAAGCGCTACACCGGCCGCGGCATGCTCTTCCTGGACCTCATCCAGGAGGGCAACCTCGGTCTGATCCGCGCGGTCGAGAAGTTCGACTACACCAAGGGCTACAAGTTCTCCACGTACGCCACCTGGTGGATCCGTCAGGCGATCACCCGCGCCATGGCCGACCAGGCCCGCACCATCCGTATCCCGGTGCACATGGTCGAGGTCATCAACAAGCTCGCGCGTGTGCAGCGCCAGATGCTCCAGGACCTGGGCCGCGAGCCCACCCCGGAGGAGCTGGCCAAGGAGCTCGACATGACCCCCGAGAAGGTCATCGAGGTCCAGAAGTACGGCCGCGAGCCCATCTCGCTGCACACCCCGCTGGGCGAGGACGGCGACAGCGAGTTCGGTGACCTCATCGAGGACTCCGAGGCGGTCGTCCCGGCCGACGCGGTCAGCTTCACGCTGCTCCAGGAGCAGCTGCACTCCGTGCTCGACACCCTGTCCGAGCGCGAGGCGGGCGTGGTCTCGATGCGCTTCGGTCTCACCGACGGTCAGCCGAAGACCCTCGACGAGATCGGCAAGGTGTACGGCGTCACGCGTGAGCGGATCCGCCAGATCGAGTCCAAGACCATGTCGAAACTGCGTCACCCGTCGCGTTCGCAGGTGCTGCGCGACTACCTCGACTAGTCGTCGCGGTCGTACGACGCGGAAGGCCCGGTCCCCCGAGGGAACCGGGCCTTCTTCATGCCTCCGCGGGTGCGGGCTGCCACGGGCTGAATCACTCTGGGTGTATAGCCGACATCACGGAGTGAGGAGTGCGTATGCGTCGTCGCTTTGGACGGGCCCTGGCCGGATCGCTGGTCGTGGCAGCCGCGGTATCCGTCCTGTCAGTGAGCTCCAGTGCGCCTGTGGCCGCCGATAGGGTGGTCATAGGCGGATTCCCCGTCGACGCGTCGGAGAGCCCCTGGACGGTGGCCCTGTCCAGTCGTGACCGGTTCGGGGGTACGCGCGCGGGGCAGTTCTGCGGTGGCGCGGCGGTCGGCCGCACCACCGTGCTCACCGCGGCCCACTGCTTGGACGAGGAGGTCCTGGGCGGGCCGCCGGAGCGCGTATCCGACCTCAGGGTCATAGCCGGGCGCACAGACCTGCTCTCGGACCGCGGTGGCCGGGAGGTCGCGGTGCGGGAGACCTGGGTGAACCCGGCCTACGACGGTGTCTCCAACGTCGGGGACTTCGCCGTACTCACGCTGGCCGAGCCCCTCCCCGCCGACTCGGTCATCGACATGGCGGTCGCCGGTGACCCCGCGTACGCCGTGGGCGGGACCGCGACGGTGTACGGATGGGGCGACATCTCGGGTGCCGGGGACTACCCGAACAGCTTGCGGGCGGCACACGTGCGGGTGCTTCCCGACGCTCAATGTGAGGAGGCGTACCCGGGAGGTGCGAACGGCGTCTACGACGCCCGGAGCATGCTGTGCGCCGGAGAGACGAAGGGGGGCCGGGATGCCTGCCAGGGCGACAGCGGGGGCCCGCTGGTGGCCCAGGGGCGGTTGATCGGCCTCGTCTCCTGGGGGATCGGCTGCGGCCGGGCCGGCAGCCCCGGGGTGTACATGCGGGTGTCCGACATCGTCCGCACGCCCGGGTGGTCACGGGCGTGAAGCTGCACACCGGTCTGAAGCTCACTACGGGCCTGAAGCCGGCCACGGGCGTGACGGTGAAGCCGGTCCCGCGTGAAGGTCATGTGCACGTTCGGCTGAACGTGGGTGTGGAGAAGACGCGCGGCGTGTGCACAGGGGGACCTGCGCGGACGCGCGGGGACGAGGACGGGCGGCTGCCTCGATGGTGGAGGCAGCCGCCCGTTCACCGGCCTGTGCCGGGGCTGGCTCGTCGTCGGACGCGAGGTGTCAGCGCTCTTCTTCGGAGGCAGTCGTCGCGGGAGCGGACGTCAGCCGCTCCGTCTCGTCCTGTATCTCAGCGGCGATCTTCTTGAGTTCCGGCTCGAACTTGCGCCCGTGGTGGGCACAGAAGAGCAGTTCTCCGCCGCTGAGCAGGACGACGCGCAGGTACGCCTGGGCGCCGCAGCGGTCGCAGCGATCAGCGGCCGTCAACTGGCTCGCAGGGGTCAGAACAGTAGTCACGTCGCCTCTTCTCTAGCTCGACGAGCTGTCGTACCAGGGTCAACATCCAACCAGCCCCAAAACGTTCCCGCTCGTGGCTTTTCCTCGAAAAAATCTTTGCGAGGCGGCTGTCTGCTGCCGGTTGGCGGCGAATGTGCCGTATTGCGTGTCTATGTGTCTTACGGAGCTTCGCGTTGTATCGGTGGTCGGTCCTCCCGGCTGGGTTGCCGGTTGTTCATGAGGACGTGCCCGGAGCCTAAATGGTTCATGCCTGGAAGGGAACGTGATGTGTGCTTCACTCCAACGAGGGATCGAACAGGCATGCGAGTCTGGACTAGGGTGAGTTTCCGACGAGGGTGGCGTTACAACGGCTCTACCAGGCCTCGGTACCCTCTCACCGGTGACTGAAGCCGCGCCCTTACCCATGAGGGCCCCATCTGAAATTCAGCGAGGAGCGAACCGCGTGACCGCCGAAACGTCCGTGCCGTCCACAGCTCTGCTGGCAGGAGCAGACCGGGACGGTTCCAACTACACCGCGCGGCACCTGCTCGTCCTCGAGGGGCTCGAGGCCGTGCGGAAGCGCCCCGGAATGTATATCGGGTCGACCGACAGCCGTGGCCTGATGCACTGCCTCTGGGAGATCATCGACAACTCCGTCGACGAGGCCCTCGGCGGCTACTGCGACCACATCGAGGTCATCCTCCAGGACGACGGCTCGGTCGAGGTCCGGGACAACGGCCGGGGCATCCCGGTCGACGTCGAGCCCAAGACCGGCCTCTCCGGTGTCGAGGTCGTCATGACCAAGCTGCACGCCGGCGGCAAGTTCGGAGGCGGCTCCTACGCCGCCTCCGGCGGTCTGCACGGCGTCGGTGCCTCCGTGGTGAACGCCCTGTCCGCCCGTCTGGACGTCGAGGTGGACCGCGGTGGACACACCCACGCGATCAGCTTCCGGCGCGGTGCCCCCGGCGCCTTCGCCGGAAACGGCCCCGACGCCAAGTTCGAGGCCAAGGGCGGCCTGCGCAAGGCCAAGAAGATCCCCAAGAGCCGCACCGGCACGCGCGTGCGCTACTGGGCCGACCGCCAGATCTTCCTCAAGGACGCCAAGCTCTCCCTGGAGAACCTGCACCAGCGGGCTCGCCAGACGGCGTTCCTGGTGCCCGGCCTGACCATCGTCGTGCGCGACGAGTACGGGCTCGGCGAGGGCGGCAGCAAGGGCGAGGAGTCCTTCCGCTTCGACGGCGGGATCAGCGAGTTCTGCGAGTACCTGGCGAACGACAAGCCGGTCTGCGACGTCCTCCGCTTCTCCGGACAGGGCACTTTCAAGGAGACGGTCCCCGTCCTGGACGACCACGGCCAGATGACCCCCACCGAGGTCACCCGGGAACTCGGTGTCGACGTCGCGCTGCGCTGGGGCACCGGCTACGACACGACGCTCAGGTCGTTCGTCAACATCATCGCCACTCCCAAGGGCGGCACCCACGTCGCCGGCTTCGAGCAGGCCGTCGCCAAGACGATGAACGAGGTGCTGCGCACCAAGAAGCTCCTGCGCGTCGCCGAGGACGACATTGTCAAGGACGACGCCCTGGAGGGCCTGACCGCGGTTGTCACCGTGCGTCTCGCCGAGCCGCAGTTCGAGGGCCAGACCAAGGAGGTCCTCGGGACCTCGGCGGCCCGCCGCATCGTGAACAACGTGGTCAGCAAGGAGCTCAAGGCTTTCCTGACGTCCACGAAGCGGGACGCCGCCCAGCAGGCCCGTGTCGTGCTGGAGAAGGCCGTCGCCGCGGCCCGTACGCGCATCGCTGCCCGGCAGCACAAGGACGCCCAGCGCCGCAAGACGGCCTTGGAGTCCTCCTCACTGCCGGCCAAGCTCGCCGACTGCCGCAGTGACGACGTCGACCGCAGCGAGTTGTTCATCGTGGAGGGCGACTCCGCGCTCGGTACGGCGAAGCTCGCCCGGAACTCCGAGTTCCAGGCGCTGCTGCCGATCCGGGGCAAGATCCTCAACGTCCAGAAGTCGTCCGTGACGGACATGCTCAAGAACGCCGAGTGCGGTGCGATCATCCAGGTCATAGGAGCCGGATCGGGTCGGACCTTCGACATCGACACGGCCCGCTACGGCAAGATCATCATGATGACCGACGCCGACGTCGACGGCTCGCACATCCGCACTCTGCTCCTGACCCTGTTCCACCGCTACATGCGGCCGATGGTCGAGGCCGGCCGGGTCTTCGCGGCGGTGCCGCCGCTGCACCGCATCGAGATCGTCCAGCCGAAGAAGGGCCAGGACAAGTACATCTACACGTACTCGGACCGGGAGCTGCGCGACAAGCTCATGGAGCTCCAGAGCAAGGGCGTCCGCTACAAGGACTCGATCCAGCGCTACAAGGGTCTCGGCGAGATGGACGCCGACCAGCTGGCCGAGACGACCATGGACCCGCGCCACCGCACCCTGCGCCGGATCAACCTCTCCGACCTGGAGGCAGCCGAGCAGGTCTTCGATCTGCTGATGGGCAACGACGTCGCGCCGCGCAAGGAGTTCATCTCCAACTCGGCGGCGACGCTGGATCGGTCGCGCATCGACGCGTAGCCGCTGCGCCGGCCGTGGCGGGCATTGGCGGACACGGAGGCTGGGCGGGCTGGGCAGGTCCGGCCCGGCTCACTTTCCCTGGTACTCGTCGGGTCCTGCTCCGCCGGGAGGTCGGCGCGTGCTCTGTGCCATGCCTGGTGCGCCAACGGACCGGCTTGGACGACCCGGTCCGGATACAACCCGTCCGGATACAGCCCGGTCCGGATACGACCCGGTCCGGATACGACCCGGTCCGGCTACGACCCCGCCCGCCGGGCCGCCGTGCCTGAGCCGCTTCTCCACCCCTGGGTGGAGAAGCGCCCGGTCGGGGATCCACCCATGATTCCACCCGCACTCCGATCCCGTGACCTGGCGATTTCCGTAACGTCGAAGGCGTCGGCGGCACCGCTGCCGGCATCTCCTTCCTCGCTCACGGAGGTCATGATGTCCGGGCTCGTCGACACGCTGGTGATCGTGGTCGTGGCCATGCTGGTGATCGCCCGGCAGTTCCGCGCAACCCCCATCGACGGCGAGCGCCGCTGGTGGCTCCTGCCCGCAATCCTGGCCGTCGTCGCACTGCGCGAGCCCGGCATACTCGACGACCGTCACCCCACGGCCTCAGCGCTGCTGCTCGGCGCCGAACTGCTCGTCGGCCTGGCCACCGGGGCGGGCTGGGCCTGGACCACCCGCATATGGGTGGAGCCGGACGGCACCGTGTGGAGCAAGAGCAGCGGCGCGAGCGTCGCCGTGTGGCTCCTCGGAATCGGGCTGCGTGTCGGGCTCTTCGCGCTCGGCGCCGCGGTGGGCGTTCACCAGGACAGCTCCGCCCTCCTGCTGGGGCTCGCCGGCACCCTGCTCGTCCGGGCCGGAATCCTGGCCTGGCGCGGTCGGTTGCTGCATCCTGCCGTGGACGCGGGCCGGGCGTACGGTGACAGCACGTCTGCGCCTGCGGGGAAGGAGCGCGTGTGAAGGAGAACGCCTGGACACGCTGGCCTTCCCGGGAGGCGCTCAGCCGCGAGGGACTCTCACGCTCCCGGTGCCTGCTGGCCTGGACGGTGCGCGCTCTGGTCCTCGGTGTGCTGATGTGGGGGGCCTTTGCCGAGAGCGAGGCGCGTGGCTGGAAGGCGGTGGCCGGAGCCGGCGGGGTGCTCCTGGCGGCGCTGCTCGCCTGGGTGTTCTTCCGGACCACCCTCCAGCACCGGTTGTGGCCGTCGCTGGCCTCGCTCGCGCTGCTTCAGGGCGTCGCAGTCGCGGCCCATCTGTCGGGCTTCAAAGCCGCGGCCCTGGTCATGTGGTGTGGATGCGCCGTCTCGGCGCTGGAGCGGCTCCCACCGGCAGTCGCCCTCAGCGCAGCGGGCGTGGCGCTCGGTTCGTTCGGGGCCGTCAACAACGACGACCCGCTGACATCCGTGGTCACCGGCGTCGGACTCGCCCTGGCCGGATACACACTGCGCCTGGACGCCGAGGCCCGCGGCAGCGCCCAGCGGCTGCTCGCCCAGGAGCGGGCCGCCCGTGCGGCCGAGGCGGAGACTGCGGCGCTCTCGGAGCGGGCCCGCATAGCGCGGGAGATTCACGACGTGCTGGCGCACAGCCTGTCTGCCCAGCTCGTACACCTGGAGGCGGCCCGGCTGCTGATCGAGCGCGGTGGGGAGCGGGAGCAGGTTCTCGAACGGGTGGTGGCGGCACGGGAGATGGCGCGTGGCGGGCTCGCCGAGACACGGCAGGCGCTCTCCGCCCTGCGCGGGGAGCTGACCCCGTTGGAGGAGTTCCTGAACCAATTGGTGGGAACCACCGACGGCGCCGAGATCACCATCACGGGTGAACGCAGGGCGTTGCCGGCCGAGGCTTCGCAGGCGGTGCGCAGAGCGGCTCAGGAGGCTCTGACGAACGCCCGCAAGCATGCCCCGGGCGCCAAGGTACGCCTGCGACTCGACTACGACCCGCGTGAAGTGACCCTGGATGTGCGGGACTCGGGCGGCTCGCCGGGCGAGCTGACCGGGACGGGAGCCGGATACGGTCTGCTGGGCATGCGGGAGCGAGCAGAGCTGCTGGGCGGTTCGCTGGAGGCCGGGCCGGGTGAAGAGGGGTTCGTGGTGACGCTGAAGGTGCCGGTATGACGGATGAGGCCGAGCGGAAGACCGCTCGGGTGGTGGTCGCGGACGACCAGACCGTGGTGCGGGAAGGCATCGTGATGCTGCTCGGTCTGCTGCCCGGGATCGAGGTCGTCGGCGCGGCGGGGGACGGGGAGGAGGCGGTGCGACTCGTGACCGAAGTCGCCCCGGACGTGGTCCTGATGGACCTGCGGATGCCTCGCTGCGACGGGGTGGAGGCGACCCGCAGGATCCGCGCGGAGCACCCCGGTACACAGGTCGTGGTGCTCACGACGTACGCCGACGACGAATCGCTCTTCCCGGCACTGGCAGCGGGAGCGCGCGGCTATCTCACGAAGGATGCCGACGGAGACGAGATCGTGCGGGCGGTGCACAGCGTGCTGTCCGGCGACGCGGGGCTCGCGCCCAGCATTCAGAGGCGGCTGCTGGAGCGTCTGACGGAGACCGAGATGAGGACGGCCACGCCGCCCGAGGCGCCGGACGGGCTCACCGCGCGGGAGACGGAGGTGCTGCTGCTCATCGCCGAGGGGCTGAACAACGCGGAGATCGGCCGCAGGCTGCATGTCTCCACCGCGACCGTGAAGACCCACATCAACAACCTGTTCACCAAGACGGGGCTCAAGGACCGTGCACAGGCGGTGCGTTACGCGTACGGAAAGGGGCTGGTACGTCCCCCGGCGGGCTGAGTCACCTAATGGGGTGAAGAGCGAGGGGAAGAAGAGTCAGTGACCGTCCCGTTCTGTCCATCCTTGGGCATGCAGTCAAGCAAGGGCCGTCCCCGTAGAGACGGGGCTGGTCAGGAAAGTTCGGTCGAGCGACTCGACGGTGTCGGCCCGGCCGAGGAGGCCGGACACCTGAGGTACGACGATCCCTGGTACGACGCCCTCGCCTCCGGGTGGGGCGAGCCGGACGGCGCCGGGGTGCAGGCTTCGGTGGTGGTTCCATCGGCACGCGGGGAGGGCGAGACTGGGGTAGCGGCGGCCGATGTGTATCTGGAGGTGCAGCGCAGCGCGGCCTTCCAGGAGGTGCGGCGGCGGTACCGGAGGTTCGTGGTGCCGGCCTTCGTGGCGTTCTTCGCCTGGTACGTGGGTTACGTCGTGGCTGCCACGGCCGCGCCGGAGCTGATGGCCCGGCCCGTGGTGGGGGCGATGAACGTGGGGCTGGTGGCGGGGCTCGGGCAGTTCCTGACCACGTTCCTGTTCACCTGGGCCTACTCGCGGCACGCGCGGCTGCGCAGGGACCGGGCGGCGCTCGACCTGCGCTGGGACACACAGGAGCTGACGCGCGGCGTGAACGGTGGTGCCTCGTGACGGATGAACGCCAGACGCTGGCGCTGCTGCTGTTCAGCGGGTTCGTCGCGGTCACGCTGGCGATCACGACATGGGTGAGCCGTAGCCGGCGCGGTTCGGCGGAGGAGTTCTACGCGGGCGGGCGGCTCTTCTCACCCATGGAGAATGGTTTTGCCATCGCGGGTGACTACATGTCGGCCGCCTCCTTCCTCGGGGTCACCGGGCTCATCGCGCTGTTCGGCTACGACGGGCTGCTGTATGTCGTCGGCTTCCTCGTGGCCTGGCTGGTGGTGCTGTTCCTCGTGGCCGAACTGGTCCGCAACTGCGGTCGGTTCACGCTCGCCGACGTCGTGGCGGCGAGGATGCGGGAGCGGCCGGTACGGATCGCGGCGGGAACCTCCTCGGTCACCGTGTCCGTGCTGTATCTGGTGGCGCAGATGGTCGGCGCGGGCAGCCTGATGGCGCTGCTGCTCGGGGGCACGAGCGCGGCGGCGCGGGCCTGGACCGTCATCGGCGTCGGCGCGCTCATGGTGATCTATGTGTCGATGGGAGGGATGCGGGCGACGACCTGGATCCAGATCGTCAAGGCCGTCCTGCTGCTCGGCGGCACGATCGCGCTGACGGCGCTCGTCCTGGTGCGCTTCCACGGCGACCTGGACCGGCTGCTGCTCACGGCGGCCGAGCGCAGCGGTCACGGACAGGCGTTTCTGGCGCCGGGGCTGAAGTACGGCGGTGACTGGACCGCCCGTTTCGACTTCATCAGTCTGGGGCTGGCCCTGGTGCTGGGCACGGCGGGGCTGCCGCACATCCTGTCCCGGTTCTACACCGTGCCCACCGCGCGCGCCGCGCGCCGCTCGGTCGTCTGGGCCGTCGGGCTCATCGGCGGTTTCTACCTGATGACGATCGTGCTCGGGTTCGGCGCGGCCGCCATCGTGGGGCCGGACGCGGTACGCGGGTCGAACGCATCCGGGAACACGGCCGTTCCGCTGCTGGCGCTCGACCTGGGGGGTGGTGCGGGATCCACGGGTGGAACGGTTCTCTTCGCGGTGGTCGCCGCGGTCGCCTTCGCCACGATCCTCGCCGTGGTCGCCGGCATCACGCTCGCGTCCTCGGCGTCGGTCGCCCATGACCTGTACGCCTCCCTGCGGCGCGGGGGCCGCAAGCCCCGCAGCGAGGTGGCCGTGGCCCGGGTCGCGGCCGTCGGTGTCGGCGTCGCGGCGATCGCCCTCGGTCTGCTGGCGCAGGATCTCAACGTCGCGTTCCTGGTGGGCCTCGCCTTCGCTGTCGCGGCGTCGGCGAACCTCCCGGTGCTGCTCTACTCCCTGTTCTGGCGTGGCTTCACCACACGGGGTGCCGTGTGGGCCGTCTACGGCGGTCTGATCCCGGCCGTGGTGCTCGTCGCGCTGTCCCCGGTGGCCTCCGGAAGCCCCGACTCGCTGTTCCCGAACGTCGATATCCAGTACTTCCCCTTGCAGAACCCGGGCCTGGTCTCGATCCCGCTGGGCTTCCTCGCGGGCTGGCTGGGCACCGTCACCGCGGCGGAGGTGCCGGACGAGGCCAAGCACGCGGAGACAGAGGTGCGGTCGCTGACTGGGGCGGGAGCGGCGTAGGGGCGGTCCTGCCCGGTCGTGGGGCTACGGTGCCACCCACGCGTAGCGGTGTTCGGGCCGGCCCGTGTCGCCGTACTTGAGGGAGAGGCGCAGGCGGCCGGACTGCTCCAAGCGGCGCAGGTAGCGCTGGGCGGTGGAGCGGCTCAGTCCGGTCTCGGCGGCGACCTCGTGGGCGGAGAGCGGGTGGTCGGCGCGATGCAGGACGCGGCAGATCAGTTCCGTCGTCGGCTCCGAGTTCCCGCTCGGCAGCCCCGGCGACGCGAGGGCCGGGGTGGTGCGCAGGGCGCTGAAGATCCGGTCGACCTGTTCCTGGACGGCGACGCCGCGGCCGCCGCCGACCCGCTCGACGGTGCGGCGCAGGGCGGCGTAGGACTCCAGGCGGGTGTGCAGCGCAGCGAAAGTGAACGGTTTGACCAGGTAATGCAGGGCGCCCAGGCGCATGGCGGCCTGGATGGTCGCCACGTCGCCGTCCGCAGTGATCATGATGACGTCGGTGCCGTGCCCCTGTTCCCGCATGCGGTGGACGAGTTCGAGCCCCGTCCCGTCGGGGAGATAGTGGTCCAGCAGGACCAGATCGATCCCTCCGCGCTGCACCGCCGCCAGCGCCTGGGCAGCGCTGTGCGCGCGGGCCGCCACCCGGAAGCCGGGGACCCTTCCCACGTACTTCGCGTTGATCTCGGCGACACGGAAGTCGTCGTCCACGACCAGGACGTCAATCATCGGGCCTCTTTCCCTCAAGGCCATGCGGGCGTCAAGCCCTTGTTTCGGCTACGTTTTTGTATCCCGCGCAAAACGAGCACAACAGGCTCTTGCGAGCAAAAGAACGGTATGCGCTCACAAGACTGATGCCGCCTGCCGAGCCGGACCTACCGTCCCCGGCCATGAGCGCAGACAACAGCCCCGCCATTGAGCTGCGGGGCGCGAGCAAGACGTTCAGGACCCCGTCGGGCGGCCTGCACACGGCCGTCCGGGACCTGGATCTCACGGTCGGCCGTGGGGAGTTCGTCGCGGTCGTCGGCCCCACGGGCTGCGGTAAGTCGACCACGTTGACCCTGGTCAGCGGTCTGGAGGAGCCCACCGAGGGCGACGTGCTGGTCGCCGGGGAGCCGGTGCGCGGCGTCGGCGACAAGGTCGGCTTCGTCTTCCAGCAGGACGCCACCTTCCCCTGGCGTACGGTGCTGTCCAACGTGATGGCGGGACCGCGCTTCCGTGGCGTGCCCAAGACGGAGGCCAAGCGGAAGGCGCGCGACTGGCTGGCCCGGGTGGGCCTCGAGGCCTTCGAGGACCGCTACCCGCACCAGCTCTCCGGCGGCCAGCGCAAACGCGTCGCGCTCGCGGCGACCTTCGTCAACGACCCCGAGATCCTGCTCATGGACGAGCCGTTCTCGGCGCTCGACGTGCAGACCAGGGCGCTGATGTCGGACGAGCTGCTCGAACTGTGGGAAGGCACACGTGCCTCGGTCGTCTTCGTCACGCACGACCTGGAGGAGTCCATCGCGCTGGCCGACAAGGTCGTCGTGATGACCGCAGGTCCCGCGACCGTCAAGCAGGTCTTCACCATCGACCTGCCGCGGCCCCGCAAGGTCGAGGCGGTGCGGCTGGAGCCGCGGTTCATAGAGATCTACCGCGAGATCTGGGAGTCCCTCGGCGAAGAGGTGCGGATCACCCGCGAGAGGGGTGGCGCGCATGTCGCCTGAGCTCCTCAGCACACCGGTCGTGGAGACGGCCAAGGCACCGGACCGCGCCCACTCGCGGGCCCGGGCCGCACGCAAGCGGAAAGTCCTGATCAACCTCGTCCGGGCGCTCCTGCTGGTCGGAGTCCTCGGACTGTGGGAGGTGCTGTCCCGCGCCAAGGTCATCGACCCGTTCAACTTCTCCATGCCCTCGCAGATCTGGGACCAGATCTCCACCTGGGTCCTGCACGGGACGGCGCTCGGCTCGCTGGGCGAGCAGATCTGGTACACGCTCTACGAGGCACTGCTCGGCTGGGTCCTCGGTGTGGTCAGCGGCGTCGTGCTCGGCATCGCGCTGGGACGGATCGCCTTGCTCGCCGATGTTCTTGGTCCATACATCAAGGTGCTCAACTCGATTCCCAGGATCGTCCTCGCGCCGATCTTCGTGATCTGGTTCGGGCTCGGCCCGGCCTCCAAGGTCGCCTCGGCCGTCGTCCTGGTCTTCTTCCCGGTGTTCTTCAACGCCTTCCAGGGCGCCCGCGAGGTGGACCGGAACCTCGTCTCCAACGCCCGGATCCTGGGCGCGAGCGACCGCCGGGTGACCTTCCAGGTGGTCATCCCGTCCGCCACGTCCTGGATCTTCACCAGCCTCCACGTCAGCTTCGGCTTCGCTCTCATCGGCGCCATCGTCGGCGAGTACATCGGTGCCACCAAGGGCATCGGCCTGCTCGTCGCGCAGTCCCAGGGCACCTTCAACGCGGCCGGGGTCTACGCGGCGATGGTCATACTCGCCGTCGTCGCGCTGCTCGCCGAAGGGCTGCTCACCTTCGCCGAGCGCCGCATCTTCCGCTGGAAGCCCGCGGACTCCGAGCACTGACACCCACTCCGGACGCCCCCCCTTTTTCCTCCCTTCACAAGGACGTGAACCGCCATGCGCACCAACGCCCGATACGCCGCCCTGGCCGCCGTCGGCCTGCTCGCCCTGTCCTCGCTCACCGCCTGTGCCAATGACGCCGCCAGTACGGCGTCGACCGGCTCAGGGAGCGGAGGCGGTGGCAAGGGCGAGCACGTCAAGATCATGGTCGGCGGCCTGGACAAGGTCATCTATCTGCCCGCCATGCTCACCCAGCGGCTGGGTTACTTCGACGCGGAGGGACTCGACGTGCAGTTGCTGAGCGAGCCCGCCGGCGTCCAGGCCGAGACGGCGCTGGTCTCCGGCCAGGTCCAAGGGGCCGTCGGTTTCTACGACCACACCCTCGACCTCCAGACCAAGGGCAAGCAGGTCGAGTCGGTCGTGCAGTTCTCGCGCGCGCCGGGCGAGGTCGAGATCGTCTCCTCCAAGGCAGCGGGCGACATCACCTCGCCCAAAGACTTCAAGGGCAAGAAGCTCGGCATCACCGGCCTCGGTTCCTCGACCGACTTCCTCACCAAGTACCTCGCCGTCAAGAACGGCGTGAGTGTCAGCGACTTCACGCCGGTCGCCGTCGGTGCCGGCCCGACGTTCATCTCGGCGCTCCAGAAGGGCTCGATCGACGGCGGCATGACTACCGATCCGACGGTGGCGCAGGTCCTGGACAAGAAGGTGGGCAAAATCCTTCTCGACATGCGGACGCCGCAGGGGTCCCAGGAGGCGCTCGGGGGTCCGTATCCGTCGTCAAGTCTGTACATGCAGACGGACTGGGTGAACAGTCACAAGGCCACCGTCCAGAAGCTGGTCAACGCATTCGTCAAGACGCTCACGTGGATGTCCACGCACAGCGCGTCCCAGATCGCTGCCAGGATGCCGGCCGACTACTCGCAGGGCGACAAGGCCCTCTACGCACAGGCAATCAAGAGCACGCTGCCGATGTTCACCAAGGACGGCGTGATGCCCGCGGACGGGCCCGAGACGGTCGAGAAGGTACTCAAGGCGTTCAATCCCAACATCAAGAACGCCAAGATCGACCTGAATCGGACCTACACGACCGAGTTCGCGAAGAAGGCCACGGGCTGACAGCCGAAACGGCCTCAGACTGACAGGCCCTAAGCGCGGGTCGCCCACACGTAACGGTGTTCCGGGCGGCCCGCGTCACCGTACTTCAGGGTCAGCCTGGCCCGTCCCGTGCGCTCCAGGAGCTTCAGATAGCGCTGGGCGGTCTGGCGGCTCACTCCGGTCCGTTCGGCGATCTCCTGGGCGGACAGCGGCCCGCCGGCGTTCATCAGGGACTGACGGACCAGCTCCGCGGTGGTGGGGGAGTGCCCCTTGGGCAGATCCGGCTCGGAGGGGGCCGACAGCGCCCCGAAGATGCGGTCCACCTCCGCCTGTTCCGCCTCCCCGCCGCCGTCGAGGGTGCGGCGCAACTCCGCGTACGCCTCCAGCTTGGCGCGCAGACCGGCGAAGGCGAACGGCTTGACCAGGTACTGCAACGCGCCGTGCCGCATCGCCGCCTGCACGGTGGACACGTCCCTGGCGGCCGTCACCATGATCACGTCGGTCTGGTGGCCGCGACGGCGCATCTCCTGCACGACCGCGAGTCCCGTCTCGTCCGGCAGGTAGTGGTCCATGAGCACCAGGTCGAGCCGGGGCAGCGTCTCCAGCCGGCTCAGCGCCTCCGCGGCGCTGTGGGCCTCGCCCGCGACATGGAAGCCCGGCACCTTCTCGACGTAGGCGGCGTTGACCCGCGCGACCCTCGTGTCGTCGTCCACGACCAGGACCTCGATCATCACGACTCCTCCTTGGCGGTCCGCGGAGCTGACGGCACGGTCAGGGCCGGCTCCGGGCCCGGCTCGGCCAGCGCCTCCGGCAGGACGACGGTGAACTCCGCACCCCCGCCATGAGCATTGCCGACGGTCGCGCTGCCCCCCTGCCGCTCGGCGAGCCTGCGCACCAGGGAGAGCCCGATGCCCCGCTCTCGGTGCGCGGGCGGCTTCTTCGTGGACCATCCCGCGGTGAAGATCAACTCCTGGTGCTCCGGCGGGATTCCCGGGCCCGTGTCGCGCACCCGGAGGATCACCGTACGGCCCTCGGCGCGCAGTTCGACCTCCACGCGCGCGTGCGGCTTGCCCGCGACGGCGTCGAGGGCGTTGTCCACCAGGTTGCCGACGACGGTGACGAGCCCCTGCGGATCGATCAGCCGGTCGGGCAGCCTGGTCCGGTCCGACACCCACAGGGCGACGCCCCGCTCGGCCGCGACGGTCGCCTTGCCGACCAGCAGGGCGGCGAGCAGCGGGTCCGCGATGCGTTCGGTGACCTGTTCCGCGGTGGCCCGGTGGTCACCGACCACTTCGCCGACGAACTCCACGGCGTCGTCGTACATCTCCAGTTCGAGCAGCCCCAGGAGGGTGTGCATACGGTTGGCGTGCTCGTGGTCCTGGGCGCGCAGGGCGTCGATCAGGCCGCGGGTGGAGTCCAGCTCGCGGCCCAGCTGCTCCAGCTCGGTGCGGTCGCGCAGGGTGGCCACGGCGCCGCCGTCGTCGGTGGGCATGCGGTTGGCGACCAGCACCCGCTGGCCCCGCACGGTGAGCAGGTCCGTGCCCGTCACGCGCCCGGCCAGCACGTCGGCCGTACGGCCGGTGCCGAGCGCCTCGTCGGGGGAGCGGCCCACCACCCCGTCCCCGATGCCCAGCAGGCGCTGCGCCTCGTCGTTGACGAGGCGGATCCGACCGCTGCGGTCCAGGGCGACGACGCCTTCCCGGATGCCGTGCAGCATCGCCTCCCGCTCCGACAGCAGTGCCGCGATGTCCGAGAAGGCCAGGTCCCTGGTCTGCCGGTGGACCCGCCGCGAGATGAGCCACGCGGCCAGGGCGCCGACGGCCAGGGCGCCTCCGGCGTACGCGAGCAGCCCCGGGATCGCGTGGATCAGCCGCGCCCGGACGCTGTCGTAGGCGATGCCGACCGAGACTGCGCCGACGACCGTGCCGTCGCTGTCGCGCAGCGGAACCTTGCCGCGGGCGGAGCGGCCGAGGGTGCCGCTGTCGATCTCCATGACCTCCTTGCCGGCCAGGGCCTGGCCGGGGTCGGTCGAGACGATGCCGCCGATCTGCTTCGGGTCGGTGTGCGACCAGCGCACGCCCCGCCAGTCCATCACCACGATGTACTCGGCCTTGGTGGCCTTCCGGATCCGCTCCGCCTCCTGCTGCACCGGACCGTTCGGTGAGGGAGGCGTGTCCCTCACCTCCTCCGCGAGGCCCGGCTGCTGCGCGGTGGTCTGCGCGATGGCGAGCGCGCGGCGCATCGCCTGGTCGTCCAGCTGGTCGCTCAGGGGCGCGAGGAACAGCCCGGTCGCGAGGACCGCGACTCCCGCTGCGATCGCCACCTGCATCAGCAGCACCTGCGAGAACACCCGCCGCGGCAGGCCGAGGCGCCGGCGGCGTGCGGAGGGAGTGGGGCTCATACCCAAGAAGGTACGTGGGGCCGGCTACCTGCCGTAACGGGTGTGGCGTGGATCTCTTGATCAATGCTTGAGGAGACGGCCCGGACCGCGGTCGGCGGACCGGTCAGCCGGCGAGCGCCGTCGTCATCCTCACCTCGCGCACCGCCGCCACGTCCATCCGCGCGGGCGAACCGAGGACCGCCGCTCCACAGCTCTCCGGCCGGGGCGGCAGCGCCGCGCCCTGGGCCACCTCGACCCGCCAGCGGCGACCGTCCGCGTGGGCGACGGTCACCTCCCAGCGCGGGGCGGCGCCGGCCGTCCGTACGACGCTCAGCGCCTCCGCGGCGTATTCGCCCGTCCTGGTGCGCACGGCCAGTTCGGCCGCCTGGCCGGGCCGTTCCCAGGCCGAGCTGCCCCGGCACCCCTCGACGACGATCCGCCCCTCCCGAGCGCCCTGCAGGACCTCTTTGAGGGTGTGCGCCTCGGCCCGGCCGTACGCGTATCCGTACGGCAGCACGAGCGCTGTCGGGGAGAAGCGGTGACCACCCAGATGGGTGACCTCCCAGACGCCCTCGGCCCCGGACGCGGCGAGTTCGGCCGCGAGAGGGCGGCCGAGGAGGGCGCAGCAGCGGTCACGCTTGCCGTTGGTGCAGACGAGGGCGAGCGGATCACCGGCGTCGGGCCGTCCGCCGAGCACCGCGTCGAAGGTGCCGTGGTCGCCCCGGCCGAGTGCGGCGAAGTCGAGATCGAGGAGCTGCCCGGGATCCGAGGTGGTGGCGCCGTGCAGCCACACGTTTCCCGGAACGGTGTGGGCCGCGTACACCTGGCGGGTGGCGGGCATCCGGCGGTCCGCGTGGCGTCCGGGGCGGCGGATGAGCACGATCCGTACGCCCGTGTCCTTGGCGGCCGCTTCCAGGGCGCGGCCCAGCGCGGGGTCCAGGTGGCTCGAAGTGAGCGCCTTGGCACCCCACGGACCGGGCTGTTCCAGCAACAGCCAGGTCCTCGCGGTGGCCGCGGTTCCCGCAACGGGCTCGTCGGAGTCCCGGGAGACGCTTGAGCACGTACTCACAGAGGTGAGCCTAACCTGAGTTGCACCGCGGCTCATTTCGGCCCCGCCCTTGCCTTACTCCGGCAGTGGCTGCGGCGGCTTCGGCCCCGCGTAGAGACCGCTCGGGCGCATGCGCAGCGGGCGCTCGCCGTACTCCTCGAGGGCGTGGGCGACCCAGCCCGCCGTACGGGCCACCGCGAAGATCGTCTCGCCCGCGGTCGGGGGCATGCCGCAGGACGTGGTGAGCACGGCGAGCGCGAGGTCGACGTTGGCGTGCAGCGGGGCGTGGCGGGCGGTGGTCTCGACGATGTCGCGGGCTGCGAGGAGGGCGGGTTCCGCGCGCGGGATCTGCTCCAGGAGGGCGAACAGGGCACGCGCGCGTGGGTCCTCGCCCGGGTAGAGCCGGTGGCCGAGCCCCGGGATACGGCGGCCCGCGCGCAGTTCGTCCGCGATCACCGGTGCCGCGTCGCCCTGGTCGAGCACGTCCTGGAGCAGCCGGTGCGCGAGCCCGCTGGCCGCGCCGTGCAGCGGGCCCTCGATCACCCCGAGTCCGGCGGAGACCGCCGCATAGGCGTGGGCACGGGCCGACGCGGCGACGCGCACCGCGAGGGTGGAGGCGGCCAGGTCGTGGTCGACGAGGAGGGCGAGCGCGGTGTCCAGGGCACGCAGGGACGCCTCGTCGGGGTCCTTCTGCGCTGACAGCCTGGTCCACAGGCGGTGGGCCAGGGGGCCTTCGTCACGGCGGTCGTGCGACGCCGGGGGCAGGGCGGCGACCAGCGTGGGGATGAGGGTGCGCGCGGTGCCGAGCACGGCGTCCTCGGACAGGTCGAAGCGCAGGGGGTCGGCGGTCGCGGCGGCGATCGTCGCGACGCGCAGCAGGTCGGTGGGCGCGGCGTGTTCGGGCAGCGCGTCGACGGCGCGGCGGGCCACGGCGACCGAGGAGGCCGGCGCGGTGAAGGTGCTGCCCGGCCGCATCCGGCCGGTCCACAGCCACTCGGCGACCTCCTCGTAGGTGTGCCGCGTGGCCAGGTCGACCGCGTCGACACCGCGGTAGTAGTAGCGGTCGGTCTCGATGAGTGTGATGCGGGTCCGTACGGACAACTCGCCGACGGAGGGGGAACTCCCCGCGCTCTCCCGCCTGTTGCGCCGGGCGAGTGCCTCGACCTCCCTGGCGTCGAAGGTGCTGCCCCGGCCGCCGGCCACCCGCCGGCTGCTGAGCTGACCGCGGCTCACGTACGCGTACACGGTCTCCGGCTTCACGCCGAGCAACTCGGCGGCCTCCTTGGTGCTCAGCCGCCGTTCCGCGTCGAGGGGGGCGGGTTCTTGATCGCGCATGGGGGTCACCGTATCCGCCTAGCGGCCCATTGACTGATATGTTGACTCAATCAATATTGACATAACTCAAGTCAACCATGGACAGTCGAATCAAGTCCAGGGAGGAAGACATGTCCGTCAACAGGTCCGCAACCGCTCTCATCGACGCACCGCGGGGACTCGCCGGTGTCGTCGTCACCGACACCCGGATCGGTGACGTCCGTGGCGTCGAGGGCTTCTACCACTACCGGCAGTACTCCGCCGTCGACCTCGCGCGGACCCGCGCCTTCGAGGACGTCTGGCATCTCCTCGTGCACGGTGAGCTGCCGGACGCCGGGCAGAGCGCCGCCTTCACGGCGCGGACCGCGGCGCTGCGGCGGCTGCCCGACGAGGTCCGCGCGGCCCTGCCGGCCATCGCGACGGCCGGCGGGCGCTCCGGCCCGCTCGCCGGGATGCGCACGGCGCTGTCGCTGCTGGGGGCGGCCAAGGGCTTCCGGCCCGTCTACGACATCGATGCCGACCGGCGCAGGCAGGACACCATCGAGGCGACCGCGGCCGTACCCACACTGCTCACCGCGCTGCACCGGCTGGGCAAAGGGCTCGAGCCGGTGGAGCCGCGCGAGGACCTGTCGTACGCGGCCAATTACCTGTACATGTTGACCGGTTCGGTGCCGACGGAGCGGCACGCACGGGCGGTCGAGCAATACCTGATCTCAACCATTGATCACGGATTCAATGCATCAACCTTCACGGCTCGGGTCATCGCCTCGACGGGTGCGGACGTGGCGGCGTGCCTCGCCGGTGCGGTGGCGGCCCTGTCGGGGCCGTTGCACGGGGGAGCGCCCAGTCGCGCGCTGGACACCCTGGACGCGATCGGCACCCCGGACCGCATCGACTCCTGGGTGCGGCAGCGGGTGCTCGCCGGTGAGCGCATCATGGGCTTCGGACACGCGATCTACCGCACGGAGGACCCCAGGTCGAGGATGCTGCGCGAGGTCGCCCAGGGGTTCGGCGGCCCGCGGGTGGACTTCGCCGTGGAGGTCGAACGGCACGTCGAGGCGATCCTGACGGAGCTGAAGCCCGGCCGTGAACTCCACACCAACGTCGAGTACTACGCGGGCGTGGTCATGGAACTCTGCGGCCTGCCGCGCGAGATGTTCACACCGACGTTCGCCGCCGCGCGCGTGGTGGGCTGGAGCGCCAACATTCTGGAACAGGCCGAGGATGCAAAGATCATCAGGCCGGTGGCGCGCTACGTGGGGCCGGCTCCGCAAGTGAGTGGGGACGTCTGAGTGCCTGCCGCACGTCACGGTGGATTGCGTGTTCCGCGCGTCTGGGCTTCGGGGAAGGCCTGCTCGAAGATCCGAAAGAGCCGACCCTCGTGACTGTCCGGTGAAAGGCCCTCCTTCGCGTCACGGGAAGCCTCCCAGTAGCGGTGGAACAAGGGGCTCTGGAGAAGAGTGCGAGCGTACTCGAGCAACTCCTCGCCGTGCCCAACATCTGCCCTGCGCAGGCCGCTGACAACCGATCACCTCACCGGGATCACGACGGCTCGTATCCTGGAGCGGCATCCCATCCTCATACGTGTGCCGGGAACGCGAGCCGGTGCACGCGTCGGCGTGAGAGAGGTCGCACGGTGAGCCTGCCGAGCCCGGAACCGCAGCAGATCCCGGTCGTCGTCCTGGCCGGATTCCTCGGCTCGGGGAAGACCACACTGCTCAACCACCTCCTCCACCGCAGCGGCGGCAGCCGTATCGGCGCCATCGTCAACGACTTCGGGGCCATCGAGATCGACGCGATGGCCGTGGCGGGAGCGCTCGGCGACTCGACGGTCTCGCTCGGCAACGGCTGTCTGTGCTGTGCCGTCGACGCGAGCGAACTCGACCAGTACCTGGAACGGCTGGCGGAACCCGCCCTCGGCATCGATGTCATCGTCATCGAGGCGAGCGGGCTGGCCGAGCCGCAGGAACTCGTGCGGATGGTGCTCGCCAGCGAGCATCCGGGGATCGTGTACGGCGGACTGGTCGAGGTCGTGGACGCCGCCGAGTTCGACGACACCCGGTCCAGGCACCCGGAGATCGACCGGCATCTCGCGCTGGCCGATCTCGTCGTGGTCAACAAGCTCGACCGGGCGGCGGACAGCGAACGCGTCCTCGGACTGGTCCGCTCCCTCGTCGACCGCGCCGCCGTCGTCCCGGCCTCCTACGGCCGGATCGACCCCGAGTTCCTCTTCGACTGCCGGCCGAGCGAGGAACGCGTCGGGCAGCTGTCCTTCGACGACCTGCACGAGCACGGCGCGGACAACCACGCCGAGCACCTGCACAGCGCCTACGACAGCCTGTCGTTCGTCTCGGAGGAGCCCCTCGACCCGCGCCGGCTCATGGAGTTCCTCGACAGCCGTCCCGAGGGGCTGTACCGGATCAAGGGCTATATCGACTTCGGGCCCTACGACGTCCACAACCGCTACGCCGTCCATGCCGTCGGTCGGTTCCTGCGCTTCTACCCGGAGCCCTGGCCGGCCGGTGGCGGACGCCTCACCCAGCTGGTCCTCATCGGCTCCGGCATCGACGCCCCCGCCCTCGACAAGGAACTCGGCGCGTGCAGGAGCGACGCCCCACACGCCGACGAGCGCGGCATGTGGGGCGTCCTCAGGTACGTACCGAACCCGGAGGAGGACCCGGCAGAGGCGGAACCTGCCTGAGCCCGCCGCCGGAGCGCCCTAGACGGGCCCCGCCACCACGGCCACCGTCTTCGCCAGGGACACACCCGAGCCGTCACGCCGCGGGTCCATCTCCGGGAGGTCGGCCGGGGTGCCGTTCTTCTGCGCGGCGAGCGCCGGGGCCGGGCCCGCCCAGGCCAGGGACAGGCAGTCCTCGCCCTTCAGGAACCGCTGGCAGCGGACACCGCCGGTGGCGCGGCCCTTGCGCGGGTACTGGTCGAACGGGGTCATCTTGGCCGTCGTCTGCACGGAGTCGTCCAGCGTGCCCCGCGAGCCGGCGACGGTGAAGACCACGGCGTCGACGGCCGGGTCCACCGCCGTGAAGGAGATGACCTTCGCGCCCTCGGAGAGTTTGATGCCGGCCACACCGCCGGCCGGGCGGCCCTGCGGGCGGACCTGGGACGCCTGGAAGCGCAGCAACTGGGCGTCGTCGGTGATGAAGACCAGGTCCTCCTCGCCGGTGCGCAGCTCGACCGCGCCGACGATCCGGTCGCCCTCCTTGAGGGTGATCACCTCGAGCTCTTCCTTGTTGGCCGGGTAGTCCGGCACCACGCGCTTGACGACGCCCTGCGCCGTGCCGAGCGCCAGGCCGGGCGACGACTCGTCGAGCGTCGTCAGGCAGACCACCGTCTCGTCGTCCTCCAGGGAGACGAACTCCGCCAGCGGGGCACCTCCCGCGAGGTTCGGCGCCGGCATCGACTCCGGGAGCTGGGGCAGGTCGATCACGTTCAGCCGCAGCAGCCGGCCCGCCGAGGTGACCGCCCCCACCTCGCCCCGGGCGGTGGCCGGCACCGCCGAGACGATCACGTCGTGCTTGACGCGCTTGGCGCCGGCGTCCTCCGGGAACGGCTCGCCGTTCGCCGTGCGGGCCAGCAGCCCCGTCGAGGACAGCAGCACCCGGCACGGGTCGTCGGCCACCTGGAGCGGCACCGTGGCGACCGGGGCGCCACCCGACTCCAGCAGGACGGTCCGCCGATCGGTGCCGAACTTCTTGGCGACCGTGGCAAGTTCGCTGGAGACGAGCTTGCGCAGCTCCGTGTCCGAGTCGAGGATCCGGGTCAGTTCCTCGATCTCCGCGTTGAGCCGGTCCTTCTCGGTCTCCAGCTCGATGCGGTCGTACTTGGTGAGGCGGCGCAGCGGCGTGTCGAGGATGTACTGCGTCTGCACCTCGCTCAGCGAGAACTGCTCCATCAGGCGCTGTTTCGCCTGAGCGGAGTTCTCGCTGGAGCGGATGAGGCGGATGACCTCGTCGATGTCCAGCAGGGCCGTCAGCAGACCCTCGACCAGGTGCAGCCGGTCGCGCTTCTTGGTGCGGCGGAACTCCGAACGCCGCCGCACGACCGTGAAGCGGTGGTCGAGATAGACCTCCAGCAGCTCCTTCAGACCCAGCGTGAGCGGCTGGCCGTCGACCAGGGCGACGTTGTTGATGCCGAAGGACTCCTCCATCGGCGTCAACTTGTACAGCTGCTCCAGGACCGCCTCCGGCACGAAGCCGTTCTTGATCTCGATGACCAGGCGCAGACCGTGCTCGCGGTCGGTGAGGTCCTTGACGTCGGCGATGCCCTGGAGCTTCTTCGAGCCCACCAGGTCCTTGATCTTGGCGATCACCTTCTCCGGGCCGACCGTGAAGGGCAGCTCGGTGACCACGAGGCCCTTGCGGCGGGCCGTCACGGCCTCCACGGCCACCGTGGCGCGCATCTTGAACGAGCCGCGGCCGGTCTCGTAGGCGTCGCGGATGCCGGACAGGCCGACGATGCGGCCGCCGGTGGGCAGGTCGGGGCCCGGCACGTGCTTCATCAGGGCGTCGAGATCGGCGTTCGGGTACCTGATCAGGTGGCGGGCGGCGGCGATCACCTCGCGCAGGTTGTGCGGCGGCATGTTCGTGGCCATACCGACCGCGATGCCCGAGGCGCCGTTGACCAGGAGGTTCGGGAAGGCGGCGGGCAGCGCCACCGGTTCCCGCTCCTGGCCGTCGTAGTTCGGGTTGAAGTCGACGGTGTCCTCATCGATGGACTCCGTCATGAGGCTCGTCGCCTCGGCCATCCGGCACTCGGTGTACCGCATGGCGGCCGGCGGGTCGTCGTTGCCCAGCGAGCCGAAGTTGCCGTGGCCGTCGACCAGGGGGACACGCATCGAGAAGGGCTGCGCCATGCGCACGAGCGCGTCGTAGATCGACGCGTCGCCGTGCGGGTGCAGCTTGCCCATCACCTCGCCGACGACGCGGGCACACTTGACGTACCCGCGCTCGGGGCGCAGGCCCATCTCGTTCATCTGATAGACGATGCGGCGGTGCACCGGCTTGAGACCGTCGCGCGCGTCGGGCAGGGCGCGGGAGTAGATGACCGAGTACGCGTACTCGAGGAAGGAGCCCTGCATCTCGTCGACGACGTCGATGTCGAGGATTCTCTCCTCGTACGAGTCGTCGGGCGGCGGGGTCTTCGTGCTGCGGCGGGCCATCGCTGCCGGCTCCTTGCTGAAGCGTTGAACGAGATCTGACGCCGACCATTGTGGACCGCCGCACTGACAACCGGGACCAGGACCCGGTCTACGGCCTCCCCGGCAGGGTTCGTACCCGGGGCAAGGGCGCCTCTCGCCGGGCCCGGGCGGCGGACCGGACGCTGCCGGGAGGACTGCCGCGGGCCGCCCGGCCGGGCCCGGCGGCTCCGGGGTCTTCCGGCCCGGTCGGGCCGGCGACTCCGGCGTCTTCCGCCGGTCTTTTCCCGGCCCCGGGCCCGGCCCGCCGTGACCACCGCGCACCGCCCCGGCCGCTTCCCTCTCACGCTCTCCGCGTACGCCCCCCGGGAACTTCACCAGGGCCCCGCACGCTTGCATACAGTGGCAGGACTCGCCAGGAAAACCGCGGTTCGAGCGACCGCGCCGCGATCGAAGGGACGTACATGCCCATGGGTCACACGGCCACAGCCCAGGCAGGCTCCGGGGGCCTGACAGCGACCGAGCACCGCCTGGCCAACGGCCTGCGCGTGGTGCTCTCCGAGGACCACCTGACCCCGGTCGCGGCGGTATGCCTCTGGTACGACGTCGGCTCGCGCCACGAAGTCAAGGGGCGTACCGGCCTGGCTCACCTCTTCGAGCACCTGATGTTCCAGGGTTCCGCCCAGGTCAAGGGCAACGGCCACTTCGAGCTCGTCCAGGGCGCGGGCGGCTCGCTGAACGGCACCACCAGCTTCGAGCGGACCAACTACTTCGAGACGATGCCCGCCCATCAGCTGGAGCTCGCCCTCTGGCTGGAGGCCGACCGCATGGGCTCCCTGCTGGCCGCGCTCGACGACGAGTCGATGGAGAACCAGCGGGACGTCGTCAAGAACGAGCGCCGACAGCGCTACGACAACGTCCCCTACGGCACCGCCTTCGAGAAGCTGACCGCCCTCGCCTACCCGGAGGGCCACCCCTACCACCACACCCCGATCGGCTCGATGGCCGACCTGGACGCGGCCACCCTGGAGGACGCCCGAGCGTTCTTCCGCACCTACTACGCGCCGAACAACGCCGTGCTCTCCGTCGTCGGCGACATCGACCCGGAGCAGACCCTGGCCTGGATCGAGAAGTACTTCGGCTCCATCCCCGGCCACGACGGCAAGCCCGCGCCGCGGGACGGCGAGCTGCCGGAGATCATCGGCGAGCAGCTGCGCGAGGTCGTCGAGGAGGAGGTCCCGGCGCGCGCCCTGATGGCCGCCTACCGGCTGCCGCACGACGGCACGCGCGCGTGCGACGCGGCCGACCTGGCCCTCACCGTCCTCGGCGGCGGCGAGTCCTCCCGCCTGTACAACCGCCTCGTGCGGCGGGACCGTACGGCCGTGGCGGCCGGCTTCGGCCTGCTGCGGCTCGCCGGGGCGCCCTCTCTGGGGTGGCTGGACGTGAAGACGTCCGGTGACGTGGAGGTCCCGGTCATCGAGTCCGCCATCGACGAGGAGCTCGCCCGGTTCGCCGAGGAGGGCCCCACGGCCGAGGAGATGGAGCGCGCCCAGGCCCAGCTGGAGCGCGAGTGGCTGGACCGGCTGGGCACGGTCGCCGGCCGCGCCGACGAACTGTGCCGGTACGCCGTCCTGTTCGGCGACCCGCAGCTCGCCCTGACCGCCGTGCAGCGCGTGCTGGAGGTGACGGCAGAGGAGGTCCAGGAGGTCGCCAAGGCCCGCCTGCGGCCCGACAACCGCGCGGTGCTCGTCTACGAGCCCGTCGCCGGCGAGACGGGCGACGCGGAGACCGCCGAGGACGCCGACACCACCGAGGACACCGCAGCCGCGGCCCTGAACGAGAACGAGGAGGCGGCCAAGTGACCGAGCTCGCCACGATGGACTTCCACCCCCAGCCGCAGGCGGGCGAGGCCAAGCCGTGGGCCTTCCCGGCCCCCGAGCGCGGCACGCTCGGCAACGGCCTGACGGTCCTGCGCTGCCACCGCCCCGGCCAGCAGGTCGTCGCCGTGGAGGTGCTGCTGGACGCCCCCCTGGACGCCGAGCCGGCCGGCCTCGACGGCGTGGCCACGATCATGGCCCGGGCCTTCTCCGAGGGCACCGACAAGCACTCCGCCGAGGACTTCGCCGCCGAGCTGGAGCGCGCCGGTGCCACCCTCGACGCGCACGCCGACCACCCCGGCGTCCGGCTCAGCCTGGAGGTGCCGGCCTCCCGGCTCGCCAAGGGACTCGGCCTGGTCGCCGACGCCCTGAGGGCCCCCGCGTTCGCGGACAGCGAGGTCGAGCGGCTGGTCCGCAACCGCCTCGACGAGATCCCGCACGAGCTGGCCAACCCCGCCCGCCGTGCCGCCAAGGAGCTCTCCAAGGAGCTGTTCCCGGCGGACTCGCGCATGTCGCGGCCCCGACAGGGCACCGAGGAGACGGTCGCGGCGATCGACTCCGCGGCCGTACGCGCCTTCTACGAGAGGCACGTCAGGCCCGCCACGGCCACGGTCGTGGTCGTCGGCGACCTCACCGGCATCGACCTCGACGTCCTGCTCGGCGACACGCTGGGTGCCTGGACCGGCTCCGCGGCCGAGCCGCGCCCGGTGCCGCCGGTGACCGCCGACGACACGGGCCGTGTCGTCATCGTGGACCGCCCCGGCGCCGTCCAGACGCAGCTGCTGATCGGCCGCATCGGCCCGGACCGGCACGACCGCGTGTGGCCCGCGCAGGTGCTCGGCACGTACTGCCTCGGCGGCACCCTCACCTCCCGCCTGGACCGCGTGCTGCGCGAGGAGAAGGGTTACACCTACGGGGTACGGGCGTTCGGCCAGGTCCTCAGGTCCGCCCCGGACGGGACCGGTGCCGCGATGCTCGCCATCAGCGGCTCCGTGGACACGCCCAACACCGGCCCTGCCCTCCAGGACCTCTGGACGGTGCTGCGCACGCTCGCCGCCGAGGGGCTGACCGACGCGGAGCGGGACGTCGCCGTGCAGAACCTGGTCGGCGTGGCGCCGCTGAAGTACGAGACGGCGGCGGCCGTCGCGAGCACGCTGGCCGACCAGGTCGAACAGCACCTGCCCGACGACTTCCAGGCCACGCTGTACCGGCAGCTCGCCGCGACCGGCACCGTGGAGGCCACCGCGGCGGCCGTCAGCGCCTTCCCGGTGGACCGACTGGTGACCGTGCTCGTCGGTGACGCGGCGCAGATCAAGGGCCCGGTCGAGGCCCTGGGCATCGGTGAAGTCTCGGTCGTCGCCGCCGAGTAGGAGCACGCGCGCAGGGGCCCTGGTTGTCTTCTAAGGCACCAGGGCTCCTTTATGCCCGAATTGGTGCGGAGGTTGCCTGTCTGCCCTGTGGGATGCGCTACAAAAACCGGGATCCGTTTGGGAATTGAAAGTGGCCCCGCTTAGGTTCGTCCGGGCTGTTCGTCAGGCAGTGCGCCGCACCCGCGGCACCGGACAGTCATCGCCGAGTCCCCGTACGGCGCGAGCCAGGGGAGCCGGGGACCCACCGCAGTCCCTGGGGTGAATCGGACGCCCGCGCGAGCCGCGAGGGGGTCCGTAGGAGACCTTCCTGCTCCGAACCCGTCAGCTAACCCGGTAGGCGAGAAGGAAGGAAAGGACCAGGCACTCCATGGCGTTCACCCGCGCCACCGGGAAGCATCGTCGTCCCAGCCGGATGCAGCGCGGCACGGCCCGCGCGGCGGGCGTCGCGGCCCTCGCCACCACCGGTGTCATCGGCACCGTGGCCGCCCCGGCCTTCGCCGCCGAGCCCGCCGTCGAGCAGACCGGCCTCACCCCCGTCGTCACCATGGGTGACACCGTTGCCCAGCAGATCGACGCCCAGGCCGCCGCCCAGAAGCAGGCCGCCGAGGAAGCCGCCGCCAAGAAGAAGGCCGAGGAGGCCGCCCGTGAGCGGGCCGCCGAGGCGGCCAAGGAGGCCAAGGAAGCCGCCGAGAAGGCCCGCGAGGCCAAGGAACGCGCCGCCCGCGAGGCCGAGCGCAAGCGCCTCAACACCTTCGTGCCCCCGATCTCCGGCTCGTACGTCTCCACCGGCTACCAGGCCAGCAGCGGCCTGTGGTCCTCCGGCAGCCACACCGGCATCGACTTCCACGCCGCCAACGGCACCTCCGTCCACGCGGTCGGCATGGGAGAGGTCGTCGAGGCCGGCTGGGGCGGCTCCTACGGCAACCAGATCGTGATCAAGATGAACGACGGCACGTACACCCAGTACGGCCACCTGTCGTCCATCGGCGTCTCGGTGGGCCAGAAGGTCACCCCCGGCCAGCAGATCGGCCTGTCCGGCGCGACCGGCAACGTCACCGGCCCGCACCTGCACTTCGAGGCCCGTACGAGCCCCGAGTACGGCTCCGACATCGACCCGGTCGCCTACCTCCGCTCGCACGGCGTGAGCGTCTGACGGCGTACCACTCCGCTTCCCGAGGCCCCGGCTCCCCGAGCCGGGGCTTTCTGCGTTTGTGACGCCCGGCTGTCCAAAAAATATCCCTGGATTCCGGTCTGCCGTCGGAAATTCCGGCTCATTGCAATAGAGTCACGGAACACGTGTCACTAGTCGACGTTTCACGGGGATTAAACGGAGGTCGGTCATGCGCATTCCGGCGCACTCGGTGTGCACGGCCATCCGGGACGACATCGTCGCGGGTGTCTACGAACGCGGCGGCCGGCTGACCGAGGAACTCCTCGCCCGCCGCTACGGTGTCTCGCGCGTCCCGGTCCGGGAGGCCCTGCGCACCCTGGAGGCCGAGGGCTTCGTGGTGACCCGGCGGCACGCGGGCGCGTGCGTCGCCGAACCCACCGAGCAGGAGGCGGCCGACCTGCTGGAGATGCGGCTGCTGCTGGAGCCGCTCGGCGCGGCCCGCGCCGCCCAGCGCCGCACCGAGGCCCATCTGAAGGTCCTGCGCGGCCTGGTCCGGCTCGGCCAGGAGCGCGCTCGCCGGGGCCACAGCGACGACCTGCGCTCCTTGGGCGGCTGGTTCCACGAGACGCTCGCACAGGCCTCCGGCAGCCCCGCGCTGACCTCGATGCTGACCCAGCTCCGTCACAAGATCGCCTGGATGTACACCGTCGAGGCGTCGGTCGGGCCCGTGGAGTCCTGGGCCGAGCACGGCGCGATCGTGGACGCGGTGGCGCGCGGGGACAGCGAGCGCGCGCGGGCGGTCACGGCGCTGCACACCGAGCGCGCGACGGCCGCGCACCGGCTGCGTTTCGGCTCCCCCGGGGAGCGGGCGGAGCGTGTGAGGAACTCGCAACATCCCGTAAACACGGCGAGCCTGCGGCATTAACACGAGAGCCGTATACAAAGAGCAGGTAATTCGCGGGGGATTATTTCTGCTGCCCGGGAACGGGGAATTCGCGACCCCGTGACAGGAAATGGCGAGCCGCGGCCGGGAATGGTGAAGGGCTCGCCCGATGAATTCGGACGAGCCCTTCTGGTTGCACCGGACCAGGGGGTACCGGATCAGGCGCGGAAGAACGCTCAGACGGTCTCGGGCAGTTCCTCGAGACCCTCGGAGACCAGCTTCGCCAGCCGGTCCAGGGCGGCGTCCGCACCCTCGGCGTCGGAGGCGAGGACGATCTCCTCGCCTCCCTGGGCACCGAGGCCGAGGACGGCCAGCATGGAGGCCGCGTTGACGGGGTTGCCGTCTGCCTTGGCGATCGTCACCGGGACGCCTGCGGCCGTGGCGGCTCGGACGAAGATGGAGGCGGGGCGGGCGTGGAGGCCCTCGGCCCAGCCGACGTTGACGCGGCGCTCAGCCATGTGTTGCTGCCCTTCGGTTCTCAGGGTTGTCTAGACCAGTTTCCCATACGTGAAGCTGCGCCGGAGCGGTCATGGTGTACCGCCCGGGGTGCCGTCGGGTCGCGGCCTCGACCCGACTGACGCCCTCCACAGACTGCCTCGCGCCGCTGTCGGACGCCAGACGTACTCTGGGGCCCATGCAGACCTCGCCGGACCGGCACGAGTATCCCGCCCACTGGGAAGCCGACGTGGTGCTGCGCGACGGTGGCACCGCGCGCATCCGGCCCATCACCGTTGATGACGCCGAGCGCCTGGTCAGCTTCTACGAGCAGGTCTCCGACGAGTCGAAGTACTACCGCTTCTTCGCGCCGTACCCTCGCCTGTCCGCCAAGGACGTCCACCGCTTCACGCACCACGACTTTGTGGACCGGGTGGGACTCGCGGCCACAGTCGGCGGCGAGTTCATCGCCACCGTACGCTACGACCGGATCGGCGCGGACGGAACGCCCGCGTCCGCACCCGCCGACGAGGCCGAGGTCGCCTTCCTGGTGCAGGACGCCCACCAGGGCCGGGGCGTCGCCTCCGCTCTCCTCGAACACATCGCCGCCGTCGCCCGCGAGCGCGGCATCCGCCGCTTCGCCGCCGAGGTGCTGCCCGCCAACAACAAGATGATCAAGGTGTTCACGGACGCCGGGTACACCCAGAAGCGCAGCTTCGAGGACGGCGTCGTCCGTCTGGAGTTCGACCTCGAACCCACCGACCGCTCCCTCGCCGTGCAGTACGCGCGCGAGCACCGCGCCGAGGCCCGGTCCGTGCAGCGGCTGCTCGCGCCCGGCTCGGTCGCCGTCATCGGAGCCGGGCGCACCCCGGGCGGCGTGGGCCGCAGCGTCCTCGGCAACATCCGCGACGCCGGGTACACCGGCCTCCTCTACGCCGTGAACAAGGCACTGCCCGAGGGGCAGAAGGAACTCGACGGGGTCCCCGCCCACCGCTCGGTGCGGGACATCGACGGCCCGGTCGACCTCGCGGTCGTCGCCGTGCCGGCCGAACACGTGCCCGAGGTCGTCACCGAGTGCGGCGAACACGGCGTGCAGGGGCTGGTCGTGGTCTCCGCCGGATACGCCGAGAGCGGCACCGAGGGGCGCGAACGCCAGCGCGAGCTCGTGCGTCAGGCCCGCACGTACGGCATGCGGATCATCGGGCCGAACGCCTTCGGCATCATCAACACCTCCCCGCGGGTGCGGCTCAACGCCTCCCTCGCGCCCGAGACGCCGCGGCCGGGCCGGATCGGCCTGTTCGCCCAGTCCGGGGCCATCGGCATCGCCCTGCTGTCCCGGCTGCACCGGCGCGGCGGCGGCGTCACGGGCGTGACCGGCGTCTCCACGTTCGTCTCCTCGGGCAACCGGGCCGACGTCTCCGGCAACGACGTCCTCCAGTACTGGTACGAGGACCCGGACACCGACGTCGTCCTCATGTACCTGGAGTCCATCGGCAACCCCCGCAAGTTCACCCGCCTCGCCCGCCGCACGGCGGCGGCGAAGCCCCTGGTCGTGGTCCAGGGCGCCCGGCACGCGGCCGCGCCCCAGGGGCACGCCGTACGGGCGACCCGGCTGCCGCACGCGACGGTCTCCGCGCTGCTTCGGCAGGCCGGCGTCATCCGCGTCGACACCATCACCGAGCTGGTGGACGCCGGGCTGCTGCTCGCCCGCCAGCCGCTGCCGGCCGGGCCCCGGGTGGCGATCCTCGGCAACTCCGAGTCGCTCGGCCTGCTCACGTACGACGCGTGCCTCGCCGAGGGGCTGCGTCCGCATGCACCGCAGGACCTGACCACGGCCGCCTCCGCGGCGGACTTCCACGCGGCCCTGTCACGCGCGCTGGCCGACGACGAGTGCGACGCGGTCGTCGTCACCGCCATCCCGGCGGTGGGGGAGGGCTCGGTCGCGGACGCGGCCCTCGCGCAGGCGCTGCGCTCGGCGGCGGCCGCGGCTCCGGCCAAGCCGGTCCTGGTGGTGCACGTGGAGCTCGGCGGCCTGGCGGAGGCCCTGTCGGCGGCGGCGAGCACGGCACCGCAGGCCGAGGCGGACCATCCTCCACACGTCGTCCCTCGCCCGGCATCCGCCGAAGAACGACTCCCCACCGCCGAGGCCCCCGAGGGCGAGCACCTCATCCCCGCCTACCCCGCCGCCGAGCGCGCCGTCCGCGCCCTGGCGCAGGCCGTCAGCTACGCGCAGTGGCGGCGCGGTGCCGCCGACCCCGGCAAGGTGCCCGAGTACGAGGACATCGACGAGAAGGGCGCCGCCACGCTGATCGACGGGCTCCTCGCGCGCGGGCAGGGACTCACGCTCGGCACGGACGAGACCTGCCAGCTGCTCGGCCAGTACGGCATCCACGTCCACCGGGCCCTGCCCGCCCCGACCCCCGACGCCGCCGCCGAGGCAGCCCGCACCCTCGGCTTCCCCGTCGCCCTCAAGGCCACAGCCCTGCACCTGCGGCACCGCGCCGACCTGGGCGGCGTACGCCTCGACCTCGCGGACGAGGACCAACTGCTCAGGTCGTACATCGAGTTGACCGAGCTGTTCGGTGCACCGGAGGAGCTGCGCCCCGTCGTGCAGCGGATGGCGCCACGGGGCGTGGACGTCGTCGTCCGGGCCGTCATCGACCCCGCGGCCGGAGCCGTGCTCTCCTTCGGGCTGGCCGGGGCCGTCTCGCAGCTGCTCGGGGACACGGCCCACCGGCTGATCCCGGTCACCGACAAGGAGGCGACCTCGCTGGTCCGCTCGATCCGCACCGCACCCCTGCTGTTCGGCTGGCGCGGCTCCGCACCGGCCGACACCCGCGCCCTGGAGGAGCTGCTGCTGCGGGTGTCCCGGCTGGTCGACGACCATCCCGAGGTCGTCGCGGTCACCCTCGAGCCGGTCATCGTCGCCTCGCACGGCCTGAGCGTCCTGGGCGCATCCGTCCGCCTGGCACCACCGCCCGCCCGCGACGACCTCGGCCCGCGAACCCTCCCCGCGTACTGACAGCGGAACCCTCCCCGCGTACTGACAGGGGGCGAGCGGTGCCTCGCAGTCAGTGGTCCCCCGTAGGATGGGCGTCATGGCCAAGACCAGTACGACGACCCAGGGGCTGCGGGCGGCGATCGAGCGCAGCGGCTACTACCCGGCCCTCGTGGCCGAGGCGGTGGAGGCCGCCGTGGGCGGCGAGCCCATCAGGTCGTACCTGGTCCACCAGGAGACGACGTTCGACCAGAACGAGGTGCGGCGGCATGTGACGGTGCTCGTCCTCACCGACCACCGCTTCATCGTCAGCCACACCGACGAACAGGCCGCCGACAGCACCTCCCCGACGCCGTACGCCACGACGTCGACGGAGTCCGTGAAGATGAGCCGCATCTCGTCGATCGTGGTCAGCCGGGTGGTCGCCAACCCGGAGTCCTACAAGCCGGGCACCCTGCCCCGTGAGGTCGTCCTCACCATCGGCTGGGGCGCCGTCTCCCGCATCGACCTGGAGCCGGCCGCCTGCGGCGACCCCAACTGCGAGGCGGACCACGGCTACACCGGCAACTCGACGGCGGACGACCTCAGCCTGCGCGTCAGCGAGGCGGGGGACGGACCGGAGACCGTGCGCCAGGCACTCGCCTTCGCGCAGGCGCTCTCCGAGGCGACCGCGGACACCGCTCGCTGATGGCACACCAGACGACCTGGGACCACCACCCCGAACCGCTCACCGTCACCTCCGCCCCGGTCCCCGAGTACGGCAGCGGCTCCCTCGCCGACCTGCTGCCCACGCTGGCCGCCGGCCTGGGCGTACCGGGCATGAGCGCCGCGATCTCCGAGCTGACCCCCGCCGACCGCAACTGCGTGTTCCTGATCGACGGCCTCGGCTGGGAGCAGCTCAGGGCGCACCCCGAGGACGCCCCCTTCATGACGTCCCTGCTCGCCACCTCGCGCGGCGGCACCGGACGTCCGCTCACCGCCGGCTACCCGGCGACCACGGCCACCTCCCTTGCCTCGGTCGGCACCGGCCTGCCGCCCGGCATGCACGGCCTGCCCGGCTACACCGTGCGCAACCCGGACACGGGCGAGCTGATGAACCAGCTGCGCTGGCAGCCCTGGGCTCCGCCCGGCCCCTGGCAGCCGTACCCGACGGTCTTCCAGCTGGCCCACGAGGCGGGCGTGCACGCCGCGCAGGTGTCGTCCCCGACGTTCGAGAACACCCCGCTGACCAAGGTCGCGCTCAGCGGCGGAACGTTCCTCGGGCGGCTGACCGGCGAGGACCGTATGGACCTGGCGGCCGAGCAACTGGCCGCGGGGGACCGCTCCCTGGTCTACACGTACTTCGCCGAGGTCGACGGCGCCGGCCACCGCTTCGGAGTCGACTCCGACACCTGGCGCGGCCAGCTCATGTACGCCGACCGCCTGGTCCAGCGCCTGGCCGAGCAACTGCCGCCGCGCAGCGCCCTCTACGTCACCGCCGACCACGGCATGATCGACGTGCCCTTCGACGAAGAGCACCGCATGGACTTCGACGAGGACTGGGAGCTGAGCGCCGGAGTCGCCCTGCTCGGCGGCGAGGGCCGCGCCCGGCACGTCTACGCGGTGCCCGGTGCCGCCGGCGACGTCCTGACCTGCTGGCGCGAGGTACTCGGCGAGCAGTTCTGGGTGGCCTCACGCGACGAGGCCATCGCGGCGGGCTGGTTCGGCCCGAAGATCGACGAACGGGTGCACGGCCGGATCGGCGACGTGGTCGCCGCCGCGCGCGACGACGTCCTGATCATCGCCTCCGAGCGGGAGCCGAAGGAGTCGGCGATGGTCGGCAACCACGGTTCGATGACCCCCGCCGAGCAGTTGGTCCCGCTGCTCGAAGTACGCTCCTGAAGCCCCACCCCGATCTCTCACGCCTGGCCTCTCTCGCCGAAAGGTGCTCAACTCGACATGCCCGAGCTGGTGTTCTTCTCCGGAACGATGGACTGCGGGAAGTCGACGCTGGCTCTCCAGATCGAGCACAACCGCTCGGCGCGCGGCCTCCAGGGCATGATCTTCTCGCGTGACGACCGCGCCGGAGAGGGCAAGTTGTCCTCGCGCCTCGGCCTGGTCACGGACGCGGTGGAGGTCGAGGACGGCCAGGACCTCTACGCCTACCTCGTCGACCACCTCTCGCAGGGCGGCCGCGCGGACTACGTGATCGCCGACGAGGCGCAGTTCCTCGCGCCGGAGCAGATCGACCAACTCGCGCGGGTGGTCGACGACCTGGGCCTCGACGTCTACGCCTTCGGCATCACGACCGACTTCCGCTCCAAGCTGTTCCCCGGCTCCCAGCGGCTGGTGGAACTGGCCGACCGGGTCGAGGTGCTCCAGGTCGAGGCCCTGTGCTGGTGCGGCGCCCGGGCCACGCACAACGCCCGCACGATAGGCGGCGTCATGGTCGTCGAGGGCGCCCAGGTGGTCGTCGGAGACGTCACCCACTCCGCCGACGAGGTCGGTTACGAGGTCCTGTGCCGCCGCCACCACAGGCGCCGCATGACCTCGGCGACGGCCCGCGCGGCGGCCCTGTCCCCGGACGTGCTGCCGGTGTCGTCCTCCTGACCACCGGGCGGTGCCCTTCGCCCCCGGCAGGTCGGCAGAGCATCAGCGCTGCCGTCGCACCAGCGCGAACCGCGCCCCCTCCGGGTCGGCCACCATCGCCACCCGGCCGTGCGCCGTGTCATGGGCCGGCTTGAGGACCTGCCCGCCCAGATGCACCAGGTGGTCCAGCGCGTCGTCGACGTCGTCGACCTGGAAGTACGTCACCCAGTGCGGGCCCCGGTCGCGGGGCAGGGCCTGCCCCAGCCCGTGGATGCCGGCGACGGACCGGTCCCCGAGGTGCAGGGTCACGTAGTCGAAGTCGGCGGACACCACCGGCTCCTCCTGGTAGCCGAACACCGACCGGTAGAACTTGGCGACGCTCGCCGACTCGAAGGTCAGCAGCTCGTTCCAGGCGGGCGTGCCGGGGGCGCCCGAGACGGCCGTGCCGAGGTGCGCGGCGGCCTGCCAGATGCCGAAGACCGCACCCGAAGGATCGGAACAGATCGCCAGGCGGCCCGCGTCGGCGGCGTCCAGCGGGCCCACGCCGATCGTGCCGCCGCAGCTGCGCACCGTCTCGGCGGTCAGATCCGCGTTCTCCGAGGCGAAGTAGGGGGTCCACGCGATGGGCAGATGACGGTCCGGCGGCAGTTGGCCGATGCCGGCCACCTCGTGTCCGTCGAGCAGCGCCCGTACGTACGGGCCGAGTTGCCGGGGGCCCGGCTGGAACTCCCAGCCGAACAGTGTTCCGTAGAACTCCTGGGTGGCGTCCGGCCCGTGCACCATCAGGCTCACCCAGCAGGGCGTGCCGGGCGCGTGCCGAGCGGGTCTTGCGCCGTTCGGGCCGGCGGACTCCCGTGCGTCGGTCATCGTCACTCTCTTCTCGGCCTCGCGGTGGGCGCGCTGTCCGCAGCCCACGGGGGAACGCCCTGCGGGGCGGCCCCTGTCCGGGAGAATGCCTGATGTGCGGTGCGCTGCCCCTTGCGGCGCGCTTGTCGGCACCCGTCGTTCAGCTGTACAGCATGTGCTTGTTCCCGTACAGCGCGTGAGCGTCCCGCTCCGGCCGAGCACAGTAGCCGGAGCCGGACGGCTCGGCCACCCCTGTGCGCGAGGATGGAGCCATGAACGCCATCATCTCCGCATCCGATCTCGCGAGCGAGCTGACGGGTGCCAACCCGCCCGTCCTGCTCGATGTCCGCTGGCAGCTCACCATGGCCAAGGCGACCGGTGAGCCGCCGTACGACGGCCGGGCCGCGTACGAGGAAGGGCACCTTCCGGGGGCCGTCTTCGTCGACCTGGACCGGGAGTTGGCCTCGGCGCCGGGCGAGGGCGGCAGGCATCCGCTGCCCGACCTCGCGCGCTTCGGTGCCGCGATGCGCCGGGCGGGCGTGTCGTCCGGGAAGCCGGTGGTCGTCTACGACGGCGGCCAGGGCTGGGCGGCGGCCCGGGCGTGGTGGCTGCTGCGCTGGACGGGTCACCCGGACGTGCGAGTCCTCGACGGCGGGTTGCCGACCTGGGAGGGGCCGTTGGAGAAGACCGTGCCGGCTCCGGCCGAGGGCGACTTCGTGCCCGAGCCAGGAGGGGCCGGCCTGCTCGACGCCGACGCCGCCGCGGCGTTGGCACGGTCGGGGGTGCTGCTGGACGCGCGGGCGGGGGAGCGGTACCGGGGCGAGGTGGAGCCGATCGATCCGGTGGCGGGGCACATCCCGGGAGCGGTGTCGGCGCCCACCACGGAGAACGTGGCGGCGGACGGGTGCTTCCTGCACGCCGAGGAACTGCGCGCGCGTTTCAAGGGGCTTGGCGTGACCGAGGACGCGCGGGTCGGCGTGTACTGCGGGTCGGGGGTGTCCGCGGCGCACGAGGTGCTGGCCCTGGCGATCGCGGGCATCCCGGCGGAGCTGTACGTGGGTTCGTGGTCGGAGTGGTCCTCCGATCCGGACCGGCCGGTGGCCGTGGGACCGGATCCTCAGTAACCCGACGGGAGCCTCCTCGGTGACCCGACGGGAGCCTCCTCGGTGACCCGGAACGAGGACGAGGGCCACGCCCGGAAGGCACGGCCCTCGTCCTCGTGCAGCCGATCCGGCTACTCCTGCTTCTTGCGCCGCGTCCCGAACACGATCTCGTCCCAGCTCGGGACGGCGGCTCTGCGGCCCGGCCGGACGCCGTCGGCTTCGGCCTGGCGGTCGGTGGCCCCGATGAGCCGGTCGCGGTGGCTGCCGACGGAGCGCGGCATGAGGACGTCCGCGTAGGCGGAACCGGCCGAGGCCGCAGGAGCCGGGGGCTCCTCCTCCTCGGCTTCGGCGACGGGCTCCTCCTCGGGCTCCGGCGCGGGGCGCTCCGGCACCACCAGGTCGCCGCGGAAGCTCGGCACCGCCTCCAGCAGACTGGTCAGCGAGTCCCGTTCACCCGTGCTCTCTTCCACCGGCTCGGACGCCGCCGCCGGAAGGCTGGGCCGCTCCCGGTCGGCGGAACGGTCCAGCGGCCGGTCGCGCGGCAGCCGGGCGATCCGCGGCACGAACGGGAAGCTGGGCTCGGGCGCGGCCAGGTCGTCGGTCTCGCCGATGAGCATGCGCGCCTCGTCGTCGACGGCCTGGACGAGCCGCCGGGGCGGGTCGTACGTCCAGCTCGCCGAGTGCGGTTCGCCCGCGACGCGGTAGACCAGCAGGACTTCCCACGTGCCGTCGTCGCGACGCCACGAGTCCCACTGCACGGTGTCCTTCTCGGCACCGCGCAGCAGCAGCCGCTCGCCCACGGCCTCGCCCAGCGGCGGACCGGAGTTCTCGCCGGGGCGGCGGACCGGGGTCTTGCGGGCCCGCTCGGCCATGAACGCGCGCTCGGCGAGCACCGGACCCTCGAAGCGGCGGACCCGGTCGACGGGGATGCCTGCCATCTGCGCGACCTCTTCCGCGGTCGCGCCGGCACGTATACGCGCCTGGATGTCGCGGGGGCGGAGGTGGCTCTCCACCTCGATCTCGATCTGGCCGAGACGAGGACGGTCGCCACGCACGGCGGCGCGGAGCCGTTCGTCGATGGGAAGCGTGTACTCCGTGCTGTCCGCAGCCTTCAGCACCAGCCGTGTGCCGTCATTCGAGACGGCCACGACACGCAGTTCGGGCATGGGGACCTCCCGGGTGGTGCCTGCCGACGTCACGTGCGTCGCTGCTTCCGCTAGTCGAGTGTGGCCTGCCCGGGTGCAGCCTGCCACAACCTTGCCGAGTTGCCCGGCGTGTCGGGCGCGGGCCCTGGATCGCCGTTATGGCACGGTTACCTATTCGCAACGCTAAGTGACGAACTCTGTCACCCTGTGCAACTAGCCCCCTCCCGGCGGTCCTTAAAGGCCCCGTACCCCCTGGCGGGAGACCGGACCCAGGGCTCGCAACAGTACTCCATTTGGGCCACGTGCGTGGATTGGCGCGCCGTCCGACTTCTGGCAAGGGGGCGGAGTCGGCCGCCCGCTGCCCGCTTTCCATGATCTTGAACGTGGGGAAGACCACCCCCGGAGCGTCCCCTATGCCCCAAGAACCCTCCGCAAGTAGTCGTTCTGGAACCGCCGATCGGGGTCGAGGCGATCCCGCAGCTCCGTGAACTCCCCGAAGCGGGGATACACCCGGGAGAAGTACTCGGCGTCCCGCGTGTGCACCTTGCCCCAGTGCGGACGCCCTTCATGGGCGGTGAAGATCCGCTCCGCCGCGGTGAAGTACCGCTGGTAGGGCGTGCCCTGGAACATGTGGACGGCGATGTAGGCGGTGTCCCGGCCCGAGGCGGTGGACAGAGTGATGTCGTCCGCCGGGGCGGTGCGCACCTCCACGGGGAAGCTGACCTTCAGGCCGGAGCGGTCGACCATCGTCTTCAGCTCGCGCAGCGTCTCGACGACGGCCGCGCGTGGAACGGCGTACTCCATCTCCACGAAGCGCACCCGGCGCGGAGATGTGAAGACCTTGTAAGGGATGTCGGTGTAAGTCCGCGCGGACAGGGCCTTGCTGGAGATCTGGGCGATCGCGGGGATCGTGGCGGGCACCGCGCGGCCGACCCAGTTGGCCACCTGGAAGACCCCGTTGGAGAGGAACTCGTCCTCGAACCAGCTCTGGAGCTGCGGCACCGGCTTCTCCGGGCCCGCGCTGCGGTTGTTGCGCTTGGTGGTGGTGTTCCCGGTGTGCGGGAACCAGTAGAACTCGAAGTGCTCGTTCTCCGCCCAGAGTTCCTCGAAGTCGGCGAGGACCCGGTCGAACGGCATCGGCTCCTCGCGGGCCGTGAGCAGGAAGACCGGCTCCACGGCGAAGGTGATCGCGGTGACGATGCCCAGGGCGCCGAGGCCGATGCGGGCGGCCGCGAAGACCTCCGGGTTCTCCTTCTCGGAGCAGGTGAGGACCGAGCCGTCGGCGGTGACCAGTTCCAGGCCCTTGATCTGGGCGGCGATCGACCCGGAGTCACGGCCCGTGCCGTGCGTGCCGGTACTGGTGGCCCCGGAGACCGTCTGTTCCATGATGTCGCCCATGTTCGTCAGCGACAGTCCCTCGCGCGCCAGAGCCACGTTGAGTCGCTTGAGCGGGGTACCGGACTCCACCGTGACGGTCATGGCCTCGCGATCGATGTCACGTATGCCGGTCAACAGTTGAGGGCGGATCAACACACCGTCCGTCGCGGCTATGGACGTGAAGGAATGCCCGCTGCCGACGGCCTTCACCTTCAGGCCGTCCTCGGCGGCCCGCCGCACGGCGGCGGCCAGCTCGTCGACGGAGGCCGGGGTGACCTCCCGCGCGGGCCGCGCGGAGACGTTGCCGCCCCAGTTACGCCACGTGCCGTTCTTTCCGTTCGCTGTGCTGCTCAACGGAGCCTCCCCGACCCGTAGCCGGCCGCTTGAGCCGACGGAATCCGAGGAAACCCACCGCGACCGCGACGGCCCCGGCCACCGCCGGAACCCCGTACCCCGCACGTGCCCCGGCCGCGTCGATCACCCAGCCGGCCGCGGAGGAGCCGAGCGCGACCCCCACCGCGAGCCCGGTGCTCACCCAGGTCATGCCCTCGGTGAGCTGCGCACGTGGTACGTGCTCTTCGATGAGGGACATCGTCGTGATCATCGTCGGAGCGATGGACAGTCCCGCAACGAACAGCGCCACGGCCAGAAACGGCAAGTTTCCGACCAGTAGGAGGGGGATCATACTCACGGCCATGGCACACACGCCCAGCAACCACCGGCGTTCCGGCGCCCCGGCCAAGTGCAGCAGTCCGAAGACCATGCCCGCCACGCAGGAACCGGCCGCGTACAGCGCGAGGACGATGCTCGCGGCGGCCTTGTTCCCCTCCTCGTCGGCGAAGGCCACGGTGACCACGTCGACCGCCCCGAAGATCGCCCCGGTCGCCGCGAAGGTGACCACCAGGACCTGAAGGCCCCTCGAGCGCAGGGCCGTGCCCCCGCCGCGGTGCTCACGCGGGTGCGGCTCCGGCTCGGTGGCGCGCTGCGCGGTCAGCCAGAAGACGCCCACGGCCAGGAAACAGGCGGCGAGCAGCGGACCGGCCTCCGGGAACCAGGCCGTGGACAGGCCGATGGAGATGATCGGCCCGAAGATGAAGCACACCTCGTCCACCACGGACTCGAAGGAGTACGCGGTGTGCAACTGCGGCGTGCCCCGGTACAGCGCCGCCCAGCGGGCCCGGATCATCGCGCCGACACTCGGCACGCAGCCGACGCCGGCGCACGCCGCGAACAGCACCCAGTCAGGCCACCCGTAGTGCGCCGCGCACAGCAGGACGGCCGCCGCGGTCAGCGAGATCAGCGTCGCCGGCCTCAGCACCCGCCGCTGGCCGTACTGGTCCACCAGCCGCGAGACCTGCGGTCCGGCCACCGCCGCGGCCAGCGCGACGGTGGCCGACAGGGCACCGGCCAGGCCGTACCGCCCGGTGAGCTGGGAGACCATCGTGACGACGCCGATGCCCATCATCGACACCGGAATACGGCCGAGGAAGCCCGCGGCGGAGAAACCCTTGGAGCCGGGGGCGGCGAACAGGGCGCGGTAGGGGCTGGGCACGGGGTCTCCGGAAGGCTCAGTAAGCTGCGAACGCAGTCGACACAGATTACGCCTCGGGTACGCCCGACGCACCCGTCAAGGCCCGCTTCGAGCCGTCCGCCGCGCAGGTGTCACCCCGCCGTTTCCCGGCTGTCAGCGCAGGGTGGCAGGATCGACTCATGCCAGACGCGCGCGATGTCAGCCCCTACGACGCCCTGCTCCTGCTCTCCTTCGGCGGCCCGGAAGGCCCGGACGACGTGGTCCCGTTCCTGGAGAACGTGACGCGGGGGCGCGGCATCCCCAAGGAACGCCTCAAGGAAGTCGGGCAGCACTACTTCCTCTTCGGCGGGGTCAGCCCCATCAACGACCAGAACCGGGCCCTGCTGGACGCCCTGCGCAAGGACTTCGCCGACCACGGCCTGGACCTGCCGGTCTACTGGGGCAACCGCAACTGGGCGCCGTATCTGACGGACACGCTGCGCGAGATGGTCCGTGACGGCCGCCGCCGCATCCTGGTCCTCGCCACCAGCGCCTACGCCTCGTACTCGGGCTGCCGCCAGTACCGCGAGAACCTCGCCGACGCGCTCGCGGCTCTGCAGGCCGAGGGGCTGGAGCCGCCGAAGGTCGACAAGCTGCGGCACTACTTCAACCACCCCGGCTTCCTCGAGCCCATGATCGACGGGGTGATCCGCTCCCTCGCCGAACTGCCCGAGGACGTCCGGGACGGGGCGCACATCGCCTTCTCGACGCACTCGATCCCGACGGCCTCCGCCGACACCTCCGGGCCCGTCGAGGACCACGGAGACGGCGGCGCGTACGTCAGGCAGCACCTGGACGTGGCGCAGCTGATCGCGGACGCCGTCCGGGAGCGCACCGGCGTCGACCACCCCTGGCAGCTCGTCTACCAGTCCCGCTCCGGCGCCCCGCACATCCCCTGGCTGGAGCCCGACATCTGCGACCACCTCGAGGAGCGGCACGCGGCCGGTGTCCCGGCCATGGTGATCGCCCCCATCGGCTTCGTATCCGACCACATGGAGGTCCTCTACGACCTCGACACGGAGGCCAGGGCCAAGGCGGAGGAGCTGGGGCTGCCGATGCGCCGCTCGGCCACCGTCGGCGCCGACCCGAGGTTCGCCGCCGCGGTCCGCGAACTCGTCGTGGAGCGCGCCGCCGTCGAGCGCGGGCAGGAGGTCACGCCCTGCGCGCTGGGTGCCCTCGGGGCGAGCCACCACCTCTGCCCGGTCGGCTGCTGCCCGGCCCGCGCCCCCCGCCGCGCCGCCGCGGGCGCCGACAGCACCTACGCGTGAGGAGCCCCGTGACCGACCCCCTGCACAAGGACCTGCTCGCTCTCGCCCAGGAGGCCGCCCGGCGCGCGGGCGCGCTGCTGCGGGACGGACGCCCGGCCGACCTCGCGGTGGCCGCGACCAAGTCCAGCCCCATCGACGTCGTCACGGAGATGGACATCGCGGCCGAGAAGCTGATCACCGGCCTGATCGCCGAGCGCCGCCCGGACGACGGCATCCTCGGCGAGGAGGGCGCCGCCACGGAGGGCACGAGCGGGGTCCGCTGGGTCGTCGACCCGCTCGACGGTACGGTCAACTACCTGTACGGGCTGCCCACCTGGTCCGTCTCCATCGCCGCCGAGCAGGACGGCGAGACCGTCGTCGGAGTCGTCGCGGCCCCGATGCGCGGCGAGACCTTCCACGCGGTGGTCGGCGGTGGTGCCTGGGCCACCGGGGCCTGGGACGGCGAGCGCAGGCTGGCCTGCCGCCCGGCGCCGCCCCTGGACCAGGCCCTGGTCTCGACGGGCTTCAACTACGTGGCCGAGGTCCGCGCCCACCAGGCCGAGGTCGCCCAGAGGCTGATCCCGCTGCTGCGCGACATCCGGCGCGGAGGGTCGGCCGCGGTCGACCTGTGCGACCTGGCCGCCGGACGCCTCGACGGCTACTACGAGCGCGGCCTGCACCCCTGGGACCTCGCGGCGGGCGACCTGATCGCCCGGGAGGCGGGCGCGCTGACCGGTGGACGCCCCGGAGAACGCCCGTCAGGGGATCTGGCAGTCGCGGGTACCCCGGGCGTCTTCGAGCCTCTCCAGCGCCTCCTGGAGGACTTCGGCGCCTGGCACGACTGACCCCCGGACGACGAAAACGGGCCCCGGCGCTGGATTCGCCGGGGCCCGCTCCGTACGGCCTGATCAGACGCTCGTCGCGCCGACCTCCACACCGTGCTCGGCGGCGAGACGGCGCAGGTCGTCGAGCTCGCCCTGCTCCACCTCGACGAGGAAGTCGTCGCCCTCGTCGCGAGCCCGGGACAGATCGGACTCGGTCGCCCTTATGCGCTGCAGAAGTCCTGCGGTGAATGCGTCCATGCTGCGCCCCCTCGTCCTGGGTCGTGGGTCGTTGGCACGGGGGTGTGCCGTTCGGAAGGGACGATCACGTCTCCGGTGGATGCCCAGCGCCGCTCAGCTGGGCGGCGACGGTGCCGGACACCCACGCCCGCCCTGCGGAAGCGGGTTGACGCGCACCGCATGGTGGTGCGGTGCCAGCAGAGCGTGATCGTGGGATGTAAAGCCGTCCTCCCCAAGCTCCCTTCCGTGGAAACCTAACCGCGGGAGAAAATCTGGTATTCCGCATCGGGCCCCGCCCCCTCACCCGCCTTACCTCCGACTTATGGCCGAAAAGGGCAGGATGGAGGGCAACACACCAACAGACCGTCGAAGACCCCTGCCCGGCTGCGCCTGTGCGGCGCTACGCGGGTGGACATGAGGAAGGACCAGGGACGTGCGCGTACTCGTCGTCGAGGACGAGCAACTGCTCGCCGATGCGGTGGCCACCGGACTGCGCCGGGAGGCCATGGCCGTCGACGTCGTGTACGACGGCGCGGCCGCCCTCGAGCGCATCGGCGTCAACGACTACGACGTGGTCGTCCTCGACCGCGACCTCCCGCTCGTGCACGGCGACGACGTCTGCCGCAGGATCGTCGAGCTCGGCATGCCCACGCGCGTGCTGATGCTCACGGCCTCGGGCGACGTCAGCGACCGGGTGGAGGGCCTGGAGATCGGCGCCGACGACTATCTGCCCAAGCCGTTCGCGTTCAGTGAGCTCATCGCGCGCGTGCGGGCCCTCGGCCGGCGCACCAGCGTGCCCCTGCCGCCGGTCCTGGAGCGCTCCGGCATCAAGCTCGACCCCAACCGCCGCGAGGTCTTCCGCGACGGCAAGGAGGTCCAGCTCGCGCCCAAGGAGTTCGCCGTCCTGGAGGTGCTGATGCGCAGCGAGGGCGCCGTCGTCTCGGCGGAGCAGCTGCTGGAGAAGGCCTGGGACGAGAACACCGACCCGTTCACGAACGTCGTCCGTGTGACAGTCATGACCCTGCGCCGCAAGCTCGGCGAGCCGCCCGTCATCGTCACCGTCCCCGGCTCCGGCTACCGGATCTGATACGCCGTGGCAGCGACTCCCGCGCCTCCCCAGGCGCCCCCGAAGCCCACCTGGGACCCCCGGCGGCCCGCGCCGCCGCTCCCCTGGCTGCGCCCGACCATCCGCATAAGACTCACACTGCTCTACGGCGGCATGTTCCTGATCGCCGGCATCCTGCTGCTGTCGATCATCTACCTGCTGGCCGCGCAGGCGCTGAACGTCGGCAGCGAGCTGCCGTTCAAGATCGTCGAGGGCAAGGTCACCAGCGACATCTGCAACCTGCCCGGCCAGGCCTCGCCCAGCGAGTTCAACCACGCCATGAACCAGTGCGTCAACGACCAGCGGCAGGCCGCACTGGACAACCTGCTCAGCCGCTCGCTCCTGGCCCTGCTGGGCCTGGCGGTCATCGCCTTCGCCTTCGGCTACGCGATGGCCGGACGGGTCCTGTCACCGCTGGGCCGCATCACCCGCACCGCGCGCGCGGTGGCGGGCTCCGACCTGTCCCGCCGGATCGAGCTGGACGGCCCGGACGACGAGCTGAAGGAGCTGGCGGACACCTTCGACGACATGCTGGAGCGGCTGCAGCGAGCCTTCACCGCCCAGCAGCGCTTCGTGGGCAATGCCTCGCACGAGCTGAGAACACCGCTGGCGATCAACCGCACGCTCCTCGAGGTGCACCTGTCCGACCCGGGCGCACCGGTGGAACTCCAGCAACTCGGCAAGACGCTGCTGGCCACCAACGAGCGCAGCGAACAACTCGTCGAGGGCCTGCTGCTGCTCGCCCGCAGTGACAACCAGATCGTCGAGCGGGGCCCGGTGGACCTCGCCGAGGTCGCGGAGCAGGCCATCGACCAGGTGCACGGCGAGGCCGAGGCCAAGGGCGTGCGCATCCGCGGCGAGCAGAAGCCCGCAGTCGTCCAGGGCAACGGCGTGCTGCTGGAGCGGGTCGCGCTCAACCTGGTGCAGAACGCCGTGCGGTACAACGTGGCCGAGGGCGGCTGGGTCGAGGTCACCACCGACGTCCAGCACGGCCAGGCCGTCCTGGTCGTCTCCAACACCGGCCCGGTCGTGCCGGCGTACGAGATCGACAACCTCTTCGAGCCGTTCCGGCGGCTGCGCACCGAGCGCACGGGCAGCGACAAGGGCGTAGGACTCGGGCTGTCGATCGTCCGGTCGGTGGCCCGGGCGCACGGCGGGCACATCTACGCACAGCCGCGCGAAGGGGGTGGGCTCGTGATGCGAGTCACGCTGCCCATCTGAGATCATGTCGCCGATCAACTCGGCGGCACACGGGGGTGTTCGCTTTACGCTGAATTTTCGAGATCGCACCGCGAGTGCCGCGTGTGTGATCGATCACAGGGGCGGCTTTCTGGCCATCCACTCTCCGTGATCATGCACCCTGTCGGAAAGCCGGGAAAATCCCGGTTTTCGGGGGTCTTGATCACGGGAAGTACACGGTGAGACGCCTTTGTAGTGCGGCATTCGGACCGTGTACGGTCCCCATCGCCATCCAAGCCGATCACTCGTGAGGAGTCCGGTTGGGTGTCGATTGAGTAACAGACCTTGATGTGAGGCAAAATCTCCGCCTCAGGTCGGGCACAAGTCCGGCCTCTCACGCGTTACGTGCGCTGGAGACACCGCAGACACCCAGAGGGGGAGAGCGACATGGCAACCGATTACGACACTCCACGCAAGACCGACGACGACGTTGACTCGGACAGCCTCGAAGAGCTGAAGGCTCGGAGGAACGACAAGTCGGCCTCCGCAGTGGACGTCGACGAGTTCGAGGCCGCGGAAGGCCTCGAGCTGCCCGGCGCCGATCTCTCGAACGAGGAGCTGGCAGTCCGAGTGCTCCCGAAGCAGCAGGACGAGTTCACCTGCATGAGCTGCTTCCTGGTGCACCACCGCAGCCAGCTGGCCCGGGAGAAGAACGGTCAGCCGATCTGCCGCGACTGCGACTGAGGGCGGGTCGGCCGTGACTGGCTCGACCCCTCCCTGGAAGCGCCGCTTCCCCAAGCGGAAAGCGGACGAAGGGCCGATCGACGGCCCGCACGGCGCGCGTGACGACGAGCGAGGCTCAACCGGTACGGGGGCGGCCTCGCTCGAACCGGCAGCGGACCGGGGTGACCTCCCGGCGTCCGTCGACGCCCCCGCTCCCGTCGCCCGACGACGGGCGGGGGCGATCCGGGAGAGGGCCTGGGAAGGCGCTCGCAAGGGCGGCGAACGGGCCCGTGCGGGACTCGCACACCTCACCGACCGGATCATCGAACTGGCCCCTCGCGTCCCCGTACGGGACCTGGCGACCCTGCGCCGGCAGTTCCCGGGTCTCGGGCCGGAAGAGCTCGCGGACAAACTCGTCGCGGGCGCGGCGAAGGCGACGGCGACGGTCGGAGCGGGCATCGGCGCCGCGGCGATGCTTCCCGTGCCGCCCGCGATGCCGACGGAACTGGCCGCCGAGATCACCGGCGTCGCGGCGATCGAGCTGAAGCTGATCGCCGAACTCCACGAGGTCTACGGCGTGCGGCCGCCCGGCAGCCTCAAGCAGCGCAGCACGGCGTACCTCGACGCCTGGTCCGGGGAGCGCGGGATCGACGCGACCAAGCCCTCGACCCTGAGCATGGCGCTGAACAGCCGCATGAAGCGCGACCTGCGGCAGCGGATCATGAAGCGGATGGTCCGCAGCATGCCGAACCTCGTGCCGTTCCTGGTCGGTGCCGCCGTCGGGGCGGCCATGAACCGCAGCGAGACGAGAAAGCTCGCCGCCCGGATCCGCGAGGACCTGCGCAAGATCCAGGTGCCCTGGGAGGACCTGGAGGCACTCCCCGCCCTGGAGCGTCCGGCGGACGCCCTCGAGATGGGCGAGATCACCGAAGACCCCTTGGGCCGTCTCGACGAGAGAGACGACAAGCGCGACGACGGACGCTGAGGCGACGCCGAGGCGGGACACGCGGGCCCTCCGTCATCACCGCCGGATGAAGCCCCGCGCACGTGTGCTACGCCGACTTCGCCGCCCGCAGTGCCTCCGCCAGACGCTCCGGCTCACGCGTGGACAGGTACAGGTACGGAGTTGGGTCCTCCGGGTCCGTGACCTCCACGCGCAGGGCCGTGGGGATGTAGGCGCGCAGCAGCATGAAGGCGCGCGGGTCGGCCTTGTGGGTGCGCCAGGCGCGGGTCTCCTCCGCGTCCAGGACCTCCGCCTCGCCCAGCGCCGCCACCGGGATCTTCGCCTCGCCCGCGATCAGGGAATCGCCCACCACCCGGATGCGGACCGAGCCGTACGAACTCGCGGCGACGGCCGCGACCGCCGTGCCACCGGCCAGGCCGCCGAGCGTCGGCAGCGTGCCGAACGGGAACAGGACCAGGGCCATGGAGACCCCGACCAGGAACGAGATCAGCCACCAGGACCGGGGAGCGGTCAGGCGTTCTTCGTACGGGGCGGCGGAGAGCTGCATGGAGCCAAGCTTGACACGGTGTCCGGAAGGGGCCGGCGCGCGGGTAAGGTCTCCGGCTGTGAGTCGTACTTCCACTGCTCTTCAGCCTCCGGCCGACGCCGAACGGCCGGTGCGGCATCCGGATGCCCCGGCGCCAGGTGAGCCCCTCGGCGCGCACTACGGCCAGTGTTTCGGCTGTGGCGGCGACCAGCCGCACGGGCTGCACCTGGAGGCCCGGGCCGGCGAGGGCGTGTCGCTCACCGCCGAGTTCACCGTGCAGCCCGCCCACCAGGGCGCCCCGGGCCTCGCCCACGGCGGTGTGCTCACCTCCGCCCTGGACGAGACGCTCGGCTCGCTGAACTGGCTGTTGCGCACGATCGCCGTGACCGGACGGCTGGAGACGGACTTCCTGCTGCCTGTGCCCGTCGGCACCACGCTGTATCTGGAGGCGGAGGTGACGGCGGTGGCCGGGCGGAAGATCTACTCGACCGCCACCGGACGCGTCGGCGGCCCCGACGGGCCCGTCGCCATGCGTGCCGACGCGCTCTTCATCGAGGTCAAGGTCGACCACTTCGTCGACCACGGCCGCCAGGAGGAGATCCAGGCGGCCATGAACGACCCGGACCAGATCCGGCGTGCCCGCGCCTTCGAGGTGAACCCGTGAGCCCGGAAAGCCCCCTCGTTCCCGTGAACTCCACGAGCTCCGTGAGCCGTGTCCCCGTGGACGTGCTGATCCGGCGCGTCGATCCGGACGTACCCCTTCCGTCGTATGCGCACCCCGGGGACGCGGGAGCCGATCTGCGTACCACCGAGGCGTGCCGACTGGCGCCGGGCGAGCGGGCCGTGCTGCCCACGGGAGTGTCTGTGGCGCTGCCGGAGGGGTACGCGGCCTTCGTGCACCCCCGGTCCGGCCTGGCCGCCCGCTGCGGCGTCGCCCTGGTGAATGCCCCGGGGACGGTTGATGCCGGGTACCGTGGGGAGATCAAGGTGATCGTGGTGAATCTCGACCCGCGCGAGGACGTGCGGTTCGAGCGCTTCGACCGGATCGCCCAACTGGTCGTCCAGCAGGTCGAGAGGGTCCGCTTCCACGAGGTGGCGGAGCTTCCCGGCTCCGCGCGGGCCGAGGGGGGCTTCGGGTCCACCGGAGGACACGCCGCGGTGGACGGGACGAGCGGCACAAGCGGTCAGGCCGCCCTGGGCGGTCAGCCGGGTGGGAATCGATACGCTTCGGTCGTATCCGACCGGGAAGGACAGTGACGTGTTCGGACGTCGCAAGAAGAGGGATGCCGCCGAGGACGCGGCCGGCGAGGCCGAGCAGGTCGTCGACGGTGTCGACAGTGAGGCGGGCGGCGAGGCCGAGCGCCTGAGGCTCGAGCCGGCGCCGCGGCCCGACGGGCCCTGGGACAGCTCCGAGGTGCGCGACCCGGGCGAGGGCCGGGTCGACCTGGGCGGCCTGTTCGTGCCGGGCGTCGACGGCATGGAGCTGCGGGTCGAGGTCGCGGGTGACGCGATCGTGGCGGCGACGGTCGTGCTGCGCGACAGCGCCATCCAGCTGCAGGCCTTCGCCGCGCCCAAGCGCGAGGGCATCTGGGGCGAGGTGCGCGAGGAGATCGGCTCGGGCATCACCCAGCAGGGCGGCATCGTCGACGAGGTCGAGGGTCCGCTGGGCTGGGAGCTGCGGGCCCAGGTGCCGGTGCAGCTGCCGGACGGCACCGGCGGCTTCCAGGTCGTGCGGTTCGTCGGTGTGGACGGCCCCCGCTGGTTCCTGCGCGGGGTCATCTCGGGCCAGGGCGCGGTGCAGCCGCAGGCCGCCGGGCTGCTGGAGCAGATCTTCCGGGACACCGTCGTGGTCCGTGGCGAGGGCCCGATGGCGCCCCGCGACCCGATCGTCCTGAAGCTGCCCAACGACGCCCAGATGGTCCCCGAGGGCGTCCAGCAGGAGGAGGGCTCCCGTTTCGCCGGCGGAATGGGCCAGCTCCAGCGCGGACCGGAGATCACCGAGGTTCGCTGAGCATCACAGAGTCAACAGGGCCGCACCCGCAGGGGGTGCGGCCCTTTCTCATGCTTCGTGCGGGGAGCCTTGACGGGGCATTGGTCTGTACCTACCGTCTCCGTCCAACACATCTGTTCATAAAAGCGCTTCACGTTCACATACAAGAACGGAAGGCCTCTCACGTATGCGCAGAACCGCACTCCTGGCGGCCGCGGCCGCCCTCGTCGCCGGTGCCCTCGCCCGGCCCGCCGGGGCCGCTCCCGGCGCCCCCACCGCCTTCGTCCACCCCGGAGTCACCGTCTCCAAGGGCCAGTTGGACTTCACCCGCTCCAAGGTCAACGCGGGCGCCCAGCCCTGGAAGGGCGCCTTCGACCAGATGATGGCAAGCAAGTACACCGACCTGAACCGCACGCCCAAGCCCCGGGCGGTCGTCGAGTGCGGTTCGTACTCCCAGCCCGACAATGGCTGCACCGACGAACGAGAAGACGCGATCGCCGCCTACACCCAGGCCCTCGCCTGGTACATCACCCGCGACGAACGGCACGCGCGCAAGGCGATCGAGCTGATGGACGCCTGGTCCGCCGTGATCCGGGACCACACCAACAGCAACGCGCCCCTCCAGACGGGCTGGGCCGGCTCCTCCTGGCCCAAGGCCGCCGAGATCATCAAGTACACGTACACCGGTACCTGGGCCAACTCCGGCCGCTTCGCCACCATGCTCCGCACCGTGTACCTGCCCGAGGTGATCAACGGCTCGAACTCCAACGGCAACTGGGAGCTGTCGATGATGGAGGCAGCCGTCGGCATCTCCGTCTTCCTGGAGGACAAGGCGTCCTACGACAAGGCCATGGCGAAGTTCCGCACGCGCACGGCCGCCTACGTCTACCTGGCCTCCGACGGCAACCTGCCGAAGACCGTGCCGAGCCAGAACCTGAACACCCGGGACAAGATCGTCAAGTACTGGCAGGGCCAGTCGACCTTCGTCGACGGTCTCAGCCAGGAGACCTGCCGGGACTTCACGCACACCGGGTACGGCCTCTCGGCCGTCTCGCACGTCGCCGAGACCAGCCGGATCCAGGGGCAGGACCTCTACGGCACCGACGTCGGCGAGCGGCTGCGGCACGGGCTGGGCTTCCACGCCAAATACCAGCTCGGCGCCGCCGCCCCGGGCTGGCTGTGCGGCGGCTCACTGAAGCTCGGACTCGGGCCGGTCCTCGAGGTGGGCCACAACGCCCTGGCCAACCGTCTCGGACACGCCATGACCAACACCGAGACGCTGACCCTGCGCGCCCGCCCCGCCGGCAGCAACAACCTCTTCGTCGCCTGGGAGACCCTCACCCACGGCGACAACCCGGCGTGACCCGCTGAACGGCCGGGCGCGTCAGGGTTTCGTCAAGGACGGCCCCGCCGACGCGCCCGGCACCGATGTGCGGCTCTTCCCGGCCGTATGGTCGAGGCCGCGCAGGCAGCGGACCGGAAGACAATGAGGCCATGGCACGGGGCGAGCTTCGGATCCATCTCGGTGCGGCACCGGGCGTCGGCAGGACGTACGTGATGCTCTCCGAGGCGCACCGCCGTATCGAGCGGGGCACCGGCTGCGTGGCCGCCTTCGTCGAGCACCACGACAGGCCGCGCACGGAGGCACTGCCGCAGGGCCTGGAGCAGGTGCCGCGCCGGCGGCTGGAGTGCCGCGCCGGCGTCCTCCCCGAGATGGACCTCGACGCCGTCCTCGTCCGCCGCCCGCAGGTGGCCCTGGTGGACGAACTCGCCTCACCCCAGGCGCTGCGGCGGCGGCCGGCGCACGGCAACATCCACATCCCCGACAAGGTCGACGCGGCCCTGTCGAACTCCTTGGGCCCCGGCAACCTGGCCGCCCTGCGCGAGCTTGCCCTGCTGTGGATGGCCGACCGGGTCCGCCCACCTCACTCCGTTCCGGAGCGAGCACCGGGGGCGAGGATCCAGGGCTCGCGCGAGCGGATCGTGGTCGGCCTGACCGGCGGCCCCGTCCGCGCGGCGGGACCGCGCCCGGAGGGTGACAACGCGGCGGAACACCCGGCAGAACCGGAAAAGGCAGGCCCCCTCATGACCCGTGTGCTGATGGTCGACGACGACCCGCAGATCGTGCGCGCCCTCGTGATCAACCTCAGGGCACGCACGTACGAGGTCGACGCCGCCCACGACGGCGCCACCGCCCTCCGGCTGGCCGCCGCCCGCCACCCCGACGTGGTCGTCCTCGATCTCGGTCTGCCCGACATGGACGGTGTCGAGGTGATCAGGGGCCTGCGCGGCTGGACCCGTGTGCCGATCCTGGTGCTGTCCGCCCGGCACTCCTTCGACGGGAAGGTCCAGGCGCTGGACGCGGGCGCCGACGACTACGTCACCAAGCCCTTGGGCATGGACGAACTGCTGGCCCGGCTGCGGGCCGCCGTGCGCCGGGCCGAACCGGCCGGGGGTGGTGCGGACGAGGTGATCGTGGAGACCGGCGAGTTCACCGTCGACCTGGCCGCGAAGAAGGTCGGCCGCGCCGGGAAGGACGTACGGCTGACTCCCACGGAGTGGCACCTGCTGGAGGTCCTCGTCCGCAACAGAGGCCGCCTGGTCGGGCAGAAGCGGCTGCTCCAGGAGGTGTGGGGGCCGTCGTACGGGACGGAGACCAACTATCTGCGGGTGTACATGGCGCAGCTGCGGCGGAGGCTGGAGGCGGACCCCTCCCGTCCGAAGCACTTCATCACCGAGCCCGGGATGGGGTACCGGTTCGAGAAGTGAGGTCCTGGGGGGCCGCGGAGCCCCGGGACTACGTGGCTGTCAGCAGCCCCCGGTACGCTCTAGATATGAGTGCTGTTCCTCGTTCGCAGAAGCCTGCGGGCCGGTTCCGGCGCATGCTCGACCGGCTCTCCTCGTCACAGGAGGACCTGGAGTCCGAGGAGCTGCGCGAGGACACCGAGACCACGGGCTGTATCAGGATCGGAGACTGCCAGGACCGGCAGATAGTGACGGTTACTGGTACCTTGCGCACGGTCACCCTGCGGCCGCGCGCCGGCGTCCCGGCCCTGGAGGCCGAGCTGTTCGACGGCTCCGCCGCGCTGGACGTGGTGTGGCTCGGCAGGCGCTCCATCGTGGGCATAGAACCGGGGCGCAAGCTGATCGCATCGGGCCGGATCTCGATGAGCCGGGGCCGCCGGGTGCTGTTCAACCCCAAGTACGAACTGAGACCCCTCGGACGGGAGTAGCCGGTGACGTCGCTCGACAAGCCGACCGAAGAGACATCTGCGGACGACGCCCGGGCGGTGACCGAGGCCGCCCTGTTCGAAGCCTTCGGCGGCGTGCGGGGCATGGTCGAGACGGTGGTGCCCGGCCTGCTGTTCGTCACCATCTACACGATCAACAAGGACCTGCACCTGTCGGCGATCGCGGCGCTGGCCGTGTCGCTGGTGCTGGTCGTGGTCCGGCTGGTGATGAAGGACACCGTCAAGCACGCCTTCAGCGGTGTCTTCGGCGTGGCCTTCGGTGTCGTCTTCGCGATGATGACCGGCAACGCCAAGGACTTCTACCTGCCCGGCATGCTCTACACGCTGGGTCTGGGACTCGCCTACATCATCACCACGCTGTGCGGTGTCCCGCTGATCGGACTGATCCTCGGCCCGGTCTTCAAGGAGAACCTCTCCTGGCGCACGCGGAACCCCGGCCGCAAGAAGGCGTACGCGAAGGCCAGTTACGCGTGGGGCGCGATCCTGCTCGCCAAGTGCGCGATCCTCTTCCCGCTGTACTGGTGGGCCGACACCACACAGCTGGGCTGGGTCCTGGTCGCCCTGAAGATCCCGCCGTTCCTGCTCGCCGTGTGGCTGACGTGGGTCTTCCTGGCGAAGGCGCCCGCGCCGATCGACGTGTTCGCGGAGATGGAGGCGGAGGAGAAGGCCGCGGAGGAGCGGGAGCGGAGGGCTGCCGCCCGGCCGGCCGAGTAGCGCCCGGCGTCTGTGCCGGACCCGCTGGGGCCCCGCCCAGACTTCCGGAGCGTGTGCCCACCCGCCGCCCGACGCGGGCGGCCCCAAGGCGAAGCGAGAGAAAGGGGCGTCCCGGACACCCGGGACGCCCCTTCCGCTTGCTCCCCGCAGGAACCCGCTCAGCCGGCCGCGCTGTCCCGGCGTACCGACAGCAGGTCCTCCAGCTGCTCCTCACGGGCCTGCGCGGCCACGAAGAGAAGTTCGTCGCCCGCCTCCAGGGAGTCCTCCCGGGAGGGCGTCAGGACGCGCGTGCCGCGGATGATCGTGACCAGGGACGTGTCCTCGGGCCACTCGACGTCCCCGACCTGAGTGCCGGCCAGCGCCGACTCCTCCGGCAGGGTCAGCTCGACCAGGTTGGCGTCGCCGTGGCTGAAGCGGAGCAGGCGGACCAGGTCGCCCACGCTCACCGCCTCCTCGACCAGCGCCGACATCAGACGCGGCGTGGAGACGGCGACGTCCACGCCCCAGGACTCGTTGAACAGCCACTCGTTCTTCGGGTTGTTCACCCGGGCGACCACCCGCGGAACGCCGTACTCCGTCTTGGCCAGGAGTGAGACGACCAGGTTCACCTTGTCGTCGCCTGTCGCGGCGATGACGACGTTGCAGCGCTGGAGCGCCGCCTCGTCCAGGGACGTGATCTCGCAGGCGTCGGCCAGCAGCCACTCGGCCTGCGGGACGCGTTCGACCGAGATGGCGGTCGGCGCCTTGTCGATCAGCAGGACCTCGTGGCCGTTCTCCAGCAGCTCGCCCGCGATCGAGCGGCCGACCGCGCCGGCACCGGCAATGGCGACCCTCATCAGTGACCGCCCTCCTCTTCGGGACCCTTGGCGAACGCCGCCTCGACCGTGTCGACCTCGTCGGTGCGCATCATCACGTGCACCAGATCGCCCTCCTGCAACACCGTCAGCGAGGTGGGCAGGACCGCCTCGCCGAGCCGGGTCAGGAACGCCACGCGCACCCCGGTCTCCTCCTGGATCCGGCTGATCTTGTGGCCGACCCAGGCGGGGGAGGTGTGCACCTCGGCGAGCTGGACGCCGCCAGTGGGGTCGCGCCACAGCGGTTCGGCGCCCGAGGGGAGCAGGCGGCGCAGCATCTGGTCGGCCGTCCAGCGGACGGTCGCGACGGTGGGGATGCCCAGGCGCTGGTAGACCTCGGCGCGGCGGGGGTCGTAGATGCGGGCGGCGACGTTCTCGATGCCGAACATCTCCCGGGCCACCCGTGCGGCGATGATGTTGGAGTTGTCGCCGCTGGAGACCGCGGCGAAGGCGCCGGCCTCCTCGATGCCCGCCTCGCGCAGGGTGTCCTGGTCGAAGCCGACCCCGGTGACCCGGCGGCCGCCGAAGGAGGAGCCCAGGCGGCGGAAGGCGGTGGGGTCCTGGTCGACCACGGCGACCGTGTGGCCCTGTTGCTCCAGGTTCTGGGCCAGGGCGGAGCCCACCCTTCCGCAACCCATGATCACAATATGCATCGCGTCACACCGTGCTTCCTACGGGCCCTCTGACCGTCAACAATGTCCTGCTCATGTCTCTCTTTCGGCTCGCCAGGCACCAGTCGCGGCCTGAGTGCTGGCCGCCAGGCAACATCATGCCGGTGGAATCACGCCATGATGCCTTCCGGGGCCGGTGCCGCGTTCGACTGCCCGACTCCAACGTATCGGCAAAGTCGAGGGGGTTGCCGAGGGCCCTGCCGGGCCTCGGTGGGGGAGGAATCCGACATGAGCAGCGAGATCGACATCCTCGTCCTGGGCGGCGCGGGCGTGGACACGATCGTGCACGTGCCCGAGCTGCCCGTGCCGTTCGCCGACAGCCACATGATCCGGCCCGGGATCGTGACGCGCGCGGGGCAGAGCGGGGACTTCGTCGCGCTGGCCGCGAGTGCGCTGGGGCTGCGCACGCACCACATCGACATGCTGGGCGACGACCCCGAGGGCGACCTGGTCCGCGCCCTGCACCGCGACCGCGGCATCGCGCTCACCGCCGTCCCGCAGCCGCTCGGCACCAAGCGTGCGGTCAATCTCGTCGGACCCGACGGCCGGCGGCTGTCGCTGTACGACGCCACCCGCTCGGCTGAGACGGACCGGCTGCCCGAGGCCACGCTGCGGGAGCTGGCCGCGGCCAGCCGGCACGCCCATGTCGTCATCACCCAGCCGTGTGCCCATGCGCTGCCGGTCCTGCGCGAGGCGGGCATCACGATCTCGACCGACCTGCACGACTGGGACGGCTCCGACCCCTACCACGAGACCTTCGCCCACCAGGCCGACCTGGTCTTCCTCTCCTGCGCGGCACTGGCCGACCCGGAGCGGACCATGCGGCGGATCACGGAGCGGGGCCGGGCCCGGACCGTCGTCGCCACCGCCGGCGCGCAGGGCGCGTACCTGCTGGCCGACGGCGAGCTGACCCACGTACCCGCCGCCCCGCCCCCGGCACCGGTCGTCGACTCCAACGGCGCGGGTGACGCCTTCGCCGCCGCGTTCCTCCACGCCTGGCTGCAGGGCGCCCCGCCCCACCACTGCGCCCTGCACGGCGCAGTGGCCGGGGCATACGCCTGCACGGCTCCGTCGACCCGCACGGACAGCATCGGGCGGGAGGAACTGCTCGCCGGGGTGGCGGAACTTGAGCGGGGGCGGGGCTCGACCCCTAGGGAGTGTCCGGCGACACGTCCTTGCGGCGGCTGATGCTCCGCACGCTCGCCGCGGTGAGGATTCCGAGGACGCAGAGTGTGGCCGCGGCGCCGATCAGTTCTGCGGTCGCGTGCATGGGACCTCCAGGGGCGGCAACGGCCGGGAGACGGACGGGGCTTAGTCATATAGGCATGGGATCCGGGTGACCTGCCGAATCCGCAGCCGCAGCAGCCTCTGAATTCACTCGGAGAGCAGACGGAACGCCGATGGGGGGTGGCGGGTGGGCGAGCCCGCAATCGAACGCTTACGATCCACTGTTGTGTCCAAACTGACCGACGTGCCCAAACGGATCCTGATCGGGCGCGCACTGCGCAGTGACCGGCTGGGGGAAACGCTCCTGCCGAAGCGCATCGCACTACCCGTCTTCGCCTCCGACCCGCTGTCCTCCGTCGCATACGCGCCGGGGGAGGTGCTGCTGGTCCTGTCGATCGCAGGTGTGACGGCGTACCACTTCAGCCCGTGGATCGCGGTCGCGGTCGTGGTGCTGATGTTCACCGTGGTGGCGTCGTACCGGCAGAACGTGCACGCCTACCCCAGCGGTGGCGGCGACTACGAGGTGGCGAACACCAACCTCGGCCCCCGGGCCGGCCTGACGGTCGCGAGCGCGCTGCTCGTCGACTACGTCCTCACCGTCGCGGTGTCGATCTCCTCCGGCATCGAGAACCTGGGCTCCGCGATTCCGTTCGTGGTCGAACACAAGGTGCTCTGCGCGATCGGCGTGATCGTGCTGCTGACGCTGATGAACCTCCGCGGGGTGAAGGAGTCCGGCTCGCTGTTCGCCATCCCGACGTACGTCTTCGTCGCGGGCGTCTTCACCATGATCGCCTGGGGTGCCTTCCGCGGACTGGTCCTGGACGACACCATGCGCGCACCGACGGCGGACTACGTCATCAAACCCGAGCACCAGGGCCTGGCCGGCTTCGCCCTGGTCTTCCTGCTCCTGCGCGCCTTCTCCTCCGGCTGCGCCGCGCTCACCGGCGTCGAGGCGATCTCCAACGGCGTCCCGGCCTTCCGCAAGCCCAAGTCGAAGAACGCCGCGACCACCCTCGCCATGATGGGCCTGCTGGCCGTCACCATGTTCTGCGGCATCATCGCCCTGGCCGCCGCGACCGACGTCCGCATGGCCGAAAATCCGGCCCACGACCTCGTCCACAACGGCGTCCCGCTCGGCCCGGACTACGTCCAGAACCCGGTGATCTCCCAGGTCGCCGAAGCCGTCTTCGGCAAGGGCAGCCTCCTGTTCATCGTGCTGGCCGCCGCCACCGCGCTGGTGCTGTTCCTCGCCGCGAACACCGCCTACAACGGCTTCCCGCTGCTCGGCTCGATCCTCGCCCAGGACCGCTACCTGCCGCGCCAGCTGCACACCCGCGGCGACCGCCTCGCCTTCTCCAACGGCATCGTGCTCCTCGCGGGCGCCGCCGCCTTGCTGGTGGGGATCTACGGCGCCGACTCCACCCGTCTGATCCAGCTGTACATCGTCGGCGTGTTCGTGTCCTTCACCCTCAGCCAGACCGGCATGGTCCGGCACTGGAACCGCCTCCTGGCCACCGAGCAGGACCAGGCCCAGCGCCGCCACATGATCCGCTCGCGCGCCATCAACGCCTTCGGCGCCTTCTTCACCGGTCTCGTGCTGGTGGTCGTCCTGGTCACCAAGTTCACGCACGGCGCGTGGGTCGCCCTGCTCGGCATGGTGATCTTCTACGCGACGATGACGGCCATCCGTAGGCACTACGACCGCGTCGCCGAGGAGATCGCCGCCCCCGAGGGCCCGAGCGACGACATCGTACGGCCGTCCCGCATCCACTCCGTCGTCCTGATCTCCAAGATCCACCGCCCGACGCTGCGCGCCCTGGCCTACGCCAAGCTGATGCGCTCGGACAGCCTGGAGGCCCTGAGCGTCAACGTCGACCCGGCGGAGACCAAGGCGCTGCGCGAGGAATGGGAGCGGCGCGGCATCGACGTACCGCTGAAGGTCCTGGACTCGCCCTACCGCGAGATCACGCGGCCGATCATCGAGTACGTCAAGGGACTGCGCAAGGAGTCGCCGCGGGACGCGGTGTCCGTGATCATCCCCGAGTACGTCGTCGGCCATTGGTACGAGCACCTGCTGCACAACCAGAGCGCCCTGCGGCTGAAGGGCCGGCTGCTGTTCACGCCGGGGATCATGGTGACCTCGGTGCCGTACCAGCTGCAGTCCTCGGAGGCGGCCAAGCGGCGGGCCCGCAGGCAGGCGGAGTGGAACGCGCCGGGTTCGGTGCGGCGAGGGCCCGCACAGGTGCGGTCGAAGGAGTCCAGCGAGAACAAGTCGTGAGATGACGGCTCGTGTGAAGCGGCCGGGCGGCACCCACGTAGACTGGTGGGCTGTTGTCCGGCCGTTTCCGTTCGGCCCTTGCCCCTCACGCGTTTTGGAGTCACCCCACCATGCAGGCAGAACCGAGGAAGTCGCTGGTGGGGGAGGAGTACGAGGTCGAGATCGGCCCCGTCGCCCACGGCGGCCACTGCATCGCCCGTACGGCCGAGGGCCAGGTGCTGTTCGTCCGGCACACCCTGCCCGGTGAGCGGGTCGTGGCGCGGGTGACGGAGGGCGAACAGGGCGCCCGGTTCCTGCGCGCGGACGCGGTGGAGGTGCTGGAGGCCTCCAAGGACCGGATCGACGTGCCCTGCCCGTTCGCCGGCCCCGGCCGCTGCGGCGGCTGCGACTGGCAGCACGCCAAGCCGGGCGCGCAGCGGCGCCTGAAGGCCGATGTCATCGCCGAGCAGCTCCAGCACCTTGCCGGTCTCACCCCGGAGGAGGCCGGCTGGGACGGCACGGTGATGCCCGCCGAGGGCGACAAGGTGCCCGCGGGCCAGGTCCCGTCCTGGCGTACGCGCGTCCAGTACGCGGTCACGGCCGACGGCCGCGCGGGCCTGCGCCGGCACCGCTCCCACGAGGTGGAGCCGATCGACCACTGCATGATCGCCGCGGAGGGGGTCAGCGAGCTGGGCATCGAGAAGCGGGTGTGGACCGGGATGGACTCCGTCGAGGCGATCGCGGCGACGGGGTCGCAGGACCGCCAGGTGATCCTCACGCCGAAGCCGGGCGCGCGCCTCCCGCTGGTGGAGCTCGACCGCCCGGTGTCGGTCCTGCGCGTGGACGAGCGCTCCGGCGGCGTCCACCGCGTCCACGGCCGCCCCTTCGTCCGCGAGCGCGCGGACGGCCGGACCTACCGCGTCGGCAACGGCGGCTTCTGGCAGGTCCACCCGCAGGCGGCGGACACCCTGGTGACGGCCGTCATGCAGGGCCTGCTGCCCCGCAAGGGCGACATGGCCCTCGACCTGTACTGCGGCGTCGGCCTCTTCGCGGGCGCCCTCGCCGACCGGGTCGGCGAGCAGGGAGCGGTCCTCGGCATCGAGTCCGGCAAGCGGGCGGTGGAGGACGCGCGGCACAACCTCGCCGAGTTCGACCGTGTGCGCATCGAGCAGGGCAAGGTCGAGAGCGTGCTGCCGCGCACGGGGATCACGGAGGTCGACCTGATCGTCCTGGATCCGCCGCGGGCCGGGGCGGGGCGGAAGACGGTGGAGCATCTGGCGTCGCTGGGGGCACGGCGGATCGCGTATGTGGCTTGCGATCCGGCTGCGTTGGCGCGGGATCTGGGGTACTTCCGGGATGGGGGGTACCGGGTGCGGACGTTGCGGGCGTTCGATCTGTTTCCGATGACGTCGCACGTGGAGTGCGTGGCCATTCTTGAGCCCGCAGCAAAGGGTGTCTGACCTGCTGCTTTGCTGATGTCGCAAGTTGCGAACGGATCGTGACGACATGTTTCTGCAGGTGCATGACGTCAAGGGCTCGTCAGGCGGGTAACGCCCGCCCGACCTGCGAGTGCGTGGGAGCGGCGGGCGAGAAGTGCTGGTTCACCGGGGCTGAGGGGCGCTGTCTTCGACGCTCGTTTGACGCTTGTTCCGACGGTGCCGGACAGATGACGGTCAGGGCGCGTCGACCGGCTACGTGGGACGATCGGCCCGGTGGATGGTGGCTTCGGCACGGGAGGAGACCCCGGTGTGCGTTCCGGTCATCGGTGGTCGATGGTCCCCGCCGGGTACGTCGACGCCGTGGCAGAGTGTGCGGCCCGTTTCGGACCGGGGCGCGGCGTTGACCGAGCGGCAGCCAAAGGGCTCCGGCGCGACCGGGATGCTGCGTTCGGCGCGGCTCGTCGCCGGACTCGTGGCGACCGGCCGGTGCGCCGCTATGGACACTGCCTGCGGCCTGGGGCGGGTGTGAGCTGTGGCACGTGAACTGGTGCTCGGTGTCGACGCGGGCCATACCGTGACCAAGGCCGTGTTGTTCGACGCCACCGGCCGAGCGGTGGCGCGCGGCAGCGGCACAGTGCCCCTGAAGACCCCTCGACCTTATTGGGTGGAGAGGGATATGGACGAGGTGTGGCGGACCGCGTTCCAGGCCATCGCCGCCTGTCTCGCCGAGGTGGGACCGGACGCGGGGCGAGCCGTCGCCGCGGTGGGACTGGCCGGGCACGGCGACGGCCTGTACGCCGTCGACGAGTTCGCCCGGCCGGTGCGCGCCGGGATCGTGGCGATGGACACGCGCGCCCAACCAATGCTGGTGGAGTGGCGGGGCACTCCGGTCTGGTCGCGCGCCCTGGAGATGTCGGGCACGGTGCCGTTCGCTGGTTCCCCGGCCGCCCTGCTGGCCTGGCTCGCCCGCCACGAGGCGGGAGTGCTTCGGCAGGCCCGGTGGCTTCTGTCCTGCAAGGACTGGCTGCGCCTGAGACTGACGGGCGCGGTGGCCACCGATCCGACGGACGCCAGTGCCTCGTTCACCGACATGCGCCGCGGCGGATACTCGCCAGAGCTGCTCGACCTGTACGGCCTCGGCGCGCTCGCCCGCCTGCTGCCGCCCGTGCTGCCCTGCGACGCGGTGAGCGGAACCGTCACCCGTGAGGCCGCGGCGCTCACCGGGCTCACCGTCGGCACGCCCGTTGTCACGGGCGCCCATGACGTCGATGCCGCCGCGCTCGGGATCGGCGGCACGGCGCCGGGCGAACTGTGCCTGATCGCCGGGTCGTTCAGCATCAACCAGGTCGTCAGCGAGCGCCCGGTCGTCGATCCGCGCTGGCAGGTCCGTCACTTCGTCCGCCCGGGCCAGTGGATGATCATGTCCACCTCACCCGCGTCGGTGGCGAACCTGGAATGGTTCCTGCGGGTCACCGGTGCACCGACCGACCAGCGGTATGGCGTCCATGAGGCGATCGGCCGCGAGGTCGAGGCATGCCTGGACGGTCCGTCGGAGGTGCTGTTCCACCCGTTCGTCTACGGCTCCCCGCACCCGCATCCCGCGTCCGGGACGTTCCTCGGACTGCGCGGCTGGCACGGCCGCGGCCACCTGCTGCGGGCCCTGATGGAAGGCGTGGTCCTCAACCACCGCTGGCATGTCGACGCGCTCCGCTCGAAGCTGCCGATCACCGGGGCTGCGGCCCGGCTGACCGGCGGGGCCGCACACAGTGCGGTATGGAGCCAGATGTTCGCCGACGCCCTACGGCGGCCGGTCGTGGTGACCGACGTGCAGGAGAGTGCTGCCCGGGGAGCGGCGCTGCTCGCCGCCACAGCCGTCGGACTGCTCGACGACGTGACGGACCCGCGCGCCACTCCCCACGTACTCAGGCGCTACGAACCCCGCCCCGACCGGGTCGCCGTACTCGACGAGGCGTATGCGGTGTACCGAGAGGCGTTGGAGGCTCTCGGACCGGTCTGGGCTCGCCTGGACGCGCGCGAGGCTCCGGAGTGAGCGCCGGGCGAGCCGGTGACATGAGGGAGCGACGGGCATCCAGGCATGGCCACTGCCGCTACACGGGGGTCGTCACGCCGTCGTAGCGGTACGGCGGCTGGGCATCGGCGCGGGTGCAGGTGTCGGCGGCGATCTCCACGGCGTACGACAGCAGCCGGGCAAGCCCGCCTGCACCGAGGCTGTCGACGCCTTCGCGGCTGAGTCGGCCGGTGCGGTGCAGATGGGCGAGCACTCCGGTGGTGAAGGCGTCGCCCGCTCGACCGTGTCGACGACCCGGACCGCCGGGGCCGGCACATGGACGCGGGCGTCGCGGCCGGCGGCCCAGGCACCCCGGGAGCCGAACGTGATCAGGACGAGTCCTGCCCCGGACGCGAGCCAGCGTTCGGCCACCGCCTCGTACGACTCACCGGGGTGGAGCCAGGCCAGGTCCTCGTCGCTCGCCTTTACCTGTGCCACTCCCTGTCCCACGACCCCGACGTCACCGCGCTGCACTGCGCCCCCGGCAACCGCAGCAGCCGGCGGTCACGGGCACGCCCTCTCCCAGCGGGCCTGCCGCTCCCGCCGAGCCCGCGTCCCGCCGAAGCGGGCGTTGAACTCGATCACGCGCACGCCGCGGGAGGTGATCGCGAGACCGGCGTACAGCAGCCCGGAGAACGGCGTGCCGCGGCCACGTCGGCGAGCGCCACCCGCTCGGCGAACCGCCGGAGATGGGCGGCGCGGTCGGTGACCAGGCCCGGCCGCACGTTCGGGTCGAGGGACACCAGCCGCCGGCCCGCCTCCCCGAATCGGTCCGTCGAGCGTGGAGGCCAGGGGTTCGAGCAGCAGACCCAGCGACCTGAGGTGCAGGGCCGTCCCCGCGGGCAGCGTGCCGCCGTCCGGGAGAGCGGCGAGGTGTTCACGGCGCAGGCCGCGGTCGGCGGTGCCGTTCGCGTGGAAGGAGTAGGCGGCCAACCCGCCCTCACGCAGATGCACGGCGGCGAGAGTGGTGGGGTCGGATGCAGGCAGGGTATGGGTGAGCCGGGTGCCGGATGCCGCGAGGTGCGCGCGCAGGACATGCCGAAGTGGTCGTCGGAGATGCGCGCGAGCAGTGCCGTGAGGACTCGGAGTCGGCCGAGGCCGGCGGCGACGTTGAGGGCAGGGGCCGCCCGGGCGCGGCTGGAAGGGCCGCGGCACCATCGGCCGTGCGGGCGGGGGTGAGGTCCACCAGCGCGTCTCCGGCGACGACGACAGGCTGGTCTGCGGGTTCCGGTCTGGCGCTCATCTGGGTTCCTCGGGAGGCGGCGGCACGTTCGAGGGCTAGGGCTGGGCTGTTCGGTGGACTCCCGTAGCCCCTCAGAGACCGCTTGACGATAAGTCTGAAGAGAATTTCTCGCAAGATGTGTTAACAACGGCGCAGTCTCCTGCTAATAATTCGGCCATCGAAACGCGCCCGACTCCCCAAGGACGCATCCACACCCCTGCTCGACCCGCCGCGCCTCAGTCGAGGTCCCGGCGAACCCGCACGAGAGGTTCCCCCCGTCACATGGCATCGACCAGATACGCCCTCATAGCCGGCGCCGCCGCCACCGCCCTGCTCGCCACAGCCTGTTCCGGAGCCGGAGCCGGCGGGGCCTCGGGTGGAGGGAAGAGCATCAACGTCCTGATGGTCGGCAACCCGCAGATGGAGGACATCGCGAAGCTGACCAAGGACAACTTCACCAAGGACACCGGGATCAAGGTCAACTTCACGGTCCTCCCCGAGAACGAACTGCGCGACAAGGTCACCCAGGACATCGCCACCCAGGCCGGCCAGTACGACGTCGCCACCATCGGCGCCTACGAGGTGCCCATCTGGGAGAAGAACGGCTGGCTGCACGACCTGGGCTCGTACGCCGACAAGGACAAGGGCTTCGACAAGGCCGACCTGCTCAAGCCGATGGTCCAGTCGCTCACCGGCTCGGACGGCAAGCTCTACGCCCTGCCGTTCTACGGCGAGTCCTCCATGCTCATGTACAACAAGGACGTCATGAAGGCGAAGGGCATCACGGTGCCCGAACGGCCGACCTGGCAGCAGATCGCCGACATCGCGGCCAAGGTCGACGGCGCCGAGCCCGGCATGAAGGGCATCTGCCTGCGCGGCCTGGCCGGCTGGGGCGAGCTGGGTGCGCCGCTGACGTCCATGGTCAACACCTTTGGCGGCACCTGGTTCACCAAGGACTGGAAGGCGCAGGTCAACACCGGCGGCTTCAAGGAGGCCACGAAGTTCTACGTCGACCTGGTCCGCAAGCACGGTGAGGCCGGCGCCCCGCAGGCCGGGTTCACCGAGTGCCTGAACGCGCTGAGCCAGAAGAAGGTCGCCATGTGGTACGACGCGACCAGCGCGGCCGGGTCGCTGGAGGACCCCGCCTCCAGCAAGATCGCCGGCAACGTCGGCTACGCCTACGCACCGACCGTCAAGACGGACAGCAGCGGCTGGCTGTGGGCCTGGTCGTGGGCCATGCCCAAGACCACGAAGAACGCCGACGCCGCCTCGAAGTTCATGCTGTGGGCCTCCAGCAAGAAGTACGAGAACCTCGTCGGCGAGAAGCTCGGCTGGGCGCGCGTCCCGGCCGGCAAGCGGGCCAGCACCTACGACATCCCGCAGTACAAGAAGGCCGCCGGTTCGTTCGGTGACATCACCCTGAAGTCCATCGAGCAGGCCGACCCGGCCAACCCCGGTGTCCAGCCGAGGCCGACCGTGGGCATCCAGTACGTGGCCATCCCCGAGTTCCAGGACCTGGGCACCAAGGTGACCCAGGAGATCTCCGCCGCCATCGCCGGCAAGACCAGCGTGGACAAGGCGCTCAACGACGGCCAGAAGCTGGCCGAGGAAGTCGCCAAGAACTACCAGAAGTGACCTTCAGTGCCCGGCCGGCCTCGGCGTCGGCCGGGCGCCGCTTCCCCGCCCCCGGCCTTCACCGGCAGAGGAACCATTCATGACCACGCTCACCGCACCCCCCAAGACAGCACCCCCGCCCGTCCGTCCCCGGAAGTCCTCGGGCGCGGCGGCCAGGTGGAAGCGCCGCATCCCGCTGCTGCCCGCGCTGATTTTCACCATTGTCGTCACGCAGCTGCCTTTCGTGGCCACGTTGATCATCTCCACGTTCCAGTGGAACATCCTCAAGCCGGGCGACCGGCACTTCGTCGGTCTGTCCAACTTCTCGTTCGTCTTCACCGACGAGCGGCTGCGCACGGCCGTGCTCAACACCGTCGTGCTCACCGCGTCGGTGGTGATCATCAGTGTGATCCTCGGACTCGGTCTGGCGATGCTCCTCGACCGCCGCTTCGCCGGCCGCGGGCTGGCGCGCACGCTGCTCATCGCCCCGTTCCTGGTCATGCCGGTCGCGGCAGCGCTGCTGTGGAAGCACGCCATCTACAACCCCGACTACGGACTGCTCAACGGCACCCTCAACGCCGTCTACCGGTTGTTCGGCGCGGACAACGGCCCCTCGGTCGACTGGATCTCCTCCTACCCGATGCCCGCCGTCGTGGTGTCGCTGGTCTGGCAGTGGACCCCGTTCATGATGCTGATCCTCCTGGCCGGCCTTCAGGCGCAGCCCGGTGACGTCCTGGAGGCGGCCCGCATGGACGGCGCCTCCGCGCTGCAGACCTTCCGCCACATCACGCTGCCGCACCTGCGCCAGTACATCGAGCTGGGCGTCCTGCTCGGCACGATCTACGTCGTGCAGACCTTCGACGCGGTCTTCACCATCACCCAGGGCGGCCCCGGTTCCCAGACCACCAACCTGCCCTACGAGATCTACCTGACCATGTTCCGCAAGTACGAGTACGGCGAGGCAGCCGCCGCCGGTGTCGTCGTCGTCCTCGGCGCGTTCGTGATCGCGACCTTCGCGCTGCGCACCATCGCGTCGCTGTTCCGCGAGGAGGTATCCCGATGACCACCGCTCACGCAGCAGTCGCCGCGCCCGGGGCGAAGTTCACAAAGCTCTTCCGCCGCAGGGAGGACCGGGGCGGTGAGCCCCGGCTCTCTCCCCTGTGGACCTTCGTCGCCTGGCTCGCCACCCTGGCGTTCTTCGCGCCGGTGGCCTGGATGGTCCTCACCTCCTTCCACCAGGAGGCCGACGCGGCCACCAATCCGCCTACCCCCTTCGCCCCCGTCACCTTCGACCAGTACAAACTCCTCTTCAGCCGGGACATCACCCCCTTCCTCCTCAACTCGGCCATGGCCAGCATCCTTTCCACGATCCTGGTCCTCGCCCTGGCGGTACCGGCGGCCTACGCCCTGTCCATCAAGCCGGTCGAGAAGTGGACCGACGTGATGTTCTTCTTCCTGTCCACCAAGTTCCTCCCGGCCATCGCCGCCCTGCTGCCGGTGTACCTGATCGTCAAGGACGCCGGGATGCTGGACAACGTGTGGACGCTGGTCATCCTCTACACCGCCATGAACCTGCCGATCGCGGTATGGATGATGCGCTCCTTCCTCGCCGAGGTCCCCAGGGAGATCCTGGAAGCGGCCGAGGTCGACGGCGCGGGCCTGCTCACCGTCCTGTGGCGGGTCGTCGCACCCGTCGCCATGCCCGGACTCGCCGCCACCTCGCTGATCTGCTTCATCTTCAGCTGGAACGAGTTCATGTTCGCCGTGAACCTCACCGCGACGAAGGCGTCCACCGCGCCGGTCTTCCTGGTCGGCTTCATCACCAACGAGGGCCTGTTCCTGGCCCGGCTGTGCGCGGCGGCCACGCTGGTGTCGCTGCCGGTCCTCATCGCCGGGTTCGCCGCCCAGGACAAGCTGGTCCGCGGCCTGTCCCTGGGAGCGGTGAAGTGAGGGCGGCCGTCATCACCCAGCCCGGCAGTATCGAGATCGCCACGGTCGATGATCCCGCTCCGGGCCCGCGCGAGGTCGTCGTCGAGGTCGCGGCCACCGGGCTGTGCGGTACGGATCTGCACATCCTCCAGGGGGAGTTCGCCCCGAAACTGCCCGTCATCCCCGGCCACGAGTTCGCCGGGGAGGTCGTGGGCCGCGGCAGCGAGGTCACCGAACTCGCGCTCGGCGATCAGGTCGCCGTGGACCCGTCGCTGTACTGCTTCGCGTGCCACTACTGCCGCCTCGGCCACAACAACCTCTGCGAACGCTGGGCCGCCATCGGCGTCACCCACCCGGGCGCCGCCGCCGAGTACGCCGTGGCGCCCGCCGCCAACTGCGTACGACTGCCCGACCACGTGGACGCCCAGGACGCGGCGCTGATCGAGCCGCTGTCCTGCGCGGTGCGCGGCTACGACGTCCTGCGCAGCCGGCTCGCCTCCCGCGTGCTCGTCTACGGCGCCGGAACCATGGGCCTGATGATGCTCCAGCTCGCCAAGGCCACCGGCGCCGCGAGCGTCGACGTCGTCGACATCAACGCCGAACGCCTGGCCACGGCCTGGCAGTTGGGCTGCTCCGCCGCTGCCGCGTCCGCCGATGAGCTCGACCGGCCGCCCTACGGCTGGGATCTGGTCGTCGACGCCACCGGCAACGCGAAAGCCATCCAGGACGCCCTCGGCCGGGTGGGCAAAGGGGGCACGTACCTGCAGTTCGGGGTCGCCGACTACGCCACCCGGGCCACCATCGAGCCGTACAGGATCTACAACCAGGAGATCACGATCACCGGTTCGATGGCCGTCCTGCACAGCTTCGAACGCGCCGCGGACCTCTTCGCCACCGGTGTCATCGACCCGCGCGTCTTCATCACTGACCGCCTCCCGCTGGCGGCGTTCCCGGACGCCGTCGCCCGCTTCCAGGCAGGCATCGGCCGCAAGATCCAGATCCAGCCCGGCCTCGCCACCGCGTGAACGCCCGAACCGAACGGAACCCCCACATGACCGAGCAGATCCGCCGCGTTCTCGTCCGCTCCCTCGACGACGTCACCCTCGAGGAGGTGCCCGCCCCCGTACCCGGAGACGACGAACTCCTGGTGCGTACCACCGTCGTCGGCGTGTGCGGCTCCGACACCCATGCGGCGGCCGGCCACCACCCCTTCATCGACCTGCCCTACCGCCCCGGCCACGAGGCGGTAGGTGTAGTCGCCGCGGCAGGGAAAGGAGCCGAGGACTTCACGCCCGGAGACCGGGTGATCATCGAGCCCAACCTGTACTGCGGCCGATGCCCCCAGTGCCGCTCCGGCCGCTACAACATCTGCCAGGAGCTGAAGGTGTTCGGCTGCCAGACGCCCGGCGCCATGGCCGACCTGTTCACCATCGCGGCCGACCGCGTCCACCGCGTTCCCGACGGTATGACCGACATCGAGGCCGCCCTCGTCGAACCCATGGCCACGCCGGTGCACGCCGTGGCGAAGGCAGGTGACCTCACCGGACGCACGGTCGTCGTGCTCGGAGCCGGGCCGATTGGTCTGCTCGTCCTCGCCGCCGCCCGGCACGCGGGCGCCGCGAGGATCGCCGTCACCGACCTGCTGCCGGGCAAGCGGGACCGCGCCCTGCGTCTCGGAGCCGACACGGCCCTGCCCGCCGACGCCACCGACCTCGCCGACCAGGCCCACGCGGCGCTCGGCGGACCGGCCGACGTGGTCTTCGACTGCGTGGCGCGCGAACAGTCCATCGCCCAGGCCACCGACCTGGTCACCAAGGGCGGCACGATCATCGTCGTCGGCGTCGGCGCCGCCGGCACCACCCCGGTCCGCCTCGACCTGGTCCAGGACCGGGAGATCCGCATCGAGGGCACGCTGATGTACACCGGCGACGACTACCGCACCGCGATGTCCCTGATCTCGTCCGGTGCCATCGACACCGCCGAGATCGTCACCGCCACCTACCCGCTCAAGGACGCCGCCAAGGCGTTCGCCGCGTCAGTCGACCCCGAGCAGGTCAAGGTCCTGGTCACGGTGGACGGCCCGTAGTGCACGGCCACGCAGGCAGGGATGCGGATATGGACACAGACACGCACGTCGTACGGAGCAGCCGCCGCACGGGTGGCCCGAGGGCCGCGAGCCGGACGGGCCCCGGCCCGCACGGGCCCATGTGGGAAACTGCGATACCGGAGCGACCGGGAAGGAGGGGCGCCGTGACCGCCCGTACGCGACTGTCACAGGCGGCCGTCGAGGAGCGGCGCCAGGCCGTGCTGCGGTACGTCGCCGACCATGGCGAGACCCGCATCGACGAACTCGCCCGGCGCTTCGACGTCAGCCTGATGACGATGCACCGGGACCTGGACGACCTCGCCGGGCGGCATCTGCTGCGCAAGGAGCGCGGGCGGGCCGTCGCGTTCCCCGCCCTCACGATGGAGACGGCCACCCGCTTTCGCGAGAACAGCGCCCTCGCGGCCAAGAACGCGCTCTGCGCGGCCGTCGGCGACCGGATCGGACCGGGCAGCACCGTGCTCATGGAGGACTCGACCACGCTGTTCCCCCTGGTCCCGGCGCTGGCCGAGGTGGATCAGCTGCACGTCGTCACCAACTCGGTCGGCCTCGCACAGCGCCTCGGATCCGCCGCCCCCGCGGTGAACGTCACCCTGCTGGGCGGCCACTACCGCGGCGACTTCAACTCCTGCACCGGCCCCACCGTCACCCGCGCCCTGTCCCAAATCCGGGCCGATCTCGCCCTGATGTCCGCCACCGCCGTCCTGGAAGGACGCCTCTTCCACCCCCTGAACGACTACGTCGAGGTGAAGCTGGCGATGCTTGCCTCCGCCGATCAGGCGCTGCTCCTGGTGGACCACTCGAAGTTCGGCAAGACCGCCACGTACGCGTACGGGTCCGTGGCCGACTACCACACCGTCATCACCGACACCGGCACGCCCGACGCGGAACTCGCGGCGATACGCGACCTCGGAGTCCCCGTCGAGACGGTCGAACCCGAAGAGCCTTCCCTGTGACCCGCACCCTGTTCGAAACTCCGAGCGCCTACCGCCCCAGCGACGCTGAGATGGCAGCGCCGGTGCCCCCGGTCCAGGCCGTCCTGTTCGACTTCAGCAACACCATCTTCCAGATGATCGACCTGGAGACGTGGCTGCGTCGGGTCGGCTCCGCCGCCGGCCGCCTTGCTGTGCTGGACGAGCCCGGCGCGGTGGCCGAGATCTCCGAGCAGTTGCGCGCCGCCTTCCGGCTGCCCTCCGTCGTAGCCCTCCAGGAAGGCCGTGATCTCTCTTCCGAACGGCACCGCCGCGCCATGTGGGGATGGTGGGAGCAGGTGGACTTCCTGCGCGGCGCGGAGGAGGCGGCCTACCGGGAACTCACCGCTCCGGACGCCTGGGTTCCCTATCCCGACACCGAACCGGTCCTGCGTGCCCTGCACCAGCGCGGAATGCGCGTCGGCATCGTCAGCGACTTCGCCTGGGACCTGCGCACCCACCTCGCCCACCACGGGCTGGACGCCTTGATCGACACCTGCGTGATCTCCTACGAGCAGGGCCGCGAAAAGCCCGACCCACAGCTGTTCCTCAAAGCCTGCGCCGGCCTCGGCGCGGACCCCCGCGCCACCCTGATGGTCGGTGACAACCCGGTCCGCGACGGCGGCGCGGCCGCCTGCGGTCTGCGCACCTACATCCTGCCGGCGGAACACCGCACGGGAGAGCGCGGCCTGATGGACGTGCAGCGGCTCGTGATGTGACCGTGGTGGTCCACGGGCGTACGGCCGCCTTCATGGCGGCGGCCCGTCGCGGTTCAGCTGAGGGGGGAGGAGGCCGGCAGGTTCTGGTCGGCGGCCCAGGAGGCCAGGATGCGCAGCCGTTCGTGGGTGGGGGAGCCGGGGGCGGCTGTCCAGACGGTGAGGTGCTGGTCGGGGTCGGTGTTGGCGGTGAGGGTGTCCCACTCCAGGACGAGTTCGCCGACGACCGGATGGTTGAGGGTCTTCGTGCCCACGGTGCGGGCGGCGACGTGGTGATCGCCCCACCAGCGGGCGAACTGCTTGTCGCGCAGGGACAGTTCACCGACCAGCTCGATCAGGCGCGGGTCTTCGGGGTACTTCGCGGCCTCCATGCGCAGTTGGGCGACGGCGATGTGCGCGGAGGTCTCCCAGTCGGCGTACAGGGTGCGCATGGCGGGGTCCGTGAAGATGATCCGCGGGTAGTTGCGGTGCTTTTCCGCGAGGCGGGAGAAGTCGGTGACCAGGGCGGCGGCCAGCGCGTTCCAGGCCAGGATGTCCCCGCGCCGGCCCTGCACGATGGCGGGGGTGGCGGTGAGGTCGTCCAGGACCCGCTGCAACTGTGGTTGGACCTTCTGCCGGCCGCGGCGCCGGGTGCGGGTGGTGGTCTTTCCGGCGAGTTGGAAGAGGTAGCCGCGCTCGTCGTCGTCCAGGTGGAGCACCCGGGCGAGGACGTCCAGCACGGGTGCCGACGCCTGCATGCGGCCCTGTTCCAGCCGGGTGTAGTAGTCGGTGCTGATATTGGCCAGCTGGGCGACCTCCTCGCGGCGCAGCCCCTCCACCCGGCGGGGCCTGTCGGTCTCGGGCAGACCGACCGTGTGGGGGCTCAGCTCCGAGCGGCGCTTCTTGAGGAATTCTCCCAGCTCATTGAGGGGAACGTTGGCGGTCATGCTTCCCAGCATGACACCGATCGCACCTGCGTAAGGGGGGAGGATTTCCTCCCATGATGTTTCCCTCCCGGGATACTTCTCTCCGCTTTTCGCGCCTGTCCTCGGGTGTGAGGCTCGACCGTGAGCAGTCGCATTCCTCACCACGGCTGCGGTCCACAGACCCCGCACTGAAGGAAGCACCCCATGCGCGGAGCAGTCATCCACGCCCCCGGCGACGTGCGCTTCGAGAACCTCGACGACCCGAAGATCATTGAGCCGACCGACGCGGTGATCCGTACGGTCGCCACCTGTGTGTGCGGCTCGGACCTGTGGCCGTATCGCGGTCTCGAGCCGGTCGGCGACCCGCACCCGATGGGGCACGAGTACGTCGGCATCGTCGAGGACGTGGGCAGCGAGGTCGCGAACGTCGCGCCGGGCCAGTTCGTGGTCGGTTCCTTCGCCACCTCGGACAACACCTGCGTGAACTGCCTGAACGGCTGGCAGTCCTCCTGCCTGAACCGCGAGTTCATGAGCACCTGCCAGGCCGACTACGTGCGCATCCCCAACGCCCACGGCACCCTGGTCGCCACGGACGAGCACCCGGACGCCGAGATGGTGCCCAGCCTGCTCGCCGTGTCCGACGTCATGGGCACCGGCTGGTACGCCGCCCTCGCCGCCGAGGTGAAGCCCGGCTCGACGTCCGTCGTGGTCGGCGACGGAGCGGTCGGACTGTGCGGTGTCATCGCCGCGAAGGAACTGGGTGCGGAGCGGATCATCGCCATGTCCCGTCACGCGTCCCGCCAGAAGCTCGCCCTGGAGTTCGGCGCCACCGACATCGTGGCCGAACGCGGCGACGAAGGCATCGCCCGCGTCAAGGACCTCACCGGCGGCATCGGCGCCGACAGTGTGCTGGAGTGCGTCGGCACCGCGGATTCGATGCGGCAGGCCCTGCACTCCACCCGCCCCGGCGGCAACGTCGGCTTCGTCGGCGTCCCGCACGAGGTGGCCATCGACGGCGAGGAGCTGTTCTTCTCCCACGTCGGCCTGCGCGGCGGACCCGCCCCCGTGCGCCGCTACCTGCCCGACCTGATCGACCGCGTGCTGACCGGCCGCATCAACCCGGGCAAGGTCTTCGACCTCACCCTGCCCCTGGACCAGGTCGCCGAGGGTTACCGGGCGATGGACGAGCGCCGCGCCGTCAAGGCCCTGCTCAACCCCTGAGCCCTGACGCGCCCACACCTGTGACCGCACCGAGGAGGTGCGGCCACAGGACCGGCAACCACCCCCCACATATGGACTGACCATGACGACCTTCGCCCTCGTCGGCGTCGGCCCCGGTCTCGGGCTGGCCACCGCCCGCCGCTTCGGAGCCGCCGGCCACACCGTCGCCCTCATCGCCCGCGACGCGGAGAAACTGGACGGTCTGACGGCCGACCTCGCCCGTGACGGCGTCCAGGCGCGCGGCTACACCGCCGATGTCCTCGACATCGAGTCCCTGACCGCGGCCCTGCACACAGCCGCGGCCGACCTGGGGCCCGTCGAGATCCTCCAGTACAGCCCCGTGCCCCAGCCCCACTTCATGAAGCCGGTCCTCGACACCGGCGCCGACGACCTCGACGCCCCGCTCGCCTTCTCCGTCAAGGGCCCCGTCACCGCGGTGAACGCCGTCCTGCCCGGCATGCGCGAACTCGGCCGCGGCACCCTGCTGTTCGTCAACGGCTCCAGCGCCGTACGTCCCAACCCGAAGGTCGCCGGCACCTCGATCGCCTTCGCCGCCGAGAGCGCCTACGCCCGCATGCTGCACGACACGCTCGCCCCGGAGAACATCCACGCCGCGCAGCTGATCATCCCCGGAGCCATCCGGCCCGACGCCGAGCACAGCAGCCCCGACGTCCTGGCCCAGCGCCTGTACGACATCCACACCAAGCGGGACGGCTTCCGCCACTACTCCGAGCCTCTGCCCGACTAGCCACAGGACGACCCCGTGAACCCCGCCCCCTTTCGCGCTCTCACCCGCGTGGTCCCGGCCGCCGCCCTGCTGCTGGTCATGACCGCCTGCACCGACGATTCCCCGCCCTCCTCCGCCGCCTCCGCCTCCGCCTCCGAGCCCGCGTCGCCGAAGGCTTCGACGGACCCGGCAGCCACCACACCGACCGGCAGGACAACCGCGATGAACATCCGGCTCACGCTCGACGGCCACCACATCGCCGCCACCCTGAACGACAGTCCCACCGCCCGCGACTTCGCGGCCCAGCTCCCCCTGACCCTCTCCCTGAGCGACCTCAACCAGGCCGAGAAGGTCGCCGATCTGCCCCGGAAACTTTCCACCTCCGGCGCCCCTGAAGGCGCCGACCCCGAGGTCGGCGACCTGGCGTACTACGCCCCCTGGAACCAGCTCGCCACCTACTACCGCGACGCCCCGTACGCGACCGGCCTGGTCATACTCGGGCACATGGCCGACGGCGGCGCCGAGCGGCTCGCCACCGCCGACGAGATCACCATCGAAGCCGCGCCCTGACCCGCCCCACCGCTCGCCCGTGCACGAAGGGGGGAGGAGATCCTCCCCTTTTCGTCCGGTTCACTGCATGGAACCGTCGAAGACGTGGCCGCGCCGTCCACTGTCCGCCGCGACGGCTTCAACCGCCACCATGATCCCGTTTCCACGCAAGGAGAGACCACACGTATGCCTTCCGCGTCCGGGACCACCCCCGGCAGGCTTCCCTTCGTCGTCTGGGTGCTCGCCGCCGGCACGTTCCTGATGGGGACCACCGAGTTCGTCGTCGCCGGCCTGCTGCCGGAGCTGGCCGGTGACCTCGGAGTCAGCGTCTCCCACGCCGGCCTGCTGATCACCGCCTTCGCCGTCGGCATGATCGTCGGCGCGCCGACCATGGCCCTGGCGACCCTACGGCTTCCGCAGCGCCTGACGCTGATCCTGGCCCTGTCCGTGTTCTGCCTCGGACATCTCGTCGCCGCCCTCAGTACGTCCTTCACGATCGTCCTCACCGCCCGCGTCGTCACGGCCCTGGCCACCGGAGCGTTCTGGGCCGTCGGCTTCGTCGTCGCCACCACCGCCGCGGGCCCGCACAACGCCACCCGCGCCACGGGCGTCATGATCGGCGGCCTGACCCTGGCCAACGTCGTCGGCGTGCCGATCGGCTCGTTCGCCGGCCAGTTCACCGGCTGGCGCGGCCCCTTCTGGGCCCTGGCCGTCCTCTCCGGGCTCGCCGCCGTGTTCATCGGCCGCTTCATCCCGGACCGGGAGCGGCGCGTCGAGGTGTCCCTCCGGGCCGAGGTCCGGGCGCTGCGTCAGGGCCGGCTGTGGCTGGCGCTCGCCGCCGCGATGCTGATCATGGGCGGCGTCCTGGCGACGTACACCTACGTCACGCCGCTGCTGACCGACCGCGCGGGCATCCCCGCAGGCGCCGTACCGCTCGTCCTCATCGCCTTCGGCGTCGGCGCCCTGGGCGGCACCACCACGGGCGGCCACCTAGGCGACCGACGTCCGATGGCGACCACGATCACGGCCGCCGCGGCTACGGCTCTGGTCCTGTTCCTGATGATCCCGCTGTCCGGCAACCCGGTGACAGCAACCCTCCTGGTCTTCCTCATGGGCCTGACCGGCTTCACGGTCAACCCGGTCGTCACCGCCCTCGCCATGCGCTTCGCGGGCGATGCCCCCACCCTCACCTCCTCTCTGACCACCTCCGCCTTCAACACCGGCATCGCCGCCGGTTCGATGATCGCGGGTCAGGCCCTGGACTCCTCCCTGGGCCTGACCGGCCCGCCCCTGGTCGGCACCGTCATCGCCGCCCTGACGCTGCTGCCCCTGATCGCCCTCGCCGTTCACGGCCCGTCCCACAAGGGCCGGATCGTGGCCCGGAGCAGCGCTCCCGCGCAACGGCGACACGACGAACCCGCGCAGGTGCCGTCGCAGCACTGACTCAAGCCTGGATCCGCGTACGGCCGACTACGTACCAGCACGCGAGAGGACTCCGCGCATGACTGTGAGCAGCACGGGCTTCACCGGGAAGGTGGCCTTCGTGACCGGAGCCGGCTCCGGCATCGGCCGCGTGACTGCGGGCGCCTTCGCCCGCGCAGGCACCCGCGTCGCCCTCGCCGACCTGTCCGCGGACGGTGTTCTGGTCTGCTCGGACGCCGCCTCCTTCGCCACCGGCCACGCCATGGTCGTCGGCGGCGGCCAAACCGCCTGACGGCGTCGCGGCAAGGCGTCGTGCCGCCGCAGTTCATCCAGGCACCCCGGGCACCAGCCGTACCGCCACATCTTGCCACCTGAAGGGACAACGCCCCGTGAATCCCACCTACGACTTCAACGGCCGCGTCGCCCTCGTCACCGGGGCCGGCGCCGGTATGGGGCTGGCGACCGCCCGCGCGTTCGCCCGGTCCGGAGCCGCCGTCGCCCTCACCGACATCGACGAAGCGGCCCTGAACGCTGCCGCGAAGGAACTCACCGACGCCGGCCACCAAGCCCTCGCCCTCACCTGCGACGTCAGTGACGAGGACCAGGTCGCCGCCGCCGTCGACCGCACGGTCGAGACCTTCGGCCGCCTGGACATGGCCTACAACAACGCCGGCATCCAGATCCCGCCCAGCGACGCCGCAGACGAGCCCGCCGAACAGTTCGACCGCGTCAACGCCATCAACCTGCGCGGCGTGTGGGCCTGCATGAAGCACGAGCTGCGGCACATGCGCACCCAGGGCAGCGGCGCGATCGTCAACTGCTCCTCCCTGGGCGGCCTGGTCGGCCTGCCCGGCCGCGCCTCCTACCACGCCTCCAAACACGGAGTCATCGGCCTGACGAGCAGCGCGGCACTCGAATACGCCCCCCGAGGCATCCGCATCAACGCCGTCTGCCCGGGCACCATCGACACCCCCATGGTCAGCGACATGATCGCCAAGGGCGAACTCGACCGCGCCGAGGCCGAGGCCAACCAGCCCATCAACCGGCTCGGCACCGCCGAGGAGATCGCCCAGGCGGTCCTGTGGCTGTGCAGCCCCGGAGCGAGTTTCGTCGTCGGCGTCGCCCTCCCCGTCGACGGTGGCTACGTCGCCCGCTGAAGACAGCCCACGCAGGAAAGAGAGCTGAGAGACACCATGGAATTCATCAAGCAGCAGCCCAGCAGCAAGGCCCCGGCCGACTGGTTCACCGGCGACGTGTGGTGGGACGTCATCGTGGCCGGCCAGGAGCCGTCGCGGATGCGCGCCAACCTGGTCCGCTTCTCGCCGGGTGCCCGCACCAACTGGCACTCCCACGCCCTGGGCCAGACCCTGCACGTCGTTTCCGGCATCGCCCTGATCGGCACCCGGGACGGCACCGTCTTCGAGGCCCACCCCGGCGAGACCGTCGCCTGCCCGCCGGACGAGGAACACTGGCACGGCGCTGCCCCCGACCGCTTCATGGAGCACATCGCCCTGTGGGAGGGCACAGGCGACGGCACTCCCGAGACCACGTGGGCCGAGCCGGTCACCGACCAGCACTACAACGGCCGCCGCACCCGCGACCAGTAGCCCCGGCCCATCCAGCACGCAGCCGGGGCTCACTCAGGACGTCACGGCGTCCCAGGGAGGGCCGCCTGCCTCGCAGCGCGCAAGTGCCCCCGATGACGTCGGTCAGTCACTTCTGACGGAGCTTCAATGGGGGGAGGAAAGTCTCCCTGTCACGAGCGTTGCCGGTGGTGCAAGACTCCCCAGGCGACCAGTAGCCGCTGCCAGAGCGCGCGGTTGCCGGCTTTCCCGCGGTGACGACGATCCACTCTCCCGTCCCGCTGATGTGTACGGCCGATCCGTCCGCGATACGAAGGCGTACGTATGTCCACTGAACTCCCCGAACCTTCCGCCCCACCACCCACCGGGGCCGGCGAGTCCTCCCTGGCACCGACTCGGCGCACGTTCATCGCCACCAGCACAGCGGTCGGTGGTGCCGTCGTCGCGGGGGGCGTGATCGCAGGCACGTTCCTCGCCGACCCGGAGGAAGCGACGGCCGCCGAGAGGCCGCCGTCCAGCCGTGTCTCCCTGACGGTCAACGGCACCCGCCATACCGTGACGGTCGACAACCGCACCTCACTGCTGGACCTGCTCCGCGAGCACTTGGGCCTGACGGGCTCGAAGAAGGGCTGCAACGCCGGGGCCTGCGGCGCGTGCACGGTCCTGGTCGACGGGCAGCGGCACAACGCCTGCCTGACGCTCGCGGTGCGTCTGGAGGGAGCCGAGGTCACCACGATCGAGGGCCTGGCCGAGGGTGATCAACTCCACCCGCTGCAGCAGGCGTTCATCGACCAGGACGCCTTCCAGTGCGGCTACTGCACGCCAGGGCAGATCGTCTCCGGCGTCGGCTGCATCCAGGAGGGCCACACCGGCTCGCCGGAGGAGATCCGGGAGTGGATGAGCGGAAACATCTGCCGCTGCGGCTGCTACGTCAAGATCGTGCGCGCGGTGGAGCAGACCGCGGGCCGGAAGTGAGGATCGGCCGCCATGCATCCCTTCTCCTACACCCGCGTCTCCGACACCCGCGAAGCCCTCGACGCCGGTCGCCGCGGCGGGCGTTACATCGCCGGGGGCACCACCCTGGTCGACCTCATGCGTGAGACCGTCGAACGCCCCGAGAACCTCGTCGACATCACCGGACTGCCGCTGGGCGAGATCACCGCCACCGAGCGCGGGGGCTTGCACATCGGCGCCCTGGTGACCATGTCCGAGGCCGCCGCCCACGCCAAGGTGCGCACCCTGTGTCCCGTCGTCTCCGAGGCGCTGGAGCTGAGCGCGTCGGCCCAGCTGCGGAACATGGCGACCATCGGCGGCAACATCATGCAGCGCACCCGCTGCACGTACTTCCGCGACGTCACCGCCGACTGCAACAAGCGCGAGCCCGGCTCCGGTTGCGCCGCCCTGCACGGCCACAACCGCACCCACGCCATCCTCGGGACCTCCGACGCCTGCGTGGCCACCCACCCGTCCGATGCCGCCGTGGCCTTCGCGGCACTGGAGGCACGGGTGCACCTGCTGGGCCCGGACGGGGCACGTCAGGTGTCCTTCGCCGACTTCCTGTTGCGGCCGGGCAGTACCCCGCAACGTGAGCAGGACCTGCGTAAAGGCGAGTTGATTACCGCAGTGGAGATTCCCGCTCTTCCGCGCCCGCTCAGGTCCGGCTACCTGAAGGTGCGTGACCGGCAGTCGTACGAGTTCGCCCTGACGTCGGCGGCCGTCGCGCTGCACGTACGCGGCGGGGTGATCCGCGAGGCCAAGGTCGCCGCCGGGGGAGTGGGCACGGTGCCCTGGAAGCTGCCCGCCGTCGAACAGCACCTCGTCGGTGAACGCCCCTCGGGGGCCCTCTGGTCGGCCGCTGCCGCGAAGGCGGCGGAGGGGGCCCGTCCCCTTCAGCACAACCGCTTCAAGGTCGAGCTGCTCAAGCGCACTGTCGAACGCCAGCTGCGCGTCGTAGGAGGTACCAAGTGAGCCCCCAGCCGCAGGCAGCCGTGGGTGCGCCGCTGTCCCGGGTGGACGGCCGGCTCAAGGTCACCGGGCAGGCGCTGTATGCCGCCGAGCACGAGGTCGACGGGGCGGTGCACGCCGTCATCGTCGACGCGGCCATCGGCCGCGGCCGCATCACGTCGATCAGCACCGGTGCCGCCGAAGCCCTTCCGGGCGTGCTGAAGGTGATCCACTACCGCAACGCGCCGAAGCTGCCGTACCGCGACAACTCCGGGTCGAACAATCCGCCCGGCCGGCGACTGCGCGTCTTCCAGGACGACCGCGTCCGCTTCCACGGCCAGCCGGTCGCCGTCGTGGTCGCCACCACGCTGGAGGCCGCACAGCACGGCGCGAGCCTGGTCGAAGTCGGTTACGACGCCGAACAGCCCTCGACCGACCTCACCGAGGCCGAGCCGGACGAGCCGACCCGGTACGCGCGCGGCGACGCCGAGGCGGCCCTGCGCACGGCGGCCGTGCGGCTGGACCTGACCTACCGCACGGCTCGCAACCACCACAACCCGATGGAGCCGCACGCCACCATCGCCCGCTGGAACGGTGACAAGCTCACCGTGTGGGACAAGACCCAGTGGGTGGTGGGCACGCAGACCGAACTCGCCGCGGTGTTCGGTCTGGAGACGGACGCGGTGCGCGTCATCTCACCGTTCGTCGGCGGCGGCTTCGGCACGGCACTGCGCTGCTGGCCGCACGTGGTCGTCGCCGCGCTGGCCGCCCGCGAGACGAAGCGCCCGGTCAAGCTGGTCCTCAGTCGCAAGCAGATGTACCTCGGTACCGGTTTCCGGCCCTCGTACGAGTACCACCTGCGCCTCGGCAGTGACCGGCGGGGCCGGCTGTCCGCCGCGGTGCACGAGCTGGACGCCGAGACGTCGTCGTACGAGACGTTCACCGAGTCCATCCTGGCGGCCGGACAGATGCTCTACAGCATGCCCAACGTGACCCAGAGGTACCGGACGGTGCCGCTGGATCTGCCCACGCCGCTGTACATGCGAGGCCCCGGCTTCCAGACGGCGTCCTTCGTCATCGAGTCGGCCATGGACGAACTCGCCCACAAGCTCGGCGTCGACCCGATCGAGCTGCGCCGGCGCAACGAGCCGGCGGAGGACGAGTCGTCGGGGCTGCCGTTCTCCACCCGCCGGCTGCGCGAGTGCTACAGCGTCGGCGCCCGCGAGTTCGGCTGGGACCGCCGCGACCCCAGGCCCCGCTCCACGCGCGACGGCGACTGGCTCATCGGCCTGGGCATGGCCGCCGGCGTCTACGACACCGCGCGCATGCCGGCCCAGGCCCGGGCCCGCCTGGACGCCGACGGCACCGCGCTGGTCGAGGCGGCTGCCACCGACATGGGCCCGGGTACGTACACCTCCCAGACCCAGGTCGCCGCCGACGCCCTCGGACTGACCGTGCGCACGGTGACCTTCCGGTTGGGGGACTCCCTCTACCCTCCGACACCCCCGCACGGCGGCTCGATGACCATGGCCAGCGTCGGCTCCGCCACCCTCGACGCCTGCAACAAGGTCCGCCGCCAGGCGATCCAACTGGCCGTCGGGGACCGCGAGTCGCCGCTGTACGGGGTGGCGGCCGACGATGTCGTGGTGCGCAACGGCCGACTGCACGTGAAGAACGATCCCACGCGCGGGGAGACCTACCGGCGGCTGCTGACCCGCAACGACCGCACCCACCTGGAAGCGGACGGCTCCTTCGCGCCGCCGTCGGGCCCCGAACGTCACTCCTTCTACGGCTACAACGCCACCTTTGCCGAGGTGGCAGTGGACGCGACGCTCGGTCTGGTGCGGGTGCGGCGGGTGCTCGGCGTGTACGACGCGGGCCGTATCATCAGCCCCAAACTCGCCGACAGCCAGGCCATCGGCGGCATGGTCGGCGGCATCGGCACGGCCCTGCTGGAGCACACGCTCACCGACCACCGCGACGGCCGCATCGTCAACGCCAACCTCGCCGACTACCTCGTGCCCGTCAACGCCGACGTCCCCGACCTGAAGGCGATCTACCTGGACGGCGAGGACCGCGAGGCCGACCCGCTCGGCGTCAAGGGCCTCGGAGAGCTCGTGATGATCGGGGTGGCGCCCGCCATCGCCAACGCGGTCTTCAACGCCACCGGCCGCCGCGTCCGCGAACTGCCCATCACGGCCGAGGCGTTGCTCTGATCCATGCCCTCGGGCCGACGGAGCGCACACCGCTCGTCCGGCAGCCTGCCCCGTCCGGCTGCCGGACTTTCGAGGGCCGCTGTTTCCCCGGCGTCGTGGCGGCGGCCCGTTCACCTTCCGATCCTGGTCCTGCCATGGAGACATGGAGAACTGCCATGCTGAACATCGCGGACACTCTGCACCGCTGGTGCCGCGAGGCACGCCCCTTCGCTCTGGCCACCGTCGTCGACGTGCACGGCAGTGCCCCTCTGCCGGTCGGTACGTCGGTCGCGGTGGACGAGGACGGCAACGCCGTCGGCAGCGTCTCCGGCGGCTGCGTCGAGGGAGCGGTCTACGAACTGTGCCGACAGGTGCTCCACGACCGGGGCGCCCCACAGCGGGCCTGGTTCGGCTACTCCGACGACGACGCCTTCGCCGTCGGTCTGACCTGCGGCGGCGAACTCGACGTCCTCGTCCAGCGCATCGACCCCGCAGCACAGCCGCACCTGTCCACGGCCCTCTCCGAGATTGCTCAAGGGCGACCGGTCGCCGTGGCACAGGTCGTGGACGGCCCGGAACACCTCCTCGGCTCCACGCTGAGCGTGCTCGGCGGCGGCCATGTCGCCTATGGGCGCGTAGACGGCGGCCCGGCGGACCGGGCCGTGGCCGACCGGGCCAGGGCCCTGATGCAGGCGGGCCGCACCGTCCGCATCGACATCGGCGGGCAGGCGGACGAATGCCCCGAACGGCTGTCCGTCCTCGTTCATGTCCGTGCGTCCCCGCCACGCCTGCTGGTCTTCGGTGCCGTCGACTTCGCCGCGGCCCTCAGCCGGGCCGGCCGCTTCCTGGGTTACCACGTCACCGTCTGCGACGCCCGCCCCGTCTTCGCCACTCCCGCCCGCTTCCCGCACGCGGACGAAGTGGTGGTCGACTGGCCCCACCGCTACCTGGAACGCACCGAGGTGGACGAGCGTACCGCCATATGTGTCCTCACCCACGACGCCAGGTTCGACATTCCCCTGCTGCGCCTGGCACTCGACCTGCCCGTCGCCTATGTCGGGGGCATGGGCTCCCGGCGCACCCACGACGAGCGCATACGCCGCCTGCGCGAGCAGGGCGTCACGGAGAACCAGTTGGCCCGGCTGCGTTCCCCCATCGGCCTCGATCTTGGAGCCTCCACACCCGAGGAGACGGCCATCTCCATCACCGCGGAGATCATCGCCCAGGCCAACCACGGCACGGGCAGACCTCTGACCCAGATCACCGGCCCGATCCACCGGCCGTCGGAGTTGGCGGGCTACCGGTAGGCCGGCCTCACGAACCGACAAGGGCTCATCGTCCCTCTGAAGGCAGCCTGTACGTCATGACGCTCGCTTGACGCTCTGGGCTCCCGCAGGCGGGACAACGAGCCGAGAAATGGCCTCTGACCTGGCCTTTCCGATACCTGTTCAATCCGACATCTTTCCGATGACGCATCATGTGGAGTGCGTGGCGGTGCTGGAGCCGGTCGACAAGGGTCACTGACCTGTTGGTTTTCGACCTCCGAGGGGCGTTCGACGGTGGGGGGACCGGTACGAAGCGCCGGAGCAGTTGTGCCGGCGGGTGTCCGGCGAGGGGCCCGGCGGCGTCCCTGGGGCGCAGGCCGCCGGGCGGATCGCCGAGGCCCTGGCGGGCACGCGCTCGCGGGGACATGGCTTGCCGGTTCGGGCGCAGTGATCAGGCAGGGAGCGGGTAGGCGGTGGCGACCAAGTGGAGGAGGCCCTCGCCTCGCCCGCTTCCCGGGTGGTGGCCGCCGCCCCCTCCCGGCCCGATCGAGCCTGGTCCGTCCTCAGGCGGTCGTCTGCGGCTGACGCGCTGATACGACCCTGACCGCCGAGCCCGAGACGAGCACTGCTGACAGGGCGATCAGACTGGTCAGGGTGTCCTGGATCTGTGCCGCCGGGGCATAGACGATCACGATGACGATGAGCAGGGCCGCCCAGCCCTTCGGGCGAGCCGTTGACAGTACAGAGCGAGTGGGAGCCACAGTCATTGCGGTACCTCCTGGTACTCAGTGCTCGCCCCACCGATCGTGCCGCCAAGGGACTTTGGTGGTGCGGGCTTCCTGCTTGGACTCATAGTGACGTCTCTGCCGCCAGGACGTATCCCGAGCGCCTCGGAAAAGGTCAACGGTCCCTCGGACGGCCGATGGTGCAGGGGTGTGCCGGTAGTTCGCAGCGGCAGCGCGGGGCCGCAGATCACCGGTGGCTGCGGTTCATGGCTGCGGCTCTTGCCGTGCTCGATCCCGCCCGGACTCATTCTCGAGCGGCGGTGCTCCGTGACCGCATCGCTGGTTAGGGTGGCAAGCAGGGACTGGTGGGGGGCGGCAGCGCTGTGGCGGCGGGGGACATGGGACTGCGACACGAACCACTGCTGCGCAAGCCCGCGGTGCTACCCCCTGCGTTGCGCATGTCGCTCGGGCTGGTGGCAGCCCTCGCCGCGCTGGTGGTCCTCGTGCTCGGGGTCCTGTACGCCGGCCACAGCGAGCCCGGCAGCGTGGACAGGTGGGTCGTCCAGCCGACGGCGGACAGTGTGGGTCCGCCCTGGCGGCACGTCGCTCTGGCCACGGACTTCCTCGGGGAGCCCGTGGGAGCGGCGACGCTGGTCGTGGCCACCGTGACGGTATGCCTGCTGCTTCGGTGTCCTCGTGCGGCGGTGCTCGCCGGCGCCGGCGCCGGCATGGCCGTGGGGACGACCACACTGCTCAAGCCCCTGGTGGGACGCACCATCCACGGCGACGGCAACCTGTCCTACCCGAGCGGTCACACCGCCTTCCTCACCGCGCTCGCCGTCGTGGTGGCGCTGTTGGCGGCCGGCCGGCTCCGTCTCGGCAGGACGGCCGGCACGCTGCTGGTGCTCGCCGCGGCGCTGGTCGCCGGGGCCGCCATGGGCTGGGCGCAGGTCGCCCTGGGCGCGCACTACCCGACCGACGTCCTCGGCGGCTGGTGCACCGCGCTGGCGGTGGTACCGGCGACCGCGTGGCTGGTCGATCAGGTGGCCGACAGCCGTCGGCTGTGGCCTCGCTGACGTCACGTCATGCCAGGCGGCGGAACACCGGCTTCACCGGTCGTCCGCCCAGCCACGGGGTGGGGTCGGCGGCGTCCAGTGCCTTGCGGTACACCGCACACGCCTGCGCCACCACGTCGACGGTGTGGTCGATGTCGGCGTCGGTGAGCGCGCTGCTCACCACGAACGACGGGGCGAGCACCCCGCCCGCGAGGAGCCGGCGCAGGAAGAGGGTGCGGTACCGCTGCGACGGCTGCCCGTTCTCGTCGAGGGTGGCGAAGACCAGGTTGCTGGCCCGGCCCCGGACCACGATGTGGTCGCCGACGCCCATACCGGCCGCGGCGTCGCGGACACCGGCGGCCAGCCGCTCGCCGAGGGCGTGCAGCCGCGCGGTGATGCTCTCTTCGACGTAGGTGGTCTGCACGGCCATCGCGGCGGCGAGGGAGTGCGTTTCCGCACCGTGCGTGGTGGACAGCAGGAAGACCCGTTCGCCGGACTGCCGCAGGCCGCCGAGTTCCATCAGGTCGCGGCGCCCGGCCAGCGCGGAGACGGCGAAGCCGTTGCCCAGCGCCTTGCCGAACGTGGAGAGGTCGGGGACGACGCCGTACAGGCCCTGGGCGCCGGCCTCGGACCAGCGGAAGCCGGTGATCATCTCGTCGAAGATCAGTACGCAGCCGTGCCGGTCGGCCAGCTCACGCAGGCCGGCGAGGTACCCGGGCGGTGGCTCGGTGTGGGTGGCGGGTTCGAGGATCAGGCAGGCGATCTCGTCCTGGTGGCGGGTGAGCAGCTCCTCCGTGGCGGCCAGGTCTCCGTAGGGGAACGACACGGTGAGGTCGGTGGTCGACGCCGGGATGCCGGCGGACATCGGCGTGGTGCCGATGAACCAGTCGTCGACGGAGAAGAACGGATGGTCGGCGCAGAGGGCCACCCGCGGGCGGCCGGTCGCGGCGCGCGCGAGGCGCACCGCGGCGGTGGTGGCGTCGGAGCCGTTCTTCGCGAACTTCACCATCTCGGCGGTCGGCACCGTGGACAGGAAGCGTTCCGCGGCCTCCACCTCGACGATGGACGGCCGGACGAAGTTGGAGCCGCGGTCGAGTTCCCGCCGCACCGCCTCGATCACGCGGGGGTGGGCGTGGCCGAGGCTGACCGAGCGCAGGCCGGAGCCGTACTCGATGTAGCGGTTGCCGTCGATGTCCCACACGTGGGCACCGTGGCCGTGGCTGATGACCGGGGCCAGGTTCTCGGGGTACTGGTCGTCGCCCTTGGCGTAGGTGTGCGCGCCCCCGGGGATCATGGCGTGCAGCCGCTCGTTCGCCGTCCGCGACCGGGGCAGGAGGAACTCCTCGGTCTCTGCGGTGTCTTCGGTGTCCACGTGGACCTCAGCTTTCCCTCTGCTTCAGGACCGCGGCGAGGCTCGGCGCCTCCCGGTCCCGCTGGGACATCGATGTGACCGGCAGCGGCCAGGGGATGGCGAGCTCCGGGTCGTCGTAGGCGATCGTCACGTCCTCGGCCGGATCGTGCGGGCGGTCGATCCGGTACGACGTGTCGGCGGTCTCGGTCAGCGCCTGGAAGCCGTGCGCGCACCCCGCCGGGATGTAGAGGGTCGTCTGGGTGTCGCCGGACAGCTCGAAGAAGGCCCGGCCCAGGTAGGTCGGCGAGTCCGTCCGCAGGTCCACGACGACGTCGAAGACCCTCCCGTACGAGCACCGCACCAGCTTGGCCTCGCCGGCGCCGGAGCGCAGGTGCAGCCCGCGCAGCACACCCCGGACCGAGCGGGACAGGCTGTCCTGGACGAAGGCGCCCGGGTCGAGGCCGACGGAGCGGACCACGTCGGCGTCGAACGTGCGGCTGAAGAAGCCGCGCTCGTCGGCGTACGGCGTCGGCTCGAACAGGTACGCGCCGGCGATCTGCGGGACTTCGGTCGCCTTCATCGAGCCTCCCGATACGCGTGGGTGTGGGTGTGGTCGGCCGCCGGGAACAGGGCCGTGGTCAGGGCGGTGAACTGGTCGTGCAGTTGCCGGGCGGTGACCTGGTTCCGCTCGGTGAGGGTCCGTCGCAGTTCCGCCGATCGCTTCTCCAGCGCCCGGAACTGTTCGAGCAGCCGGTCGGCGTCGACCTCACGCGCCGGGTGGCAGAACGCGTCCAGCCCCATCCGGGCCATGAGCGCGTCGCTCTTCGCCGCGTAGCTGAGGGCGAGCGTCGGTGTGCCGGCCTTCAGGGCGCAGACCAGGTTGTGGTACCGGGTCGCCACCACGGTGCCGGCAGCCGCCGTCTCCGTCATCAGGTCGGCCAGCGAGGCCGCCTCGGCAGCGGTGACCAGCGGCGAGTCCACCGCGTCGAGGATCGCCGCGACCACCGGCGCGTCGCACTCGTCGCCGGTGAGCAGCCGGACCGGCCTGCCGTCCTCCACCAGTGCGCGGACGAAGCGGGTCACCCCGTCGAGGTAGCGCCGGTGGATCTCCTCGGCCCGGGCGCGGTCGTCGTTGCCGCCGTGGAACGCCATGACGCCGACGCAGACCGGGCCCGGTGGGTCCTGTGGCCCCGAGGGCACGCTCGTCCGCGGTGTCGGAAGGGCGAACGCGAGGTCCGGGTAGACCGCGTCGCGCGCGGTGTCCACGCCCATCGCCCGCATCGCGTCGCGGGACACCTCGTCCCGGTACGAGCGGTACGCGGCCAGCCGCGCCGACCAGCGCACCAGGGTCCGGGTCGGCCGGTTGCCGATCGGGGCGGCGCCGGCGCCGACCAGCGCGACCCGGGTGCGCAGCAGCCGGCCGGACGCGCAGAGCAGGAACAGCGAGTACGGGAAGCCCCACGGCCGCAGCGGCAGCGTGGCCTCCAGGACGCCCATGCCCGGCACGATCACCGCGTCGTGCCGGCGCACCCAGGCAGCGGTGCGGAAGGCGTCGACGAGTTTGCCCAGGCCCTTCGCCGTGATCGCGCCCGCACGCGACGCGGTCCGGTACTCCCCGCGGTACCAGTGCAGCCGTGTCGCGGGGATGCCGTACCGGGCCGTGACGACCTCGGGGCCGCCGCAGAGGGCGTCCACGACCGCCTCCGGGTGCTCGGCACGGAGGTATCCGAGCACGGCTTCGAGCGACCCGTCGTTGCCGAGGTTGCCGGAGCCCAGCAGGCCGAACACCCCGATGCGGGCAGGGGTCACGCCTGCCTCCCCTCACGGCCGGCGACGAGGGCGTCCACGGAGGCCGTGAGCCGGTCCGGGTCGACCGGGGCGCGGTCCTCGACCCGCTCCCCGGCGCCCGGCCGGACCCGGCTGGTCAGCCACGCGGCCAGGTGGCGGTAGCAGGCGCGCCGGTCCGCCGGGGACAACGGCGCCCGCCGGATCGCGGAGGTGAAGCCCCAGACGTACTCGGCGAGCAGCCGGGGCGTCGGGTGCAGCGGGCCGGCCCGGCGCGGGTCGAGGTTGACGCACCGGGAGCGCTTGGACGGGTTCGCCCGCTCGGCGCGGGTGGGGTGGTCGCGGCGGAAGTACAGCAGTTCCGGCACCTGGTGGAACGGCCCGTGCAAGGTGATCTCGGCGACGAACGTGCGGTCCGCGTGGTGGTAGCTGTCGTGCGGTTTCACGCGGCGCAGCACGTCGGCCCGCATCACCCCGTAGAAGTCGTCGCCGCCGGGCTCGAACAGCAGGCTGCGGAAGCGCTCCGGCGCGTGCGGCGAGTCGGTGGCGAGCCCGTACTCGTACGGGACCTTCACCCGGCCGTCGCCGTCGATGACCGCCTGGCCGGAGTGCGCGAGGATCACGTCCGGCCGCTCGTCCAGGGCCTCTACGCAGCGCCGCAGCAGGTCCCGGGCGTACAGGTCGTCGTGCGAGGCCCACTTGAACAGCTCGCCGCGGCACTCGGTGAACACGTAGTTGTGGTTCGGCGCGGCGCCGATGTTCCGCGAGAGGCGGATGTACCGGATGCGGGGGTCCCGGGCCGCGTACGCGCGGCAGATGTCCTGGGTGCCGTCGGTCGAGGCGTTGTCCGAGACGACCAGCTCGAAGTCCTCGTAGGTCTGGCCGAGCAGGGCGTCGAGCGCCTCGGCGAGGTACTCCTCGCCGTTGTAGACGGGCAGGCCGATGCTCAGCCGGGGTTGGGCGGTCATGGCGTCCTCACTTCACGGAAAAGGTCTTGGTGGCGCTCGCGCAGGGCGGAGCGCAGGTGCAGCCACCACACGGCCGAGCTGCAGACGGTCGCGGCGGCGACGCCCCAGGCCGAGCCGACCGTGCCGGCCACGGCCGCCCCGCCGAGCCCGCCGGTGACGTAACAGGCGGAGGCGAACAGCTGGCTGCGCAGGCTGCGCCGGGCCGCGCCGAGCGCGCGCAGCCCGGCCGCCGCGCCGGTGCCGAGGCCGGCGCCCGCGACGCCCAGCGTGGCCGGCACGATGAGCTCCGCGGCAGAGCTCCAGACGTCGCCGAGCACGAGCTCGCCGAGCCGATCCGGCATCAGCAGCAGTGCCGTGCCCCACAGCAGTGCGGCGGCGGCCTGCCCGCCGCCGAGCAGGAGGCAGAACCTGGCCAGCCGGTGCGGGGCCCGCCGCAGCACCCGTGCCGCCTCCGCCACGGTGACCAGCGAAAGCCCCATCAGCACGGCGAGGAACGGTCCGAGCAGCAACTCGGCGCCCCGGACCGTACCCACCGCGCCGACGCCGACGATCGCGCCGAGCCCGTACGCCCGCAGCTGGCTCGCGCCGCTGACGCCGACGTTCTCGACCAGGTACCGGTAGCTGAGATCGCGCTGCTCGCGAAGCCACGCGCGCGCTCCGGTCAGCCGGGGCCGGATGCCGGCCTGGACGCACCCGTACACCGCGGCGACCGCGGCGGAGGCGCCCCAGGCGAGCACGAAAGCGGCCACGCTGCCGACGCGGGCGGCCACCACCATGGCCGGGACGAGCGCGACGCCCCACACGACGTCGTTGACGAACGCCTTCCGCCCGGTGCCGGCGGCGAAGAACGCGTACCGCCAGGCGTCCTGCAGCAGCAGCCCCGGCAGCATGACGCCGAGGCAGGCGAACGCGGACCCCACGCTGCCGCCGAGAGCCGGCCCGGCCACCACGCACGCCGCGCCGATGGCGGCACCGACGCCGAGCGCGGTACCCGACGACCGGGCCACCGCCCCGCGCCAAGAGGCGTCCGGGACGCCGCTGAAGCGCACCACGAGCGGGTCGGTGGCCAGCCCGCGGGAGACGCTGAGCACCACGCCGTAGGTCACCCAGGCCAGGCTGAACACGCCGAACGCGGTCAGCCCGAGCGAGCGTGCCACGTAGATGCCCACCGCGAAGTTGGTCACGCTGGAGGCCGCCTGGTCGGCCAGTCCCCAGGACAGCCGGCCGACGAGGGCCCGCCGGGCGGACCCGGCCGGTGTCGTCGTCTCCCCGTCGGTGGTCATCGGCGTCATGCCTTGATCAGTCCGGCGCCGCGCAGGGCGTCGGCCGCGGCGGCGACGACGCTGAACGGCAGTCCGGACCGCTCGGCGACGTCCAGCAGACTGTGCTCGCCGTCGGAGAGGTTGAGCACCCAGAGCATGGCCATCTGTGCCTGCTTGGTGTCGCTGCGGCCACCGAGCGCGTCGTACAACCCGCGTCGGCCCAGCTGTGGTTCGCCGTACGGGCTGAGGTTGACGTACTGACGGTTGCGGTCGAGGACGGCGAACGCCTCGCGGCAGACTGCAAGGGTGTCAGCCATGGCCTCCGGGGAGACGAAGTCCAGGTTGTCCGCCGAGGTGTGGTATTCGGGGTAGCCGGCGTACGGGGTACGGGTGAGCGAGCCCACGGCGAGATCGAACCCGGGCGAGCAGAACTGCCGCTCGTCGTAGCCGTACGGAGTGAACTCGGTGACGCGGTGCGGGCGTTCGGACGCGGCCAGCACATGCCGCAGCACACGGTCGATCTCGGCGTCGCCGCGCCTGCTCTCCTTGTACGTCAGGTGGCCCGGGTCGCCGGCGCAGGCCAGCACCAGCCCGTGCTTGACCCGTTCCACCCGCTCCGCGTTGCGGGCGAGCCAGGTGATCGCCCCGATGGTGCCGGGCGCGAAGATGAACCGGTAGGTGTAGTACGGAGTCCGCTCCGCCAGCTCCCTGGCCAGGAACGTCGCCACCGCCACGCCGGCCAGGTTGTCGTTGGCCAGCGACGGGTGGCAGACGTGGCAGGAGACGATCACCTCGTCGGGGACCTGCCCCGGGACCACGTGCTCGGCGTAGGTGAGGTGGCCGTCGGCGAGGGTGGAGTCGATGCGCACCTCGTAGTCGCCGTCCGGCATCGCGTCGAGGGTCTCCTGGGCCAGGCAGAACCCCCAGTCCGGCTTGTAGTAGCTGGTGCGGTACGGCACCCAGGACGGGTGCTCCGGCAGCGTGTGCAGGTGTTCGCGCAGCTCGGACAGCGGCATGGTCCGTGACACCGGCACGCTGTAGCCGAGCACGTGCAGGCTGGACGCGGCGAAGTCGACGACCCGGTTGCCGGTGGAGTCGGCGATGTACGCGTCGCGGATGTTCCACTCCTGCGGGACCGTCCAGTCGAGCACCTGGGTTCCGGTCGGCACTTCGTGCACCTGCAGCGGGATGTGCTCGCCGACGATGTCCAGGGTGGCGCGCACACCGTCGCCGGTGATGCTCCGGCAGAGCGGGTACAGCCGCTCCACCAGTGCGTACATTTCCTCGCCGATCTCGGTCACGGGCGCCACCGCAGGGTGTCGTCCACGGCACCGGCCTCGGAGGCCGCGCGCAGCACGGCGAGGCGCGTGAAGCGCTGCTCGAAGTCCTCCCGGGTCAGCCCGTGTGCGCGGTAGGCGTCGGCGAGTTCGAGCGCACCGCGCTTCACCGTCCACTCGCAGTCGAAGCCGGGGATCGCGGCGCGGAACCGGGAGAAGTCCACCCGGTACGACCGCGGATCGGCGCCGGTCTCCCCGGTGATCACCACCTTGGAGCCGGGTACCGCCTCGGCTACCTGCTCGGCGATCTCGGCGACCGTGACGTTGTTGGTCTCGCTGCCGATGTTGAACGCCCGGTCGTGCACGGTTTCCCGCGGCGCCGTCAGTGCGGCCGTGAAGGCCCGTGCGATGTCGGCGGCGTGCACCAGCGGGCGCCAGGGCGTGCCGTCGGACATCACCAGCACCTCGCCGGACAGCAGCGCGTGGCCCACGAGGTTGTTCAGCACGATGTCGGCGCGCAGCCGGGGCGAGTAACCGAAGGCGGTGGCGTTGCGCATGAACACGGGGGTGAAGTCGCCGTCGGCCAGCGCGTGCAGGTCGTCCTCCACCCGCACCTTGGACTCCGCGTACGGCGTCACGGGGCGCAGCGGGGCGTCCTCGCCCACCAGGTCGTCGCCGCCGGCGGCGCCGTAGACCGAGCAGGTCGACGCGTACAGGAAGCGCCGTACTCCGGCGTCGCGGGCCAGCCGGGCCAGCCGCACGGACGCGTGGTGGTTGATGTCGTAGGTGAGCTCCGGCGCCAGCGATCCCAGGGGGTCGTTGGACAGCGCGGCCAGGTGGATCACGGCGTCGAATCCGGCCACGTGGTCGGCCGTGACGTCACGCAGGTCCACCCGCTGTCCCGGCGGGTCGGCGGGCGTTGGGCCCAGCACGCAGTCGGCGAACAGGCCGGCGTCGAGGCCGGCGACCTCGTGTCCGGCGGCGGCGAGGACCGGGGCCATGACGGTGCCCAGGTATCCCTGGTGTCCGGTCAGAAGTACGCGCATGGTTCAACCCCCCAGGTTGAGCGTGAGTTTGGTGACGGCGAACGCCTCGGCGTATCGCTCATGGCATTCGATGCCGCGGATCCGTGCGAGGCCGAGGAAGGCCTCCCGGTCGTACCAGGGCCGGTGGCGCTGCGAGGGGTAGTGCTCCTGCAGCAGCCGTACCTTCTCTTCGGCGATCTCCGTGGACAGCGGCTGGTATGCCGCCATACGGCCGAGATCGCCGTCCCACTTGACGATCTCGTAGCCGAGGACCAGGTGGTCGCGGAAGGCCGTGGGTATCAGCTGCGCCAGGCCGCGGTGGTCCTGGTGGGCGTCATCGGTGCGCGGGGCCAGGATCAGGTCCGGGTCGGTCTGTGCGCGCAACTCCTCGACCGCGGCCTTGGCCTCGTCCCAGTGCACGGGCAGCCGGCCGTCCGGCAGCTTGTGCACGGTCAGCCGCAGGTCGGCGCCCGGGCAGAAGGCGGCGAGCGCGGCCGCCTCCTCCTGCTCGCGCTCGGTGCCGCCCCCGGAGAGCACCAGCGCGTCGACGCGGATGCCCGGCCGCGCGAGGCACAGCGTCAGCAGTGTGCCGCCGGCGCCGATGGCGATGTCGTCGCAGTGCGCGCCTACCGCCACGATCCGGTTCAGGCGACCGGCCCCGAGCCGGATCACGCGGTCCTCACCGTGGCAGCGTCCCGTTCCCACACGGCCCACGGTCGGTCGCCCCGGGCGTATGCCTCGTCGAGCGCGGCCCGCTCCTTGACGGTGTCGGTCGGCTTCCAGAAGCCGCGGTGCTGGTGCGCCACCAGCCGGCCGCGCTTGGCCAGTTGGGCGCATCCGTCGGCGACCAGGTCCCCGCCCTGAGGGATGTGGTCGAAGACCTCCTGGCGGAGCACGAAGTAGCCGCCGTTCTCCCACAGCGGCAGTTCGCTCACCGCGGTGATGCCTCCCACCAGGCCGTCCTCGCCCAGCTCCACGCAGTGGAACGACGACTGCGGCGGCACCACCATCATCGACGCACCCGCGTCGCGCCGGGCGAACCGGTCGATCATCTCCGGCAGCGGTGCGTCGGTGAGCACGTCGGCGTAGTTGGCGAGGAACATCTCGTCGCCGTCCAGGTGGTGCCGCACCCGGCGCAGCCGCTCCCCGATCGGCGACTCGATGCCGGTCTGCGCGAACGTGATCGTCCAGTCCGAGATGTCGGTGGACAGCAGCTCGGTCCGCCCGCCGCGCAGCACGAAGTCATTGGACGTCGTCTCCTCGTAGTTGAGGAAGAAGTCCTTGATGTGGTGCGCCCCGTACCCGAGACACAGGATGAACTCCGTGTGCCCGAAGTGCGCGTAGTAGCGCATCACATGCCAGATCAGCGGCCTGGGGCCGACCATCGCCATCGGCTTGGGCACGTCGTCTGCGGCACCGCTCCGCATCCGCATCCCGTAACCGCCGCAGAACAGAACGACCTTCATGCCTTGACCTCGACAATGCTCAGTTCCGGTATGGGAAAGACCAGCCGGCCGCCCCAGTCGTGCACGAACGACAGCTGCTCGACCAGTTCGGCCCGCAGGTTCCACGGCAGGACGAGGACGTAGTCCGGCCTGTCGGCGGCGATCTGCTCGGGCGGCAGGATCGGGATGCGGGTGCCCGGGGTGAACCTGCCGTGCTTGTAGGGGTTGCGGTCGACCGTGTACGGGAGCAGGTCGGGCCTGATGCCGCAGTGGTTGAGCAGGGTGTTGCCCTTGCCCGGGGCGCCGTAGCCGACGACCGTCTCGCCGCGCTCGGCCGCCTCGATGAGGAACCTGAGCAGGTCCCGGCGCACCTTGGCCACCCGGGCGGAGAACTCGGTGTACCCGGACAGCTCCTGCAGCCCGGCGGCCTTCTCGCGGGCCAGCACGTCGGCCACCCGCTGCGCAGGCTCGCCGGCCACCTCGGCAGGCCGGGCCCACAGCCGGATGGAGCCGCCGTGCGTGGGCAGCAACTCGACGTCCACGAGCGTGAGTCCGCCGCTCGCCAGGGCACGGGTCGCGGAGGCGACCGTGTAGTACTGGAAGTGCTCGTGGTAGATCGTGTCGTACTGGTTCTCCTCGATCAGCGTCAGCAGGTGCTGCACCTCGATGGAGACCCAGCCGTCGTCGGCGACCAGGGCGCGCAGGCCCTGGGTGAAGCCGACCACGTCGGGGATGTGCGCGTACACGTTGTTGGCCACGACCAGGTTCGCCGGGCCGTGTTCGGCGCGGACGGCGGAGCCGGTGTCCGGGCCCAGGAACTCCGTGAGCGTGGGCACGCCCGCCTCGCGCGCCGCGGCCCCGACGTTGACCGACGGCTCGATGCCGAGGCAGCGGATCCCCCGGTCCACCACGTGCTTCAGCAGGTATCCGTCGTTGCTCGCGACCTCGACCACGAAGGCGTCGGGGCCGAGACCCACCCGCTGTGCGGCGTCGGCGACGAACGTGCGCGCGTGATCCACCCAGGAGGTCGAGTACGAGGAGAAGTACGCGTACTCCTTGAACGTCTCCTCCGGCGTGATCAGCGGCGGGATCTGCGCCAGCCAGCAGTCGGTGCAGACCCGCAGGTGCAGCGGGTACGCGGGCTCCGGCCGGTCCAGTTGGTCCGCGGCGAGAAAGCTCTCGCACGGTGGCGTCGCGCCCAGGTCGACGACGCTCGCCAGCGCCGCCGAGCCGCAGAGTCGGCATCGTGTCATCTACTGCCCCCCATTGATTCCGTCCCCCATTGCTTCCGACCGACCCGCGATCGCGGTGCGGTACTCCTCCACCAGGCGCTCCAGCCCGACGGCCGGGCTGAAGGCCTGCTCGTAACGGCGCCGGGCCGCCTCGCCCATCTCCCGGTTGCGGGCCGCCCCGGCCGTGATCCGGCGGAGGCACGACGCGAGCGAGGCGGGCTCGCCCGGCCTGTGCAGCAGCCCGGTCACCCCGTCCTCGACGAGTTCGACGAAAGCGCCGTGACCGGCGGCGACGACCGGCACACCGGCCGCCATCGCCTCCACGACCACCAGGCCGAACGCCTCCAGCCACGTGGAGGGAGCCACCACTGCGACCGACCGCGCGACGGCCTTCTGGCACTCCGCCGGGTCCAGCAGGCCGACGTAGCGCACGTCGTCCCGGCCCGCCGCCCAGGCGGTCACCTCTCGCTCCAGCGGCCCCGTGCCGGCGATCACGAGCGGCACCCCCGCACCGCCGCCCGCGGCGATCTCGTCCCACGCGGCCATGAGCAGCCGCACACCTTTGGCCTCCGCGAGCCGGCCGAGGTAGAGCAGATGCTCGCCCGCCTCCGCTCGACGGGCGTCCGGCTCGGGCACGAAGTTGTGCTTCACCGCCAGCCGCTCGGCCGGCATACCGGCCCGCACCAGGACGTCGCGCTGCGCCGCGGAGATGCAGAAGAACCGCTCCACACCGGACCACCACCGCCGCCGGTTGACCGACAGGCTGACCGCGAGCGGCACCGTCGCCAGGCGCGAGTTCCGGTAACAGCCGTGCCGGACGGCGGGCAGCGGCGTCGCCCCGACGCACTCGGTGCACGGCCGGCCCTCCCGCTGGAGCGTGCCGGGCGGGCAGACCTGGGTGTAGTTGTGCAGCGTGGCGACGGCGGGCACGCCGGCGTCGGCGCAGGCGGCCAGCACCGCGGGCGACAGGAGTGGGAAGACGTTGTGGACGTGCACCACGTCCGGCCGCTCGGAGCGCAGCCGGGCGGCGAGTTCCGCGCGGACCGCCGGGTTCCACGGCACCAGCAGCGGCAGTGCGGCCTTGCCCAGCAGAGACCGGGCGGCGATGTCGTCGCTGCGCCGCTCGAACACCTCGACCCGGTGGCCGGCACCGCGCAGCAGCGCCACCTCCTGGTCGACGACCTTGTTCTCCCCGCTCGGCTGCGCCGAGGCGTAGCGGTTGTGCACCACGAGGACGTGCATGCTCACGTCACCTCCGTTCTCCGGGATCGTCGCGGGACGCGTCGTCGAGGGACTTCGGGCGTCGACAGGGGCGGGGCCGCGGGTGCCGCCAGCAGTGAGGCGGCCACGGCCAGGTGCAGCAGATACGGCGAGGCGTCGCCGAGCCCGGCCTCGGTGTACGACGCGATCGCGCAGTAGCTGATCAGGAAGATCGCGCAGGCCCTCGACAGCGACGGCGGCCGCAGCAACGCGACGACGCCCAGCACGACGATGACCGCCGCCACGAGCACGACGCCGGTCATCCCCTGCTCCTGGTAGACGGCCAGCCAGCTGTTGTCGATCGGCAGCCCGCCGAACGACTTGTCGCCCAGGCCCGCGCCGAACAGGTGCTCCGAGGTCGTCCGGGGCGCTGCCAGCAGGGCGTCCCAGACCTTGGCCCGGCCGGTGAGGCTGGAGAAGTTCTCCTGGCTCTGCCCGCGCAGGAACCACGCCCGCAGCGCGGAGCTGAACGCCACCGCGGCCACCGTGGCGCACAGCACCGCCCAGGCGAAGAACCGGCGGGCGGCGGCGCTGGTCAGGACGAGCGAGCCGATCGCCAGCGCCAGCCCGATGAGCAGGCCGAGCGTGGCCGTCCGGGTGTGGGTCAACGCCAGCAGGACGAGCGACGGCACGACGACCACGGCCGCGCTGCCCCGGTCGGTCCGGCGGCCCAGGACGAGCAGCACGGTGAGCCCGATGATCACCGCGGCGTACTGCCCGATCTGCGGCGGGGTGAGCGGCCACAACGCGCCGACCAGCCGCCCGCCGTAGAGCTCGGGCAGGGCCGCGCCCGGTGAGATGACCAGGCCGGCGGCCACCGACCCGAGTACCGCGAAGTACATCCGGATGTGGTGCCGGACGAAGGTCAGGCCGCCGTCCCACCAGCGGCTGAGCAGCCACAGCGTGCCGACGAAGAGAGCCAGCCGGGCGCAGCGGAACAGCGCCCCGAACCCGGACTCCAGGTCCGCGCTGGAGATCACGCTCGGCACCAGCAGCAGGGTGAGCAGCAACAGGAAGGCGCTGGGGCGGATGCGCAGCCGGAGATTGAGTGCGAGCGCCAGGGCGAACGCGGCGACCAGCGCGCCCATGGTGACCATCTGGATGAGGGAGCGGGGCAGCGGGACGATGGTCTTCGCCCCGGCGGAGCCGAGCGTATTGAGGACCAGCAGCCCCCAGACTGTCCCGACGATCTTCGGCGTGTGGTCCGCGGCCATCTCAACCACCGTCCCGCGCGCGGAAGGTGCTGCCCGCGTCCTGCCGGTACGGCATGCCCTGCCACTGCCCGGGGTCGAGCTCCCGGCTCGGGTCGTGGGCGACGAACGTCCAGGGGCCGACGTAGACGTTGTCGTGCCAGCGGTTGCGCTGCTTGCGGGTGATCGCCTCGGCCACCCGCTCGCCCTGGTACGGCGACCAGTCCGGATAGGTGCCGTAGTTGGCCAGCACCGCCATGCGGCCGCACTTCACCGCGCACTTGACGACGGACGTGTCCAGCACGAAGCGGTTGTGGTGGATGTCCACCCGCTGGGTCTTCCAGCGGCAGTCGGCGTAGAGCGGCGCGGTCGCGATCGCGGGCCGCGCACAGCGGCCGGTGTCCCGCACCAGCAACGTGCAGTCGCCGGAGGAGGTGTTGGCCGGGCTGTTGCAGAACCGGTCGGCGTTCTCCCACAGGGTGATCCCGGACCAGTTGTCCTCCAGCACGTTCCGGGAGATCTCGATCCGGTCCGTGCGGGCCCGGACCCGTGGTTCGCCGCCGGACTCGGACAGGTAGACGGTCGCGAACGGGAAGCTGTCGCCGCGGTCGGCCGCCTTGCGGCCCTCGACCCAGTTGTTCCGCCGGATCGTGTTCTTCCGGATGACCGCGTTGTAGCTGGTCTCGTAGATCAGCGCGGCGCCCTCGTTGGCCTCCAACAGGTTGTTCTCGATGCGGAAGTCGTTGTTGTTGGTGTCCGCCCACAACCCGGCTCCGCGGTTGCCGTGCACCCAGTTGCCGCGTACATCGGCACCGTTGACGGCCCAGAACTTGACGCCCCCGGTGCAGCCGCAGCCCGGCCGCCGCCGCTCCCAGTCGCCGGTGTTGTTACCCGTGATCTCGTTGCCCTCGACCACCAGGCCGCTGATCCGGCCCTTGCCCTTGTACGCGTTCATGCCGTACTGGCCGTTGCCGCGCAGGCAGCTGGCACGGACCCGCTGGCGGGCGCCGGCCATCAGCCCGGCGCCGGAGTTGTACTGGATCGTCGCGTGCTCGATCACCCACCCGTCGGCCGAGTCGTGGTTGACCACGCCCTCGTCATGCGGCGCGACGAAACGCTGCACGGTCAGGTGGCGGATGGTGACGTCGCGGGCGGTGCCGCCGAACGCGTACTGGTTCTTCTTCCCGCCGTCGAGCACCGCGCCCGGCGCACCGAGGTAGCGGTTGCCCTCCTTGGGGATGACCTGGGCGTAGCGGTCCGGGTCGAGCCGGTGCTTGCCCGGCCGGAGCCAGAACGTGGTGTGCGCGGGGTTGCTCTTGGTCTTCGCGGCCAGGTCACCGGCCTTCACGGGGTCGACCGTCACCGCGCCCGCCGGCGCCTTCGCCGGCCCGGCCACGGGCTCGGCGCACACCCGGGCCACGGCGACGGACGGGGACGGCGGGGCGGTCGGCTCCGCCCCGGCGCTCGGCGAGCTCGTACAGCCGGTCGCGGTCAGCACAACCAGCGCCAGCGGTGCCGCCGCCGACGCCCCATGCCGTCTCCTGATCCCCACGTGCCCGCCCCCAGGGGGCTTCTGACGGATCTCCGCGGCGCCGCGACGCCCGGCACGCACTCTCGCCGCACCGGGCAAAAGGCCTAGTAGCTCCGCTACGAGGCCTTCCGCCCGGCACGCCGAGAGCACGCACCGAACGCCGCTCCTTCTTCCACGGAGATCCATCAGAAGCCCCCTAGCCGCAGAACCTGAGCAGGGTGGTGAAGTCCTCCGCGCCGTCGGCGAAACCGGTGCCGACCAGCGTGGTGGTGGGTTCCTTGCGTCCGAAGCCGGGGGAGTACCAGCCCAGCGGCGGGCCGGTCTCGCCGCGATGCGCCCGCCAGGACAGCTGCCCGGGCAGGTCGATCACCGCGGAGCGGTCCTCGCCGTCGCGGGTCCAGGTGAGCTGTGCCCGGTTCCCCACCAGGTCCGCGGCGATCGCCGGGCCGAGGTGGAACGCCAGGCGTACCTCCCGGCGCGGGCCGTGCCGGCCGCGGACCTCGTCGACCACCCGCACCTCCCGGCTCGCGGCCGTCAGCTCCACCCGGCGGCGGTGCACGGAGGGCCGGTAACCGTCGTGCTCGGCGCACCAGCGGGCCACCGACTCACTGGAGGTGTCCGCGACCAGGACGCGGGTCTCGGCATGCCGGGTCCACAGGAACGGGCCGCCGGAGACTGACTGGTCGCCGCCGTCCAACTGCAGGGTGTTGTGCCCGAGGGTGGACCGGAAGTACTGCCGCCACTCGGGCTGCCCGTGGTAGCAGTACGTCCCCGGGTCGGCGAGCACGTCGACCCCGTCGTGCCGGACCTCCACGGACAGCGCGTCCGCGTGGGCGTGCGCGGCGATGGACAGGAACCCGTGCGGACCACCGTCGCAGCGGCACCAGATCCCTCCCGGACCGCGCAGGATGGTCATGCCCGCGTCGGGGAAGTGGGCCGGTCGGCTCGCCGGGCGGGTCACGGACAGTTCAGTGCGCTTGATGAGCGCGGCCAGCAGCGGAGTGCGCACATCGGTGCCGGTCACCTCCGGCCACCAGGCGAGCCGGCCGAACACCGCGTCCCCGGTGGCCAGCAGCGAGGCCCAGCGGTCGGTGCCCGCGCCGTCCACGACCAGACCGTGCCCATCGTCCGCGTCCCCCTGGCGCGGCGGCCGCAGCCGGCTGTCCACGACGGCGGCGAGCGCGTCCGTCATCCGCAGCAGCACCAGCCGGACCGACGCGGGGACCGGCACGCCCCGGGCGTCCGCCTCGGCCACCGCGGCCAGGCCGAGTTCCAGCACCAGTCCGTGATACTCGGTGGCCAGCTCGCGGTTGAGGCCGGAACCGAAGGTGTTGCCGCGCAGGTGCCGCTCCAGCGTCCGCAGCGCCTCGGCTCGCCAGCGCGCCGAGGCGGGGAACCACCCGAACGCGCAGGCCGCTGCGAACTGCCCGGCGGCCTCGGCGATGACGTGGTTGTTCGCCGACGAGCCCCGGCTGGGGAAGGCGGCCAGCCAGCGCTGGTGGTGCCAGATCTGGTTCAGCGCCACCGGGTTGTCCTCGAACAGCCCGGCCGCACCCGGCCAGCCGTCGAGCAGCCGACGGATCCACACCCACGACAGCAGCCGGATCCCCAGCTCGATGCCGCTGGTCCAGTGCACCCCGCGCAGTGGCGCGTTGGCCGCCCACCACGACCGCAGGTGCTCGGCCACGCGCTCGGCGTACCGCTCGTTGCCGGTGACCGCGTAGGCGGCGGCAAGCCGGGTGAGGTACTGGTGCCGGGACAGCTCCCAGATCTGCTTGATGTCCCCGACCGCGTCCTCGTCCCGGTACGGCACGTCGAAGGCGTAACCCCACGGAGGCCGGCGCCCGGTCTTCGGGTCGTACCACCAGTCCGGGTTGACCAGGTCGTCGCGGACCACCCCGAAGAACTCGGCATGCCCGGCCATCAGCCGGTCCGCCTCGGCGACGAGCCGTTTCGCGGCGTCCGGAGGGATCGCCGCGATCGCCCCGGCGGGCAGGACCGCGGTGAACCGGGCGCCGGTCACGCTCGGGCACTTCGGCCGCGCCGACCGCCACCGCCGCCTGCGCACCGCGTCGCCCACCCGGCCGCCGACCTCCCGCGGCCCCATCCGGGACAGCCGCCGCAGGTACCAGCCCGCGCTCATGGTCATCGCGCTCTCTCCAGCGTCACCGGCGCGCCGCCGGCCAGGCCGGCCTGCACGGCGAGGGTGGCCGCCGTGGTGGCGACCAGCGACTCCAGCGGCACCGGCATCGGCCCGCCGGTCCGTACGGCCTTGACGAACGCGGCCAGTTCGGCGTTCTGGCCCTTGTCCCGGGCCTTGGGAAGGCGTGAACTGACCCACTTCCTGGGGCCGTGGACCGAGGCCCGGACGAAGTCGTCGAGCCGCAGCACCTTGCCGTCCGCGACCAGGTCCAGCGTCTCCTTGGGGAAGCCGGGCGCGCCGTTGGTGACGTAGCTGATGGTGGCGGTGGACCCGCCCGGGTAGCGCAGCACGACCTGCAGGTCCTCGTTGCCGGGCGTGCCGGTCGCGTACACGGAGACGGGGTCGGCATCGAGCAGCCAGCTCGCCGTGTCGATGAAGTGCCCGCCCTCGCCGGCGAACCGCGAGCCCTCGGTGCCTTGCCGGAGGTACCAGCTGCCGTGGTCGAGCCGGCCCGCGTTGACCAGGTAGCGCAGGCTCGCCGGACCGGTCAGGGCGCCGAACCGCTTCCTGGCCTCCTGCAGCAGCGGCGCGAACCGGCGGTTGAAGCCCACCTGCAGCCGGTCGTTGCCGGACTCCTCCACCGCCGCGAGCACGCCGGCCAGCTCGTCCTCGGTGAGGGCCAGGGGCTTCTCCACGAACACCGCCTTGCCGGCCAGCAGTGCTTTCCGGGTCAGCTCGGCGTGGGAGCTGTGCCGGGTGACGACGAACACCGCGTCGACGGACGTGTCGCCGAGCACGGCGTCGAGGTCGGTGGTCGCCCCGGCGAAGCCGAACTTCCGCTGCGCGTTGGCCCCCGACAGCGCCGTCGTGGTGACGACGGTCGACAACTCGACGCCGTCGCGCTGCGCCAGGTGCGGCAGCAGCATCGACGTCGCGTAGTTTCCCGCGCCGACGAACGCGAGGCGCACCGGCGTCCGGGCGGCCCGGGCCGGACTCGGCTTCATGCTCTTGGTGGACACAGCCACCGCGGGCACGGCCACCGCAGGGGCCGGCGCCTGCGGTGCCTGGTCGGGGTACCGGAACAGGACCGCGACGGCCTTCAGTTCGCCGTCCTTCAGGCTCCGGTACGTCTCGACGGCGTCGTCGAAGTCGGCGATGCGGGAGATCAGGGGCTCCACGTCGACGCGGCCGCGGGCGAGGAGATCGAGGAAGCACGCCAGATTGCGGCGCTCGGTCCAGCGCACGTAGCCGATCGGGTAGTCGCGCCCCTCCAGCTCGTACTCCGGGTCGTAGCGCCCGGGGCCGTAGCTGCGGGAGAACCGGACGTCGAGCTCCTTCTCGTAGTACGCGTTCCACGGCAGGTCCAGGCGGCACTTGCCGATGTCGACGACCCGGCCGCGGTCCCGGCTCAGCCGGGCGGCCAGCTCGACGGGCTGGTTGCTGCCGCCGCCTGCCGCCAGATACACCTGGTCCACACCGTGACCGCCGGTGAGTTCGGCGACGGCGGTCTCCACGGCCGCGGAGGCGGGATCGCCGCAGGCCGCCGCGCCGAGGCGCTCGGCGAGCTCGCAGCGCACCGGGTCGGGGTCGGCCCCGATGACGCGGACTCCCGAGGCGGCCAGCAGCTGCACCACCAGCTGCCCGATCAGCCCGAGGCCGATGACGAGTGCCACTTCGCCGAGCCGTGACTCGCCCTGGCGGACGCCCTGCAGCGCGATCGACCCGACGGTGCCGAAGGCCGCGTGCCGCGGCGCGAGGCCGTCCGGCACCGGGGCGTAGAGGTTCTTCGGCACCCAGTTCAGTTCGGCGTGCAACGCGTGCTCGTTGCCGGCGCAGGCCACGAGGTCGCCGACCTTCACGTCGTCGATCCCGGCGCCGACCTGCTCGACCACCCCGCACAGCGAGTAGCCCAGCGGCGTGTAGGAGTCCAGCTTGCCCATCACCTTGCGGTAGGTGGCGGGCACCCCGTTGGTGGCCACGCTCTGCACGACCTTGGCCACCTGGTCCGGCCGGGAGCGGGCCTTGCCCAGCATCGACATGCCGGCCTCGGACACCTTCATGAGCTCGGTCCCGGTGGATATCAGTGAGTAGGCGCTGCGGACCAGCACGCCGTCCGGCTTGCACCCCGGCACCGGCACGTCGAGCAGCGCCAGTTCGCCGCTCTTGTAGTTCTGCACAACCTGTTTCACTCAAACTCCCCAGAAGTCGCGCCCCGGTACCAGTACTCGAGCGTCAGCACATGCCACAGATGCTTGGAGAAGTCCCGCTGTCCGGCCGCGTCCTCGGCGACCATCCGCGCCAGCGCGTCGCGGCGCAGGAACCCGGAACGGACGAGCAGACCGTCGTTCACCACCTCGCGCACCAGCGGCGCCAGATCCCGGCTCATCCAGGCGCGCAGCGGGGCACTGAACAGCCCCTTGGGCCGGTACACGATCTCCCGGGGCAGGACCGAAACGGCCGCCTCCTTGAGGACGGCCTTGCCCTGCCGTCCGACGATCTTGCGATCACCGGGCACGGCGAACGCCGCCCTGACCACCTCGACGTCCACGTACGGCACCCGCACCTCGGTCGACGCGGCCATGCTGGAGCGGTCCGTGTACGCGAGGTTCAGGCCCGGCAGGAACATCCGGGCGTCGGTCAGGCACATGCGGTTGACGAAGTCGTCGAGGTCGTTGTCCTGGTAGGTGTCCGCATGCTCGGCCAGCACGTCCCCGACCGTCCCGGCCAGGTCCGGATCGAGCAGGGCGAGCAACTCGTCCTGGTCGTACATGGTGTAGCTGCGCCGGAACGCGGTCTCCTCCGGAAGGCCGGCGAAGGACAGGAACCGCTTCGCGAAGCGCACCGAGCGGTACCCCCGGCGGGACGTGGCGACCGGCAGCCGGTCCACGGCCGCGGACACCCCGCGCCGCAGCGGCCGCGGCAGGCGCTGGTAGCGCAGCGCCAGCAGATTGGCCAGGTGCTTGCGGTACCCGGCGAACAGCTCGTCGGCGCCCATCCCCGAGAGCATCACCTTGACCCCGGCCTCCCGGGCGGCCGAGCAGATCAGGTACGTGTTGATCGCTGCGGGGTCGCCGATCGGCTCGTCCAGGTGGTACGTCATCTGTGGCAGCAGGTCGAGCACGTTCGGAGCGATCTCGATCTCCCGCAGGTCGACGCCGAACCGCTCGGCCACCTGCCGGGCGTAGCGCAGGTCGTCCGGCATCGCCTCGAACCTGGCGTCCTCGGCGCGGAACCCGATCGTGTAAGCGGAGATCCCGGGCCGGTCGCGGGCCGCCAGCGCGGTCAGGTAGCTGGAGTCGAGGCCACCGGACAGGAAGGTCGCCACGGGTACGTCCGAGAGCAGGTGACGCCGGGTCGACTCCTCGACGACGGCCGCGATGTCCGGCAGCTCGCCGGCCAGCGCCCGCTCCCGGCCCTCGGCGGCGACGTCCTTCAGGTTCCAGTACCGGCCCCGCTCCACCCGGCCGTCGGGCCGGCACCGCAGCCAGCTCCCCGGGGGCAGCTTCTCCGCCTCGCGGAACGCGCAGCGCGAGTCGGGCACCCAGTAGTACAGCAGCGAGGCCACGAGCGCCGCATGGTCCACCTGGAGCGACCCGCCGGTGACGGCGGCGAGCGCCTTGAGCTCGGAGGCGAACACCAGACCCTCGCCGCGCCGGAGCAGGAACAGCGGCTTGATGCCCAACTGGTCACGGGCCAGGACCAGTTCCCCGGTGCGCTCATCGAAGACGCCGAACGCGAACATGCCGCGCAGCCGCGCCAGGCAGTCGGTGCCCCAGCGCCGCCAGGCCTCCAGCAGCACCTCGGTGTCGGAGGTACCGCGGAAGCGCACCCCGGCGGCGGCCAGCTCGGCCCGCAGCTCGGGCGCGTTGTACAGCTCGCCGTTGTACGTCAGGGCGAGGCCGTCCGAGACCATCGGCTGGGCGCCGGTCTCGGACAGGTCGATGATGGCCAGCCGGCGGTGCCCGAGCTGCACGTCGCCGTCACCGGCGGCGTGGCCGTAGCGGCCCGCCCCGTCCGGACCGCGGTGGGCCAGGGCATGGGTGAGCCGGTCGGTCACGGCCTTCCCGTCCGGCCATCGGTACGTGCCTGCGATGCCACACATGTGCTACCGCACCTCCTGGTTGCCGTCGGGGACCCCCGCCGCCCACATCGGCAGCCGCTCCGGCCGCAGCCGGCCCTCTCCCACTGCCTGCACGGTGGGGGAGGTACCCCCACCGTGCTGCCGGGCCGGCCGCTCGCTGCGGCCGCGCAGCGCGGTGTGCAGCCCGTCCCACAGCGTGCCGTCGGTGCGGTCCCGCGGATCGGGGTCGATCAGCACCACGCCGATCACCGTGATGCGCTGGTCCGCGAGCTGCCGTGCCACGGTGTGCAGCCATGCGGCGCTGCCGTGCCCGGCACGCACGACGAGCACGGTCCGGGTGCCGAGGTACTGCAGGTCGGTCCACGCCGTGCCGGGCGCCACCGAACCGACGCCGAGGCCCAGCTCCTGGTCGGACACGGTCTCGGCACGCTCGCCCCCGACCACGGCGGGGTCTCCCGGCTTCGGGCGGCGGCCGGCGAGCTGCGGCCCGGGCAGGCCGTCGATGACGACCACCGGCCCCTCGGCCGCCAGTGCCCTGGCGAGATCCACCGCGATCACGCTCGTGGTGCGCGCACAGCCCAGTTCCAGCAGGGACACCGGTTCCGCGGAGCCGCGCACGGTGCGGGCCAGGAAGGTGGTGAGCCGTTCGCGTGCCGCCCGGGTCCTTCGGCGCTGCCACAGCCTCGCCGGCAGGCGGGGGGCGCGGGGCAGCTCCGCGATGACGGAGGCGCCGAGGTTCGCCGCGATGTCCCGGCGCAGCACCGGGCGGTCCGCCACCACCGAGCCGACCGCGGCCACCGCGAGCCCGAGGACGAGCCCGAGGACGAGTCCGATCGCGGCGTCGGTGACCGCTGCTTTGGGCAGGGAGTGCCGGACCGCGCGCGGGGCGTCCACGATCTGTGTGCCGGCCACGAGCTGGGGTGTGCCGATGCGCGCCTCCTCGGCACGCTGGTCGAAGTCGGCGATCCGCGAGGTGAGTTCGGCCCGGCGGGCGAAGAGCGACTCCATGCTCGCCGACGCCTTCGGGCTGCTCTGCGGCGGTCCGTCCCCGATCGCCTTGTTGACCCCGGCGAGTTCCTTTCGCATGCGGTCACGCTGGTCGACAAGGGCCTTGGACTCGGCCTTGGCGGTCTCCCGCATCCGCCGCACGTGGTCCGCGACGAACGCGTCGGCCAGCGCCCTGGCCCGGGCCACGGCTTCCGCGTCGCTGTCACCCGTCACATCGATCTGCAGCACGTTGTTGGACAGGCCGGTGCCCCGGTAGTCCCGCATGAAGTCCTCCGGGTTCTCCGGGGACCCGAGGGCCCGCAGGGCGCTGCCCGCGATCCGCGTGGTGTGCAGCAGCTCCACATCGGTGCGCATCAGCGTTCCGGTGTCGTTCGGCTGGTCCTCCTTGTGCGCCACCAGCACCTTGGCCACCGCGCTGGGCGGCGGCGGCAGCAGGACCGCCACGGCCGCGCCGACCAGCAGCCCCAGCAGCGCCCAGGAGCTCCAGAGGCGGCGGCGCCTGCGCACCGCTACCACCAGCGCCTGCAGATCCAGCAGCGGAGCAGCGGCCGGCGGTTCCGACGTCTCGCTTGTGGTCACCGTGCACCTCCCGTCGCGTGGCCGCGCACCGCGAGCTTTGGAGCGGCCTCGTCGGCAGGACGGCCGGCAGACCGCGTCGTGCGGTCCCGGGTCGTGCCGGCGACGACGACGCCGACGACCTCGTGCCCCGCGTCCGCACACGCCTCGGCGATGCCGGCGAGCTCCCCCGCGGTCCAGCCGCCCGCGCTGAGCACCACCAGGGCACCGGACTCGGTGCCGCGGTCCGGCACCAGCGGTCCGGGCACCGAAACCCCCACCACCCGCGGCACGGGGCAGCCCCTGTCCGCAGAGCCGGGGGAAGGGGCGCTCCCGGCCTCGGCGACGAGCTGCCCGGCGGCCCGGACGGCGACCTCGTCGCTGTCCGGTACGACCACCAGCAGCCGCCGCGAATCCGGCAGCTGGTCCCGGAGGCGGGCCCACACCCGCCGGTAGCGGATCCGCCGGCCGGCCTCGCCGCCGGACGGCTGCGGAGGCGGGACGTCCCACCGGGTGTCGAGGCCCAGCAGCCGGCGGATCCTGGCCTGCGGGCCGCTGCCCTTCGGCCGGTGCGCGGGCGCCGCGTCAGGGACGTCGACGGTGCCGAGCAGGGCGGAGTCCAGCGCCGCGGCGATCTCCGGTGCGGTGCGCAGCCGGCGGCTCATCCGTGCGGCGGCGAGATGGCCGACGACCGCGAGCAGGAAGAACAGCAGCGCCCCGGCGCCCACGAGCTGCGCTCTCGTCGGCGCCGCCTCGCCGGTCGGCCGGGCCGCCGGTCCCATGACCACCATGCCGGCCTTGTTGGTCGCCGGGTCCGCCTCGTCCAGCTTCTTCATGGCGTCCAGCAGCGCGGCACGGAGCTTCTCGAGCTCGGTGCGGGCCTGCACGCTCTCCACGGTCCGCCCCGGGTCGGCCGCCTCGGCCAGATCGGTGATGCGGCGGTCGGTCCGCACCACCGTCTTGCGCAGCTCCTCGGGCGCGTCCGCCGCTTCGGGGTCGGGGTTGTCGCCTGCGAGTCGCGCGGCGAAGGTGACGAACTGCCCGGCCACCTGGTCGGAGAGCCGCTGCGCACGCTCCGGGGTGTCGGCCGTGCCCGAGATCTTGATGATGTTCCCGTCGGCGGTCTCGGCGCTGACCCGGTCCCGCAGTCCGCTGCCGCTGACCCCGGGCCAGCCGAGTGCGGCGGCCGCACGGTCGACCACCACCGAACTGGTCGCGATCTCCGCCTGGGTGAGCAGCTCGCGCTCCTCCCACTGCCCCGGCAGCAGCACCGACGCCGACGTCGTGTACCGCGGCGGAAACAGCACCGAGGCGCCGTAACCGACGAGTGCGCCCACCACGGCGAGGACGGCGAGAAGCCGCCCGCGCCGACGGAGAATCCGCCCGATCGTGACCAGGCGTATCGTGTCATCGCTCAACGGCGCTGCCTCTTCCCTGTGCGGACCGGGTGGCCCGCCGACGCCGCGGTGCGGTCACGGCAGGCGGCGGCGTAGGCGGCGAGCAGCGACTCCTGCGAGTTCCGCCAGGAGAGCGGTCCGCTGATCCGCTCCTGGCCGATCTTGCCCATCCGGGCCCGCTTCTCCGGATCGTCCAGCAGCAGCGCGATGAGCCGGGCGAACTCCGCCTCGTCGTCGGCGGGTGCGTAGACGGCGGCGTCACCGGCGGAGACCCGCGCCTCCTTCAGGTCGAACGAGACGATCGGCCGGCCCATCGCCATGTACTCCAGGACCTTGTTCATGGTCGACACGTCGTTGAGCGGATTGCGCGGGTCGGGGGAGAGGCACACGTCCGCGGTGGACAGGTAGCGCACCAGATCGGCGTCCGGAATGCGCCCCGTGAACTGCACCTGCTCGGAGAGTCCGAGCCGCCGGGACAGCTCCACCATCGCGTCGAAGGCGTCGCCGGCGCCGACGAACACGGCATGCCAGTCGGTCCGCCCGAGATCGTCGCGCAGTTTCGCGAGGGCGCGCAGGGCGTAGTCGACGCCGTCCTGCGGGCCCATCACGCCGAGGTAGCACAGCAGATGGGGCTTGCCGCGTTTCAACTCCGGCTCGGGCGGCACCGGCTGGAACCGGTCGACCGCGGGTGCGCTGCGCACCACGAAGACGTCCTCGGGCCGCCGGCCGCCACGGCGCAGGGCGACGTCCCGGTAGCTCTCGTTCGTGGCGAGGACGATGTCCGCGGCCCGGTAGGTCCGCCGTTCCAGCGCGCACACGGCGCGGTAGAGCAGATCCTCGCCGCGGCCGAACCGGGAGAGGTACAACTCGGGTACCAGGTCGTGCTGGTCGAAGACGAACCGCGCCCCGCGCCGCTTCAGCCACAGCGCCGGCAGGAACAGCAGGTCGGGCGGATTGCAGGCGTGGACCACGTCGACGGGGCCGACCTTGCGGGCCAGCCGGGCCGTGTGCCACAACGCCGATCCGTACTCCCGCAGGTAGCCGGCCGGCCCTCCGGTGGCCGCGCGCAACGGGTAGCGGTGGATCCGCACCCCGTCGATCACCGCCTCCGGCTCCGTGTCGCGCTTGCTCCCCTGCGGGCAGATGACGTGCACCGTCCAGCCCGCGTCGCGCAGCGTCGTGCACTCCTGCCACACCCGCCGGTCGAACGGCACCGACAGGTTCTCCACCAGGATCAGCGCGCGCCGGTCCGGCCGGCCGCCTGCGGCCGTGTCGTCGAACGATCTGTCACCAAGCAAGGCCCACGTACCCCGGTTCGGCCCGGCGCGCATCGGCGTCGGGAAGGTGGACGAGGTCGACGAGCACCGGGCCCTCGCTGTGGGGCAGCGCCGCCAGCACGGCCGGATCCCTGGTCCCGACCAGGCACACCTCGGCGTGGTCGAGCACCTCGTCCACGGACGCCGCAAGCAGCTGCGCGAGGTGCGGCAGCCGGTTCTCGATGTACTCGCGGTTCGCGCCGATCAGCCGGGAGAGGTTCACGTTGGCGTCGTAGATCCGCAGGTCGTACCCCTTGCCGAAGAGCCTCTCCGCCAGCTCGACGAGCGGGCTCTCGCGCAGGTCGTCGGTGCCGGGCTTGAAGGACAGCCCGAACATGCCCACCCGGCGCTTTCCGGTGCGCTCGACCAGGTCCACCGCGCGCTGCAGATGGTCGGAGTTGGAAGGCAGCACGTGGGCGAGGATGGGCACCGAGACGTCGGCACGCTGCGCCGCGTGGACCAGGCTGCGCAGGTCCTTGGGCAGGCAGGAGCCGCCGAAGGCGAAGCCGGGCCGCAGATAGGCGGGGCTGATGTTCAGCTTGCGGTCGGCCAGGAACACGTCCATCACCTGGTGCGAGTCCACCCCGAGGGCCTGGCACACCGCACCCAGCTCGTTCGCGAAGCCGATCTTGAGGCCGTGGAACGCGTTGTCCGCGTACTTGATCGCCTCGGCCGTCGGGACCGGTACCCGGAACACCTCGCCGGGCAAGCCCTCGTACAGCGCCATCACCGCATCGCCGCTGGCCGGGTCGAGCTCGCCGATGACCGTCTTGGGCGGGTCGAAGAAGTCCCGCACGCTCGTGCCCTCGCGCAGGAACTCCGGGTTGACCGCGACCCCGAGGTCCACCCCGGCCGTGCCGCCGACGTACTTCTCCAGGATCGGCACCAGCAGGTTCAGGCAGGTGCCCGGGAGCATGGTGCTGCGGAACACCACCGTGTGGCGGCCCCCCTGCTTGGCCCCCTCGGCCAGCGCGGCGCCGATCTGCTCGGTGACCCGCTCCAAGTACGTCGTGCACAGGCTGCCGTTGGGCTCCGACGGCGTGCCCACACAGACCAGCGACACCTCGCTGCCCATGACCGCCTCACGGACGTCGCCGGTGGCGCGCAACGCTCCACTGCGCACGACCTCGGCGATGAGCTCGCCGATCCGCTCCTCGACCACCGGGGCCTTGCCGTCATTGACCAGGTCGACCTTCACCTGGTTGACGTCCACCCCGATGACCTCGTGCCCCATGCTGGCCAGGCACGCGGCCGACACGCAGCCCACGTAGCCGAGCCCGAAAACGCTGACTCTCATGACCCGTCCCTCCCCCCAGGCAGACCCTTGTGGCCTGCGGTCCCCCCGAGCAGGCCCTTTCGGCCTGCGGTCCGCGCCCCGTCCGGACGCAGACCTCCGCGCATCAGTAGGCGCCCTGGCCGTGGAGCACCGCACGCAGCGTCTTCCACAAGATCACTGTGTCCAGGGCGAGCGACCAGTCCTCCACGTAGCGCAGGTCCAGCCGGACCGCCTCCTCCCACGACAGGTCACTGCGTCCGCTGATCTGCCACAGACCGGTGAGTCCCGGCTTGACCAGCAACCGCCGCCGGATGTCCGGGGCGTACGCGGCGCACTCCTCCGGCAGCGGAGGCCGCGGACCGACGAGCGACATCGATCCGGTGAGCACGTTGAAAAGCTGCGGGAGCTCGTCGAGCGAGTACCGGCGCAGCACCGCTCCCACCCGGGTCACCCGCGGATCCCGGCGGAGCTTGAACAGCAGGCCCGCGCCCTCGTTGCGGTCGGCCAGCTCGGCCCGTGCCCGGTGAGCCCCGGCGACCATGGTGCGGAACTTGAGAATGGTGAACTCGCGGCCGTCCTTGCCGACCCTGCGCTGGCGGTAGAACGCCCCGCCCCGGCTGTCCGCCATCACGAGGAGCGCGACAAACACCATCAGCGGCGCGAACAGCATCAGCAGAAACGTTGCGCCTACTCGGTCGACGACCCCTTTGACCGCCCGGCGGCCCCCGGTGAAGGTCGGCATGCTGACCCGCAGCAGCGGGATCCCGAGCACCGCGTCGACGTGCAGCCGCGGGCCGGCCACCTCCATCAGCACCGGGGCCACGACCATCTCGGCGTCGCTGCCTTCGAGGTTCCAGGCCAGCCGCTGCAGCCGGTCCGGTGACCAGTGCGGGTCCGGCGTGACCGCGACGACACGGTAGCCGTCGCGGCTGACGTGACCCGCGACGTCCGCCAGCCGGCCGACGATCGGCACTCCGTCGAGTTGGTCACCGTCGAGCCCAGGACCGTCCGTCGTGCACACCGCGTCCACCCGCCAGCCGAGGTGCGGGAACCTGCGGGTCCGGCTGATCAGGTCGCGCACGGTGGCCGGGCTCCCGGCGGCGAGCACCGGTCTCAGACACCGGCCTTCCTTGCGCTGTTTGTGCAGCGAGAGGCGCAGCAGATACCGCGCGGTCATGGTGACCAATGCGATCGCGGGGATCGCGACGAAGATCCAGAGCTTGATGTTGCGCGAGGTGAGGGCGATCCCGCCGAGGGCCAGGACGACGGTCGCCGTGAACAGCGAGCGTCCGAGCCGGCGGAACTCCTCGGCGCCCTGGCCGAGCACCGCCGGTGCCCACGCCCGGCTCACCGCGAGCGCGCCCAGCACCAGCAACTCGGTGCCGAACGCGAGAATGCCCCACTTCTCGTGCCAGTTGGCCGCGTCCCGGGCTCCGAAGAAATTGCCGATCGCCGCCACCACGAAAGCCGTGGCCGCGGTGTCGCTGATGATCACAGTACGGCGGTACCGCTGTTCCCAGTCGATCGCCTGCGGGCTGATCGCCTCGTTCGCCAGCTGCCCCCGTGCCGACGGAAAAGGGTCGACAAGTTCCCCCTGTTGCACAGAACCCCCCAAGTCGCCAGTAACTCGACGCGTTCGCCTCGCACTGTTCCTCGCCTCGGGAGGCCCCCGCCTCCCTACTCCGCGCTACTTGGACACCCTGAACCCCGGGTGCTCCCCGCACCCAAGGCACCCTCCCGGGCTCCAAGAAATTGATCACCACCATGTCTGGTGGTGGGGACGCGACCGTCGGCTTTCCGCGGCTCCGGACCTATAGATCATTAACGGTCGCCTCGTGTTCGAACATCCGAAGCACGGTCAATCTAGACCATCGAGATCAGTATGTAGAGGGGATGTGTGCAAATTGTGCGCAAGCTTTGAGACTGATTTCGTCGGGGGTGGCCTGCGGCGGTCAGGTGAGGGGGGGAGGAGGCTGGCAGGTCCTGGTCGGCGGCCCAGGAGGCGAGGATGCGCAGCCGTTCGTGGGTGGGGGAGCCGGGCTCGGCGGTCCAGACGGTCAGGTTCTGGTCGGGGTCGGTGTTGGCGGTGAGGGTGTCCCAGTCCAGGACGAGTTCGCCGACGACCGGATGGTTGAGGGTCTTCGTGCCCACGGTGCGGGCGGCGACGTGGTGATCGCCCCACCAGCGGGCGAACTGCTTGTCGCGCAGGGACAGTTCACCGACCAGCTCGATCAGGCGGGGATCCTCGGGGTACTTCGCGGCCTCCATGCGCAGCTGGGCGACGGCGATGTGCGCGGAGGTCTCCCAGTCGGCGTACAGGGTGCGCATGGCCGGATCGGTGAAGATGATCCGCGGGTAGTTGCGGTGCTTTTCCGCGAGGCGGGAGAAGTCGGTGACCAGGGCGGCGGCCAGCGCGTTCCAGGCCAGGATGTCCCCGCGCCGGCCCTGCACGATGGCGGGGGTGGCGGTGAGGTCGTCCAGGACCCGCTGCAACTGTGGTTGGACCTTCTGCCGGCCGCGGCGCCGGGTGCGGGTGGTGGTCTTTCCGGCGAGCTGGAAGAGGTAGCCGCGCTCGTCGTCGTCCAGGTGGAGCACCCGGGCGAGGACGTCCAGCACGGGTGCCGACGCCTGCATGCGGCCCTGTTCCAGCCGGGTGTAATAGTCGGTGCTGATGCTGGCCAGCTGGGCGACCTCCTCCCGGCGCAGCCCCTCCACCCGGCGGGGTTTGCCGGTCTCGGGCAGACCGACCGTGCGCGGGCTCAGCTCCGAGCGGCGCTTCTTGAGGAATTCTCCCATCTAAAACTGACGGACGTTATTGACAGGTGGGTCTTCCGTCCCTAGGAGACCCGCATGACTGAACGCGAGCTCGCAAGACGCGCCCGGCACCGGCTCGCAGTGCTGCGCCACGCCGAGCGCCTGCGGCTGCTGCGTGAGGAGGGCGTCACGGACGACCACTTGGACCGGCTGCGCTCCCCGATCGGCCTCGACCTCGGAGCCCGCACGCCCGAGGAGACCGCCGTCTCCATCACCGCGGAGATCATCGCCCGGGCCAACCACGGCACGGGCCGACCGCTGACCCGCGTCACCGGCCCGATCCACCGGACGCCGAGCGTGCCGGGCAGCACGTAGGCCGACCGCGCTGACCGGCTCGGACAGCGTCTTCAGCAACTCGTAGCCCGTCGGTGGAGGCGTCGGGGACGTCTCAGGGGTACCTGGATCTTCATGACCACCGGACTGCGGCGCGTCGCTCCGATAGCATGTTCGGTCATGTGACGATCCACCTCCTTACAACTGACAAATCGAATAAAACAATTGATATCTATAACGACGCGGATTTTCTCGCGAATAAGACGCGGAATCACGTTCCCCGCCCGGCCTCGACCCCGGACGATGCTGTGGGCCACAGCAGGTGTGGTGGCCCTCGGTTTTCTCATCGCGCTGGAGATCGCCGCGCGCCGCCTCGGCGTGCCCGGGCCGATCACGTGCCAGGTGCAGGAGGTGATCGTCGCCCCCAAGTCGGGCTTCCTGCTGTACGCCGCCATGGCGCTGACCATGGTGGTCCTCACCCGGCGGCAGCGGTTCGTCGCCTTCGGCTTCGCACTCGGCATCGACGCCGTCTTCCTGGTGGTGCGCTGGGCGGTCGGCGTCGAGCTGGGGGACCGCCATCCCTTCGGCAACGGCGCGTTGTGGGTGATTCTGGGCTGCGCGGTCATCGCGGTGACGCGCCGCACCGGCCCGGAACGCGTCCTGCTGCTGAAGGGCGTCGGACTCGGCCTGCTGCTGGTGGCCGGCCGCAAGGCCGGTGACACCTGGCTGGTCATCACCTCGAAGACCCGCCCGATGGTGCTCGACCCGTACGTGGCGACCGCCGACCATGCGCTGGGCAACCCGTCGTGGCTGGTGGGCCGGATCGTCACGGCCACCGGCCAGGCCGGTGCCATCGCCCTCGAAACCGTCTACGGCCAACTGGCGGTGGCCGCCGTCGTCGTCGCGCTCTACCAACTGCGCAACGTGGCCGCCGAGCGCCGCTTCCCGCGCCACCACCTGGTACGGACCTTCCTGGTCATCGGGCTCCTCGGGCCGGGCATCTACATGATCTTCCCGGTCGTCGGCCCGGTCTTCGCCTACGGCCCGGGCGCCTCCGGCACCGGCGGCCTGCAGTGGGCGGTGGCCAACCTGTGGCCGGACCTGCCGCCACCGACCAGCGCCGTCCCGCACGAGGTGCTGTACGACGGGATCACGCCCCGCAACTGCATGCCCAGCCTGCACACGGCGTGGGCCACCGCGATCTTCATCCATTCCCGCAGGGGCCCACGCGTGCTGCGCCACGCGGGCACGTTCTGGCTGATCGCCACGCTTACCGCGACGCTGGGATTCGGCTACCACTACGGCGTGGATCTCGTGGCCGGCGTGGTGTTCACGGTCACGATCGAGGCGGCCCTGCGCTCGCTCGAACGCGGCTGGGACCGCTCCGGAATCCAGCTGGTCACCTACGGAGTGGCCGTCTTCACGGCGATGCTGCTGTCCTACCGCTATCTGCCGATGGAGATGGCCGCGCGTCCGTGGCTGTTCGGGCCGCTGCTCCTTCTGGCGATGGCCTCGGTGATCTACGGCTACGTACGGACCACCGGCCAGTGGGAGACGAAGGCCGTCCCGGCGCCGCAGCCGGCGCCGGAACACGAACTGGTCAGCGGGTGAGGAGGACCGCCAGGGCGCTCACTGTGCCCGCGCCGGCGAGGAGGGCGCAGGCACAGGCGGCGTGGCGGCGCAGCAGGGCGAGCCGGAGGCCGGCGTAGCGGCTCTCGTACTCCTGCCGCAGCTCCTCGGCCCGCCGGACCGTGTCGTGCAGCAGCTGACGGGTGACGTCGAGGCGCCGGCGGACGTAGTGGCCGGCGAGTTCCTCGGCCTGGGCGGCGGTCAGCCACGGCATCCCCGCGCAGAGTTCTTCCGCCTCGCGCCGTGCCTGATCGATATGGACGTGCGCGAGGAGATAGCCCTCGGCCTCGTCGGCCAGCGCGTGCCGCGGGTTGCTGTACGGCACCCCATGGCTGCCGCGTGTCACGTCCGCCGGCCCTTGTGCCCGCCGGGCTCGACGACATCGCGTCGGCCGGTGTTCTCCGCCTCGTCCAGCTGGGCCACGTCGGGATGGTGCAGGTCGAAGGCGGGGGATTCGGAGCGGATCCGCGGCAGGGTGACGAAGTTGTGCCGCGGGGGCGGACACGAGGTCGCCCACTCCAGGGAACGCCCGTAACCCCAGGGGTCGTTGACCTCGACCCGCTTGCCCTGCTGGGAGGTCTTCCACACGTTGTACAGGAACGGCAGCGTGGACAGCCCCAGCAGGAACGCGCCGATCGACGAGACGGTGTTCAGCCAGGTGAAGCCGTCCGCGGCCAGGTAGTCGGCGTACCGGCGGGGCATGCCCTCGGCGCCCAGCCAGTGCTGCACCAGGAACGTCGTGTGGAAGCCGACGAACAGGGTCCAGAAGTGGACCTTCTCGATGCGGTCGTCCAGCATCGTGCCGGTCATCTTCGGCCACCAGAAGCTGAAGCCGCCGAACATCGCGAACACGATCGTGCCGAAGAGCACGTAGTGGAAGTGCGCGACCACGAAGTAGGAGTCGGTCACATGCCAGTCCAGTGGCGGCGAGCCGAGGATGACCCCGGTCAGACCGCCGAAGAGGAACGTGACCAGGAACCCGGCCGCCCACAGCATCGGCGCTTCGAAGGACAGCGAACCCTTCCACATGGTGCCGATCCAGTTGAAGAACTTCACCCCCGTCGGCACGGCGATCAGATACGTCATGAAGGAGAAGAACGGCAGCAGGACCGCGCCGGTGGCGAACATGTGGTGCGCCCACACCGTCACGGACAGCCCGGCGATGGCGATCGTGGCGCCGATCAGGCCCGTGTAACCGAAGATCGGCTTACGGGCGAAGACCGGGATGATCTCGCTGATCACGCCGAAGAACGGCAGGGCCAGGATGTACACCTCGGGGTGACCGAAGAACCAGAACAGATGCTGCCAGAGGATCGCGCCACCGTTCTCCGCGTTGAACACCTGCGCCCCGAAACGCCGGTCGGCCTCCAGCACCAGCAGTGCGGCGGCCAGCACCGGGAACGCCAGCAGCACCAGCACCGAGGTGAGCAGCACGTTCCAGGTGAAGATCGGCATGCGGAACATGGTCATGCCCGGGGCGCGCATGCAGATGATCGTGGTGATGAAGTTGACGGCGCCGAGGATGGTGCCGAACCCGGACAGGGCCAGGCCCATCAGCCACAGGTCCCCGCCGACCTGGGGAGTGCGCTCCCCGCCGCTCAGCGGGGTGTAGGCGGTCCAGCCGAAATCCGCTGCGCCCTGGGGGGTGAGCAGACTGCCGAGCACGATCAGGCCGCCGAAGAGGAACAGCCAGTACGAGAACATGTTCAGCCGCGGGAAGGCCACGTCCGGGGAGCCGATCTGCAACGGCATCACCGCGTTGGCGAACCCGGCGAACGTCGGCGTCGCGAACAGCAGCAGCATGATCGTGCCGTGCATGGTGAACGCCTGGTTGTACTGCTCGTGGGACAGCCACTGGATCCCCGGCCGGGCCAGCTCGGCCCGGATGGCCATCGCCAGCGCCCCGGCGATCAGGAAGAAGACGAACGACGTGATCAGGTACAGGTGACCGATCTTCTTGTGGTCCGTCGTCGTCACCCAGGAGACGATCACCTGGCCCGGACCGCGGCGCTCCGCCGCCGCTACCGGAGCGACCGGTTCGGTATGTGTCGCCATGAGCTCCTCGATCGGCAGTGCGTGTCCAACTCGGCGGAAAGCTAGTCCCGCTGATGCGGCACAGCCCGCTGTGGTGGGGCTTCCTTGAGCTGAACGGCCGAGTGATCCACGCCAACGAGTGGTGTTCCGTTGATGCAAGGGCGGTGTGCGAGCTTTCGGCCCCAGGTCTGGCTCGGCGCTTCGGCCCGCGTGCTCCGACGCCGCGAAGGCGCGTTGGCGGGCACGCGGTCCTCAAGAAGGTCATGCGAGCGCGCCCGTCGTCACGCGCTGTCCAGGTCGGCGGTGAGTTCCTCGTGCCAGCGGAGGGAGACGTGCTGGTCGAGGATCGTCGCCGCGGCGACCGGGAGGGGGAGGTGGAGGAACTCGCGCAGTGCGTGGGCCGCCCCGGCGGGTGCGTCCCACGCCGTGAGGTCCTTGTGGGAGACGGGGGCGCTGTCGCCGTCCGCCAGGAGCCGCCGGGTCGCGTGGGCCTCTGCGGCCAGGGTGCGCATGCGCGAGTCCAGGGGACCGTCCGGGTCGCAGGCGACGGGCAGGCCGCGGCGGATTAGGTCGAGGGCCTCGGCCACCTCCGGGTGGGTGTCGAGACGCGTCTCCGATGCCAGGCGCGACAGGTGGGCCGCGACGGCGGCGCGCAGGCGCTGCGGCGGTGTGCGCTGAACGAGGCCGGCCAGGTCCAAGTGCCGTACTCAGGAAGGGAATCCGCAGTCCTCCGCCGTGGGGAGGTCGTGCAGGAGGGGCAGCAGCGGGGCACTGGTCAGCTCCGCCGGGCCCTCCTCGTCCGGGTCGTAGGCGATGCCGAAGTCCTGTCTCAGTACGGCCAGGAAGCGGGTGTACGCGGCGGTCGAGCCGGGCCAGAGGTCCACGCCGAGCCGCCGGGCATCCGGTCCGCCTGCCCTGTTGCCCTCGCGCGGCGACATGACGCGCCGGGTGTCCTCATGAGGACACGGCACGCCGTCCTCGGCGAAGGTGAGCACGACCTCCGGGCCGTGCCGGGTCAGGACCGCCACGCGTGTGCCGGGGGACAGGGTGCGCAGCACCTCCGGCCGGGCGAACTGCGCGGCGCCGCCCTCCAGCGTGGCGTACGCTCAGCCGCCGGCCTCGCCCGCCCGGACCAGGGGCCGGTGCGCGGCCCACGCGGACTCCGCCGCCCGCTGGGCCTGCCGGTGGTCGCGCGGCCGTACGGTGGCGGGGACCGCGCCGAGCCGGCGCAGCATCCCGGCCGGTGTCAGACCGGCGGCGAACGCGACGTCCGGCTGGTCCGGCAGCGGGGCGGGCCGCAGCCGGCGGGTGCGGACGAAGAAGAGCCGCTGCGTCCCTTCCTGCCGGGGTGGTGGCGGGGGACCACCGGCGGCGTCCGGGAAGACCGGGCGCTGGAGGGCCGGCGGGTCGGACTCCGGCTCGGCGAGCGCGGCGGCCCACGCCGGCGGGGAGACCGCCTCGGCGGTCACGGTCCGCTCCTCCTCCCACCCCAGCTTTCCGGCCACGGCCACGGGGACGCGGTCGAGGAACGGGCGACCGCCCTCCAGGGCGTCCGCGAGGTCGGCCAGAACATGACGCAGCGAGGGCCAGTGCGCGAAGGAGCGCATCTCGTCGTCGAAGCGGCGGCCCACCTGTCCGTGGTGGGGCCCGGGGCGGCAGGCGAGGAACAGGCCGTCCGAGGCCCGCCGGCCGATGCCCAGGGTCAGGGGCAGCCCGGCTTCAGCCACCCCGAGGCTCCGCAGGAAGGCCGTGTTCCGCTTCACGATGTCCGCGACACCGCACAGCGGGCCGTAGGACGACAACTGAACTGTGCCGTCGTCGGGTTCCGCCCCGTCGTGGCACCGCAGCGAGGCCACCAGGTCCGGGGGGAACGGCACGCCGAGCGTGCGCTCCGCGTCCTCGATGCCGGCCCGCGACGCGGGTGGGCGCAGCGTGGCGTGGGAGAGGGGAGCGTGCCGGGCCAGCCAGGCGTCGACACGGGCCCAGGACTCCTCGACGGCGGGGACGCTCATGGCGGCGGACCCTACGCCGGGCCACTGACAGCGCCCCGCCCCCTCCTGGTGCCGCAGGGTCGTAATCCCGCCGATTTTGCGGACGTGGCGTACGGCGAGGTGAGCGACGACGCGAGCGGCGCGAGAATGGTGAGGGCCTGGCGACCTCCGCGCGGCAGCTCCGGCGAAACGATCCGCCGGACCCGCACCGCGGGGACGGAAACGCACCGCAGACGCACCAGCATCCCGGCCGGGCACGCCCCGCAAAGCGATCGCACCGTGTTCAGCACCGTGTTCAGCACCGTCTTCAGACCGGCACGAACGCGCCGGAACGGAGGACTGACTCATGGCCACCCCGCTCACCGCCGCCCGGCTCGTCGCAGCGCTGAAGGCCGAGGGCTGCGCCGTTCACGAGGTCGGTGGATGGCGCACCAACAACCGCAACCACAAGGGCCCGTGGGGTCCCGTGCACGGGGTGATGATCCATCACACCGTCACCGGCCCCGGCACGGCCGTCGTCGAGCTGATCTACCACGGCCACAGCGCCCTGCCCGGTCCGCTCGCCACCGGATGCATCACCAAGGACGGCGTCGTCCACCTGACCGGCAACGGCCGGGCCAACCACGCCGGCGGCGGCGACGGTGACGTGCTCAACGCCGTCATCGGCGAGTCGTACGGCACGTACCCGCCCGCGACGCACGAGCACGACGGCTCGGCCGGCGCGGTCGACGGCAACGCCCGTTTCTACGGCTGGGAATGCGAGAACAAGGGCGACGGCAAGGACCCGTGGCCGAGTGTCCAGTACATCGCCATCGTCAAGGCCACCGCCGCGATCTGCCGCGCGCACGGCTGGGGCCCCAAGAGCGCGATCGGTCACCTGGAGTGGAGCGACTGGAAGGTCGACCCGCGCGGATTCGACCTGGCCGACTTCCGACGTGACGTCGCCGACGCCCTGGCCCTCCCGGCGGGCCTGTGGGAAGGAGAGGACCCCATGCCCCAGTACGTCAACCTCGGTGTCTCCAAGGGCTATCGGCTCGCGCCCGGTGCCTGGGACTCGGTCGAGTTCGCCACGGAGTGGGCCGACGAGACCGGCGACCACGCCACCGGCGGAAGCGTCTTCGTCCGTGGCCCGGCCCGATTCAGCGGCAGCGTCAGCCTGCACATCGACGGCCTGCCGGCGGGCGCGGTCGTCCAGGCGCGCATGTCGGAGTACCAGGGCGACCAGCACCGCGCCGACCACCCGATCCACGAGATCGTCGGGACCGGCGGCGGCACCTTCGCGGTCGTGCCCCTGACGAAGCGGCTCCCGTCCGGCCGGAGCATGCGGATACGGCTGCTGAACCAGGCCGCCGTCCCGGTCACCGTCGCGAGCGCGGTGCTGACCGTGCTGGTGTGGAAGGAGAGCTGAGACCGGGCTCTACTCGGCCGTCGGCAGCCCGGGGCCCGCGCAGCGGACGTTCGCCGACGGCACTTCTCCGTGCACCAGGTACGCCGCCACGGTGCCGTCCACGCAGGCGTCGCCGCGGCTGGCGAACACGCCGTGGGAGTAGTCGTCTTCGAGGGTGACCAGGCGTGAGCCGGGCAGCAGGCGCTGGAGGCGGCGGGCGCCCTCGACCGGCGTGACCGGGTCGTGCCCGGAGGCGACGAGGAGGACCGGCGGCGCGTCCGGGCTGCCGAACGGCGTGCGGTGGCCGGGCCGGTGATGCCAGTAGGCGCAGGTGCTCGCCTCCATGCCCGTCAGCACCGGCTGAGGATCGAGGCGGCGGGTGCGGCGGATGTCCGCGACGATGCCACGAGGGCTCGGGGGAGGCCCGTCGGCGCACTTGACGACGCGGTTGGCCGCCTCGTAGTTGCGGGAGCCGGGACTGTCGAAGGCGCCGTCCGGGCGCAGGCCGTCCGGGTCGCCGTCGGCCAGGCGGCCGCGAGGGCGCACAGGAGTGCGGTGCGGTGTGCGGGACGGGTCAAGAGGGTCTCCAGAAGATCTTCGCCCAACCAGGTGACAATGAAAATGATTATCGATAACGTCTCTGGCGGCAACACCCGGCACCCTCCCCGGAGGGTTCGCCGGGCTGCCCGTGCGCCTTGAACTCGCAGCGAGGAAAGGGGAGTTGTGGCTCATCTGTTGGTGGTCGAGAGCTGGGTCGGGTCCATGAGCAGACTGCTGCCGCGGGCGATCCGGGAGAACGGGCACGCGTTCACGTTCCTCACCCGCGACCTGCACCACTACCTGCGCTCCGCACCGGAGGGGACGGCCCATCCGCTGCTCGGCGCCCGCAACGTCATCACCGCCGACACCAACGACATCGAGACGCTGCTGCCCGAGGTCGAGCGGCTCCACGGGGTCCTCGGCTTCGACGGGGTCGTCACCTCCTGCGACTACTACCTGCCGACGGTGGCCCGGATCGCGGGGCGCCTCGGTCTGCCCGGCCCCGGTCCCGAGGCCGTGGAGAACGCCTGCCACAAGGACGCCACCCGCCGCGTCCTCGACGACGCCGGGGTCCCGGGGCCGCGCTTCGCCGTGCGCGAGGAGTGGGCCGACATCGCGCGGGCCGCGCGGGAGATCGGCTACCCGCTCGTCGTCAAGCCCGTCGACCTGTGCGCGGGCATGTACGTGCGCCGGGTGGACGACGAGGCCCAACTCGCCGCCGCCTGCCGGGCCCTGGCCGACTTCCCGGTCAACGCGCGCGGACAGCGGCGGACGCCCGTGGTGCTGCTGGAGGAGCTGCTGAACGGCCCCGAGGTGAGCGTCGAGACGGTGTCGCACGCGGGCGCGGTCCACGTGGTGGGCGTGACCGACAAGAGCGTCGGCGGCGCACCCGCCTTCGTCGAGACCGGCCACATGTTCCCCGCCGCTCTGCCGCCCGGCGACACCGAGGCCGCCGAACACACCGCCCTGGCCGCGCTCAAGGCCCTCGGCCTGACCGACGGGGTCGTGGCGCACACCGAGATCAAGCTCACCTCCGCCGGTCCGCGCGTGGTCGAGGTCAACCCCCGGCCCGCCGGAAACCGCATCACCGAACTCATACGCCACGTCACCGGAATCGACCTCGCCGCCGCCTTCGTGGACGTCGCCCTGGGCCGCGCCCCCGACCTGCGCCGCATCGACACCGGGTTGCGCAGCGCCGCGATCGGCTTCCTGGTGCCGGAGGCCTCGGGCACCCTCGAAGCGCTGGACGGCAGCGGCGTACGGGACCTGCCCGGGGTGCTGGAGGCCCAACTCGCCGAGCTCGGCAGGGCCGTGAAGGCGGCGGGCAGCAACAACGAGTACCTCGGACACGTCATGGCCGGCGACGCCGACGGGCTTGGGGCACGCGATCGCGTCGAGAGCCTGCTGGACGGGCTGCGCGCCGGGCTGGTGATCCGATGACCACCGCGACCTCCGGAGTGTCGTACGACGACCTCGTGGACCGGGTCCGCGCGGGCGCCCTCGGGCCTGATCCGGCCACTCAGCGCATCTCCGTCGCCTTCACCACCCGGCAGGCCGTACGGCACGACGGGCGCGGCACCGGCTACCGCAACGAGGTGCTCAGCCTGCGTCTCGCCGAGGCCGTCGGCTCCTGCGCGGTCGAGCCCGGGACGCTGCCGGACAGCGCCGTCGAGGACTGCGTGGGCGCGGACGTGGCGCGACTGCTGGAGCACCCGCTGCCGCCGGTGCGCGTGGCGGCCCTCGACGCCTACCTGATGCACGTCCTGCCGCACACCCACGCCCAGGGGGCCAGGACACTCCCGCTGCCCGCCGGGTCGTCGCTGGAGAAGTCCCGGGCCCGCGCCAAGGCCGTCGTCGGCCTGCTCGACCTGCCGCCCGGCGCCACGGTGCTCGTGGTGGGCGTCGTCAACTCCCTGCTGGAAGCGCTGCGTTCGCGCGGCCTGCGCTACGTCCCCTGCGATCTCAAGGGCGGCGAGACCGAGTGGGGCGAGCCGGTCGTCACCGACGCGCTCGCCGCGGCCGGCCCCTGTGACGCGCTGCTCGTCTCCGGCATGACCCTGGGCAACGGCACCTTCGAACCCCTGCGGCACCACGCACTGGCGCACGGCAAGCAGTTGGTGATGTTCGCCCAGACCGGGAGCGCCGTACTGCCCCGCTTCCTCGGGCACGGCGTCAGCGCGGTGTGCGCGGAGCCGTACCCGTTCTTCTGGCTCGACGGCGGCCCCGGTGTCCTGCACCGCTACGACGGCTCCTGCCCGGGAGGCGGACGATGACCGCCACCGCGCTCCGGCCCGCCGCGCGACGGGAACTGCTCTCCCTGGTCGGCCGTACCCCCCTGGCCCGGATCACCGCGGACCTGCCGGGCCCGCACCCCGGTTTCTGGGCCAAGCTCGAAGGCCTCGCGGCGGGCGGGATGAAGGCCCGCGCCGCCGTGTCCATGCTGCTGGGCGCCCGCGACCGCGGCGAACTGCTGCCCGGCGCCCCGGTGGTGGAGTCCACCTCCGGCACGCTCGGCATCGGGCTCGCCTTCGCCGGGCAGGCCCTCGGCCACCCCGTCGTGCTGGTCGGCGACAGCGAACTGGAGCCGTCCATGCGGCAGTTGCTGCGCGCCCATGGAGTGCGGCTGGAGGTCGTGGACCGGCCGGCGCCGCGGGGAGGCTGGCAGGCCGCGCGCCTGGTCCGGCTGCGGGAACTGCTCGCCGAACTGCCCGGCGCCTACTGGCCCGACCAGTACAACAACCCCGACAACACCGCCGGCTACGCCTCCCTGGCGGCCGAACTCGCCGTCCAACTCGATCACCTGGACATCCTGGTGTGCAGCGTCGGCACCGGCGGCCACAGCGCCGGCATCATCGGCCCGCTGCGCAGGCACTGGCCCGCCCTGCGGCTCATCGGCGTCGACGCCACCGGCTCCACCATCTTCGGCCAGCCCGCCCGGCCCCGGCTGATGCGCGGCCTGGGCAGCAGCATCCACCCGCGCAACGTCGCCTACGACGCCTTCGACGAGGTCCACTGGATCGGCCCCGCCGAGGCCGTCGACAGCTGCCGCAGGCTGGCGCGCGGCGCCTTCGTCAGCGGCGGCTGGAGCACCGGCGCCGCCGCCCGGGTCGCCGCCTGGGCCGCCCGCGTCCACCCCGGGGCGGTCGTCGCCACCGTCTTCCCCGACGGCCCGCACCGCTACCTCGGCACGGTCTACGACGACGACTTCACCACCGCCCACGGCCTCGACCCGGCCGCCGCGGCCACCCGGCCCGTCGAGATCCCGCACCCGCACGCGGCGGAGGCCGCCGGCTGGGCCCGCTGCACCCGCGTCAGCGACCCGCTCACCGCCCCGGCCCTCCGGGCCCCTGCCCTCCCGGCCCCCGCCCTCCAGGAAGAGAGCCCGTGAAGTCCAGCCTGCGCACCGTACGCCTCGCACTCGCCGAGCCGCTGCGCATCTCCCGTTCCACCATGGCCGCGCGCGACGCCGTGTGGCTGACCGTCGAGCACGACGGACTGCGCGGTCACGGCGAGGCCGTCACCAGCGTGTACTACGGCCTCGGCACCGAGACGCTGCTGCGGCTCCTCACGGCCGTGGACCTGAGCCGCTTTCCCGGTCCGGAGAGTGCCCTGGAGGCCCTGCGGGCGGGGGAGTGGCTCGACGGTGACGTGCCGCCCGCCGTCACCGCCGCCGTCGAGTCGGCGCTGCTCGACCTGGCCGGCAAGCGCGCGGGCGTCCCCGTGCACCGCCTCCTCGGAGCCGCCGCACCGCCCGTGGCCGCCACCGCCCGCACCATCGGCATCACGTCCCCCGGCCACGCGGCCGCCCAGGCCCGGCGGTTCACCGCGAGCGGCTTCCAGGTCCTCAAGGTCAAGGCGGGCGCCCCCGACCCCGAGGACGACATCGAGCGCGTCCGCGTCATCCGCGATGCCGCACCCCGGGCCAGGCTGCTCCTCGACCCCAACGGCGCCTGGTCCGTGGCGCAGGCGGACGCCCTGCTGCCGCGCTTCGCCGACCTCGGCGTGGAGGCCGTCGAGCAGCCCGTCGCCCCCGGCGACCCGGATGCCCTGGGCGCCCTCGCGCAGCGCGCACCGCTGCCCGTCATCGCCGACGAGGACGCCGTCGGCCTGGACGACGTCCGCCGCCTCGCCGGACGGGTCCACGGCGTCAACGTCAAGCTCGCCAAGTGCGGCGGCGTGCACGCGGCCCTGCGCATCGCCGAGGCCGTCGAGGGCAGCGGCACCGCCCTGATGCTGGGCTGCCTCACCGCCAGCAGCCTGGGCCTCGCCCCCGCCGTCCACCTGGCCGACCGGGCACGCTGGGCCGACCTCGACGGGCATCTGCTGCTCGCCCGCGACCCGTGGACCGGCATCGGCGGCGCCGACGGCGTCGTACGCGCTGCCGACCGTCCCGGCCTGGGCGTCGAGGAGGTGGCGGTCCGTGAAGACGTGGCATGAGATGAGGCGCTTCCCCCTCGCTGTGCGGCTCCTGCTGGTCAACCAGCTCGGCGTCAACACCGGCTTCTACCTGCTCATCCCCTACCTCGCCACCCACCTCACCGAGAACCTGGGCCTGTCGGCGGCGGTCGTCGGCATCGTCCTGGGCGTGCGCAACCTCAGCCAGCAGGGCCTGTTCATCATCGGCGGTTCCGCCTCGGACCGGCTCGGCGCGCGCGGCGTCATCATCGCCGGGTGCGCCCTGCGCACCCTCGGATTCGCGCTGTTCGCGCTCGGCGACGGACCGGCGGTGCTGCTCGCCGCCTCCGTGCTCAGCGGAGTCGCCGGGGCCCTGTTCAACCCGGCCGTGCGCGCTTATCTCGCGCAGGAGGCGGGGGAGAACAAGGCAGAGGCGTTCGCCCTGTTCAACGTCTTCGCCACCACCGGCGCGCTGATCGGCCCGCTGCTGGGCAGCGCCCTGCTGCTCGTCGACTTCCGCACCTCCGCGCTCACCGCCGCCGGCATCTTCGCCGTCCTCACCGTGGCGCAGGCCCTGGTGCTGCCCGCGCGGAAGGCGGAGCCAAGCGGCGGCGGTGTCCTCGGGGACTGGCGGGAGGTGCTCGGCAACCGTGCGTTCCTGGCCTTCGCGCTCGCCATGGTCGGCATGTTCACCCTGGAGAACCAGCTGTACCTGCTGCTGCCGGACAGGGCCAGGGAAGCCACCGGCTGGGACGGCGCGGCGGGCATCGTCTTCCTCGTCGGTACGGTGGCCAACCTGGCGCTGCAACTGAGGATCACCAGGAGTCTCAAGGCCCGTGGCAGCAGGGGGCGTTGGGTCGCCGTCGGGCTCGCCGTGACGGGACTGTCCTTCCTGCCGCCGGCCTTCGTGCCGGGCATGCTGCCCCTCCTGGCGGGCGCCCTGCTGCTCCACATCGGCCTCATGGTCGCCCAGCCGTTCGTGATGGAGCTGATCCCCGGCTTCGGCCGCCCCGAACTCACCGGCACCTACTTCGGCATCTTCTACGTCGTCTCCGGCGTCGCCGCCGCCCTCGGTAACACCGCCGTCGGCTGGGCCATGGACACCGGCGAACACGGGGCCGCGTGGCTGCCCTGGCTGTGCTGTGCCCTCCTCGGCCTGGCCTCCGCGCTCGGCGTGGCGTGGCTGCACCGGCTCGGCGCCCTGCCCGCGAGCCCGGCTCCGGGCGTCCCCGCCCCGGCGGGGCAGAGGAGCAGAACATGACGAGCGGCAACCTCCTCACCGACAACCCCGCCCTGTACGAGGCCCGTTTCCCCGACACCGAGCGCCTTGCCGCACGGTGGACGGAGCACTGCCTGCGCCGCCACGGGGCCGGGCCGCGCGTGCTCGACATGGGCTGCGGAACCGGCCGCGACGCCGCCGCCCTGCACGCGGCCGGCCGGACCGTGACCGGCGCCGACCTCTCCGAGACGATGCTCACCCACGCCCGCACCCACCACCCCGGTCCCCAGTACGTCCGGGCCGACCTGCACGGCTTCGACCTCGGCCGCTTCGACGCCGTCGTCTGCCTGGACAGCTCCCTGCTGTACTGCCACACCAACGACCAGCTCGACGGCTTCCTCGCCTCCTGCCGCACAGCCCTCGCACCGGGCGGCCTGCTCGTCGCGGAGATGCGCAACGGCGCCTACTTCCTGGGCCGCACCGACCTGCTCGACCGGTCCGCCGTCAACGCGTTCACCTGGCGGGGCAGGACCTACCGTTCCAGCACCACGCTGACGGTGGACCGTACCGCCCAGCTCCTGCGCCGCACCCGCGTCTGGAGCACCGATGACGGATCCCCGCCCGTCGAACAGCGCTCCGCCTGGCGGCTGCTCTTCCCGCAGGAGCTGCGGCACTTCCTCACCGCGCACGGCTTCGAGGTGCTCGAACTCCACGACGGCCCCGGCCCGCGCACCGAACCCCCTTGGCGGCAGGGCGCGTTGCCCGGCACCACCACGGACGCCGACCGGTTGCACGTCGTCGCGCGTCTTCGCACCCTCTGACCCGAAGGACCAGTCATGAACGACGAACGTTTCCCCGGCCTGCGCCGCCGCGGCTTCCTCGCCGCCGGCACCGGCGCCGCCGCCCTCGCCCTCGTCGGCTGCGGCGGCGGCACCGACGACAAGGCGGACAGCGGCAGCGGCGGAACACCGAAGCACGGCGGACGGCTGCGCGCCGCCTTCGCCGGAGGCGGGGCCAGTGAGACCCTCGACCCGCACCTGGCCAACCTGTTCGCCGACGTCGCCCGCGCCAAGGCCCTCTACGACAAGCTCGCCGACTACGGCGCCGACCTCTCCGCCCAGCCCCGCCTCGCCGCGAAATGGGAGTCGAACAAGACCCTCGACCGCTGGCAGGTCACCCTGCGCGAGGCCGCCTTCCACGACGGCAGGCCGGTCACCGCCAAGGACGTCCTCTACAGCTACCGCCGCATCGCCGACCCCGAGCAGACGTTCCGCGCCAAGGCGTCCCTGGAACCCATCGACCTCGACGCCAGCCGCGCCACCGGCGAACGGACCGTCGAGTTCGTCCTCAAGCGCCCCACGGCCGAATTCCCCAACGTACTGGCCGCGTTCGGCGCGTACATCGTCCCCGAGAACGCCACCGGCACCGACTTCGACAAGAAGCCGATCGGCTCCGGTCCCTTCCGTTTCGTCTCCTTCGCTCCCGGCCGCTCCGCCGTCTTCCGCCGCCACGAGGACTACTGGGACGGTGCCCCGCACCTCGACGAGATCGAGTTCGTCGTCGCCAACGAGGAGTCCGCGCGCGTCAACGCCCTCCTCGCCGGCCAGGTCGAGTACGCCCACGAGCTCAACCCCACCACCGCCCGCGCCCACGAGGGCCGGGGCCAGATCGAGATCGTCAGGCTCCGCAACAGCGCCATGCAGGCGTTCTGCATGAAGACCGACCGGCCGCCCTTCGACGACAAGCGGGTGCGCGAGGCGTTCTACCTCATCGCCGACCGCAGGGAACTCGTCGACGGCGCCCTGTCCGGCGCGGGCGAGGTCGGCAACGACCTGTTCGGCAAGGGCTACGAGTACTACGCCTCCTCACTGCCCCAGCGGGAACAGGACCTCGACCGCGCTCGCGCCCTGCTCAAGCGAGCCGGCGCGGAGAAACTGAAGGTCACCCTGGACACCTCGGCCGTCGCCGCCGGATTCACCGAGGCCGCGAGCATCTTCCGCGACCAGGCCGCCAAGGCCGGTGTCACCATCGACGTGAAGATGGGCAGCAAGGACTCCTACTGGAGCGACATCCTCGACGGCGGCACCCTGTGCTGCTACCGCTCCGGCGCCATGCCCATCGAGGCCCACATCTCCCAGCGGCTGCTCACCGACTCCACCACCAACGCCACCAAGTGGCAGCACAAGGACTTCGACGCCCTCTACCAGCAGGCCCAGTCCACCCGCGACAAGACCGAACGGGCCGCCGTCTACGAGCGGATGCAGCGCCGCCTGTACACCGAGGGCGGCTTCCTGATCTGGGGCTTCGCCGACTGGATCCTCGGAACGGCCCGTCGTGTCAAGGGAGTCGAGACCGAGGCGCCCGCCAACACCCTCGACTGGGCCCGCTTCGACAAGGTGTGGCTGGCGTGAGCGGTCTGCGCTCCTTCGTCACCCGGCGGCTGCTCCTCGGTGCCGTGCAGACCGTGGCCGTCGTGCTGCTGGTCTTCGCGCTCACCGAGGCGCTGCCGGGCGACGCGGCGGTGGCCCTCGCGGGCGACCAGCCCGACCCGGAGCGTATCGCCGCGATCCGCGAGGCCATGGACCTGGACCGGCCCGCCCACGAACGTCTCGCCGACTGGGCGACGGGCCTGCTGCACGGCGACTTCGGCACGTCCCTGACCTCCGGCCGGCCGGTGGTCCGGTACATCACCGACGGCTTCGGCCCGAGCCTGCTGCTGGCCGCGCTCACCCTGGCCCTGCTCGTCCCGCTCGGGTTCGGGCTCGGCGTGCTCGCCGCCCGCCACGAGGGGCGGCTGATCGACCGGCTGGTCAGCTCCGCCACGCTCGCCGTGTACGCGGTACCCGAGTTCGCCCTCGGCGTGCTGCTGGTGACCGTGTTCGCGCTGAAACTGGCGTGGCTGCCGCCCACGGCGGTGGGCTACGGCACCGACCTCCTCGGCCACCCGGCCGTGCTCGTCCTCCCCGTCCTGGTCCTGCTCTCCCGCCCGGTCTGCTCCCTCTCCCGCCTGGTCCGCGCCGGCATGGTCGACGCCCTCGCCTCGCCCTACGCCGCCCACGCCCGCCGCTACGGCGTCCCCGGCGCCCGCGTCCGCTACGCCCACGCCCTGCCCAACGCCCTCGCCCCGGCAGCCCAGCAACTCGCCCGTACCGTCGACTGGTTGCTGTGCGGGGTCATCGTCGTGGAGGCGCTGTTCGTGATACCCGGCCTCGGCACGGTCCTCCTCAACGCCGTCGCCGAGCGCGATGTGCCGGTCGTGCAGGGGCTGGCGGTGGTGTTCGGCGTGCTGACCGTCGTACTGAATCTGGGCGCGGACGTGGTGGCGTACCGGCTGACGCCCCGGGCGGGGGTGGCGGCGTGACACGCCGGTTCCTCCTCGGCCTCGCCGTCGTCGGGCTCCCGCTGGTCCTCGCCCTCCTGGGCCCCCTGTTCGCCGGTGAACCCGGCCCCCGCGCCCCCTCCTTCACCCTCGGCGACGACCACTGGCTCGGCACCGACTTCGTGGGCCGGGACGTCTGGCGGCAAGTGCTGCACGGCGGCCGTACGGTCGTGCTGACCGCGCTCGCCGCGACGGCCCTCGCCTACCTGGTCGCGCTGCCGGTCGGGCTGGTCAGCGCGGTCACCCACGCACGGCGGCTGGAGGAACTCCTGATGCGGCCCCTGGACGTGCTGCTCGCCGTACCGTCGCTGCTGCTCATCCTGCTGGTGGCGTCCGTGTTCTCGCCGGGTGCCGCCGGGCTCGCGCTGCTGGTCGCGCTGGTGAACGTGCCCGACGCCGCCCGGATCGTCCGGGCCGCGTCGGCCGAGGCGGCGGCCCGGCCCGCGGTGGAGGCGCTGCGCATGCAGGGCGAGTCGTGGTGGCGGGTCGCCGTCGGCTACGTCGGCCGTTCGGCCCTGCGCACCCTGGCCGCCGACGCCGGCGTCCGGCTGACCGGTGTGCTGTACCTGGTGTCGACGGCCGCGTTCCTCGGTGTCGGTGTCGCCCCGGACGCCGCCGACTGGGCGGTCATGGTCGACCGCAACCGCACCGGCCTCTTCGTACAGCCCTGGGCTGTGGTCGTGCCCGCCCTGCTGATCGTCGCCCTCACGACGGGCACCAACCTGCTCTTCGACGCCGCGCTGGAGAAGAGCCCCGGAAGGAAGGGACGGCGCGCGTGAACCAAGAGACGGAAGCGGCTGGCAGCGTCGCCGAGATCCGCGACCTGCGCGTGGAGATCGACGGCCGCGCGATCGTCGACGGCGTGAACCTGCGCGTGCTCCCCGGCCGCGTGACCGCCCTGGTCGGCGCCTCCGGCAGCGGCAAGACCACCACCGGCCTGGCGCTGCTGGGGGAGTACCCGGCCGGTGCCCGCGTCACGGGGGAGGTACGCCGGCCCGGGGACGGCCCGGTCGGGTACGTGCCCCAGCATCCCGCCGCCGTCCTCAACCCGGCCCGCCGCGTCAGCGCCCTGCTCGACGACATCGCCCGCCCCCGGGTACGCCACCTGACACGCCGCGAACGCCGCAGCGCGGCCCGCGAACTGGTCCTGCGGGCCCTGTCCGACGCCCAGCTCCCGGACGCCGAAGCCCTGCTGCGCCGCTACCCGCACCAGCTCTCCGGCGGGCAGCAGCAACGCGTCGTCCTCGCCCAGGCCCTGCTGCTCGGCGCGCGCGTCATCGTCGCCGACGAACCCACCACCGGCCAGGACGCGCTCACCAAGAGCCGCATCATCGACCAGCTGGCGGCGGTCGCCGCCCGCGGCATCGCGGTCCTCCTGCTCAGCCACGACCTGGACGTCGTCCGCGTGCTCGCCGACGAGGTCCTCGTCATGCGCGCGGGACGGGTCGTGGAGTCGGGGCCCCCGGCGCGGCTGTGGGCGGCGCCCCGCCACGAGTGGACCCGACGGCTGCTCGACTCACAGCGGGCGGAGCCACAGGACGCGGCGAGCGGCGACGCCCGGCAACCCGCCATGGAAGTACGGAACCTGACCGCCGTGCACGACCGCGGGAACACCGTCCTGCGCGTCCCGCACCTCGCGCTGCATCCCGGCGAGTGCCTGGCCGTGGTCGGCCGCTCCGGCAGCGGCAAGACCACACTCGCCCGCTGCCTCGCCGGCCTCCACCGCGACCACGACGGCGAGATCCTGCTCGACGGCACGCCGCTCCCGCGCAGCCTGCGCCACCGCGGCCGTGACCGGCTCGCCGCAGTGCAGTACGTCTTCCAGGACGCCCGCGCCGCCTTCGACGAGCACCGGCCCGTCCTGCCCCAGGTGGCCCGCACGGCGGTACGGCTGCGGGGCGTCGGCGAACGGGCGGCGACGGACGAGGCGTCGGCCACCCTGGACCGCCTCGGCCTGCCAGAGGAACTCGCCCACCGCAGCCCCGGCGCACTCTCCGGCGGCGAACTCCAGCGCGCCGCCCTCGCCCGCGCCCTCCTCGCCCGCCCCCGCGTCCTGATCTGCGACGAGATCACCTCCGGTCTCGACACCGTCACCCGCCGGGGCATCCTCGACCTGCTCGCCGCACTGGTCCGCGACCGCGACGACCTCGCCCTCGTCCTCATCACCCACGACCTGGACACGGCGTCGGCCGCCCACCGCATCGCCGTACTCGACGCCGGCGAGATCGTCGAACAGGGCCCGTCCCGGCGGATCCTGACCGAGCCCCGGCACCCCTTCACCGTCGCCCTCGCGGAGACGATCGCCCGTCCCGCCACGTATACCCGGGCATGAACCGAAGCGAGTCACCCCCGTTACGAGTTGAACCGGGGCACGGCCCTGTGATTAGGGTGCGGGCGATGTTCTGCGCAGACGCCACCCCCTTACCCCGGGCAAGACGAGGCACAGCCGCTTGGAACTCCTTCGGGAGGGCCCGTGAGTGACACGGTAACGACGGCCCGCCCGGTGGCCGAGGAGACCCGGGCGCCGAGGGGAACGGAACAGGGCGCGGCGGCCCGCCCGGCGAGGCAGCGGGACGCGTTCTTCGACAACGCCAAGTACCTGGCGATCGTGCTGGTGGCCGTGGGACACGCCTGGGAGCCGCTGCGACCGGACAGCAGGGCCGTCACCGCGCTCTACATGGTCGTCTACGCCTTCCACATGCCGGCGTTCATCGTCATCGCCGGCTACTTCTCGCGCACCTTCGACGGGAGCCCGGGGCGCCTCAAACGCCTGGTCACCGGTGTCGCCGTGCCGTACGTGGTGTTCGAGACGGCGTACACCCTGTTCACCCGGTGGACCAGCCAGGACCCCGACCGCCCGGTCAGCCTGCTGGACCCGCTGTATCTGACCTGGTTCCTGGCGGCGTTGTTCGTCTGGCGGCTGACGGCGCCGGTGTGGCGGCATGTGCGGTGGCCGCTGCCGACGGCCCTCGCGGTCGCGATGCTGGCGACGCTCTCACCGTCCGTCGGCCACGACCTCGACCTCCAGCGCACCCTTCAGTTCCTGCCGTACTTCGTGCTCGGCCTGCTGCTGCGGCCGGAGCACTTCCGGCTGGTGCGCCGGCGCGGGACGCGGATCCTCGCCGTGCCGGTGGCCGGATGCGCCCTGGGGGTGGCGTACTGGGCGGTGCCGCGCATGAACTACGCCTGGTTCTTCCACGCCGACAGCGCCCGGGAACTGGGGGCCCCGTCCTGGTACGGGCCCGTGATGACGCTGGCGGCCTTCGGCTGCTCGGCCGTCCTGGTCGCCTGCTTCCTCGCCTGGGTGCCCGGGCGCCGGACGTGGTTCACCGCCCTGGGCGCGGGCACGCTGTACGGCTATCTGCTGCACGGTTTCGTCGCGCAGGCCGCCAAGTACGGGGGCTGGTACGAGCCGGCCTGGGTCCAGGGGCCTGTGGGTGCGCTCGCCGCCACACTGGTCGCGGCCATGGTGGTCACGGCGCTGTGCACGCCGTCCGTCCGGCGTGTCTTGCGCTGTGTGACCGAACCGGGGATGGCGTGGGCCTTCGGCAGGGGGAACGCGGTCCCGCGGCCGGGCGATGCCCGCGGGTGATGCCTACTGCTGGGTGCCGGCTTCCTGCTGCACCGGGACGTGCCCGTTCAAGGCCTGCGTCATCTGGTGCTGCGTCTCTTCGGCGACGACGCGAGCCTCTTCGACGACGTCTCCGCGTTCGCGTATGAGGCTTTCGTAGATCGGAAGTTCTTCGGTACGGGTCGAGTCGGGTTTCACAGGTCTGTCCTATCGCTTTGCGGCCGGGCCTGAGGGGCCCGTGTAAGTCTGCGTCATCCCGAGCCGCGGTGTTACCCACCCCCGTGGTGTCCAGAATTCCGTCACGAGCTTCGCGAATTCCTCAAACTTGCGACCGTGGGAAAATATCCGGGCACGGCGAAGGGCCCCGGGAATCGCCTCCCGGGGCCCTTTACGCGGATGTCGTCAGAGCGACGTCGTGTGAACGCCCGCGCTGCCGCCGGCCGCGGCGCCCTCCGACGACAGGGCCCCCTGGAGGTCGCCGCAGACGCCCGCGGTCAGGGGCTCGACCAGGCCGGTGGAGAGGCTGCCCACGAGGCTCACGGAGCCCCCGCCCGCCATGCCGCCGGAGACGTTGTCCAGGTCGGCGTCGGAGAGCTCGGCGCTGTCGACCTGAGGGGTGAGGTTCATGGGGTGTTTCCCTTCGCGTGAATGTCCGCAAAATGGCGGTGAGCACAGGTGATCGCGGGATTCCGGAAACCGGGCTTCCGTCCCGGTGGCTCCGCCGTGCGCAGGATCAAAGCATCCCGCGGAGGAGACGGCCAAACGCTCGCCGGTGCCGAAACGGGCGCTGCGGCGACCGCCTTCACCACCGTGACCACGGACGCACCGAAATGCGCCCACTTCTTCACACATTCCGTCGCCCTGCGGCGCGCACGGGTATTGCGCCCCGATTTCCAAAGCGGGCACTTCGGTGCCAAGTTCCCGTGCCTCCTTGGGGACTTGGCGCCCGGCCTGCCGTTCCACGGCGTCCTGGCGAACAGTGTGCAGATGTGCTGGAGGTTCGGATTCCGCTCCGTCAGGCCGCCGCGGCCGGCTGCATGAGCCGGGCCAGCAGATCGTCCAGGGTGACCAGGCCGGTGAGCCGGCCCGCGGTGTCACGGACCACGGCCAGGGAGGATCGGCGGCGGCGCAGCGCCTCGATCGCGTCGGCGACCGTGGTCTCCTCCGTCAGCTCGGGCACCGGACGGGCCAGTTCCCGGGCGGTCGTGGCCCGCCCCCGGGCCCGGGCGACCAGGGCGTCACGGGCGTGCACCGAGCCGAGGACGGTGCCGTTCTCCCGGACCAGCAGCCGGGTGCGGTCGTGCGCGGCGGCCAGTCGCAGCAGGGCCTCGACGTCCGTGCCGCCCTCGACCCAGGTGAGCTCCGCGGCCGGGATCCGCAGCGCCGCGACCGGCGTCTCCGGCTCGGTCAGGGAGCGGGTCAGCAGCTCCGAGTCGGTCGCGCTGATCAGGCCCAGCCGCTCGGACTCCGCCACCAGGTGCGTCAGCTGCTCCCGGTTGTGCGCCGAGGCCAGCTCGTCGCGCGGGGCCACCCGGCACAGCCGAACCAGCGCGTTGCTCACGGCGTTGAGCAGCCGGATCAGCGGCCGTACGGCCCGCACCACGGCCCGGAACGGCGGGGAGAGCAGCATCGCCGAACGCTCGGGGTGGGCGATCGCCCACGACTTGGGGGCCATCTCACCGACCACCATGTGCAGGAACACCACCACGACCATCGCCACGGCGAACGCCACGCCGTAGCTCACGGCACTGGGCAGGCCCAGCGTGTGCAGCAACGGGTCGAGTTCGTGCGAGATCGCCGGCTTGGACACCGAGCCCAGGCCCAGCGTGCACACCGTGATGCCCAGCTGGGCGCCGGCCAGCATCAGCGACAGCTCGCGCATACCGGCCAGGGCCGCCCCGGCGCCGCGCCGCCCCTCGGCCGCCGCCTTCTCCATGCGGTGCCGCTTGGCGGCGACCAGCGCGAACTCGGCCGCCACGAAGAAGCCGCTGCCGATCAGCAGCAGCACGGTCACGAAGACCGCCATCGGGAAACTCACGCCATCTCCTCGGCTTCCGCGGTCTGCACGACCGGACTGATCCGCACCCGGTCGGCCACATGCCGGTCGAGCGTGCGGACGTCGATCACGGCGCGGGCACCGTCGGGCAGCTCGACCGTGACCCGGTCACCGACCGTCGGGAAGCGGCCGAGCCGGTCCACGACCAGGCCTGCCACGGTGTCGTAGTCGTCGTCCTCCGGCAGCCGGACACCGGTGGCCTCGGCCACCTCGTCCAGCCGGCGGCCGGCGTCCACGAGCCAGCCGTCGCCGTCCGCCACGGCGAGGACGGTGACCTTGTCGGACTCGTCGGCGATGTCGCCGACCAGCTCCTCGGCGATGTCCTCGTACGTGACGATGCCCGCCACGCCGCCGTGCTCGTCGAGGACGACCGCGAACTCGTCGTCCTGCTCCCGCATCCGCGTCACCGCGTCCGGCAGCCCGAGCGTGTCCGGCAGCAGCAGCGGACGCCGGGCCACCTCGCCGGCCCGCGCGCCGGCGAGGCGCGTGGCGGGCAGTGCCATCAGCTCGCGCACGCCCAGCACGCCCACGATGTCGTCCGGGTGGTCGCCGAGGACCGGGTAGTTGGAGTGGCCGTGCTCGGCGATCAGGCCGACCGCCTCGTCGGCACCGGCGTCCGTGCGGACGAAGACGGCGTCGGCGCGCGGCACCATCACCTCGTCGAGGGTCCGCTCGGAGAACTCCAGCGCGTGGTCCAGCAGCGCGGCGGTGTCCTTGGGCAGCGCGCCCCGCTCGTGCGACTCGCCGATCAGATGGCCCAGCTCCTCCAGCGTGGCGCCGTGATGCAGCTCCTCCACCGGCTCGATGCCGGCCTTGCGCAGCAGCCTGTTCGCCGCGCTGTCGAAGAGGCGTACGACAGGGCCGACGACCTTCAGATACGCCAGCGTCGAGGGGGCCAGCGCCTTGGCCAGCCGCTCCGGCACGGCGATGGCGAGGTTCTTCGGGGCCAGTTCGCCCAGCACCATCTGCACGACCGTGGCCAGGACGAAGGCCAGCGTCACGGAGACGCCGCTCACGGCCGCGTCGGGCAGGCCGAGCCCGGCCAGGGCGGGTCTGAGCAGCGCGGACACCGAGGGCTCGGCGATGAAGCCGACGACCAGGCCAGTGACGGTGATGCCGAGCTGCGCGCCCGACAGCATGAACGACAGCCGCTCCAGCACCCGCAGGGCGCGGGCGGCCTTCTTGCCCCCGGCTTCGGCCTCGCGCGCGAGGGTGAGCCGGTCGGCGGAGACATAGGCGAACTCCTGGGCGACGAAGTAGCCGGTGCCGGCGGTCAGCACGAACACGGCGAGCAGGCCCAGCAGGGCGTTCGCGGCACTCATCGAACACCATCCCGTCGTGTGCCGCGATCACTGATCTCGTGGCGGGATGGTCGGGGACTGTGCCCCGGAGGGTCCGTCGGTCTGGCGGACAAGAAGTGGCTCCTCATAGGTGGGGTGTATCGGGGACAACGTTCATCGTCGCGCCCGTGTTCCCGGATTCTACGACGGTGTAGAGAAGGCCTCAGTCCGTGCGGGAGCCCTCGGCGAGGTCCGGCACCAGTGCGCGCAGCGCTTCCCGCTGGTCCGGGCCCATGAAACGGGCGAGGGGACTGCGTCACCGTCCCGGCGAGCGGGCCGAAGGCCTCGGTCAGGAGGCGGCGGGCCTTGTCGGTGAGGGTGACCTCGACGCCGCGCTTGTCGCCGCACACCGACCTGCGGGTGACGAGGCCAGGTCCGGCCCGACGGGTCCGCCGTCGGCACCCTGGCCTTCGGCGGTGCCTCCCTCGACACCAAGAACGCCAAGCGCGACACCCACCTGAGGTCCGCCGACTTCTTCGACGCCGACCACCACCCCGAGATCACCTTCGTGGCCCGCAGTGCCGAGCTGCGCGACGGCGACCAGGTGCACATCGTCGGCCAGCCCACCCGGCGCGGCGTCAGCAGGCCGCTGTCCCTCACCGCCCGCCTGAAGGACGGCACTGCCACGGGACTCGCGCTGGAGACCGAGTTCAGCGTCGACCGGGAGCAGTTCGGCAGGGGCTGGAACCAACTGGGCATGATCCGCGGCCGGACCACGGTCACCGCCGGCCTGCGCTTCGTCCGGACCACCGCCTGACCCGTCCCCGAAGCGGTGTCAGCCCGACCGGCGCAGCGCCTGCTGCACATCCGCGCTCGACAGGGTCTGCGGCGACGCCGTGAACGCGCGCAGGCGGATCCGGGCACCCGGCCGGGGCAGCGTGAACCGGCCCGAGGGCGGCCGGAGCTCGTAGCGGGCGGTGGCATGCGCGGGCAGGGTGCGCGGGCCCCGGACGATCCGCCAGTACGGGTCCATGCCCTGGCCCATGGTCAGGGTGAAGTGCGGGGCGAGGGCCGTGTCGTCCGTGTTGCCGACCTGGAGGGTGAGGCGGGAGACGGTCGCCGCGGTGGGATGGCGTGCCGCGACGACCCGCATGCGCAGGGGCGGCGTGCCCGTCGCCGCCACGGCCGCGCCGCCCAGTGCGGGCATGAGGAGCAGCGCCGCCAGGGCGATCCGGGCCGGGCGGCGCCGCGGCCCGGACAGCAGGCGCACCCGGGGCTGCCACGCCCCGGCGAACGCCGACGCGGGAGCGGTCACGGCCGCCGCCAGCCACAGCGGGGTCATCAGCAGGTAGTAGCCGTCCTGGGAGCGGGTCGCCAGATAGAAGGCGCACCAGGGCAGGACGGTCGCGGCCGGCCCCAGGCGCCGTACGAAGAGCACGAACAGCACGAGCAGGCCGGCGAGCAGCAGCAGGCTCGCGGAGGAGTACCAGTCGAGCCGGTCGCTGCCGTTGGTCAGGTACAGCGAGATGTCGACGACACCCTGCCCGTGCAGCACGGCGCCCTGCGTCAGCGGCAGGGCGATCCCCGTCAGCCAGGGGCCCGGCTCGCTGACGACGAAGTAGGTGTTGATCAGCAGCCACATGGTCGCCGCGGCCCCCGCGAACCGCAGCACCACCAGCGCCGCGGCCCGGCCGCCCAGCTCGCCGCGCCGCACGGCGTAGAGCCCCGCCAGCAGGAACGGCGCCAGGAACCAGGGGAGTTGCTGTGCCGCGCACGCCGCCCCCAGACACGCGGCCCGCGCCAGACCGGCGGCCCCGAGCCGCCCGCCCGCCCCGATACGCGGCCAGCGCACCACCACCGGCACCAGCAGGGCCAGGGCCACGATCGCCGGGTAGCCGAGCCGCGCGTACGACGGCAGCATCCCGAAGCCCAGGCACACCATGGTCGCCGCCGACCGCCACGGCGCCGGCAGCATCCGCCACAGCACGACCGTGCCGGTGACCAGCGCGCCCGTGCTCACCGCCGTCGCCGGAGCACCGCCGTGCCCCAGCCACAGCAGCGGCACGGCCAGCAGCGGGGCCAGCGGCGGATACCCGTAGGTGAGGTCGTAGCCGCCGGTCACCGTCGGTGTCAGGGCCACGCCGTGGCCGAAGAGCCAGCGCCACGGCTGCCCGTACACCGGGTGTCCCGCGGCCACTTCCCGCGCCGCCTGGGTGGTGAGCAGCGCCTCGTCGGAGCCGTGGTGGAGCATGATCCACGCGCACAGGGTGAGCGTCACGCCCGTCACCAGCACGCACAGGTCCACCCGCGCCAGCGACCGTTCCCGGCGGACGGCCAGGGCCAGGACCCCGCACGCCAGGATCGAGGCGTAGCACGCCGAGATCACCGCGGCCACGGCCGGCCGGTGACCGGCCGCCGTCGCCCACACCGCACGGGTGCCGATCAGCAGACTCATGTCGGCGAGCAGGGTCAGGACGCGGTGCCACTGGGCCGGGGACGGCGGCCCGGTCGGCGCCGACTGCGTGCGCGCGCCGGGCACCAGAAGGGTGGTTTCTGCCGAGTACACGCCGCAGGACGCTAATCGCCGCCGGTGAGCGGGGCCCGGGCGGCGGTGAAGAGACGGGTGTGAGGCGAGTAAGGACCGGCATGCGCTCAGGAACCGCCGAGGAGTCGCCGCCCGCTCAGTACACGTCCCGCACGTACCGCTTGTCCGCCGCGAGTTGTTTCACGTACGCGGCGGCCTCCCCCTCGCTCAGCCCGCCGTGTGCCACCGCGATGTCCCGCAGGGCCCGGTCCACGTCCTTGGCCATGCGGGAGGCGTCGCCGCAGACGTAGAAGCGGGCGCCGTCGCGCAGCCAGTGCCACAGCTCCGGCCCGTGCTCGCGCATCCGGTCCTGCACGTACACCTTGTTGCGCTGGTCGCGGGAGAAGGCGGTGTCCAGACGGGTGAGGGTGCCCTCGTCGAGCAGAGCCGTCAGCTCGTCCTCGTAGTAGAAGTCCGTCGCGCGGTGCTGCTCGCCGAAGAACAGCCAGTTGGGGGCCCGGTGCCCGAGGGCCCGACGCTCCTGGAGGAAACCGATGAACGGCGCGACTCCGGTGCCGGGGCCGACCATGATCATCGGCGTCGACGCGTCGGCCGGGGGCCGGAAGTGCGGCGAACGCTGCACGAACACCGGCACCTCGGTGTCCGCCCCGGCGTCGGCGAGGAACGGCGAGCACACCCCGCCGCGCTGACGCCCCCGCAGGTTCTCGTACCGCACCACGGACACCGTCAGCGACACCTCGTGCGGGTCGACCAGCGGGCTGGACGATATGGAGTACAGCCGCGGCTGGAGCTTCCGCAGCACCCCCGTCCACTCCTCGGCGTCCGCCCGCACCGCGTACTCCGCGATCACGTCCACGGCCTGCCGCCCCCAGCACCACTGGGCCAGCCCGTCCTTGTTGTCGGGCCGCATCAGCCTGCGCAACTCGTGCCTGTCCCGGGCGCGTTCGGCGACGAACCGCAGCAGGTCCGGGGTGATCCTCGTGATGTCGAGATGCCGGCCCAGCGCCTCGGCGAACGGCACCTCCCCCACCCCGGCCACCTCCACGGCCGTCGCGCCGTCCAGCCCGGTCACCGCCAGCCACTCCGTCACGAGGTCCGGCGCGTTGACCGGCCGTACGCCGAGCGCGTCCCCGGCCTCGTACGCCAGGTCCGTCCCGCGCGTGTCGAAGGTGAACCGCCGGACCTCCTTGACCGCGCCCGGCCCGCTGAGCAGCCGGTTGCCGACGAGCCGGGCGAGGGTGGCGGCGGGCTTCGGCCTCGGTTTCGGCCTCGGTTCAGGGCGCGAGGCAGGGGAGTCGGCCGGGGCGGCGGCCGGACCGCCCAGCGCCGAGAGCACCTGGTCGAGCCAGGCCCCCGCGGAGTCCCCGTAGTCCGGCTCGCAGTCCGTGCGCGGAGCCAGCCGCACCCCGCCCAGTTCGTCGAGGCGCGCGTCCAGCCGGCGCCCGTGCCCGCAGAAGTCGTCGTACGAGGAGTCGCCGAAGGCGAGCACGGCGTACCGCACCCCCTCCAGCCGTGGGGCCCCTTCACGGGAGAGCGCGTCCCACAGGCCGGTGCCGTTGTCGGGCGCGTCGCCGTCCCCGAAGGTGCTGGTGATGAAGAGCAGGTCCGCCGTGCGGGCGAGCGCGGTGACATCGGCCTCGTCCATGCCGACCAGGGTCGTACGGTGCCCGGTCGCGGTCAGCCGCTCGGCGGTGGCGGTGGCGAACTCCTCGGCGTTCCCCGTCTGCGAGGCCCACAGCACCACCACCTCACGGCCGGCCGGCTCCCTCGCGGGGGCGGCCGGCGGCGCCGAGCGCGAGTACATGCCGGCGAGGACGCCGTTGACCCACAGGGCGTGCTCGGGGGGGAAGGGCGCGTCGGGCGGCAGCACCGGAACGCCCGGGGCGCCGGAGCCGAGCCCGGCGAGGAAGCCGGTGAGGTACTGGCGTTCCTGGGCGGACAGGACCGGGGGAGGGGAGGGCTGGAGGCCGAAGGGATCGGTCCCGGCGGGGGTGACGGTCGTCGGCGTCAGAGCCCCGGCCGGTCCCTCGCGTACGGCGCTCGCCGCCTCTGGCACGGACGCCTCACGTACGGGCGTCGCCACCTTCGCCAGCGACACCGCGCACACCTTGAACTCGGGCTGGAACGACAGCGGATCGACCGCGTCGCTCGTCACCGCGTTGATGCTCAGGTACTCGCCGAACAGGTCGTTCCAGTGGAACGGCGCGAAACAGCAGCCGGGCCGCACCCGGTCCGTCACCACCGCCGGCAGCACGGCCCGCCCGCGCCGCGAGGCGACCTCGACCAGATCGCCCTCCGCGACCCCGAGCGCGTCCGCGTCCCGCGGGTGGAGCTCCACGAAGGGCCCGGGGTTCAGCTTGTTGAGCTTGGCGACCTTCCCGGTCTTGGTGAGTGTGTGCCACTGGTGCTGCACCCGCCCGGTGTTGAGCACGAACGGATAGTCGTCGTCCGGCATCTCGGCGGCGGGCAGATGCGGCCGGGCGAAGAAGACGGCACGGCCGCTCGCCGTCGGGAAGCGCAGCCCGTCGTCACCCACGTACCGGACGGGATTGCGCTCCGGACCGTCCTCCCGCGCGGCCGGCCACTGCACGGGTGTCCGCCGCAACCGCTCGTAGGAGACACCGCGCAGATCCCACTGCGTCTTCGGGTTGTGGAACCGCCGGATCTCCTCGAAGACCTGCTCGGCACTGTCGTACGAGAACCCCTTCTCGTACCCCATCGCGCACGCGACCTCCGCGATGATCCGCCAGTCGGCCATCGCCTCCCCGGGCGGATCCGCGGCGGCCCGGGTCAGCGTGAGGGTGCGCTCGCTGTTGACGAAGACGCCCTCCGCCTCGGTCCACATCGCGCCGGGCAGGACGACATCGGCGTACGCGTTCGTCTCGGTGTCCGTGAACACGTCCTGCGTGACGACGAACTCGGCGGCCTCCAGGCCCTCGATGACCGTACGGCGGTTGGCGACCGAGGCGACGGGATTGGTGCAGATGATCCAGCAGGCCTTGATCTCCCCGTCGGCCATCTTCCGGAACATCTCGACGGTGCCCTGCCCGACCCCGTCGGCCCGCAGGGTCCCCGGCGGCAGCTCCCACACCTCCTCGGTGAACTCCCGCTCCTGAGCCACGAGCACCGACCGCTGCCCCGGCAGCCCCGGGCCCATGTAGCCCATCTCGCGCCCGCCCATGGCGTTGGGCTGGCCGGTGAGGGAGAACGGCCCGGCGCCCGGTCGGCAGATCGCGCCCGTCGCCAGATGCAGGTTGACCAGGGCGTTGGTGTTCCAGGTGCCGTGCGTGGACTGGTTCAGCCCCATGGTCCAGCAGCTCATCCACTGCCGGCCGGCCTCGCCGATCAGCCGGGCCGCCTGGCGGATGTCGTCCTCGGCGAGCCCGGTGATCTCCGCGACCGCGGCCGGGGCGTAGTCGGCGAGGAAGCCGGGCAGGTCCTCCCAGCCCTCGGTGTGGGCCGCGACGAACTCCGCGTCGGTGTGCCCCTCCTCGTGCAGCAGGTGCAGCAGGCCGTTCAGCAGCGCGAGGTCGGTCCCCGGCCGGATCTGGAGGAACACGTCGGCCTTGGCGGCGGTCGCGGTCCGCCGCGGATCGACGACGATCAGCCGGGCGCCCGCCTTGACCCGTTCCATCATCCGCAGGAAGAGGATCGGATGGCAGTCGGCCATGTTGGAGCCGATCACGAGGAAGACGTCCGCCTGATCGAAGTCCTCGTACGAGCCGGGCGGCCCGTCCGCGCCCAGCGACAGCTTGTAGCCGCTGCCCGCGCTCGCCATGCACAGCCGCGAGTTCGACTCGATCGCGTTCGTCCGCACGAACCCCTTGGCGAGCTTGTTCGCCAGGTACTGCGCCTCCAGGCTCATCTGCCCGGACACGTAGAAGGCGACCGCGTCCGGCCCGTGCGCGTCGACGATCGCCCGCAGCCGCGCGGCGGTCTCGGCGATCGCGTCCGCGACGGGCGAGGGCACCGGCTCCTCGCCCCGGTCGTCCCGCACCAGCGCCGTGGTCAGCCGCCCGGGCGCGGCGAGCATGTCGGCCGTCGTCGCGCCCTTGGTGCACAGCCGGCCCGCGTTCGCCGGGTGCGCCTTGTCGCCGGACGCCTTCAGGACCGTGCGCCGCCCGTCCGGCCCCATGCCGACGTCGAGCACGAGACCGCAGCCCACTCCGCAGTACGAGCAGACGGTGCGCACCTGATCCGTCTGCTGCTGGGGCCGTGGCGTCGTGGTCATGCCTAGACGGTACGAATGTCCCGTTACACGGGTGTCACATTGCTTGATCACAAGGAGTTACGCCCGTCACACAGCCTTCTTCCGGCCGTTGTGAGGTGCATCGAGGTGGCGGAGCGTGTCGCAGTTGGGCCGAACGGGTGACCGTGCGCAAGAATTGGCCGATGGAGACAGCCAGCGCGAGCCAGGACGGAGCATGCCGGTGAACAGCCACGATGTCACCGACGAACAGTGGGAGGGGCTCGCCCAGGTCGTGCCGCTGCGGGGCCGGGACGCCTGGCCCTCGTCCGTCGGCCACCGGTCCCTACCCGAGGCCGAGACGGAGGCGCGACGACGCTTCGTCGTCCTGCGGGTGAACGTCTTCGCCGACGCCCGTGACGTCGCCGAGACCCTGATGGCGGGCGTGCCGGTGCTGCTCGACCTGACCGGCGCTGAGACGGAGGTCGCCAAGCGCGTCCTCGACTTCAGCACCGGTGTCGTCTTCGGCCTGGCGAGCGGAATGCACCGGGTGGACCGCAACGTGTTCCTGTTGACACCGGCGGGGACCGAGGTGACGGGGCTGATGGAGGGGATCGGGGTTCCCGGGGTGTGATGTCGCCTTCGGTGTGACGTCGCCGGGGTGTGGCGTCCCCTGGGGGCCGGGTCGCCCGATCGTAGGAAGCCCCGGGAGATGGAACGGTTCCTCCCGCGAGCGGAGCCCTACGGTCCGGACATGACCCAGCCCCCCGCTCCCACGCCCCCGGTTCCTCTCACCTCACTCGTGCGGCCGAGCATCACCGAGCTGCGGCTGTCCGCCTTCGCCGGCCACCGCCGCGCCGCACTCCCGCTCGGACCGCTCACCCTCCTCGCCGGTCCCAGCGGCTCCGGCAAGTCCAGCGCGCTGCGGGCGTACGAGGCACTCGCCCGGCTCGGGGGAGGAGCGACGCTCGGCGAGGCGTTCCCGGACCCTGTCGCCTGTGTCCCGGAGCGGGCCCGCCCCGACGCGCAGCGTCGCCGCGGCTTTCGTATCGGCTGCACGGCCGACGGGCCCGCGGGCCCGGTCCGGCTCGATGTCGCCGTGCAGGCCGAGCCCCGACTGCGCGTCGTGGGCGAGCGGTTGACGGCCGGCGAGCTGGTGCTGCTGGAGACCGCCCTGCGGGATCCCGGGAAGCGGGCCGTGCAGGCCGCCTGGCACACGGCCGGGCCGACGCCGGTGACCCGTGGCCCGCTGCCGGACGACCGGCTCGGCACCGCCCTGCTGCCGCTGCGCGTGGCCGGCCGGACGCCCGGGCAGCGCAGGGTGCTGGCCGCCGCCGAGCAGATGGTCGTCGCCCTGCGCTCCGCCTTCCCCTGCGATCCCGACCCCGGCCGGATGCGCGGCCCCGTACCGGCCGGCTCCGGGCGGCTCCTGAGCGACTGCGGGAACCTCGCCGACGTGCTGTTGCGCACCCGCGCCGAGTGCGGACACCGGCACACGCTGTTCGTCGCGGCGGTACGGGCCGGCTGTGCGGGGCCGGTGGCGGACGTGCTCGCCGAGGTGCCGGCCGACGGGACGGTGCGGGCGGTGCTCGACCGGGGCGACGGCGTCCGGACCGGGCTGCGGCGCCTCGGTGACGGCGAACTGCGGTACATCGCCCTGGCGTTGGTGCTGCTCACCGGCCCCGGGGTGCTGGAGGTCGACCCCGCCAGCGAGGTGCCCGCCGCGCTCCAGACGCTCACCGTCCTCGCCGACGGCCTCGACCGGAACCTGGACGTACGGCAGCGGCGGGAACTGCTGCGGCTCGCGGTCCGGATGTGCGAGCGCGGTCATATCCGGCTGGTCGGCGCGGTGAGCGACGGGTCGTGGGCCGACGGGACCGACGGGGTCACGGTGGTAGACCTGGAGCCGTGACAGAACCTCTCGACGTGGCGAAACTGCAACGCCGGCTGGCCGAGTTCGCGGCCGCGCGGAACTGGCAGCCCTACCACACCCCCAAGAACCTGGTCGCCGCGCTCAGCGTGGAGGCGTCCGAACTGGTCGAGATCTTCCAGTGGCTGACGCCCGAGGAGTCGGCCCGTGTCATGACCGATCCGGACACCGCACACCGGGTCACGGACGAGGTCGCCGACGTGCTCGCGTATCTGCTCCAGCTGTGCGAGGTGCTCGGCATCGACCCGCTGGCCGCGCTGGACGCGAAGATCGACCGGAACGAACGGAGGTTCCCGATCTAGGAGCACCGCAGTCCACTTGTACACTGCGTAACCAAAATGCGGTCCGAATCCGAATTGTTGTCCGCAGATTTCCGTCTTCCTCTGGCTTTTCGTCTCACACCCCTTCACTCTGGGTAGTGAACAAGGGAGTCGGGTGGACGGACGCGCGGAGCGCGTCGGACAGGACGGGGGCAGTGCATGGACGCGGTGCGGCTCATCGTGACGAGCAGGCGGTCCCTGGCCGCGGGCGGCGACGTGCCGGGGATCCTGGCCGAGGTGTGGCAGGCACAGGCCCTCGCGCAGGCGATTGGAAGCCGCCTCGCGGTCGCCGGCCCGCCCGAACTGCGCGGCGAGGCACTGGGGTTGACGGAGCTGGCGGGCCGCGGCTGCGGTGTCCTCGACCCGCCCGAACTGGCCCCCGGTGAGCTGCGGGCGGGCCAGCTCACCGAGTTGGGCGACGCCCGCCACACCCTGATGTACCTCGGGGGACTCCTCGGGGAGGTCGGGATCGCCCTCGTGGGCCTCGCCTGCGCCGCGGACGACGAGGGCACGTACTGGCAGTGCATGGAGGCCATCGACGCGGCGGACGAGTCCCGGGACCGCGTCCTGGAGATGCTCCGCAGACTCGCGGACCGGGAACAGGCGTTACCGGAGCGGGAGGCGGGGTAGCGACCCCACCGCGAACCGCCTGGCGGCTACGAGAGACCGGCTTCGGTCGCCACGGACCGGCTTCGGCCACGACGGACCGGCTTCGGCCACGACGGCCCGGCTTGGCCACCGCGAACCGCCTCCGGCTACCAGAGACCGGCTCCGGCCACGCCCGACGGGCTCCGGCTACCACCTACCGGCCCCGGCCACCGCCTCGGTTACCAGAGACCGGCTCCGGCCACGCCCGACGGGCTCCGGCTACCACCTACCGGCCCCGGCCACCGCCTCGGCTACCAGAGACCGGCTCCGGCCGCCACGGACAGGGTTCGGTCACCGCAGACCGGCCCCGGCTGCCCCGTGAGGGGGAGCGGACCTCAGCCGACCTGCTCCTCCTCGCTCGACCTCTGGTCGGCGTCCCACGCCGCCTGGAAATCCGCGTCCAGCGCCGACAGGTCCGCGTTCAACGCCGCCATCAGCTCCTCCATCTGCTGCAACAGCCCCTTCGGCTGCCCCGTCCCGCCCTGCTGCGGCATGGTCTCTTCGGACATGACGGCCTCCTCGGCCCCTGGCCCCCCGGGGGGCCTACGCGGGTGACGCCCCGGCGCTCACCGGCCGGTGCGGAAGCCGGGGGCTCCGGCTCCGCCCGAGCCAACGATCACCAACGGGGCCGGTCACTGGCCCGGTTGCGCGGAACCCGCGGTATTGACGTAATTTCACCCGACCGGGGACCGGGCGGCACGAGGGGTCCGATCGCGTCGCCCCACGACCCGGCGTGCAGGATGGGAAGCATGGACCTTCGCATCTTCACCGAGCCCCAGCAGGGGGCCACCTACGACACTCTGCTCACCGTGGCCAAGGCCGCGGAAGAGCTCGGCTTCGACGCATTTTTCCGTTCCGACCACTACCTCCGCATGGGCTCCGTGGACGGCCTGCCCGGCCCCACCGACGCCTGGATCACGCTGGCCGGACTCGCCCGCGAGACCAAGCGCATCCGGCTCGGCACCCTGATGACCGCCGGCACGTTCCGACTCCCCGGCGTGCTCGCCATCCAGGTCGCGCAGGTCGACCAGATGTCCGGCGGCCGGGTCGAACTCGGCCTCGGCGCGGGCTGGTTCGAGGAGGAGCACAAGGCCTACGGCATCCCGTTCCCCAAGGAGAAGTTCGCCCGGCTCGAGGAACAGCTGGAGATCGTCACCGGCCTGTGGTCGACGGAACTCGGCAAGACCTACGACTTCCACGGCACCTACTACGACCTCACGGACTCTCCCGCGCTGCCCAAGCCGACGCAGCAGAAGATCCCCGTGCTCGTCGGCGGCCACGGCCCGACCCGCACCCCGCGGCTGGCCGCCAAGTACGCCGACGAGTTCAACATGCCGTTCGCCTCCGTCGAGGACAGCGAGCGCCAGTTCGGCCGGGTGCGCGCCGCCGCCGAGGAGGCCGGCCGCAAGGGCGACGACCTGACCTACTCCAACGCCCTCGTCGTGTGCGTCGGCCGGGACGACCAGGAGGTCGCCCGCCGGGCCGCCGTGATCGGCCGCGAGGTCGACGAGCTGAAGCTCAACGGCCTGGCCGGCTCCCCGGCCGAGGTCGTCGACAAGATCGGCCGCTACGCCGAGGCCGGCGCGAGCCGCATCTACCTCCAGGTCCTCGACCTGGACGACCTCGACCACCTGGAGCTGATCTCGTCGCAGGTGCAGTCCCAGCTGTCGTAGAACCGTACGCAGGATGAGCGTCCGGCGGACCGACGCGGAGCCCGGTCCGCCGGACAGCGTCCGTCACGGCTTGCGGCCCACCCCCACATAGAGGGGGATCTCGTCGCCCCCGTTGGCGCCCCCGCGCTGTTCACCGAGTTCGGTGTGCCACTGGGCGGCCGGCACCACCCCCGGCTCCACCAGTTCGAGCCCCGTGAAGAACGCCGAGAACTCGGCGTCGGAGCGCACCTGCGCCGTCGTCCCGCCCTTGCGGTACACCTCGACGACCCCGCTCCCAGGTCTCCGGGTCGAAGGCGCCCGTGGCGTGCGAGAGCGGCCGGCGTCTTTCACGTGAAGCCTCCGCGTCTCCGCGTGCGTGGGCGCTCTTCCTGAAGGAATCCCCCTCGAACACCCGGTCGATCGTGAGGCTGGCGAAAATTCCCGGGTGCCGTCGGGGCCGGCTCTGTACGGTGGGGCGTATCCGCAGTTCAGACCGCTGATCAAAGGTCGACCCACCGTGTTTCTGACCATCACGACCACCGGCACCCCGGAACGTCCCGCCACCGATCTCGGCTTCCTGCTGCACAAGCATCCCGAGAAGGCGCAGGCGTTCTCCACGTCCTACGGCACGGCCCACGTCCTCTACCCCGAGGCGGACGACCAGCGCTGCACGGCGGCGCTGCTGCTGGAGGTCGACACGGTGGCCCTGGTCCGGCGCGGCAAGGGCAAGGGCCGAGGCGGCGCCCCGGACGCGGCACTCGCCCAGTACGTCAACGACCGCCCGTACGCCGCCTCCTCCCTGCTCGCCGTGGCGCTGAGCGGCGTGTTCTCCAGCGCGATGAAGGGCGTCTGCAACGCGAGGCCCGAACTGCCCGGCGTACCCCGGCCGTTGCGCATCGAGGTGCCCGCGCTGCCCGCCCGCGGCGGCCCGGAGCTCGTACGACGGCTCTTCGAGCCGCTGGGCTGGACGGTGACGGCCGAGCCCGTGCCGCTGGACACCGAGTTCCCGCAGTGGGGCGATTCGCGCTACGTCCGGCTCGAACTGGAGTCCGCGGACCGCACGCTCGCCGAGGCCCTGCGCCACCTCTACGTCCTGCTCCCGGTCCTGGACGACGCCAAGCACTACTGGGTCGCCTCCGACGAGGTCGACAAGCTGCTGCGCGCCGGCGAGGGCTGGCTGCCCGGCCACCCGGAGCAGAAGCTGATCACCAACCGCTACCTCTCGCGCCGCTGGTCGCTGACCCGGCAGGCGACGGAGCGGCTGGAGCTGGTGCGGCTGGCCGAGGCGGACGACAGCGAGGTCGAGGAGATCGACAACGCGGTCGAGGCGGACACCGAGACCGAGGAGCGGCCGACCCCGCTGGCCGTGCGGCGCCGGGCGGCGATCACCGCTGCCCTCAAGGCCTCCGGGGCCGCCCGGGTGCTCGATCTCGGCTGCGGCCAGGGCCAGTTGGTGCAGGCGCTGCTCAAGGACCCGGCGTTCACGGAGATCGTGGGCCTTGACGTGTCGATGCGCGCGCTCACCATCGCCTCCCGGCGGCTGAAGCTGGACCGCATGGGGGAGCGGCAGGCCGCGCGCGTCAAGCTCCTCCAGGGCTCGCTCGCCTACACCGACCAGCGACTCAAGGGGTACGACGCGGCCGTGCTCAGCGAGGTGATCGAGCACCTCGACCTGCCCCGGCTGCCCGCTCTGGAGTACGCCGTGTTCGGCGCCGCACGGCCCAGGACGGTCCTCGTGACGACCCCGAACGTCGAGTACAACGTGCGCTGGGAGAGCCTCCCGGCCGGCCACGTCCGGCACGGCGACCATCGCTTCGAGTGGACTCGCGCGCAGTTCCGGGCCTGGGCGGAGGCGGTGGCCGAACGGCACGGCTACGCGGCCGAGTTCGTCCCCGTCGGCCCCGACGACCCGGAGGTGGGACCGCCCACCCAGATGGCCGTGTTCACACTGACCACCCCGAAGGAGGCGAAGGCGGCATGACCGACGTACGCGAGGGGCGCGTCCTGCCCGTCACCGACCTCTCCCTGGTGGTCCTCGTCGGCGCCTCCGGCTCCGGCAAGTCCACCTTCGCCCGCAGGCACTTCAAGCCGACCGAGATCATCTCGTCCGACTTCTGCCGTGGTCTCGTCTCGGACGACGAGAACGACCAGAGCGCCACCAAGGACGCCTTCGACGTCCTGCACTACATCGCGGGCAAGCGCCTCGCCGCGGGCCGCCGCACCGTCGTGGACGCGACCAGCGTGCAGCCCGACGCCCGCCGGCAGCTGGTCGAGCTGGCCAGGCGGTACGACGTCCTGCCGATAGCCATCGTGCTCGACGTGCCCGAGAACGTGTGCGCCGAGCGCAACGCGGCCCGCACCGACCGCGCGGACATGCCCCGCCGGGTCATCCAGCGCCACATCCGCGAACTCCGCCGCTCCCTCAGGCACCTGGAGCGCGAGGGCTTCCGCAAGGTGCACGTCCTGCGCGGCGTGGAGGACGTCGAGCACGCCACCGTCGTCACGGAGAAGCGCTTCAACGACCTGACCCACCTCACCGGCCCCTTCGACATCATCGGCGACATCCACGGCTGCTCCACCGAACTGGAGTCACTGCTCGGCAAGTTGGGCTACGCGGACGGCGTCCACCCCGAGGGCCGGACCGCCGTCTTCGTCGGCGACCTGGTCGACCGCGGCCCCGACAGCCCGGGCGTGCTGCGCCGCGTGATGGCGATGGTGAAGTCGGGCAACGCCCTGTGCGTGCCCGGCAACCACGAGAACAAGTACGGCCGGTACCTGCGCGGCCGCAAGGTCCAGCACACCCACGGCCTTGCCGAGACCATCGAGCAGATGGCGCGCGAGAGCGAGGAGTTCGCCGCCGAGGTACGGGAGTTCATCGACGGACTCGTCAGCCACTACGTCCTCGACGGCGGCCGGCTGGTCGTCTGCCACGCCGGGCTGCCCGAGAGGTACCACGGCCGCACCTCGGGCCGGGTCCGCAGCCACGCCCTGTACGGCGACACGACCGGGGAGACCGACGAGTTCGGCCTGCCGGTGCGCTACCCGTGGGCCGAGGAGTACCGGGGCCGGGCGGCCGTCGTGTACGGCCACACCCCGGTCCCGGAAGCCACCTGGCTCAACAACACCATCTGCCTGGACACCGGCGCCGTGTTCGGCGGCAAGCTCACCGCGCTGCGCTGGCCGGAGCGCGAGCTGGTCGACGTCCCCGCCGAGCGGGTCTGGTACGAGCCGGCGAAGCCGCTGCGCTCCGAGGCACCCGGCGGACAGGACGGCCGACCGCTGGACCTCGCGGACGTGCGGGGCCGCCGGGTCGTGGAGACCCGGCACCAGGGCCGGATCTCGATCCGCGAGGAGAACGCGGCCGCGGCCCTGGAGGTCATGAGCCGCTTCGCGGTGGACCCGCGACTGCTGCCGTACCTCCCGCCGACGATGGCCCCGACGGCGACTTCGCACGTCGACGGCTATCTGGAGCACCCGGCCGAGGCCTTCGCACAGTACGCGGCGGACGGTGTCGCCCGGGTCGTGTGCGAGGAGAAGCACATGGGCTCGCGTGCGGTGGCCCTGGTGTGCCGGGACGCGGAGGCGGCCCGCAAGCGCTTCGGTGTCGGGGGCACCTCCCGCTCGAGCGCGGCCGAGAGCGGGGGAGGCCCCACCGGGGCCCTCTACACCCGCACCGGCCGCCCGTTCCTCGACGACGACACCCTCACCGAGGAGATCCTCGACCGGCTGCGCACGGCGATCGGCGAGGCCGGCCTCTGGGATCAGCTCGAGACGGACTGGATGCTGCTGGACGCCGAGCTGATGCCCTGGTCGCTGAAGGCGTCCGGGCTGCTGCGGTCGCAGTACGCCGCCGTCGGTGCCGCCTCCGGCGCGGTCCTCCCGGGCGCGCTGGCCGCGCTGGAGGGCGCGGCGGCACGGGGCGTCGACGTGACCGGACTGCTGTCCCGCACCCGGGAACGGTCCGCCGACGCCGCCGCGTTCACCGAGGCGTACCGCCGCTACTGCTGGACCACGGACGGCCTCGACGGCGTCCGCCTGGCACCGTTCCAGATCCTCGCGGTCCAGGGCCGCAGCCTCGCCGGACTGCCGCACGACGAGCAGCTCACCCTGCTCGACCGGCTCGTCGAGCACGACGGCAGCGGCCTGCTCCAGACCACCCGGCGGCTGTACGTCGACACGGGCGACCCCGAGTCCGTCCGGGCCGGTGTCGACTGGTGGCTGGAGATGACCGGCCGCGGCGGCGAGGGCATGGTCGTCAAGCCGGTCGGCGCACTCGTCCGTGACGCGCAGGGCCGCCTGGTGCAGCCCGGCATCAAGTGCCGCGGCCGCGAGTACCTGCGGATCATCTACGGCCCGGAGTACACGCGCCCGGAGAACCTGGCCCGCCTGCGCTCCCGGTTCCTCAACCACAAGCGGTCCCTGGCGATCCGCGAGTACGCGCTCGGCCTGGAGGCCCTGGACCGGCTGGCCGAGGGCGAGCCGCTGTGGCGGGTGCACGAGGCGGTGTTCGGGGTGCTGGCGCTGGAGTCGGAGCCGGTGGATCCGAGGCTGTGAACGACTGGGCGACGGCTTTGCCGTCGCCCATCAGCGCTTTGCGAACTCCCGACGCCGAGCAACCTGGTTAGTCAGGAAATGACGTGCTACGTTCGCTGGTCAGTCAGGTGTACCGGCTCGTGGGGGAAGGTCGGTGGAGACAGCGGCGGATTTAGGCGAGTTCGGGCGCACGCCGGAAGGGTCTCTGTTGCTCCGCCTGACAGAGGCGCTGTGCGAACTGAGCTGTGTGGAGGATCAGCCCGGGCGGGTGTTCTTCGCCGGGATTCTCTCCGAACAGTTGAACCTGCACGTCGATGTGCGCGGAACCAAGCAGCGTGAGGACGTCATCGCCCTTGTGCGAGCGGCGCTGAGCGGGCCGGGGGGCGCGCGTGTGCTGGTCGATGTGGTGCGGCTCTGCGAAGGTGCCTCGGCCGCCTCCGCGTTCGAGCGGTTGCTGACGCCCGGAGGGCACACGGTGGATGTTGCCGCACCGCTGTCCGGACCTCTGTCCCCTCGTGACACGGAAGCGGCCCTCGCCCTGCTGGCCGCCGTGAAGGGGCAGCTGTCCGGCGCGGCTCTGCGCGACGCGCTCGTCAGGGAACTGCACTGTGAGATGCCGCCTCGCTTGTCACCCGAGCAACTCTTCGCCCATTTATTGGAGTTGAACGTGCAGCCGGACGGTCTGCCGCCCGCCGTGCTGCTCATCGAGCACGCGGCGGGGCTGGTCGCGGCCCCTGCCTGGCAGCACGCCCTGTCCTCGTGGTCCCGTGGTTGGGCGGAGCGGGCCGGTCTGCTCGGCCCGCTGCGACGACGCCGGTCTGAACGGGCCGGTGCCACCGCCGACCCCACCATTCCCAGATGCCTCGTGGTGACCGTGGAACCGGCGGGTGACGGCTCCGGTGACATCGTGGTCCGCCCCTGGCTCAACACGGTTCCCGGCTACTGGCAACCCCAGCCTTCCCTGCCCGAGACGATCAGCCTCGACGGACTGGGCGGGGCGGTGGAGCGTGCTCTGCGCCAAGTCGTGCGGCTGGCCCCCGGCGGACTCGACGAACCCCTTCTCGACGGCTGCGAAGCCATGCCGCCCTACGTCGAGTTCGTCCTGCCGTACGAGTTGCTGAACCACAACGTGGCAGGACTGACGGTGCGTTCGGGGGACGGCAGCCCGCTGCCTCTCGGGCTGAAGTACGCGGTGCACCTGCGCAGCCTGGAGCGGATGCGCACGGACGACGTACTGGTCAGGGCACAATGGCTGGAACGCTGGACCCGGCTGCAACGCCAGGGAATCACCGTGCACGGTTGGCGATCGTCGGATGCCGACGGGTTGAACGAGTGGCAGGCGGCCCTTGCCGCCGACCCCGGTCGCACTGCCGCGGTGCTCGACGCTCCCGACGGGAACCGGGCCATGGAGGTCCTCAAGGCCGCCATCGCCGAGGGAGTCCCGCTGGCCGTCTGGGACCGCAGGGGCACGTTCCTCGAAGAGCGTCGCGAGGTGGTCACGGCCGTCTTCGCCGCCGTTCAGAAGCCGGTCCAGCTCCCACTCGTCATCCATCGACTGAGACGCAGAGCGGAAGTCGACGCTGCCGGACCCCTGCTGCTCGGCCGGCACATCGCCTTCTTCTGGGACGACCCCCACCGGCTCGTCGACATCCAGACAGCCGCGGACGACGACCTGGCGCATCAGCACGACATCGCCTATACGGGCAGCAGGCGCACCATCGACAGTGAGGAGACCCCGGTATGAGCGGGCCCGAACCGGCGGAGGTGGAGAACTGGCGCGTCTTCCGAGCCACGGGGGCGGCCCCGCGGGGGACGCCGCCCCAACTACCGCCGGTGCCGCCTTGGCGCCGGTTCCGAGGCGGTCCGCCACAGCCTCCGGCACCCGAGGACGAGGAGTCAGCGACGCGCCGCCTCGGACAGGTCGACGCGGTGCCCCAACTCGACAGCGAGAGCACCGACATCGTCAACGCCGCCCTGCTGCTGCGCAGGCCGCTTCTGGTCACCGGGTCACCGGGTGTGGGCAAGTCCACACTCGCCTACCTCATGGCCCGTGAGCTGGGTCTGGGACGTGTGCTGGAGTGGAACATCGTCAGCCGGACGACCCTGCGCGACGGCCTGTACGCTCATGACGCTCTCGGCCGCGCACAGGCCATCGCGGCCTGGCGAGCCGGTCTGAACCCGGCCGGAGCCACCCCGTCGGTCGCCGGGGCCGAACCCGGTGCGCCGGCAGCACCGGCGCCCGCCATCGGTGACTTCATCACTCTGGGCCCGCTGGGCACCGCCCTGCTGCCCTATGAACGCCCTCGAGTGCTGCTTGTCGACGAACTCGACAAGAGCGACATCGACCTGCCGAACGACCTCTTGCACGTGCTCGAGAACGGCAGTTACGACATCCCCGAGCTGGTGCGGGACACCCAGGACAGCGCCCGGGTGCACACCGGCGACCCCGGGGTGCACGCCGTGGTGCGGCAAGGGCGAGTGGAGTGCCGGGAGTTCCCGGTCGTGGTGATCACCAGCAACGGGGAGCGGGAGTTCCCTGCCGCCTTCCGCAGGCGTTGTCTTCCCTTAGCGATGCGCACCCCGACCCGGGAACAGCTGCTCGCCATCGTGGAGAGTCACCTCAGGACACGGCCGCCGGACGCCGAATCCCTCGTGGACCTGTTCGTCCAGCGCATCGAGGCGGGTGGCATGCATTCCCTGGACCAGCTGCTCAACGCCGTCCAGCTCACCTCCGCCGGTATGTTCCGGGCCGACGAGGGGGGACGCAAGCTCCTGGAGATGCTGCTGCGTGATCTGGCGAAGGGCCGCTGAGTGGTCGGGGAGCCCGGCCGCCCGGCCTCCGGGTCCGGCCCCGGTGGTGCCGACACGGCCGTAGCAGGGCGGTCAGGGCCGCAGCCGCCCCCGGCCGCGTCCGGACCGTCCGCCCTGCGCTGGCAGGATCTCGCCGACGCCATCTGGTTGATGGCCCACTGGCTCCACACCGGTGCCCCGATCCGGACGGACGGGAACTCCCCGCAGACGGAACCGGGCGGGGCCCCGGAGCTCCCGCCCCACGTCTCGCGCCAGGAGCCGCCGGATCCGCCGAAGGACGACATCGCAACGTCCGCGGCCCCGTCCTTCACCCCCGACCCGGACGGGTCCGACCGCGTGCACCTGGGCGTCCCCGCGCTGTCCCCGACGCGGTCCACTGCCCCGGCGGACAACCGACCCGCCGCCGAACTGGCGCGCGCGCTGCATCACCTCTCGCGGCAGGTACCGTCCCATGACGCCGTGCAACTGGACGAAGAGGCCACGGCGGAACGGGGCATCTTCGACGAGCTCTGGCTTCCCAGCTTCCGGCCCGCCGACGTCACCGCCTTCGAGCTGGTCATCCTCATGGACGAGACTGCCACCATGGCGGTGTGGCGTGCGGAGACGGCCGCCCTGGCCGCTGCCGCCGAACACAGCGGTGCCTTTCGCGCCGTCCGCACCGTCGACGTGGTGGTGCCCCGGAACGGCGAGCCGCTGCTGCGCTGGAGTGCCGCAGGGACCACGGCGGACCCCGGTGAAGTCCTCAACGGCCGCCGGGACCGCATCTTCCTCGTCGTCACGGACGGGCTCCGCCACGGCTGGGCGGCTCCGGCTGCCGACCGCCTCCTCGGCCGCCTGGGCCGGGCCGGCCCGACCGCCCTCGTGCATCTTCTCCCGCCGCACATGCGGCACCGCTCTTCGCTGTATCCCTACCCGGCGGAACTGGAGGCGGGCGGCTTCGGGGCGGCGAACCACCGCCTCAGTCTGCGACCGTCGGCCGGTGGGCTCGATCCGATGCGCCCGCTGCCGCAACTGGTCGACGGTGCCCTGCCGGTCCCGGTGCTGTCCCTCAAGGCGGGCTCCTTCTCCGCCTGGGCCGACCTCGTCGTCGGAGAGCATGGCGTGCGCCGTACCTTGCCCGCCGTGGTGGCCGGAACGCTGTACCAAGGGGCCCCCGCGCCCGGTCTGCGTGCTCCTCGCCGGTCGGGAGCAGGCGACGCGGTGGGCCGCTTCTTCACGCTGGCCACACCGGCGGCCCGCCGGCTGGCGACTCAGGTCGCCGCGATCCCCTTCGACTTCGACCTCATCGACCAGTTGCGGAAACGGACGATGCCGACGGCCGGCCCCGAACATCTCGCCGAGATCCTCATGGGCGGCCTGATCGACTGGGGCGGACGCGACATGGAACGCCCCGAATTCGCCGACGGCATCCGCGAGGCACTCCTCGCCACCACGACACGGGCTCAGCTGGCCCGCATCATCGGAGTCCTGGGCGAACTGCCCGCAGCAGGGGAGCAAGGTGTCGCACTGCGGGCCGCCCTGCGAGACCCGTACGGCACCGACCTGCCGGACCCGAACGCCGGGGCCTGGCGGGAGTCGGAGCTCGCCGTCATGAGGGCGCTGGCAGGGCCGTACTCCGAACGGGCCCGCCGGATCGAGGCGGAGCGGGGCAACCCCGGCGCGACCAACCACAGGCGCGCAGGCCGACCCGCACGGCTGGCGGACGGAAGGGCTGTCGAGCAGCCCGCCGCGCAGCCGGCGACGGCGTCACACGCCCCGGACCAGCATCCAACGAAGACAGGGCAGGGAATGAACAGGACATCGACCGAACCGCCTGCCCTCCTGGTGAACGTTCCCCTGCGGAACACCACGTTCGTCGGCCGGCAGGCACTGCTGCGGACGGTCGAGGAACAGCTCGCCGCCCAGGACACCGCGGCCGTACTGCCTCACGCATTGCACGGGCTCGGCGGTGTCGGCAAGTCCCAGCTGGTGCTGGAGTACATCTACACCCATCAGTACGACTACAGAGTGATCTGCTGGATCCCCGCAGAGCGGGAGAGCCTCGTGCTCGCGGCCCTCGCGACTCTGGCCGCCCAGCTGGGTGTCGCGCCGACCGAGCAGGACACCGTGGGAGTTCCGGCCGCCGGCACAGCAGTCCCTGCGGCCCTGGAAGCGCTACGCACGGGGGTGCCGTACGACAACTGGCTGCTGGTCTTCGACAACGCCGAAGACGTCGACATGGTACGCGGTTACTTCCCCGCCAACGCACCGGGGAAAATCATCGTCACCTCCCGGAACCGGGGCTGGGAACGGGTGGCCACCTCGCTGCCGGTGAACGTCTTCGAGCGCGAGGAGTCCATCGAGCTGCTCCAGAAGCGCGCCGCGGACCTGCCGCAGGAGGACGCCGACCGGCTGGCCGAGGCCCTCGGCGACCTGCCACTCGCCGTGGAGCAGGCGGGCTCCTGGCTCGGTGTCACCGGCATGGAGGTCGACGAATACCTCGAACTGCTCGCCCAGCGCAGCCCGGAGATCCTGGAGATCGAGCAGAGCCCTGACTACCCGGTCTCCGTTGCCGCCGCCTGGGACATCTCCCTGGAACGGATCAGGCAGAACAACCCGGGAGCCCGCCAACTGCTGGACATCTGCGCCAACATGGCCCCCGAGCCGATCCCGAGGTCGATCCTGCGCAGCAGCCGGGGCGTCAACATCACGCCACAGATCGACCCGATGCTGCGGGAGCCGATCAAACTGAACCGGGCGATCCGAGACCTCAGCCAGTTCTCCCTGATCAAGGTCGACCCGCGCGCGGGCACCCTCCAGATGCACCGCCTGCTCCAGACCGTGCTCCTCGCCAAGCTGAGCGAAGAGGAAGGCGAGCGGATGCGGGACGCCGCCCACCAACTGCTGTCCGCCGCGAACCGGGGCCCCTACGGATCATCCCTGGAGTGGCGCGACTACCAGGCGCTGCTGCCCCACGTGCTCGCCTCCCAGGCGGTGACCAGCACCGACCCCTATGTGCGCGACCTGGTCTACGACACCATGTGGTTCCTCTACTACTGGGGTGACCACGAGGGCGCCGCGGCCTTCGGCCGGCAGGCGTGGAGCGCCTGGGTCGCCGCCTCGGGCGAGGAGGACATCTATGTCATCCGTATGACCAAGGGCTTCGCGTTCCTGCTGCGCCGGACCGGGCAGATCGCCGAGTCGATCCCGCTCACCGAGCAGGCGCTGGAGGTCTCCCGCCGGCTGCAGGTCGAGCCTGAGGAACTCATCGACTCCCTGTGTGATATGTCCGACGCCCGCCGCTACCAGGGCCGGTTCCAGGAGGCGCGGGACCTGGGCCGGGAGGCCACCGAACTGGCCCGCTCGTTGTTCGGCCCCGAAGACCAGGCCACTCTGCGGGGCGCTCACAGCTGGGGCGTGGACCTGCGGCTGTGCGGGCAGTTCAAGGAAGCGCTGACGCTGGACCAGGAGACCGCCCGCCAGCGTGACGCCCTGTTCGGCGACGCCAGCTTCTTCACGCTCAACACCCTCCACTGCGTCGGCATCGATATGCGAGAGGCGGGCCGATACCCCGAGGCGCGCGAATTCCAGGAGGACGTCTACCGCCGGGCGCTCGCCGCGCTCGGTGAGAAAAACCCCCTGACCCTGCGCATCGCCCGTGACCTCGGAGTCTGCCGCCGCCGGGACGGAAGCCTCGCCGAGGGCGCCAAGCTGGCAGAGGACACCCTGCGCAACTTCGCGACCCGCTACGGCGACGAGCACCTCGACTCGCTGACCACGGCGACCAACGTCTCCGTCGACCGCCGCCTGGCCGGGGACCTGGAAGGCTCCCGCCGGCTCGCGGGGAGCACCGCGGACCGGCTGGAGCGGCGTCTCGGAGCGAACCACGCGCACACCCTTTTGACCAGGGCGAACCTGGCCGCCACCGAGCGGGCCCTGGGTGCCCTGGACACCGCGCAGGAGTTGGAGGACGACGTCGTGCGGCGGCTGAGCGACACGGTCGGGCCGCACCACGTCATCACCCTCACCGTGGGCATCGGCCAGGCCAACACCTCCTATGGCCGGCTCGACTTCGAGCGGGCGCACGCCATCGACTCCGCCAGCCTGCCCCTGCTGGCCGAGGCGGCGGGTGAGGACCACCCGCTCGCCCTCTCCTGCGCCTCCAACCTCTCCCTCGATCTGCGGGGACTCGGGAGGGCCGAGGAGGCGGACGTGCTCCAGCGCAAGGCGGTGGAGGGCTTCGCCGCGGTCCTGCGCACCGACCACCCCTGGCTCCAGGCCGCCCGTCAGCGCCGCCGCATCGAGTGCGACATCGCTCCCATGCCCATGTGACACGAGGCGCGTCCCGTTTGCCTAAACCCCAACTTGCTTGCGATACTGAGGAGTTGACACCACGAAGGTGTTCGTGTCACGGGGGGCGCATGACGGAGGTCGTCTTCGTTCACGGAACCGGGGTGCGTGAACCGGCCTTCTCCGCCTTGGTGGGGCGTGTGACGACCGGACTGGCCGCACAGCGCGCCGGGCTGGACATCGTGCCCTACTGCTGGGGAGCGGCACACGGTGCCACGCTCGCGGCCGGCGGGGCGAGTCTGCCGCCCCGGTCCGGCACCACACGCGGTCCTGGCGGGGGACCGGCGAGCGTGGACCAGGGCGACGAGACGACCGCGGCATGGGCCGTCCTCTACGACGACCCGTACGCCGAACTGGCCTCGGCTGCCGCCGCATCCGGCCCGGCCACCGAACGCCCGCCCGGCACCGTGCCGTCGCAGCAGCGCATACGGGCGCTGCTCACCGCACTCGCCGCCCGAGGCGACGCACCAGGAGCCGAGGTGGGCCCCGGGCTGGCCCGCGCCGCCACCGACCTGGCCGCCCACCCCCTGCTTGGCCCCGCCGCCGACGTCCTCGACCCGGCGGACCTCGCGGTCCTCGCTGCCCGTTCCCTGACCGCCCGCCTCATCGCCGACGTTCTCGACGCCGACTCCCCGCTCGTCCCCGTCGGCGAGACGCGGAACACCGTCACCGACCGGATCGCCGAGGCCCTCGGCGCACCGCCCCGGGGTTCGGAGCGGGGACTGCGCTCCTACCTGCTGCGGTCGGCCGGAGCCATGGCCACGCGGGCCGTCGAACGCCGCCGGCGTGCCCTCACCGAGGCCGCCCACCCCGCCGCCGGTGACATCCTGCGCTACCTGAGCCGCGGTGCGGCCTTCCGGGACGGCCTGCGCACCCTCGTCGCCGGCCTGGAGCCGCCCGTCGCCGTGGTCGGCCACAGCCTCGGCGGCATCATCGCCCTCGACACGCTGATCTCCGCCCCGCTGCCGCAGGTCGGCCTTCTGGTGACGGCGGGCTCACAAGGCCCTTTCCTTTACGAGTCGGGCTCCCTGCCCTCCCTCGAACACCCCGCGCCCCTGCCGTCGCACGTCCCCGCCTGGCTGAACCTCTACGACCCGCGCGATCTGCTCGCCTATCTCGGCGCGGAACTCTTCCCCGGCCGTGTCACCGATATCGCCGTCGACAGCGGTCAGCCGTTCCCCGCCGCGCACAGCGCCTACTGGACGAACCCCGCCGTGTACCGCCACATAGTGGACCACCTGCCGTGACCGGCCCGATGCCGCCCGTCGACCCCGCCCGAGTGCACGCCCTGATCGTCGGGATCGAGGCGTACGAGGCCGGGGACGCCTGGCGGCTGCCCGGGCCCGCCCGGGACGCCGTACGGTTCTGGCGACTGCTGCAGGACGCGGGGGTGCCGGAGTCCCAACTGCGGCTCCACTTGGCCCCCTTGCCGCCCTATGATCCGCACGTCCCGTTCGAGCGCGCGGACCAGGCGACCCTGCGCCGGGTGCTCGTCCGCGAACTCTCCCCGGCCCAGGGCGACATGCTGTGGGTGTGGTGGGGCGGGCACGGGGTGCTGGACCGGGCCGGGCGGCTCCGGCTGTTCTGCGCGGACGCGGGTGTCGCCGACAAGGTGGGCATCGACCTGGAATCCGCGCTCGCCCGGTACGCGGGTGACGCCGTGCCCGGGCTGCGAGAGCAGATGTGGATCGTGGACGCCTGCGAGACCTTCGAGGAGGACCTCGCCTTCCAGGAGGCGCTGCCCACCGACGCCCTGCCGGTGGGCCGGCCCAACCACGCTCACCGGCAGACCGTGCTGCGAGCCGCCGGCCGAGGCAGGGCCGCGGCCAACGACCCCGTCCGTGCCACCGGCCTGTTCTCCGACGTCCTGCTCGGTCTGCTGGCCGACCGGGCGGCCGTGCTGCCCGCACCGCCCGATCCGGAGGAACTGTTTCCGGCCGTTCGGGCGCGCATCGCGGCCCTGAGGGAAGAGGGCCGTACTCTTCAGCATCCCGAGATCCGTCTCCAGGGCCCCGACCGCACCGAGACCCTGCCGCCGGCCGTGCCGCCCGCCGCGCCGCGGTCCCTCACGGCGTTGCAGCGGGCGGTGGAGGCTCTGCTCGCCTACCCCCTGATGCAGGACTCCGGCGAACGGCAGACGGTCGTGAGCGCACTAGACCCCCGTGTCACCGCCATACTGCGCCGTCACAGCAAGGCGCGCACCGACGCCGTCAACATCCTCGGCGGGCTCAGCCGGCGGAACCCGGAGGTACTGTGGGACCTGTTCGACGCCGTGGTGTCCGTCGACGACGACCCGGCACTGAAGACGGAACTCGCCGCCGCGCTGGCCGCGTTGGCGCCCCTGGCGACGGACCGGCGTGATCCGCGGTGATCAGTGGCGTGATCGTACGGTTTTCGCCCCGGGGGTATTGCACGTGGCCATGATGGAAAGACACGGGGCATCGCGTGCCACCGTGCGAGAAGGGGGAGCATCTTGGAGCAGCCGCCCGCTCTGCACCGCGCCGGAGCCGCCACCGCACCTGAACCGGTCGTCGCCACCCCGGGGACCGGTGTGTGGGAATCCGATCTGGCGGACCTCGCGGCGCTGCCCCTGAGTGCCGTGGACGGTCTCCCCGCCCTGCCCCCCACCACACGCCTGCTGACCGAGGTGCTGCGCGCCCGCAGCAGCATGAGGAGCGGCGAGGGGCCGGGGGGCGCCCGAGCCGATTAGGGCCTGTTGCGAAAGTGCCGCCTGCCGCGCGGCCGCCCTGCGGGCGACGACGCCGCTTTCGCAACAGGCCCCAGCCGCCGACGCCGTCCCGACGGCAGAACCCCGGTGCCACACCCGCCCACGCACCGGGGTCCGCGCATGTCCCCCAAGCGACCGGAGGCCCGCGACGATGACCAGCGAGCAGCACCTCGCTCCACTGCGCATGCCGGACCGGCTCTTCGCGGAGCTGGCCGCCGGAGGCGGCTCGGCGGCGGCCGTCGCCTTTCTCGAACGGGCGGAGCGCGCCCGGCGGTTGCTGCTCCTGCGCACCCTCCTCGACGACCTCCGCGCCCTGCCCACCCCCCTCACTCCGGTCGCCGATGCCTGGCGGGTGCTCAAGGAGGCGGCCGAGAAGTCGCCCGAGCCGGTCGAACGCCTGCTGCTGGCGCCGGCGACCGGCGGCTGGATGTCCCACATGCTGCGCCGGGTGCACGGCACGGCGAGCGGTCCGCCCCTCTGGGCGGAGACGGGCCACCTGAGCGCGCTGGCCCTCTCGGCCTCCTTGCACGCGGGCACACAGACGGCACTCGACGTACCGCTGATCAGCGGGCGGCTGCCCCTGCCCGGTCTCGGCATGGTCCAGCTCCCCGACGCCGAGGAGGGCCTGTCGGTCGGCCGGGCCACGACGGCCGGGGGAGAGCTGACGGTCACCGGGCCGGGCCGCACGACCGGCTCGGTGCGGGTGACCTGCCGTCCGTTGACACAGCGTGCCGACGCCGGAGGGGGCACCTGGCTCCCGCTGCGCACCCTCACCCACACCGGCCCCGGCGGCGGGGCCCCCGTCACCGTCGTCCTCGAGGACCTCGACCCCTACCGCGATCTCGACGACCACCTGCCCCCCGCCCGGCTCGACGAGGACGAGGCACGGGAATGGCAGCGGCTGTTCGGGGAGGCCGTGCGGATCCTCGCACGCCCGGGCACACCGGGCCCCGGGCGGGTCGACCCCGCCATGATCCGGGCGATCGTGCCCTTCGGGCGCACCGCCGCCAGCCCGCCCCCGCCCCCCTTCGTGCAGGTGTCGGCCTCCAGCGGTGACTCCTTCGGCGGCATGCTCATCGTCCGTCCGGCCTCCGCGCTCGCCCTCGCCGAGACTCTGGTGCACGAGCTCCAGCACAGCAAACTGGCTGCCCTCCTGCACCTGTTCCCGCTGCTGGAGGACGACCGGGCCGAGCGCTACTACGCTCCCTGGCGCACCGACCCGCGCCACCTCACCGGCCTGCTGCACGGCGCGTACGCCTTCACCGGTGTCGCGGGTTTCTGGCGGGACCGGCTGGCCGGTGCGGAGGGAGACGAGGCGGTCGAACGGGCCGCCTACTTCTTCGCCCTGCGTCGTCTGCAGAGCCGCCTGGCCGTGCGTACCCTGCTGACCAGCGGCCGGCTGACCGTGCAGGGCCGGGCCCTCGTGTCGGGCCTCGCCCGCACCCTGGACGGCTGGCTGCGCGAGCCGGTCCCGCACGCCGCCCTCACCCGGGCCCGTACGGCCGCCGCGCTGCACCGCACCGAGTGGCGGTTGCGCAACGTCGACCCCGCGGTGGAGCCACCGTCGGACGGCCCCCGCTTCCGCCCCGACCGCGCCTCCTGGCCCGACGTCCGCACCCACGCCTTCGCCAACCGCCCCGCCGCCCCGCACACCGCCGACGAGCACCTCGCGGCCGGGGACGCGGCCGCCGCGCTCGCCCGGTACGCCGGACAGCTGGCCGCCGACCCCGCCGGGCCGCATGCCCTGGCCGGCTGGATCGTCGCCCGGGCCGTGCTCGATCCGGGCCGGGAGACGCGGCGCATGCTGGCCCGGCCGGAGCTGCTCCAGCCGCTGCCCAGCGGCTGACCGGGGACGTCCCGGCCCGGGCCGATGGTCGTCAGACGGACGATTGTCGTCAGGCAGACGCAAACAAGAGTTCGCCGAAACGCGCGAGCAGCGCGTCAACAGGCGCTCCGATGGTCAGGATGGAGGCATGGCTTACCACGTCCACTCCGAGGCCGGGCGGCTGCGCCGCGTCATCCTGCACCGGCCCGATCTCGAGCTCAAAAGGCTCACCCCCAGCAACAAGACCTCGCTGCTCTTCGACGACGTGCTGTGGGTGCGCAGGGCCCGCGCCGAGCACGACGGGTTCGCCGACGTGCTGCGCGACCGGGGCGTCACCGTCCACCTCTTCGGTGACCTGCTGGCCGAGGCCCTTCAGGTCCCGGCGGCCAGGGCCCTCGTCCTGGACCGGGTCTTCGACGAGAAGGAGTACGGCCCGCTGGCCACCGACCACCTGAGAGCCGCCTTCGAGCACCTGCCCGCGGGGGAGCTGGCCGAGCTCCTGGTCGGGGGCATGACCAAGCGCGAGTTCCTCGACGTGCACCCGGAGCCGACCTCCGTGCGCTTCCACGTCATGGAACTGGACGACTTCCTGCTGGACCCCCTGCCCAACCACCTCTTCACCCGCGACACCTCCGCGTGGATCTACGACGGCGTCTCCATCAACGCGATGCGCTGGCCCGCCCGGCAGCGCGAGACCGTGCACTTCGAGGCGATCTACCGGCACCACCCGCTGTTCCGCGACGAGACCTTCCACGTCTGGTCCGAGGGACAGGCCGACTACCCGTCCACCATCGAGGGCGGGGACGTCCTGGTCATCGGCAACGGGGCGGTGCTCATTGGGATGAGCGAGCGCACCACGCCCCAGGCCGTCGAGATGCTCGCGCACAAGCTGTTCGCCGCCGGATCCGCGGAGACGATCGTGGCTCTCGACATGCCCAAGCGGCGTGCCTTCATGCACCTCGACACCGTGATGACGATGGTGGACGGCGACACCTTCACCCAGTACGCGGGGCTCGGCATGCTCCGCTCGTACACCATCGAACCGGGCGTCGGGGAGAAGGAGCTGAAGGTCACCGACCATCCGCCGGAGCACATGCACCGCGCGATCGCCGCCGCGCTGGGCCTGAACGAGATCCGGGTGCTGACCGCCACCCAGGACGTGCACGCGGCCGAACGCGAGCAGTGGGACGACGGCTGCAACGTCCTGGCCGTCGAACCCGGCGTCGTGGTCGCCTACGAGCGGAACGCCACCACCAACACCCACCTGCGCAAACAGGGCATCGAAGTGATAGAGATCCCGGGCAGTGAGCTGGGGCGGGGCAGGGGCGGGCCGCGGTGCATGAGCTGCCCGGTCGAACGGGAGGCCGTATAGGCACCCACCCTTCCGTATAGGCATGCTGGGTTTCGTATAGTATTCCAGTAGTCCTGCCCGTCCCCGTCCCGCCGTATCCCTGGAGCTCCCCATGGCGACAGTCCCGACCGCCCTCGCCGGCCGCCACTTCATCAAGGAGCTGGACTTCACCGAGGAGGAGTTCCGCTCCCTGGTCGAGCTGGCCGCCGAGCTGAAGGCCGCCAAGAAGGCCGGGACCGAGACGCAGTACCTCCGGGGCCGGAACATCGCGCTGATCTTCGAGAAGACCTCCACCCGCACCCGCTGCGCCTTCGAGGTGGCGGCCGCCGACCAGGGCGCCTCGACGACGTACCTCGACCCGTCCGGCTCGCAGATCGGCCACAAGGAGTCGGTGCGGGACACCGCGCGGGTGCTGGGCCGGATGTACGACGGGATCGAGTACCGGGGCGACAGCCAGCAGAAGGTGGAGGAGCTGGCGGCGCACGCCGGTGTGCCGGTCTACAACGGGCTCACCGACGACTGGCACCCCACCCAGATGCTCGCCGACGTGCTCACCATGACCGAGCACTGCGCCAAGCCGCTGACCGGGATCACCTTCGCCTACCTGGGCGACGCCCGCTTCAACATGGGCAACTCCTACCTGGTCACCGGTGCCCTGCTCGGCATGGACGTGCGTCTCGTCGCCCCGAAGGAGTACTGGCCGGCCGAGGAGGTCGTCGACCGGGCCCGTGCGCTCGCCGAGACCAGCGGCGCCCGCATCACTCTCACCGAGACCGTGGACGAGGGTGTCCGGGGCGCCGACTTCGTCGCCACCGACGTCTGGGTCTCCATGGGCGAGCCGAAGGAGGTCTGGGCCGAGCGCATCACCGCACTCGCCCCGTACGCCGTGACCATGGACGTCCTGCGCGCCACCGGCAACCCGGACGTGAAGTTCCTGCACTGCCTGCCCGCCTTCCACGACCTCGGCAGCAAGGTCGGCCAGGAGGTCCACGCGGCCCATGGCCTGGAGTACCTGGAGGTGTCGGACGAGGTCTTCGAGTCGGCGCACTCCGTGGTCTTCGACGAGGCGGAGAACCGGCTGCACACCATCAAGGCAGTGCTGGTCGCGACGCTCGGCTGAACCGCGTCACGCCGACGGGCGCCGCTGCGCCGGGACCGCCGGCAGCCTGAACCACACCGCCTTGCCGGACTCGGTCGGACGGTGCCCGCACGACGAGCTCAGGGCGCGGATCAGTAGCAGGCCGCGCCCGTGCTCCTGCCAGGGGTCGGGCATCCCACCGGACGGGCACGTCAGATCGCCGGGCGGCTTCGGGTCGGTGTCGTGCACCTCCACCTGGCACCCCGACGGCATCAGCTCCACCACCAGCTCGATCGGCGTCTCGCCGGAGGTGTGCTCCACGGCGTTCGCCACCAGCTCCGCCGTGAGCAGCTCCGCGGTGTCGCGGTCGGCCGCGTGCTCCAGCTCGGTCAGCGCCGTACGGACCAGGGCGCGGGCCGTGGGCACCGCCGCTGCGGTGTGCGGCAGCGCGACGCGCCAGGAGGCGGGGGCTGAGGGGAGTTCGTACAAGGCGGGTCCGTTCATGGAGCAGGACATCCTGCTTTCAACCTGATGAATGGTACGGGGCCACTCTTGCGTGGCATCCGAGGGGCACTGCCGGGGCCCTGCGGCCCCCTTGCCGCACGGCTTACCCAGGTGAACGGGGTGCCGCGCACAGCTGCTCCCGCCGTTACGCCGGTGTGGACGATCTGTGACGGATGTGACCTGCCCGGGTCACACCCGGCTCCCCAGGAAGTCCTACCCGGACGGTCTATCGCGCACTCATGACGACAGTCACCAATGAGTGATAACTTCATGGGGTAGAGCTCAGTGAGGCAGTGCCCGCCCGAGGAGGCCGCACGTCATGAGTCCCTTCACCGGCTCCGCCGCCCGCACCCCGAGCTGGGAGCACCTGCGCGTCGGCCTCACCGACGGTGTCGCCACCGTCACCCTGGCCCGCCCCGAGAAGCTCAACGCGCTCACCTTCGGTGCCTACGCCGATCTGCGCGACCTGCTCGCGGAGCTGTCCCGGGAGCGGTCCGTACGGGCCCTGGTGCTGGCCGGCGAGGGCCGCGGCTTCTGCTCCGGCGGCGACGTCGACGAGATCATCGGCGCCACGCTGTCCATGGACACCGCCCAGCTCCTCGACTTCAACCGGATGACCGGCCAGGTGGTCCGCGCCCTTCGGGAGTGCCCCTTCCCCGTGATCGCGGCGGTCCAGGGCGTGGCGGCCGGCGCCGGAGCGGTTCTGGCCCTGGCCGCCGACTTCCGCGTGGCCGACCCGACGGCCCGCTTCGCCTTCCTCTTCACCCGCGTCGGCCTCTCCGGCGGCGACATGGGCGCGGCCTACCTCCTGCCCAGGGTCGTGGGCCTCGGCCACGCCACCCGCCTGTTGATGCTGGGCGACCCGGTCCGCGCCCCCGAGGCGGAGCGCATCGGCCTGATCAGCGAACTGACGGAGGAGGGCCGGACCGACGAGGCAGCGCACCGACTGGCCCACCGCCTGGCACAGGGCCCGGCCCTGGCCCACGCCCAGACGAAGGCCTTGCTGACGTCCGAACTGGACATGCCCCTGGCAGCCTCGGTGGAACTCGACGCCTCCACCCAAGCCCTCCTGATGACAGGCGAGGACTACGCAGAGTTCCACGCCGCGTTCACGGAAAAGCGCCCTCCCAAATGGAGCGGACGGTGAGTGAGTCGCCTTCAGGGGCGCGGGGCTGTGTCGATATGCGGCTCCGCCGCGGGGCGCGACCAGCCACGAACAACCCGCACCCGCACACCGAGCCCGATCACCCCCTACGCGTGGCGATCATCGGCGGAGGCCCGGGCGGCCTCTACGCCGCCGCCCTCCTCAAACGCCTCGACCCCACCCGCGACATCACCGTCTGGGAACGAAACGCCCCCGACGACACCTTCGGCTTCGGAGTCGTCCTCTCCGACGAAACCCTCGGCGGCATAGAACACGCGGACCCCCACGTCTACGAGGCCCTCCAGAGGCACTTCATCCGCTGGGACGACATCGACATCGTCCACCGGGGTGTACGGCACACCTCGGGCGGCCACGGGTTCGCCGCACTCGGCAGAAAACGCCTCCTGGAGATCCTCCACACCCGCTGCCGCGAACTCGGCGTGGACCTCCGCTTCCGCACCGAGGCCCCGCACGACCTCCCGCGGACCCACGACCTGGTCATCGCCGCGGACGGCATCCACAGCAGCACCCGTGAGGCCCACGCGGACGTCTTCCGCCCCCACGTCACCACCCACCGCTGCCGCTACATCTGGCTCGCCGCCGACTTCCCCTTCGACTCCTTCCGCTTCGAGATCGCCGAAACCGAGCACGGCGTGATGCAGCTCCACGGCTACCCCTATGCCCGCCCGTCACCCGACCACCACCCCTCAACGGGCCCCTCCGGGCCGCGGAATCAATCCGGCGCCTCCACCGTGATCATCGAGATGCGCGAAGAGGTCTGGCACGCGGCCGGCTTCGACGAGCTCGGCGAAGCCGAGTCGATCGAACGCTGCGCCAAGATCTTCGCGGAGGCACTCCGCGGCCGCCCCCTGACGTCGAACAACTCCACCTGGACGACCTTCCGCACGGTCGTCAACGATCGCTGGTCGCACGGCAACGTCGTGCTCCTCGGCGACGCCGCCCACACCGCCCACTTCTCCATCGGCTCCGGTACCAAGCTCGCCGTCGAGGACGCCCTGGCCCTCGCCGCCTGCCTGGAGGAACAGGACACCCTGGACGAGGCCCTGACCGCGTACGAGGCGGAGCGGCGGCCCGTCGTCGCCTCCACGCAGCGCGCGGCCCGGGCCAGCCTGGAGTGGTTCGAGAACCTAGCCCTGTACCTGGACCAGCCGCCCCGCCAGTTCGCCTTCAACCTGCTCACCCGCAGCCGCCGCGTCACCCACGACAACCTGCGGCTGCGCGATGCGCGCTTCACGGAGGCGGTGGAGCGGGAGTTCGGCTGCCCGCCCGGCACGCCCCCGATGTTCACGCCGTTCCGGCTGCGCGGCCTGACCCTGCGCAACCGCGTCGTCGTCTCGCCCATGGACATGTACTCGGCGGTCGACGGCGTCCCCGGCGACTTCCACCTCGTCCATCTGGGCGCGCGGGCGATGGGCGGGGCCGGGCTGGTGATGACCGAGATGGTGTGCGTCAGCGAGCAGGGGCGGATCACGCCCGGCTGCGCCGGCCTCTACACCGGCCGGCAGGCCGAGGCCTGGCGGCGGATCACGAACTTCGTGCACGAGCGGGCGCCCGGCACGGCGATCGGCGTGCAGCTCGGCCACAGCGGCCGCAAGGGCTCCACGAAGCTGATGTGGGAGGGCATGGACGAGCCGCTGGAAGAGGGCAACTGGCCGCTCGTGGCCGCCTCCGCGCTCCCGTACAAGCCGTTCAGCCAGACTCCGCGCGAGCTGTCCCGCGCCCAGCTCACCGACATCCGCGAGCAGTTCGCGGCCGCCGCCTGCCGCGCCGCCCGGGCCGGGTTCGACCTGCTCGAACTGCACTGCGCCCACGGCTATCTGCTCTCCGGCTTCCTCTCCCCGCTGACCAACCGCCGCACCGACGCCTACGGCGGCCCGCTGGAGAAGCGGCTCCGTTTCCCGCTGGAGGTGTTCGACGCCGTGCGGAACGCCTGGCCGGGGGAGCGGCCCATGACCGTCCGGATCTCCGCCACCGACTGGGCCGAGGGCGGGACCACGGCCGAGGACGCCGTCGAGATCGCCCGGGCGTTCGCCGAGCACGGCGCCGACGCGATCGACGTGTCGACGGGGCAGGTCGTGGCGGACGAACGGCCCGAGTACGGGCGGTCGTACCAGACCCCGTTCGCCGACCGGATCCGGGGCGCCACCGGCATCCCGGTGATCGCGGTCGGTGCGATCTCCTCCTGGGACGACGTCAACTCCCTGATTCTCGCGGGCCGTACGGACCTGTGCGCCCTGGCCCGCCCGCACCTCTACGACCCGCACTGGACGCTGCACGCGGCGGCCGAACAGGGCTACACGGGCCCCGGCGCCGTCTGGCCGGCACCGTACCGCGCGGGCAGCCGCCGCCCCCAGACGGGCCGTACGGACGCGCCCAAGCCGCGCCTCACTCTGGGGCGCTGAGCGGCCCCACGAACGCGGCGCCCGCGTCCCGCAGCCGCTCGTGCAGGCCCTGGAACACCGCCGCCGAGCGGGTGCCCGGCCAGTCTCCCGGGAGCAGTTCGGACGGCAGGCCCGGGTCGACGTAGGGGAGGTGACGCCAGGAGTCCAGGGCGAGGAGGTAGTCGCGGTAGGCCTCCTCCGGCGGGGTGTCCTCGCGCTTCTCCCAGTCTTGCAGCACGCGCGCGTGGCGGTCGAGGAACGCCTCGTGCTCCTTGGCGATGGCGGCCAGGTCCCACCAGCGGGCGACGGCCTCCGCGGTCGGGGCGAAGCCGAGGTGGTCGCCGCGGAAGAAGTCGACGTACGCGTCCAGCCGCAGCCGCTGGAGCGTGTGCCGGGTCTCCTCGTACAGCCGCGCGGGCGCGATCCACACGCCCGGCGCGGCCGTGCCGAAACCGAGACCGGCCAGCCGGGAGCGCAGCACGTGCCGCTTCTGCCGCTCCGACTCCGGCACGGAGAACACGGCGAGCACCCAGCCCCCGTCCTCGGGCGGCGCCGTGGCGTAGATGCGCCGGTCGCCGTCGTCGAGCAACTGGCGGGCGCCCGGGGACAGTTCGTACCCGGCCGCGCCCTGGGCGGTGCGGGCGGGCACGAGCAGTCCGCGTCTCTTCAGCCGCGACACCGAGGAGCGTACGGACGGGGCGTCGACCCCGACCGCGGCGAGCAGCCGGATCAGCTCGGCGACGGGCACGGGACCCGTCGCGAAGCGGCCGTACGCGCCGTAGAGCGTGACGATGAGAGACCGTGGTGCATGCTGGTCGGACACATTGATCATCTTAGGTCGTTCGGGTCACTCCCGGTCGTCTTCGGTGCCGCCGTCCGGGAGGAGCTCTCCCGTGCGCAGCCTGAACCGCTGCAGCTTGCCGGTGGCCGTGCGCGGCAGCGCGTCCAGGAAGACGATCTGGCGCGGGCACTTGTACGGCGCCAGCTCGCTCTTCACGAAGGCGCGCAGCGCCCCGGCGTCCCGGTCCGCGCCCTCCTTGAGGACGGCGAAGGCCACCACGACCTGCCCGCGGGCCTCGTCGGGCCGTCCCACGACCGCCGCCTCCACCACGTCCGGGTGCCGCAGCAGCGCGTCCTCGACCTCCGGTCCGGCGATGTTGTACCCGGCCGAGATGATCATGTCGTCGGCGCGGGCGACATACCGGAAGTAGCCGTCGGCTTCGCGGACGTAGGTGTCACCGGTGACGTTCCAGCCGCCGCGTACGTACTCCCGTTGCCGCGGGTCGGCGAGGTAGCGGCAGCCGACCGGTCCGCGCACCGCGAGCAGCCCCGGCTGGCCGTCGGGCACCGGCTCACCGTGCTCGTCCTGCACGCGCGCCTGCCAGCCCGGCACGGGCACGCCCGTCGTGCCGGGCCGGATCCGTTCGTCGGCGGCGGAGATGAAGATGTGCAGCAGTTCGGTGGCGCCGATGCCGTTGATCAGACGCAGGCCGGTGCGTTCGTGCCAGGCCTCCCAGGTGGCCGCCGGCAGGTTCTCGCCCGCCGAGACGCAGCGGCGCAGGGACGAGACGTCGTACCCGTCGAGCTCGTCGAGCATCGCGCGGTACGCCGTGGGGGCCGTGAACAGCACGGACGCCCGGTGCCGGGCGATGGCCGGCAGCAACTGCCTCGGACCGGCCTGTTCGAGCAGCAGGGCACTCGCCCCGGCCCGCAGCGGGAAGACCACCAGCCCGCCGAGGCCGAAGGTGAAGCCGAGCGGGGGGCTGCCCGTGAACACGTCGTCGGCGCGCGGGCGCAGCACGTGCCGGGAGAAGGTGTCGGCGATGGCCAGGACGTCCCGGTGGACGTGCATGCATCCCTTGGGGCGGCCGGTGGTGCCGGAGGTGAACGCGATGAGCGCGACGTCGTCGGCCGCCGTGTCGACGGCCTCGTACGGTGTGCCGGGCGCCGGGCGGTTGAGCAGGTCGTCCGGGGCGTCACCGCCGTAGGCCGTGATCCGCAGGTCCGGGATCTCGGCCTTGGCGAGGTCGTCGACGGCCCGGATGTCGCACAGCGCGTGCCGGACCCGGGCGATCTCGCACATCGTGCTCAGCTCGTGCGGACGCTGCTGGGCGAGCACGGTGACCGCGACGGCCCCCGCCTTCAGCACGGCCAGCCAGCAGGCCGCGAGCCACGGAGTGGTGGGACCGCGCAGCAGTACGCGGTTGCCGGGGACGACGCCGAGTTCGCCGGTGAGCAGGTGTGCGATGCGGTCGACGCGGGCGCGCAGACCGGCGTACGTCCACGCCTCTCCGGCCGGGGTGAGGAACGCCGGGCGGTCGCCGGGCGGGCCGCTGAGCAGTTCGGCGGCGCAGTTGAGCCGTTCGGGGTAGCGCAGCTCCGGCAGGTCGAAACGGAGCTCGGGCCGTTGGTCCGGGGGTGGCAGATGGTCACGGGCGAAGGTGTCGACGTGGGCCGTACCCCGTGGATTCATACGATTCGCCCCCTTGGCGTGGTGGGCTCGCCCCAGGAGCGTATCGTGTTGGTGACGACAGTCAACGGTCCGCGATAGCCTCGGAGTGGCCCGGCCGGGAGGCAGGGGTGGCGGAGAAGGGACCGGCGATGACCGCATTCTCGCTCGAACCGGCACAACTCGCCTGGTGCGCCGAGCTGCGCGCCCTCGCCGCGGAGCGGCTCCGCCCGCTGGCCGAGAAGGGCGAACCGGGCCGGGTGAACCGGGCCCTGCTCGCCGAACTCGGCGGCCTCGGACTGCTCGGCCGCCTCTTCACCTCCGGCGCGCTCGACCTGTGCCTGATGCGCGAGTCCCTCGCCTACGCCTGCACGGAAGCCGAAACCGCCCTGGCCCTCCAGGGCCTGGGCGCCCACCCGGTCCACGCCCACGGCACGCCGACCCAACGCGCCCGCTGGCTCCCTCGCGTTGCTGACGGCAGCGCGGTGGCGGCGTTCGCGCTGAGCGAGCCGGGGGCGGGGTCGGACGCGGCGGCGCTGGGCTTGCGCGCGGAGCGGGATGGCTCGCTGGGGGTGGCGTCCGGCGGTTCACCGGGCATGGCGTCCGGCGGCGGTTCACCGGGGGTGGCGTCCGGCGGTGGCTCACCGGGGGTGGCGTCCGGCGGTGGCTCACGGGGAGCGGCGTCCGGTGCCGGCTCACTGGGCCGTCCGGCCTCCGGCGGTGGTGCCGGCGCGGAGGCCGACGGCGGTTTCGCGGGCGGGGCGGCATCCGGACGTGCGGTGGCCTCCGGCGGTGGTGCTGGGGCGGCGGCTGAGGGCGGTTTCGCGGGCGGGGCGGCATCCGGACGTGCGGTGGCCTCCGGTGGTGGTGCTGGGGCGGCGGCTGAGGGCGGTTTCGCGGGCGGGGCGGCATCCGGACGTGCGGTGGCCTCCGGTGGTGGTGCTGGGGCGGCGGCTGAG
>NZ_JBWKKY010000008.1:269094-413898 GCF_056430805.1 Streptomyces sp. NPDC045955
AGGGCGGTTTCCCGGGTGGAGTGGTCTGCGGCGGTGGTGCTGGGGCGGCGGCTGACGGCGGTTCCCCGGGCAGGGCCGCCTCCGACGGTGCTCGGGGGCAGGCCGGGGCCGGTGGTGCTCAAGGCTCCCGATCCGGTGGCGGCGGCTCATCGGGCCCGGCGACACCCGACGGCACTACCCGGAGTGCTCGGGCCCCTGCCGGCGGCTCTCCGGGATCCGGGCGCTCGGTCTACGACGTACCGGCCCCGGCCGAACTCGCCGCCGACCCCGACGGCTCCGCCCGCTGGCGTCTCACCGGTGCGAAGTGCTGGATCTCCAACGCGCCCGAGGCCGACTTCTACACCGTCTTCGCGCGGACCACCCCGGGGGCGGGGGCGCGTGGCGTCACGGCGTTTCTCGTGCCGGCCGACCGTCCGGGGCTGACCGGGTCGGGGCTCGACATGCTCTCCCCGCATCCCATCGGCGCGCTCGACTTCGACGCCGTGCCGGTGACGGCCGGCGACGTGCTCGGCGAGGTGGACGGGGGGTTCCGGGTCGCCATGGGGACGCTCAACCTGTTCCGTCCCAGCGTCGGCGCCTTCGCGGTCGGCATGGCCCGCGCGGCGCTCGACGCGACCCTCGCGCACACCGCCGGGCGGGACGCCTTCGGCGGCAAGCTGAGGGACCTGCAGGTCGTCTCCCACCAGGTAGCCGAGATGGCCCTGCGCACGGAGGCGGCCCGGCTGATGGTCTACGCGGCGGCGACGGCCTACGACGAGGGCGCCCCGGACGTGCCCCAGCGGGCCGCCATGGCGAAACTGCTCGCCACCGAGACCGCGCAGTACGTCGTCGACACGGCCGTCCAGCTGCACGGCGCCCGCGCGCTGCAACGCGGTCACCTGCTCGAACACCTCTACCGGGAGGTGCGCGCCCCCCGCATCTACGAGGGGGCCAGCGAGGTCCAACGCGGCATCATCGCCAAGGAGTTGTACGCGGCACACCAGGAGGCCGGATGACCATCGAACGCGTCAACCCGCCCGGCCTCGCCCCGCCGGCGGGCTTCTCGCACGCCGTCGTGGCCTCCGGGTCCAGGCTGGTGTTCCTGGCGGGACAGACCGCCCTCGACGGCGACGGCAAGGTGACCGGCGCGAGCCTGCCGGAACAGTTCGAGAAGGCCCTCACCAACCTGCTGGCCGCCCTCGCGGCGGCCGGCGGCAGGCCCTGCGACCTGGCCCGCGTCACCGTGTACGCCACGGACGTCGCCGCCTACCGCTCCCACGCCCGCGAACTGGGCCGCCTCTGGCGGAAACTGGCGGGCCGTGACTACCCGGCCATGGCGGTCGTCGAGGTCGTCCGGCTGTGGGACGAGGAGGCGTTGGTGGAACTGGACGGCTTCGCGGTGTTGCCGTAAGGACGCGGTGGACTCGCCACCGAAGCTCCTGCTCACCGGCACCTACCGCTGCCGGAGCTCCAGCGGCCCGGTCTTCGTCAGCTCGCTACTCCTGTGCGTGCCGGATGGCGTCCAGCACGATGTGTGCCACATGGTCGTCGGTGAGGGTGTACCGCGTCTCGCGGGCCTGACGCCGGGCGCTGACGATCCGGGACGTGCGCAGCACCCGCAGATGCTGGGAGACCAGCGGCTGGCTCACGCCCAGCGCGGTCACCAGCTCATGGACGTACTTGCCGCCGCCGGACAGTTCGCGCACGATCCCCAGCCGTACGGGCGAGGCCAGCGCGCGCAGCAGCTCGCTCGCCACCTGCAGGGTCTGGTCCGGCTCGTCCGTCGGAGGAGAGGGCGTCATTATCATATGCACACATTAGCATATGACAACGATTTCCAGTATGCCGGGCAGGTGCCTCAGTGGTCGTCCCAGTGTCCCTCGTGGGCGGCGTGCCGGTGACCGTCGTGCACGTAGTCGGTGTGGTCGTCGTGCCGCACGGCCATGTGGCCGCAGTTGTCGCCGTGCTGGTGGTCATGGTTCTGGTGCACCGCGTGGCCGCCGTTCGCGCACTCGTCGACGTGGTCCTCGTGCATCCGGTGGATGTGGCCGTCGTGGGCGTAGTCCGTGTGGTCGCCGTGCGGGAAGGCGACGTGGCCGCAGTCGTCGCCGTGGGCGTGCGTGTGGTTGTCGTGGGTGAGGTGTTCGGCGGTGGTCATGGGGGTGGCTCCTCGCGTGTGCTCGTACTGCCCATGGCGCTTCGGCCCGGGCTGTCATGGCGACATTAACATATAGCGATTCCTGCATGTATTGTCCTGGCGGCCGGCGCCGCCCGCGAGCCGAGGGCGGCGCAGGGGTGACGCCCGGGTCAGCGAACCGCGACGACCACGCAGCTGTCGCCGTACTGCCAGACCGGGCCCGCCGTGGCGAAGCCCGCCTGCCGCAGCAGCTCCAGATGGGCGGAGAGGGGCAGTTCGGCGGGGCGACCGGTGCCCGCGGGCGCCTCGCGGCGGCGGCGCTCGGCGAGCAGGTCCGTCAGCTCGGGGTCGTCGGCTACGGCGGCCCACCAGGAGCCCCAGTCCTCGTGTGCGAACACCTGCTGCCGGTCCGCCCGGCACCGCCCGACGTGGGCGGCGATCCCGGCCGGGCCCGTGTCGTCCTGGGGGAGATGGTCGCCGTTGACCAGGACGCCGCCGGGCCGAAGCAGCGCGGCGAGCTGCAGGTAGACGCGCAGCAGGGTGTCGCGGTCGAGGTAGTGCAGGGCCGTCGTGGAGACGGCCGCGTCCAGGGGCCGGTCCAGGTCCAGGGTCCAGGTCCAGCCGGGTGCGCCGATCTCGGCGTCGACGTAGCGGGCCGCGTCCGGGTGGTGGGTCCGGCCCAGCTCCAGCAGCACGGGATCCCGGTCCACGGCGACGATCTCCGCGTCCGGCAGCCGCCGGACCAGCCGGGCCGCCAGGGAGCCGGGCCCGCAGCCCAGGTCGACGACGAGGGGCCGGGAGCCCTGCCCTGCCGTCACGTGCTCGACGACATCGGCGATCACCGTGAACCGCTCCTCGCGGTCGACCGCGTACCGCCGCTGCTGGAGCTCCCAGCGCTCCACCCATCGCTCCGCCGTCGCCAGACTCAGCCCCATCCGGTCGCGCCACCTTGCCGTCTCGCACCTGATCCTTGCCGGTCCGAGCCTACAGGTGGAAACGGTTCCCATTACGCATAGTCGGGGAGTCGCTTACGCCTGGCGGGGGAGTCACTGGAGTGAAGCGAGGACGGACAGCAGCCGGTCGATCTCCTCCACGGTGTTGTACACATGCAGACTCACCCGGACCGAACCGGTCTTCTCGCCCGCGTCGCCCTGGCAGTGGTTGTCCGAGCGGACCATGAAACCTTGGCTGAAGAGGATGAAACCCAGATCGCCCGAGTCGATGGCGCGGTGCCGCAGGGTGACGATGCCCTGGCGCCGTTGCACGGTCGAGTCGGCGGCCAGGCTCAGCGGGCAGCCGAGGATCTCGTAGGCGTCCAGATGGCGCAGCCCCTCGGTGAGCCGGGCCGCCAGGGCGACCGTCCAGTGCTCGACGCGCTCCAGACCGGCGGCGTCCAGCCAGTCCAGGGCCGCTTCGAGCGAGGCGATCCCGACCGTGTTCGGGGTGCCGCTCCACCCGCCGGGCGTGAACGCCGGGCCGCGCTCCTGCCGGGCCCACACCGCCCCGGATCCGGGCAGGGCCAGCGCCTTGTGCCCGGAGAAGACGACGAAGTCGACGTCCAACTCGGCCACGGACACCGGCAGATGCCCGACGCTCTGCGCCGCGTCCAGACAGATCACCGCGTCCGGGCCGACCGCCCGGCGGATGCGCTGCACGTTCATGTCACCGCCGTAGACATGGTGCACATGGGTCGTGGCGACGAACCGCGTGCGCGGCCCGGCCCGTTCGGCCAGCGCACGGTGGTCGTAGTCGCCGGAACCGCTCTGGTACGGCATCGGCACCACCCGGATGTGCGTGCCCTCGCGGGCGAGCAGCCGCTGGGCCTCCCGCCACGGCGCGATGTTGGCCTGGTGGTCGGCGTCCGGTACGACGATCTCGTCGCCCTCGCGCAGGAACCCCGGCAGCCAGTCGCGGGCGATCGTGCGCAGCCCCTCGGTCGTGCCGCTCGTGAAGTGGACGGCGGAGCGCTCCGGTTGCCGGTCGCCCAGGAACCGGGCGACGCGCTCGCGGGTGCGCTCGACCAGCTCCGTCGTCCGGTTGGCCCACGGGTAGGTGCCGCGTGCCGCGTTGGCGTTGCCGGTGGTGAGATACGTCTGCACGGCGTCCAGCACGGCCTGCGGTTTCTGGGCCGTCGCCGCGCTGTCCAGGTACGCCAGCTCCGGGTGCCCGGTGACGATGGGGAACTGGGCGCGCAGCGCCTGCTGCCACAGGCGCAGATCCTCGCGGATCGCGGGTGCGGTCATGGCGGTCAGTCCCGCACCAGGGGCGCGCCCGCGTCCCGCCAGGCGATGATGCCGCCGGCCAGGCTGCGTACGTGCGGATGGCCCATCCGGGTCAGCAGCGCCGCGTACCGGGCGGACTGCTCGCCCACCGGGCACGCCAGCAGCACCGGGCGGCTCCGGCTGAACGGCAGTCCGCCCTGGAGGAGTTCGGCGAACATCTCGTCGACGATGTTGACCGACCCGTCGATGTGCAGCGCCGCGTACGCGAACGGGCTTCGCAGGTCGACCACGAGCGGTCCCTCGGAGTCGATCCACCGCCGGGCCTCGGCCACCGTGACCGACGGCGCCCCGCCGACCTCCGCCTCGGTGAGATCGGCCGGCGAGTTCTTCCGGGGCGGCCGGCCCAGCAGGTCGGGCCGCCGCTGCCGGACGTAGCTCAGATAGCTCTCCACGCGGTCGCAGACGATGAACACCGCCGTCCGGCGCTCGGTCAACTCCTCGTCGACGGCGCGCAGATGACGCACCGCCCCGTGGTAGGCGGCGCCGCCGGTGGGCCCGCCCAGGATGCCGCAGCGGCGGTTCAGGGTCAGCATCCCCTCGATCGCCTCGTCGGAGCTGACCGACTCCATCGTGTCGTAGGTCTCCGGGTCGAACAGGCCGACCTCCTGCACCTCGTCGAGGGTGCGGATCCCGGGGATGAAGTCGGACTTGGCCGCGACCAGCCCGACCACCCGCACCGAGGGATCCTCCTCCCGCAGGGCGCGGGCCACACCTGTGGAGGAACCGGCCGTGCCCACACAGGCGACGAACCAGTCCGGCACCCGGCCGTCCAGGTCCTTGACGATCTCCGGGCCGGTGCCGGTGAGATGCGCCTCGGTGTTGCGCGGGTTGAAGTACTGGTCCGTGTGGAGGTAGGCGCTGCCGGAGGCGGACAGCGTGCGGTGGAAGAGGGTGAGCGGGTCGTCCGTCGCGGTCGGGTCCAGGCACTCGCTCTGTCCCGGCAGCTCCTCGATCTCCGCGCCGAGCAGCAGCAGGAGGTCCTTGATCTCCGGGACCCGCATCCGATTGGTGACGCTCTTGAAACCGAGGCCGTGCATGCCCGCCAGGACCGCCAGTGCCTTCGCCGTGTTGCCGCTGGACAACTCCACGACCTGGCTGCCCTGTTCGACCGCCTCGGCCAGCAGCGGACGCGCCATGTTCCAGGCCGCCCGGTCCTTGACCGAGCCGAAGGGGTTGAGCATCTCCAGCTTGGCGAACAGGTCGATGTTGCGCAGGCCGTGCACGGCCGGGTCGATCCGTACCAGAGGGGTGTTGCCTATCGCATCGGTGATGCTGTCGTACCTCACTGAGCTCCCCCCGAGGGCGTGATCGGCCAGAACTGCTCGTCCAGGCACCAGCGCCAGACGTCACCGTCCTGCCAGGCGGCGACCTTGCGGGCGGCCGGCTGGTGCTGGGCGCGGGTGGCGTGGAAGTCCATGGCGTAACCGGCGGTGTTGGCGAAGGCCAGCAGGTCGCCGGGGGCCGGGCGGCGCGGCAGGAACACCGTGCGCCGCGTGATCAGATCCGTCTCCAGGCACAGGCCGCCGAAGAGGTGCACGGCGACGGGCCCCTCGCCCGGCCCCGCTCCGCTTCTGGGGATGACGACCGGGTCCATCAGCACTCCGTGGTCCTCCAGGGCGATGTCGTCCGCCTTCGCGGCCAGCCGTACGAGCAGTGCGCCGCCCGCGTCGTGGGAGCGGACCTCCAGCACCTTCGCCAGGGTCAGGCCGCACTGGTCCAGCAGCGCCCGGCCGGGCTCGCTGTGCAGGTCGTACAGGTGCTCCAGCAGCAGCGCGGCCAGCGGGCGGCCGCCCAGCGAGGCGGCGGGCTGGGCCAGCAGCTCGTCGAGATAGGCCGCGCCGGCGACGGACCGGTGGGCGGGGTAGAGGCCGAGCGCGCCGCGCAGGGTGCCGGACTCGCCCCGCAACCCGTAGCCGTGGCCGCCCCAGGTCAGCGGTGGGCGGCGGCCCAGGACGGCGGCCGTGAGCGCGCTCGTGTACGCCTCCCACTGCTCCCGCTCGGCCAGGTAACTGACGCCGAACCCGCCCCCGATGTCCACGGCCCGGGGCCGCAGCCCCCGGCTCCGGCATGCCTCCAGGGCCGCGAGTGACCCTTCGAGGGCGGTCGCCTTCTCCGCGACGCTCGTGGTGTCCAGGTGGTAGGCCACGCCCGTCAGCTCGACCGCGTCACCGTGGCGCTCGACCGCCTCCAGCAGGGGATCCAACTCCCGTACGGGCGTGCCGAACCGGCTGCGCCGGCTCAGCGTCTTCACCCCCGACGTCTCGAAGCCCGACAGCCGCAGCAGCACCCGCACCGGGGCGAGCGCGTGCCCCCGCACCAGTGCGGCGAGCTCGTCCAGTTCGGCGACGCCGTCGACGCCGACCGTGACGCCCGTGCGGGCCGCGAGCCACAGGAACTCGCGGTTCTTCGGACCCGTGGCCATGATCCGGTCGGCTGTGAAACCGGCCCCCAGGGCGTGCTGCAACTCGCCCAGCGACGCGACGTCCACGCCCGCGTCCGTGGCGGCGAGCCGGCGCAGCAGCGCGCTGGACCGGTTCGCCTTGTGGGCGTAGTAGACCTGGCCGGACAGGTGGTGCCCGCGGTACACGGAGCGGAACCGCTCCAGGTTCTCGGCTATCTGGTCCGGCACCACGACATGCAGGGGCGAGCCGAGCCCGTCGGTGAGCGAGTGCAGTGTCCCCGTCGCCGCCAGGAGCGACCCGAGCCGCGGCTCCAGTCGGGGTTCGAGATACAAGGGCCGGCCGTCCAAGCGCACTCCCTCCCCTGTAGCGGCTGTGCCCGGCATCCGGGCACGTCCGACACTCCCCGCGTTTCGCCGTATAGCCCATATCCATTCTTCGGTGGCTTTACGCCCTGTAAGGCCCGGTCCTGTCCCCGCGCCGGTGTGAAGCGGATCACGGGCCGACCGGACGGCGCGCGCCGGGCGCGGGGCCGAGGCGTCCGCCGTTCGGCCGAGGCGGCGGCCCTCCGCTACGACGCAGAGTGGGGTGCGGCCCCCGGCCTCCGCACCGGAGGTCCGGGCCGGCCCGGTAGGCGGCACCGTGACGACGTCGAACAGCGTCACGACATGGGGATGATCACGCAACTTGGCCAGGGCGCGGCGTGTGACGGGCCGGTGACATTCGGGACGAACCCGTAGCGGGTGTACGGGGCAACGTGTGCGGGGGGTGACGGGTCGTAGTGGGTGCAAGGGCGGAAGCCCGCGCATTCACACGAAGACCATGGGGAAAGCATGAACGTCCGTACCCGAGGCATCCGTACCACCGTGGCCGCGCTGGCGGCCGCCGCCGGTGTCGCCGCACTCGCCGTCCCGGCCAATGCCGCCACCGCACCGGCTTCCGGCACACCCCGGTTCCTGGAGCCGGCCGAACTGCCGCCGCACCCGACGTCGCCCTGGTACGCCGGTCCGGTCACCGCCGGCCAGCCGGACCCGCTGCCGGCCTGCGTGGGCGATGCCCTGCCGTCCATCGCCTCCCACCGCTCGTACTGGACCGAGTACGACACCAACGCCCAGCAGATCACGGTCGTGGAGCGCAGTGAACAGCGGGCCAAGGACTTCGCGGCGCTGCTGCGCAAGGATCTCGCCGGCTGCGCGAAGAAGCTGATGGAGCAGGACCCCGACATCACGGCGACGCAGAAGAACTACGGGCGGCTGCATGTCGAGGAGGGCGCCCATGTCTACGGCATCCACACCGCTTCGGCGTGGGGTTCCTCCGACATCGGCCTGTTCTCGGTCGGCCGCGACGGCACGACCGTGACGGTCGTCCGCTGGGGCCAGATGGGCAACTTCCAGCATGCCCAGGTGTCCGACTTCAAGGCCACCACCGTCACGGCGGTCAACAAGCTGTACTGACAGCGCTGGCGGTACTGACGGGCTCAGTCGCGCCCGTCGTACACGAGAAGCGCGTCGTCGCGCAGCCGTGCGCCGGGCGTCGGCGCGTGAGCGCTGAGACGCCCGTCGTGCATGAGGTGGTGAGCCGGTACGCCGCGCGCCAGTACAGCGAAGTCGGCGATCAGCCGGCGGTGGCAGCGCCACCAGACCGCCTCGCTGCACATCACGGCGGTGCGGACGTGCGCGGCCTCGCGCAGCACCCGGTCCATCGCGGTGACGAACTCGGGGGTGCGGGTGTGCGCGGCGTAACCGCGGAAGGAGGCGTTGCGCCAGACAGTGTCCGGGCTGTCCACCGGAGGGGTGCGGAACCCGCCGAGAGCGGGTTCCCACCGGTAGGCGATGCCGCGGCCCGGCATCCACTCGGCGAGCCGCCGCCGCGACAGATCGGGGTCGCGGCGGCTGCCGGGTGCGGTCCGCACGTCCACGACGGCCGTGACACCGGCGTGGCCCAGCAGCTCGGCGATCCGGTCCCGGTCGGCGGTGCTGTGCCCGAAGGTCAGCAGAGGCACGTCCACAGCGCCGGACTTTCCCGTTCTCGCGGTCCTACACCCGACACGCGGTCGATGCCCGGGGCGCGGATCATCCCTTCCGCACCGGTACCACGACCATCCCCGCACAGTGACGTGCGGCGGCGCCGACACCGCGAGGCGAAGGCCTCGCCGATGTCCGGCGGCCAGGGGCTCCATCCCGGAGCGCAGGGGGCAGTGGCTTGAGCAGCCGCCGTCGACGGGCGGCACGACACCGCCGTCGCGGGTGGGGGACGGTGCGGGGACCGGGGCCGGTCATGCGGACTGCTCGGTGATCTCGACGAGCTTCGGCGCGATCCGAGCCAGCTCCTGGGGTGCGGACTGCTTCGCCATACGGTGACTCCTTGCGGTGATGCGAACACGTGACCGGCAGTTCCACTCTGTGTGGCGGAGGGTCTGCCCTGCAGCCGCAGCGCGCTCCGTGGTCTGGTCCGGGCGTCGACCAGCTGCCTGCGATATCGAGGAAGCCCCAGGGCTCACGCGTGCGGAAGGTACCGTCGTGACAGGTACCGACAGGGCCCCTCAGGCCGGGTGAAGCGTGTTTGGCCTGGCTGCATGGACACCGCCCACGCCATCCGCGAGTTCCTCGCCACCCGCCGCGCGAAGCTCACCCCCCAGCAGGCGGGCCTGCCCGCCTTCGGCGGCAACCGGCGTGTCCCGGGCCTGCGCCGCGAGGAGGTCGCCCTACTGGCCGGTGTCAGCATCGGCTACTACGTACGCCTGGAGCGCGGCCACCTCGCCGGGGCCTCCGAGGAGGTCCTCGACGCCGTCGCGAACGCCCTTCAGCTCGACGAGGCCGAACGCGCCCACCTCTACGACCTGGCCGCAGCCCAGCGCACGCGCCCGGCCCGCCGCAGCAAGAAACCGCGCGGGCCCCTCCCCGCCAGCATCCAGCGCGTGCTGGACTCCATCACCGAGAGCCCGGCCTTCGTCCGCAACGGGCGCCTGGGCTGGGCTGCGCCCACCTCTACGACCTGGCCGCAGCCCAGCGCACGCGCCCGGCCCGCCGCAGCAAGAAGCCGCGCGGGCCCCTCCCCGCCAGCATCCAGCGCGTGCTGGACTCCATGACCGAGAGCCCGGCCTTCGTCCGCAACGGGCGCCTGGACATCCTGGCCATCAACCGGCTCGGCCGCGCCCTCTACGCGCCGCTGTTCGCCTCCGGCACCCCACGACCGGTCAACATCGCCCGCTTCCAGTTCCTCGACCCGCCGGCCGCGGGTTCTTCCCCGACTGGGACGCCTCGCTCAACACCACCGTCTCGCTGCTGCGCACCGAGGCAGGACGCGCCCCGCACGATGCCGAGCTCACCGGGCTGATCGGGGAGCTGGTCACCCGCAGCGACGAGTTCCGCATCGCCTGGGCCAAGCACAACGTGCGTCTGCACCACACCGGGCGCAAGCCGTTCCGCCACCCCGAGATCGGCGAGATCGTCCTCGACTTCGATGCCATCGCCCTGCCCGCCCAACCCGGGCTGACCCTCACCGCGTACAGCGCTGAGCCGGGCACCGCGGCCCACGACGGATTGCGCCTGCTGTCCGCCTGGGCGGCCACCGAGGACAGCGACCCCGCCGTCCGCGCTGCCGACCAGCCGCAGGACGCGCCGCTTCCACCGAGCGTCCGCACAGGGAGTCCCGAGAATCCGTCGTTCAGATGTCCCGGAAGATCTCGATCTGCGCCCCGATCGAGTTCAGCCGCTCCGCCAGGTCCTCGTAACCCCGGTTGATGACATACACGTTGCGCAGCACCGACGTGCCGTCCGCCGCCATCATCGCCAGCAGGACGACCACCGCGGGGCGCAGGGCCGGCGGGCACATCATCTCGGCGGCGCGCCAGCGGGTCGGGCCCTCCACCAGGACACGGTGGGGGTCCAGCAACTGCAGTCGGCCGCCGAGGCGGTTCAGGTCCGTCAGGTAGATCGCGCGGTTGTCGTAGACCCAGTCGTGGATGAGGGTCTTGCCCTGGGCGACCGCCGCGATGGCCGCGAAGAACGGGACGTTGTCGATGTTCAGGCCGGGGAACGGCATGGGGTGGATCTTGTCGATCGGCGCCTCCAGCTTGGAGGGCCGGACGGTGAGGTCCACCAGCCGGGTGCGGCCGTTGTCGGCGAAGTACTCGGGCGTGCGGTCGTGGTCGAGGCCCATCTCCTCCAGGACCGCCAGCTCGATCTCCAGGAACTCGATCGGTACGCGGCGCACCGTCAGCTCCGACTCGGTGACCACGGCCGCCGCGACGAGGCTCATCGCCTCGACCGGGTCCTCGGAGGGGGAGTAGTCCACGTCGACGTCGATGGTGGGCACGCCGTGCACGGTGAGCGTGGTGGTGCCGATGCCGTCGACCTTGACGCCGAGCGCCTCAAGGAAGAAGCACAGGTCCTGGACCATGTAGTTGGAGGAGGCGTTGCGGATGACGGTGGTGCCGTCGTGCCGGGCGGCGGCGAGCAGCGCGTTCTCGGTCACCGTGTCGCCGCGCTCGGTCAGCACGATCGGACGGTCGGGGCTGACCGTACGGTCCACCTGGGCGTGGTACTGGCCCTCGGTGGCGGCGATGTCGAGACCGAACCGGCGCAGTGCGATCATGTGCGGCTCGACCGTGCGCGTGCCGAGGTCGCAGCCGCCGGCGTAGGGCAGCTTGAAGTGGTCCATGCGGTGCAGCAGCGGGCCGAGGAACATGATGATCGAGCGGGTGCGGCGGGCCGCGTCCGCGTCGATGGCCGCCAGGTCCAGCTCGGCCGACGGCACGATCTCCAGGTCGACACCGTCGTTGATCCACCGGGTGCGGACGCCGATCGAGCCCAGCACCTCCAGGAGGCGGTACACCTCCTCGATGCGGGCGACGCGGCGCAGCACCGTGCGCCCCTGGTTGAGCAGTGAGGCGCACAGCAGCGCGACGCACGCGTTCTTGCTCGTCTTCACGTCGATGGCGCCGGACAGCCGGCGGCCGCCGACCACCCGCAGGTGCATCGGACCGGCGTAGCCGAGCGACACGATCTCGCTGTCGAGGGCCTCCCCGATACGCGCGATCATCTCAAGGCTGATGTTCTGGTTGCCGCGCTCGATCCGGTTCACGGCGCTCTGGCTGGTTCCGAGCGCCTCCGCCAGCTGCGACTGGGTCCAGCCCCGGTGCTGCCGGGCGTCACGGATGAGCTTGCCGATGCGTACGAGGTAATCGTCTGCCATGCGGTTGAGGTTATCTCAGATATGAGATGGCGCCCGGCCCGGGGGTCCATTCGGGTGAGGGGAAGTCAATCCTCCCCGGTGGCTTCAGGGTCGGCGACTCGTGCGCGTGCGCCGCCATCCGAAAGGTCCGGGCAAATCCATGGATGTCGTACGACGTCCCGTACTGCTGCGGGTGTAACGCGGGCCGTTCTTTCCGCCGCCGGTCGTGATGGACCAGGAACGCTTGTTGATGTTCAGGCGCACCCCCGGAAGGATCCGGAAACTCTTGCGGAACGTGAGCGGCATGCCTGTCTCCTCTCCGTTTGCGGCGTGGACTCCTGGTTCGGATACCCCGGAGAGGGGTGTGCATGACCGCACGGCGGACGCCCGGGCATGACCTTCCGGCCCCGGTGTACTAGAGTTATCTCGACATCGAGATATCTGCCGGGGAGCACCGCAGCCGCCAGCCCCGGTAAGGCGTGCCTAACTTAGCCTTACCTTAGCGGATCGGCCGAGATGCCGTGGCGGCAGGATCGTGGTGGTACGCGCACATCAATGAAGGAGACTGTCGTGTCGGCGAACAGCTTCGACGCCCGCAGCACGCTGCAGGTGGGCGACGAGTCGTACGAGATCTTCCGGCTGGACAAGGTGGAGGGCTCGGCCCGCCTTCCGTACAGCCTCAAGGTCCTGCTGGAGAACCTGCTCCGCACCGAGGACGGCGCGAACATCACCGCCGACCACATCCGTGCCCTCGGCGGATGGGACTCGCAGGCCCAGCCCAGCCAGGAGATCCAGTTCACGCCGGCCCGCGTGATCATGCAGGACTTCACCGGCGTGCCCTGTGTCGTGGACCTCGCGACCATGCGTGAGGCCGTGAAGGAACTGGGCGGCGACCCGGCGAAGATCAACCCGCTGGCGCCGGCCGAGCTGGTCATCGACCACTCCGTCATCGCCGACAAGTTCGGCACGAACGAGGCCTTCGCGCAGAACGTCGAGCTGGAGTACGGCCGCAACAAGGAGCGCTACCAGTTCCTGCGCTGGGGCCAGACCGCCTTCGACGAGTTCAAGGTCGTACCCCCCGGCACCGGCATCGTCCACCAGGTGAACATCGAGCACCTGGCGCGCACGGTCATGGTGCGTAACGGCCAGGCGTACCCCGACACCCTCGTCGGCACCGACTCGCACACCACCATGGTCAACGGCCTGGGTGTCCTCGGCTGGGGCGTCGGCGGCATCGAGGCCGAGGCCGCCATGCTCGGCCAGCCGGTCTCCATGCTCATCCCGCGCGTCGTCGGCTTCAAGCTCACCGGTGAGCTCACGCCCGGCACCACCGCCACGGACCTCGTGCTGACCATCACGGAGATGCTGCGCAAGCACGGCGTCGTCGGCAAGTTCGTCGAGTTCTACGGCGAGGGCGTCGCCGCCACCTCCCTGGCCAACCGCGCCACCATCGGCAACATGTCGCCGGAGTTCGGCTCGACCGCCGCGATCTTCCCGATCGACGACGAGACGATCAAGTACCTCAAGCTCACCGGCCGTTCCGAGCAGCAGCTCGCCCTCGTCGAGGCGTACGCCAAGGAGCAGGGTCTCTGGCTGGACCCGGCCGCCGAGCCCGACTTCTCCGAGAAGCTGGAGCTCGACCTTTCGACGGTCGTGCCCTCCATCGCCGGCCCGAAGCGCCCGCAGGACCGTATCGTCCTCGCCGAGGCCGCCCAGCAGTTCGCGAAGGACGTCCTCAACTACGTCGACGCCCCCGTCGCCCAGCAGGCCGCCGCCTCGGCCTCCCCGGTGGACGAGGCGAGCGCCGAGTCCTTCCCGGCCTCCGACGCCCCGGCCTACGGCCACCAGGAGAACGGCGCCGGCGCGCCGCAGCACGCCGACGGCACCGGTGCCGTCGTCCCGTCGAACCCGGTCACCGTCACCGCCCCCGACGGTACGAAGTACGAGCTGGACCACGGCGCGGTGACGGTCGCGGCCATCACCTCCTGCACCAACACCTCCAACCCGTACGTCATGGTCGCCGCCGCGCTGGTGGCCAAGAAGGCGGTGGAGAAGGGCCTGACCCGCAAGCCGTGGGTCAAGACCACCCTCGCCCCGGGCTCCAAGGTCGTCACCGACTACTTCGAGAAGGCGGGCCTGACGCCCTACCTCGACAAGGTCGGCTTCAACCTCGTCGGCTACGGCTGCACCACCTGCATCGGCAACTCCGGCCCGCTGCCGGAGGAGGTCTCCAAGGCCGTCAACGACCACGACCTCGCGGTCACCTCGGTCCTCTCCGGCAACCGGAACTTCGAGGGCCGGATCAACCCCGACGTCAAGATGAACTACCTGGCGTCCCCGCCGCTGGTCGTCGCCTACGCGCTCGCCGGATCCATGAAGGTGGACATCACCCGTGACGCCCTGGGCACCGACCAGGACGGCAACCCGGTCTTCCTGAAGGACATCTGGCCCTCCGAGGCCGAGGTGAACGAGGTCGTGGCCAACGCCATCGGCGAGGACATGTTCTCCAAGTCCTACTCGGACGTCTTCGCGGGCGACGCCCAGTGGCAGGCGCTGCCGATCCCGACCGGCAACACCTTCGAGTGGGACCCGCAGTCCACCTACGTGCGCAAGCCCCCGTACTTCGAGGGCATGACGATGGAGACCACCCCGGTCTCCGACATCTCCGGCGCCCGCGTGCTGGCCAAGCTGGGCGACTCGGTCACCACCGACCACATCTCCCCGGCCGGTGCCATCAAGGCCGACACCCCGGCCGGCAAGTACCTCACGGAGCACGGCGTCGAGCGTCGCGACTTCAACAGCTACGGCTCGCGCCGCGGCAACCACGAGGTCATGATCCGCGGCACGTTCGCCAACATCCGCCTGCGCAACCAGATCGCGCCGGGCACCGAGGGCGGCTACACGCGTGACTTCACGCAGGAGGGCGGCCCGGTCTCCTTCATCTACGACGCCTCGCAGAACTACCAGGCCGCCGGCATCCCGCTGGTCGTCCTGGCCGGCAAGGAGTACGGTTCCGGCTCGTCCCGCGACTGGGCCGCCAAGGGCACCGCGCTCCTGGGCGTCAAGGCCGTCATCGCCGAGTCGTACGAGCGCATCCACCGCTCGAACCTCATCGGCATGGGCGTCCTGCCGCTGCAGTTCCCGGAGGGCCAGTCCGCCGAGTCCCTCGGCCTGACCGGTGAGGAGACCTTCTCCATCTCCGGCGTCACCGAGCTCAACGAGGGCACCACCCCGCGCACGGTGAAGGTCACCACCGACACCGGCGTCGAGTTCGACGCGGTCGTCCGCATCGACACCCCCGGTGAGGCGGACTACTACCGCAACGGCGGCATCATGCAGTACGTGCTGCGCAGCCTGATCCGCAAGTAAGCGGGCACGTAAGGCAGTTCAGGGTAGTTCGAGGGCCGCGTTCCCGGGTGACCGGGGGCGCGGCCCTCGCCTTGGTGCAGGTCCTGGCGCCGGGTCACTCGCCCCGGTACTTCGCCGCCGCCGCGTGTGCGAGGTCCTGCGACTTCTCCAGGGCCTGGTCCACCGACTGCTGCCCGGCGATGGCAGCGGCGATCTGCTCGGAGACCGCCGTACCGAGCACGGCGAACTCGGGGATGGCCAGGAAGCCGATACCGCTGTAGGGACGGGGGCCGACGCCGGGGTTCCTCGGGTCGGCGGAGTCCGTCGCCGCCGTGTACTCCTGCCGGTACCAGGCACCGGCCGCCTGCTGGTACTCGGGGTTGGCGTAGAGCGACTTGCGGTTCCCGGCGGGCGCCGCGGTCCAGCCCATCTCCTGCCCGACCAGCTCCTGGTACTCCTTGGAGGAGGCCCAGGAGATGAACTTCCAGGCGGCGTCCTTGTTGTCGCTGGCCTTCTGGATGCCCCACGCCCAGGTCCACAGCCAGCCGGCCTTCTCCGTCCTGTCATGCGGCGCCGGGACGTAGCCGACCTTGCCCTTGACCGCCGAGCTGTCGGCCTCGACCGACGAGGCCAGGACGGTGGCGTCGTACCACATGGCACACCTGCCCGCCACGAAGGCGTCAAGGACTTCCAGGAAGCCCATGCGGTGGGCGTTGGGCTGACCGTGCTCGCGCACCAGATCGACGTAGAACCGCACCGCCTTGCGGAACTCCGGTGAGGTGAGCCGGGCGTTCCACTCCATGTCGTACCAGGCGCCGCCGAAGGTGTTCACAACCGTGTTGATCGGGGTCAGGTTCTGCCCCCATCCGGGCAGACCGCGCAGACAGATGCCGCTTGTGCCGTCGGTGCCGTCGATCTCCGCCGCGAGCGAGGCGACCTGGTCCCAGGTCGGGTTCGCGGGCATGGACAGTCCTTCCTTGCGGAAGAGGTCCTTGCGGTACGCCAGGAAGGAACCCTCCCCGTAGAACGGCTGGGCGTAGAGCCTGCCATCGGCCCCGGTCAGAGATTCGACGAGGTTGGGGAAGATGTCGTCCTGGTCGAAGTCCTTGTCCGCCTGCACGTAGGAGTCCAACGGGGCGAGCCAGCCGCGCTCCGAGTAGATCGGCACTTCGTACGCGCTCACGCTTGCCACGTCGTAGTGCCCGGCCTGGCGGGCGAACTCGCTGTCCATCCTCCTGCGGACGTCGTTCTCCGGCAGCAGCGTGTAATTGACCTCTATGCCGGTCTCCGCGGTGAAGTACCTCTTGGTGAGCTTCTTCAGGTCCTGCATCGGAGGGTTGCCCACGCTGAGTACGTTGATGCTGTCGTTCGATCCGCCTGGCGGTGGCGGGTCCGCATCCCCGCAGCCCGAGAGGATCAGGCCGGTGACGGCCATGGCAACCATGGCCAGCCGGGCGAGGCGGCTACGTTTCATGACGCTCCGATGGACAGGATGCCGGTCCTTGGCCCTCGCGTGGCCCCCTACCCACCCCCATCGCACATTTAGACATTTAACCAGAAGAAAGGTCTATCGGGCATAGCGGGTGTCACGGACGGCCTCTCCGGGCCTCCGCGCGTCTGGTGAGCGCGTCGGCCGCGACGGCGGCCAGCAGTACCCCTCCGGTGATCATGAACTGCACGGCGTCCTCCACCCCGAGCAGCCCCATGCCCGAGGCGATCGACTGGATCACCAGCACACCGAGCAGCACGGACCAGGGCGAGCCGCGTCCGCCGAACAGACTCGTACCGCCGATGACGGCCGCCGCGATCGCGTTGATCAGCAGCATCCCGGAGCCGGCGGCACGGGCCGTCGTGGGGCTCGCCGAGGTGAGACCCGAGGCCACGAAGAGGCCACCGAAGGCGGCCAGCGTTCCCGACACCATGAACATCGCGATCCGCACCCGCTCCACCGAGATGCCCGCCCTGCGCGCCGCCTCGACCCCGCCGCCGAGCGCGTACACGCGCCGGCCGTAGCGGGTGCGGCGCAGGACGTAGTCGGAGACGACGAGGACCGTCAGGAGGATCAGCAGGGCGAGCGGAAGCCCCTGGAACCGGTTGAGGGTGTAGGCGGAGGCGAAGGAGATCGCCGCGAGGACACCGGCGCGCACCACGATCTCGGGCGTCTGCCGGTAGGGCATCCCGGCGGCCCGGTGGCGGCTGCGCTTGCGGTGGGCGGCCAGGAGGTACCCGGCGGTCCCCAGCGCCGCCACCGCGTACGCGGCCACGTCGTCGCCGAAGTGCCGACTGGTCAGGGAGGCGACCAGGCCCTCCTCGTCGATGTTGATCGTGCCGCTCGCGCCCAGCAGGTAGAGCGTCAGGCCGTTCCAGATCAACAGCCCCGCGAGGGTCACGACGAACGCGGGCACGCCGAGCCAGGCGAAGAAGAACCCGTGGAAGGCGCCCACGACCATGCCCCCGGCGATCGCCACGAGCACCGCGAGCCCCTCCGGCATCCCCTGGTTCACGTTCAGCACGGCGAACACGGCACCCGCCAGGCCGCTGACCGAACCGACCGACAGATCGATCTCCCGGATCAGCAGCACGAACACGATGCCGACGGCGACCAGGCCGGTCCCGACGATGTCCACGCTGAGGTTGGACAGGTTCCGCGGCGAGAGGAAGTTGTCGTCCAGCGCCTGGAAGAGGCCCCAGATCACGATCAGCCCGGCGATCACCAGGAGCGGTCCGCGCTCGCCCTCCCGCACACTGCCGCGCACCTCCAGGGCGTAGCCGCGCAGCGTGCCGGACCAGCCGCGGGTGCGCGGCGCGCGGCCGGGCGCGACCGGCGGCCCGGCGTCACCGCCCGGCGCGGCCGGCCCACCGCCGCGGTGCGGCCCGCCCCCGGTCACGGCCATGCCTCCCCGCCGCCCTTCGTACGATGTGCCACGGCGTTGTCCGCCGCCCCGGTGACGGAGGAGATGATCTGCTCCTGCGTCACGGTGCTCACGTCGAACAGACCGTTGTTGCGGCCGAGGCGCAGCACGGCGACCCGGTCCGCGACGGCCTTGATGTCGCCCATGTTGTGGCTGATCAGGATGATCGCCATACCGCGGTCGCGCACCTCCTCGATGAGGTCGAGCAGATGGCTGGTCTGCTCGACGCCCAGGGCGGCGGTGGGCTCGTCGAGCAGCAGGACCTTGGGCGCGCCCATGAGCGAGCGGGAGATCGCGACGGCCTGCCGCTGCCCGGCGGACAGCGCCGCGACCGGCATCCGCACGTCGGGGATACGGATCGACAGGGTCCGCATCAGGTCGCGGGCCCGGCGCTCCATCTCCACCTCGTCGAGGATGCCCACCCGGTCGATCTCCCGGCCGAGGAAGAGATTGCCCACGACATCGAGGTTGTCGCACATGGCGAGGTCCTGGTAGACGGTCGCGATGCCCAGGGCGTGGGCGTCGTGGGGGCGTTTGATCTGTACGAGGTGCCCCTCCCACTCGATGACGCCCCGGTCGGCGGGGCTGACGCCCGAGATCACCTTGATCAGCGTGGACTTGCCGGCACCGTTGTCGCCCGCCAGGGCCACGACCTCACCGGCCCGGACCTGGAGATCGACGTCCACGAGCGCCTGCACGCCACCGAACCGCTTGGAGATGCCGCGCAACGCCAGTACGGGCGGATGGGCCACGGGGATCACCTCCCTCACCGGGTGAGCCCGATCCGGTCGCAGGCCGGCCGGAGCTTCGGAGTGCAGATCTGGTCGATCGTGTAGACGCCGTCGCGGACGAGCGTCCGACCGATGGTCTCGGCCGTCACGGCGACCGGATCGAGCAGCAGCGCCGGGACGTCCCGCGTGGTGGGACTGTCCACGGTCGACGTCACGAGCGCGTCCAGGTCGTTGCCGCGCGCCAGGGCGACGGCCATGGCGGAGGCCGCCTCGGTCTCCTGCCGGAAGGGCTTGTAGACGGTCATGTACTGCTCGCCCTTGACGATGCGCCGCACGGCGTCCAGGTCGGCGTCCTGGCCGGTGACCGGGGGCAGCGGCGAGACACGGGCGCTCTTGAGCGACGCGATGACGCCGGCGGCGATCGAGTCGTTGGCCGCGAGCACCCCGTCGATCTGGTTCGGGCCGAGGGCGCTGATCGCGGCGGACATGTGGTCGTGCGCGTTCTCCGTGCGCCACCCGAGGGTGTTGTACGACTTGAGGATGCGCACCTTGTCCCGGAGGACGGACCGGGCGCCGCCCTCGTACCAGGCGGCGTTGGGGCTGGACGGGTCGCCGTTCACCATGACGACGCCGCCGTCGTCGGCCCTGGCTCCCATGCCCTTCAGCAGCGCCTCGCCCTGGAGCCTGCCGACCTGGCCGCCGTCGAAACTGACGAAACCCGAGATCGGGCCCTCGGCGAGCCGGTCGTAGGCGATGACCGGGATGCCCGCGCGGTCAGCCGCGCGGACGGAGGAGCGCAGCGCCTTGGGGTCGACGACGTCCAGGAGCAGGACGGACACACCCCTGGTGATCATGGAGTTCATCTGCTGCCGCTGGCTCGCCGCGTCGTTCTCCGCGTTGGCGTACAGGACCCGGCAGTCGGAGCACAGCTCCTTCACCCGCTTCTCGATCATGGGCTTGTCGGACTGCTCCCAACGGGGCACCGCGCGGCTCGGCAGCAGCAGCCCGACGGTGGACCCGTCCTCGCCGCCGTCCTCGCTGCAGCCGGCCAGCGCCACCGCCATGACAGCCGCGACGAGCCAGGCCCCCACCCGGCACCTACGGCCCCTCATCCCGCCACTCCCTCCTGGGCCCGGCGTCGTTCCCGACGGCGCCCCGGCCCGGGGCCCGGCCCCGGCTCGCGTCGCTGTCCGGGCGCCCGTCCTGGCTCCGGGCCCGACCGCGGTCCGGGGGCTGGCCTCGGTTGCTGTCCGGGGTCTGGTCTCCGCCCGGGTTCGGGTTCCGGTTTCGGTCTTTGGCCTGGTCGTCGTGGTCCGGGGCGCGGTTCTCGCCCTGGTCACGGTCACGGTTCCGGTTCCGGCCCGATCCGGGAGTCCGGCCTTCGCCCGGGTTCGGGTTCCGGTTTCGGCCTTTGGCCTGGTCGTGGTCCGGGGCGCGGTTCTCGCCCTGGTCACGGTCACGGTTCCGGTTCCGGCCCGATCCGGGAGTCCGGCCTTCGCCCGGGTCCGGGTTCCGGTTTCGGTCTTTGGCCCGGTCGTCGTTGGGGTCCGGGGCGCGGCTCTCGCCCGGGCCCTGCTCGCGGTCGCGGTTCCGGTTTCGGCCTGAGCCCCTGGAGCCTCTGCTCCGGTCGCGGCTTCGGCCCATGACCCAGTCTCGGCTGCGGCCGATGCCCCAGCCCCGGTCCCGGGGCGGCTGCGGTTCCTCCGTCGGCGCGCTCGCCGGCTCCGCCTCCGGCGCCGGTTCCGCTTCCGGTTCGCCGTCCGCCTCCGGGCGGGACACGACGATCTCGCTCCACACCTGCTTGCCGCCGCCGACCGGCACCGAGCCCCAGGCCGCCGACAGCGCCTCGACCAGGAAGAGCCCGCGGCCGCCGGTCGACTCCCAGTCGACGACCACCGGCTTGGCCGGGGCCCGCGGCGAGGAGTCGCTCACGGTCACCCGCAGCCGGTCCGCGGCCAGAGTCAGGTCCAGCCGGAGTGCGCCCTGCGTGTGCACCAGCGCGTTGGTGACCAGTTCCGACACCACCAGCAGCACGGTGTCGGCCTCGTCCACGACGTCCCACGACCGCAGCGTGCGCGCGCTGAACCGGCGGGCGTGCATGACCGCGTCCGGCAGCCGCCACACCACCCAGCCCGCCCGCACCGGCCGCACCCGCATCCCGTCGTAGCGCAGCAGCAGCAACGCCACGTCGTCCTCCCGGCGCCCGGCCTCGCCCAGCAGGTCGTCGGCCATCCGCCCCGGGTCGGCAGGGTCCGCCGCGGCGAGCAGCTCACGCACGATCCGCATGCCCTCGTCCACGTCCAGTTCGGCCGACTCGACCAGGCCGTCCGTCACCAGCGCGAGCACCGAGCCGGGCGCCAGCGCCACCGCCGTCAGCGGGAACTCCGCGTCCTCCAGCACGCCCAGCGGAAGCCCGCCCTCGACCGCGATCTCCTCCGTGCCGCCGTCGGGATGACGTACCAGCGGGGACAGATGCCCGGCCCGCACGAACAGCGCGTTGCCCTCCTCCATGTCCAGCTCGACATAGCAGCACGTGGCGAACAGGTCGGTCTCCATGCCGACGAGCAGCCGGTTGGCGTGCGCGACGACCACGTCCGGCGGATGACCCTCCACCGCGTAGGCCCGGACCGCCGTGCGCATCTGGCCCATGATCGTCGCGGCCCCGGCACTGTGCCCCTGCACATCCCCGATGACCAGGGCGACCTTCCCGTCCGACAGGGCGATCACGTCGTACCAGTCGCCGCCCACCTGGAGTCCGCGCCGGGCGGGCAGATAGCGGGCCACGGCGATGCCCCCGGGCAGCTGGGGGAGACGGCGCGGCAGCAGGCTGCGCTGCAGCATCGTCGCGAGTTCCTGCTCGGCGTCGTAGGCGTGCGCGCGGATCAGGGCCTGCCCCACGAGGCCCGCGGTCGCCGTCAGCAGGGCCCGCTCCTCGGGCGCGAACTCGTGCGGCGCGTCCCAGCCGACCAGGCACACCCCGGCCACCCTGCTCTTGGCCGGCAGTGGCAGGACCGCGAGTCCGCCGGGGCCGATCCCCGCGAGGCCGGGTTCCAGCGCGGTACCCGCCGGCCACAGGCTCATACGCCCGTCCCGCAACGCCGCATGGAGCGTGGGCAGGGCGGTGACCGGCGCGTCGGGCCACTCCGAGCGCCACTCGGAACGCCACAGCTCCGGCCAGGCACCGGCACCCGGTGGATCGAGCACGGTGACCGCCAGCCGGTCCTCCAGCAGTTCGGCGAGCGCCACCCGGTCGGCACCCAGCGGCTCGCGCAGCGCGGCGACCACCACGCGGCTGACGTCCCGGACGGTCGTGGCGTCGTCGAGCGCGGCCGTCAGCCACTGGATCCGGGCGACGTCGCTGGCGCTCCGCCGCAGGACCGGAGCCGCGGTCACCACGCCCAGCACCCGCTCCGGGGCGCCGTCGGGCCCCTTGAGCACCCGGCAGCTCAGGCGCAGCCAGCACAGTTCACCGGTGGCCCGGCGGGTCCGGAACTCCAGTTCCCGGCGCCCGGGGGTCTGCGGGGACGGTTCGATGACCGACAGCAGCGCCGGGACGTCCTCCGGGAGGCTGTACGAGAGCAGGCTGTCGGTCTTGCCGTCGAAGCCGCCCTCGGGGATGCCGACCAGTTCGAGCAGGGCCGGATCGGTCTCGACCAGACCGGTGCCGGGTGTCAGGGCGAAGGAACCCACCCCCAGGGCACGCAGCGCGGAATCCAGCAGGGGCGAGGGGGCGGACCGGTCGGCCTCTCCCCGGAGCCGCCCGGAGACGGCCTCGGCGTACCGCTCCAGGAACTCCCGCTGCTCGGCCCCGAACCCCTCCCCGGACTCTCCCACCACGGCCAGGCATCCCAGCCACCCGCCGGCGGCGCCCAGCGGCACCGCCCCGAGCGGCGGGCCCGTGGCCCCGCCCTCCTGCCGGCCCGCGAGCCACAGCGGCCGCCCGCTCCGGAAGGCCTCGACCACGACGGAGCCGCTGTCCCCGGACACCGCCGCATAGCCAGGCGCCGGAGTGGGCGAGGTGCCCCCGCCGTGCCGCACCCGACCCGGCAGCCCGTACCGCTCCGGATCGGCACCGGCGGACTCCACCAGCTGGAGCTCCGCACCGTCCTCGCTCCGTACGTACACAGCCGCCAGTGCGACTCCGGCGAACGCCAGGACTCGCTCCCGCGCGGCGGACTCCGGCGTGGGGCGAGGCAAACCTGCGCCCCCGTTCCCCGGCGCCCGAAGACCGGGAACCGCGGCCCGGGCATCGCCGTAATGGGGCATGTCCGCATCCACCTCCCGTCCATGCCGCAGCCACCGGCAGGTGGGAGTCCCCGGAACTCAGGCGACGACGACGCGGCGGATCCACGCCCACATGAGCGGCAGGACACCCTCACAACAGAATCGCATACCTGGATAACAGCGACATATGGGATGAAGCAGAGAATCGTCCAGGGCTCCACGGAGACCTGCACCCCGCCTACATCCTCACCGGCGACGGCACCTCTCGCGGCGTGATCGACTTCGGCGACTTCTGCGCGGTGCCCCGGCCCTCGGCCTCGCCGCCGCCTGGTCCCTGCTGCGCCGCACCCGCGGCCGGCATGCCGGGCGGTAGGCGCCGGCACGGCCCTCACGCTCGGCTGCCCGTTGGTCCTGAGCGACCTTGTCAACACGGACGTCCGGCGGAGAAGCGTGAGCGGCCTGCTGGAGCGAACGGGCCCGGTGGCCGACGTCCACCGGGCCCGCCCGAAGCGATGGTTCAGCCCACCCGGCAGGGCAGGCTCGTCGTACTGTCACCGCCCGAGCCCGAGACGGTGTATCCGAACGTCGCGCTCCTGCCCGGAGCGAGGGAGCCGTTCCAGCCGGCGTTGTGGACCATCACCGACTGGCCGTTGTAGGTGGCGTTGCCGCTCCACAAGCTCTCGATCTTCTGGCCGGACGGCAGCGTCCAGTCGACCATCCAGCCGAGCATCGGGACGGTGCCGGTGTTGGTGACGGTCACCTCGGACTGGTAGCCGCCGTTCCAGCTGCCGGTCGTCTTGCGGGTGGCCGTGCAGGTGCCGGGTACCGGCTCGGAGGGGGTGCCCGGCTCCTTGATGCCGGTCACCTCGCCCTTGCCGCCGTCGAAGACGACGTCCGAGCAGGAGTAGAAGGTCTCCTGGCTGTCGGAGCGCTGCCAGACCATGTAGATGATGTGGCGGCCCGACTTGCCCTCGGGGAGCTTGCCGGTCCAGGCGTAGTTGGCCTCGACCGTGCCCGGGGAGCCGTTCAGCGGCGGGTGGTCGACGCTCAGGAACGGCCTCTCCTCCATGTCGTTCCAGGTGAGGGTCTTCGTCGGGTCGAAGCCGTCCTTGGTGATGTAGACGTAGAACCAGCCCGGATGCGCCGCCCAGGCGTTGTACGAGAAGTCGACCGTCGCGCCCGAGGTGAGGTGGGTGAGCGGCCAGTCCTTGCTGGGCGTGTTGAATCCGGTGAAATTGGTGTTGCCGCCGCTGCACAGCTCGCCGTCCGGTACGAAGCCCCGGGTGCGGCCGGCGCCGTCCGAGCGGAGCACCGAGAACCAGTTGTAGAACGGCGTGGTGCCGCTGACCTGCTGCGCGGCCCGGCACGCCGGGTTGACCGGCTTGATCTCGCCGGTGTCGGTCAGACCGTCTTGCCAGCACAGGAAGGTACGGCTGCCGGGCTTCATGGGCGTGCCGTGCGCCTCGGCCTCGCCGCCGGCCGTCATGACCAGGCCGAGGGCCGGAACGGTGACGAGGAGGGAGAGCAGGACCAGGAAGAAGGCTCTGGCCCGGGCGGGGGGTGCTAAGCGGGGCGTCGGGGGTCCCCCCGAATTTCTTGTCAGGATCATGACAGCACCGTCCGTTCCTCGAGGATACGGGCCTGTGGATGCGTGCACGTGGATGCGCGGGGTGGGGGCGACTCGAGGGCGGGTTCCGGTCCACCGTTATGGGAGCGCTCCCACCCCGCTGTTGCGGAAGTTAGCGCCGGACGGCGCAGTTGTCTACGGCCGCGGCGCAAGAGCACCGGTCGGGAGGGGCGGCTGTACAGGCGGGCTCATGCAGCCTCACCGTCGCCCGGCCAACTGGCTTTGGGTTTTGTGAAGTTGACTTTGCCTTCCCTTCACGGTTGGCTGCCGATCCGACCTTTCATGATCCGGGGGGATTCCTTTGGACCGCACCATCCGTGCGAACCGCACCATCCGTGCAGCCGTCTGCGCGGTCGCCGCCGCCTCTCTCGCGCTCGGTCTCAGCTCCTGTTCCGAGGCGGTCGACCAGGTCGACAAGGCGGTGGACGAGACGTACGAAGTCACCTACGAGGTCACGGGGAAGAACGTCGACTCGATCGAGTTCCACGGCGGTGGCGGCAAGGCCATGGACCCGAAGATCGAGTCGGTGTCGAAGCCCGAACTGCCCTGGAAGAAGACGGTCACGCTGCGCGGCATCATGCCCGCGGCGGTCATGCCGGTCGCCGCCGATCCCGAGGGTGCCCAGGTCACCTGCAAGATCATCCACAAGGGCAAGGTGATCGAGGAGCAGAGTGCCGACGGCCTGGTGACCGCCGGCGGCTGCACCGCGGAGTCCCCGATCGGGAAGTAGCCCGAGTCGCGAGGCCCTGGGCGGTCCGGCGTCCCGATCCGGGGTCCCGGTCGGACCTCAGGTCGGCGCACCGGGTCCCGGTCGGACCTCAGGTCGGCGCACCGGGTCCCGGCCGGACCTCAGGTCGGCGCACCGCGTTCCGGCCGGACCTCAGGACGCCGCACCCCGAACGGTGACCGAACGGTGACCGCGAACCCTCGCGGTCATCACTCCGGGCCGCTCAACACCTCCCGCACCCATCTCAGTTGACGCGCCACCTGTACCGCGTCACCCCCCTCATGCCCGTTGAACGGATACGCGTGGATCTCCTTGCGAGGAGCCGTGCCCGTCAGCTCGGCGTAGCGGTTGAACGCCGCATACGCCCCGCTCGGCGGACACACCGTGTCCCGCAGCCCCACGCCGAAGTGAGCCGGGGCCTGCGCGCGACGGGCGAAGGAGACGCCCTCGACGTAGGACAGCGTGCGGTAGGCGTCGTGCTCGGTGCCCCGGTGGACGGCGAGGTAGGACGCGATCTCCCCGTACGGCCCCACGTCCGTGAGGTCGAGCGCGCGGCGGATGCCGCACAGCAGCGGGGCGGTGACGAGCAGCGCCGCCAGGTCGGGGACGAGCCCCGCGACGGCGAGTGCCAGTCCGCCGCCCTGGCTGTTGCCGACGGCGACGGTCCGCGCGGGGTCGACGCCGGGCAGTTCCCGTACCGCCGTGACCGCGCGGACCGCGTCCGTGATCAGACGGCGGTAGTGGTAGTCCTCGGGTGAGAGCAGGCCGCGTACCGCCGGGCCGGGCCCGCCCGGCGCGGTGGCGTGCGGATCGGGCGTGTCACCGCCGCACCCGTACGCGTCGCCCTGGCCGCGGTTGTCCATGAGCAGGTGCGCGTACCCGGCGTTGACCCAGGTGAGGCGTTCGTGCGGGAGGCCCCGGCCGCGCCCGTACCCGGCGAACTCCACGACGGCGGCCAGGGGTTCGTCTACCCCGGCGGGTCTGCTGAACCAGGCGCGCACCGGGTCACCCGCGAAACCCCGGAACGTCACGTCCCAGGTCCGGATCAGCCGAAGCCCCGTCTCCACCGGCCGCACCGACACCAGCGGGTCCCGCTGGGCGGCCTCCTTCAGGGTGCGCAGCCAGAACGCGTCGAAGTCGGCGGGCTCCCCGATGTCCGGGCGATGGCGCTCCAGTTCCGTCAGCGGCAGGTCGAACGCGGGCACAGCGGCACCTCGCAGGAGTCGGTGGTCATCCAGAAAGTTGCGATGGACCACGGGAGCAGGCCCCTGGGGTCTACCCAGCTTCGACGCGATTCCAACGCGGCCCAGAGGCCCCAACCGACTGTCGCTGCACCCATTGACAGCGCTTTCTGCTGCCCTTAAGTTGCCGCGAAGTTACCGGTAGAAGCTCGAAAGTTTCGGTTCCGCGTCCCATGCCCACGGGAGGCCCGAGCAATGAGCACGTCCACCACATCGGCCCCGCCGGGCACCGAGGATCCGCCTCCGGCCAGAGCCGCACCCCGACGCGGCAAGCGGGCCCCCGCCCGGACCGGCTGGCGGCGGGCGCTGCGCCGCGACTGGCAGTTGTACTCGCTGGCGGTCCTGCCGCTGCTGTTCTTCCTGGTCTTCCGCTACCTGCCGATGATCGGCAACGTCATCGCCTTCCGGCGTTTCGAGCCGGGCGGGTCGATGTTCGGCGAGGAGTGGGTGGGGCTTCGCTATGTGCAGATGTTCCTCAACGACCCCACCTTCTGGCAGGTGTTCCGCAACACCCTGTGGATCGGCGGGCTCACGCTGCTGTTCTGCTTCCCGGTCCCCATCGTGCTGGCGCTGCTGCTCAACGAGGTGCGCCGGCGCTCCCTGAAGCGGTTCGTGCAGTCGGTGTCGTACCTTCCGCACTTCCTGTCCATCGTGATCGTCGCGGGCATCACGATGCAGATGCTGGCCAGTGACGGACCCGTCAACCACATCCTCGGCTGGTTCGGGCACGACCCGATCCGCTTCATCCAGGAACCCGAGTGGTTCCGCACGATCTACGTCGGCTCGGAGATCTGGCAGACCGCCGGCTGGGGCACGATCCTCTATCTCGCCGCGCTCACCACGATCGATGAGGAGCTGTACGAGGCCGCGCGCATCGACGGCGCCAACCGCTGGCAGCAGATCTGGCACGTCACCCTGCCCGGCATCCGGCCCACCATGGTCACGCTGCTGATCCTCAACATCGGCACGTTCATGGCGGTCGGCTTCGAGAAGGTCCTGCTGCTGTACAACCCGCTGACGTACCCGACCGCCGACGTGATCTCGACGTACGTCTACCGGGCCGGTGTGGAGTCCAACAGCTTCAGCTACGCCGCCGCCATCGGACTGTTCGAGGCGATCATCGGCCTGGTCCTCATCACGTCCGCGAACCAGCTCTCGCGCCGCACAGTGGGGACGAGCCTGTGGTGAAGCCGAGTCGTTCCTACCGGGTCTTCCAGGGCGTCAACGGGGTCGTGCTCACCCTCGTCGTGCTGGTGACCCTGTACCCCTTCGTCAACATCCTCGCGCGGTCCTTCAGCGGGGAGCGGCAGATCCGGGCCGGTGAGGTGACCCTGCTGCCCAAGGGGTTCAACCTCACCACGTACGAGATCGTGTTCCAGGACTCGATGTTCTGGCGGAACTACGGCAACACCGTGCTCTACACGGTCGTGGCGACGGCCGTGGCCATGGTGCTGACGACCTGTTACGCCTATGTGCTGTCGAAGAAGCAGCTCAAGGGCCGCGGTCTGCTCGTCGGTATCGCCGTGTTCACCATGTTCTTCACCGGCGGTCTGATCCCGAACTACATCCTGGTCACCAGCCTCGGCCTGAAGAACAGCGTCTGGGCGATCGCCCTGCCCAACGCGATCAGCGTCTTCAACCTCCTGGTCATGAAGGCCTTCTTCGAGAACCTGCCGACCGAACTGGAGGAGGCCGCGCAGATCGACGGCCTCAGCACGTACGGCATCCTGCTCAAGATCGTCCTGCCGCTGTCCAAGGCGGTCGTCGCGACGATGGTGCTGTTCTACTCGGTGTCCTTCTGGAACTCCTGGTTCAGCGCCTTCCTCTACATGGACCGCACGGATCTGATGCCGGTCACCGTCTACCTCCGCAACCTCATCCAGGGCGCCACCGGCGGCGGCAACGCCGGCGCGGGCACGGAGCAGCTCAGCCAGGTCGGCGCGAACATCCAGTCGGTGACCATCGTCCTCACCGCCCTGCCGATCCTCTGCGTGTACCCGTTCGTCCAGCGCTACTTCGTCTCGGGCGTGATGCTCGGCGCGGTCAAGGGCTGACGCCGCCTTCCCGGCTCGCTTACGGAACAACTCGCTTACGGAACAAAGGAGTCTCCGTGAAGAACGCAGGACAGCTGTCGCGGCGCCAGGTACTCGCCGCCGCCGGCTTCATCGGCCTCGCCACGGTCACCGGCTGCGGCAGCTCAGACGACGGCGGGGACGGCAAGGACCTGTCGAAGAAACAGAACGGCGCGATGAAGAACTACCGGGCCGGGCAGCAGTTCAAGGCCGCCAAGCCGCTGTCCTTCTCGGTGCTGCACAACAACAACCCGGTCTACCCGATGAAGGACGGCTGGCTGTTCTGGAAGGAACTCACCCAGCGCACCGGCGTCACCCTCAAACCGGTCGACGTTCCCCTGGCCGACTACGAGAAGAAGCGCAGCGTCCTCATCGGGGCCGGGGACGCCCCGTTCCTCATCCCGAAGACGTACCACCCCTCCGAGGTCGCCTTCGTCTCGTCCGGCGCGATCCTCCCGGTCAGCGACTACGTGCACCTGATGCCCAACTTCCGCGACAAGGTGCGCAGATGGAAGCTGGAGCCCGAGCTCGACTCCATCCGGCAGTCCGACGGCAAGTACTACCTGCTGCCCGGACTGCACGAGAAGGCCAAGGCCGGTTACTCGCTGTCCTTCCGCACGGACGTCCTCGACAAGCACGGCCTGAGCCTGCCCACCACCTGGGACGAGGTGCACGACGTCCTCAAGGCGCTCAAGGAGGAGTACCCCGGCACGTACCCCTTCTCCGACCGGTGGAGCACCAACACCCCGTTCCCCTGCGGCGCCTTGTTCGGCTACCTCGGCCAGGCCTTCGGCGTCCGGGCCGGATGGGCGTACGACAACATCAGCTTCGACCACAAGGCGCAGAAGTTCGTCTTCACCGGCGCCCAGGACGGCTACCGCCAGATGGTCGAGTATCTGCGCGGGCTCGTCTCCGACAAGCTCATGGACCCCGAGAGCTTCAGCCAGACCGACGACCAGGCCGTGCAGAAGCTCCTCGCGGAGAAGTCCTACGCGATCAGCGCCAACCCGCAGGAGCTGGTGCAGAACTACCGCTACAACCTGGAGAAGCAGGTCGACGGGGCCAGGATCGAGATGGTCCCGGTGCCCCTCGGGCCGGCCGGCCCGGTCGTGCTCGGGGGCACCCGTCTGGAGAACGGCGTCATGGTCGCCGGCAAGGCCCTCAAGAGCGACAGCTTCGTCGCGATGATGCAGTTCCTCGACTGGCTCTGGTACTCGGACGAGGGCCAGAAGTTCTGCAAGTGGGGTGTCGAGGGCGTCACCTACACGGAATCCGGCGGCCGGCCCAAGCTGAAACCCGGCATCTCCCTGATGGGCTCCGACCCGGACGCCCCGAAGGACCTCCAGAAGGACTACGGCTTCTTCAACGGCGTCTTCACCTACGGCGGCAGCTGGGCCCTGGTCTCCTCCTCGTTCAGCCCGGACGAGAAGAAGTTCCAGGACGCCATGGCCCAGCGCCGGCAACTGCCCATCGACCCGGCCCACCCCCTGCAGTCCTTCGAACAGGAACAGGCCACCCTCTGGGACACCCCACTCAAGGACACCGTCATCCAGAACACCCTCAAGTTCGTCCTCGGCAAACGGCCGCTGTCCGAATGGAACGCCTACCTCGCCGAACTGAAGTCGAAGAACATGCAGCAACTCGTCGACCTGCACAACAAGGCCTACGAGCGGTTCAAGAAGGAGAACGGGTGATCCCTGTCCCCGACGCGCCGACGGACCGTCTGCCCGACACCCGCCGACACCGCGCCGACGCCGGCCGCGTCGACCTGCCCCTGATCCCGAGCCGCCATGAGGTCACCCTCGTCGAGCTCACCCCGGTCGTCGACGAGATCCCGCCCTGGTGGGACGAGCGGCACCTGTCCGGCCGGAAGGCGGCATGAGCACCGTACGCACCTCCGACTTCGGAACCGGAGCCCTCTCCCGCGCCTCCGCCCTGATCCACACCCTCCTCACCATCGAGGCGCTGCTGCTCCTCGCCGCCTCCCCGGGCCTGGCCGGACTGCTCCTGGTCGGCCCCGACCCGGCCAACCTCCCCCTCGCGGCCCTGTGCCTGCTGCCCCTCGGCCCGGCCCTGTCCGCCGCGCTCTACGCCCTCCACCACCGCAGCCGGGACCTCACCGAGCTGCGTCCGGCCCGCGCCTTCCTGCGCGGCTGGCGGCTCAACGCCGTACCGGCGCTGAAGCTGTGGGCACCGCTGCTGGCCTGGCTGACGGTCATCGCCTTCACCCTGACCCACTTCTCCGCGACCGGCCTGCCCGGCTGGTGGGCGCTGCTGCTCGCGGCGATCGGCGCCGGCTCCCTCCTGTGGGGCGCGCACGCCCTCGTCCTCACCTCGCTGTTCGCCTTCCGCGCCCGGGACACCGCCCGCCTCGCCGGGTACTTCCTGGTCCGGCACGGCCGCGCCACCTTCACCGCCGCCTCCCTGTTCGTCCTGGCGGCAGCGATGACCGCCCTGCTGACCGAGGCACTTCCCGCCCTGCTGGCCGCCCCGCTGCTGCTGTCCCTGCTGCACGGCAGCCGCACGGTGATCACCGAGACCCAGGAGGACTTCACGGCATGACCGCGCCCCGCACCCCGAAGATCCCCTACGGCGGTGACTACAACCCCGAGCAGTGGCCCGAGACCGTCTGGGACGACGACCATCGCCTGTTCACCCGGGCCGGCATCGACACCCTCACCGTCGGCGTGTTCACCTGGTCCCTCACCCAACCGTCCCCGGACACCTACGACTTCACGGTCCTGGACCGCATCCTGGACCGGGCCGCGGCCGAGGGACGCCAGGTGTGCCTGGCCACCGGCACCGCCGCCCTCCCGCCCTGGCTCGCCAAGCGGCACCCCGAGGTCAACCGCACCGACTTCGAAGGCCGCCGCCACCGCTACGGCCAACGCCACAACTTCTGCCCCAGCTCACCGGCGTACCGCGAGCACGCCACCGCGCTGGCCTCCCGCCTCGCCCAGCGGTACGCCGACTACTCCGCCCTGCTCGCCTGGCACATCAACAACGAGTACGGCGGCGCCTGCTACTGCGAGCTGTGCGCCGAGGCGTTCCGGGAGTGGCTCCGCGACCGGCACGGCACCCTCGACGCCCTCAACGACGCCTGGTGGACCACCTTCTGGTCACACCGCTACACCGACTGGAACCAGATCGAGCCACCCAGCGCCCTCACCGAACACTGGCGCGGCCCCGACCACACCGCCTTCCAGGGCATCACCCTCGACTGGTTCCGCTTCACCACCGACGCCCTCCTCGGCTGCTTCATGGCCGAGAAGGAGGTGATCCGCGCCCACGACCAGGACACACCCGTCACCACCAACTTCATGGGCACCTTTCGCCCCCTCGACTACCACCGCTGGGCGCCCCACCTCGACTTCGCCTCCTGGGACAACTACCCGCCCCTGGACGCCCCGCCGACCCGGCCCGCCCTCGCCCACGACCTGATGCGCGGCCTGAAGGACGGTGCCCCCTTCTGGCTGATGGAGCAGACGCCGTCCACCACCGCCTGCCGTGACGTCAACCCGCTCCGGCGGCCCGGCGAACTCCGCCTCGCCACCTTCCAGGCCATCGCCCACGGCGCGGACGCCGCCCTCTACTTCCAGATGCGCGCTTCACGGGGCGCCTGCGAGAAGTACCACGGAGCCGTCATCGGCCACGCCGGCCGCGACGACACCCGCGTCTTCCGCGAAGTCGCCGAGCTGGGACGGGAACTGGAGTCCCTGGGCGACCGGACCCTCGGCGCCCGGACCCCGGCCCGCATCGCCCTCCTCTTCGACTGGGACAGCTGGTGGGCCCTGGAGCTCTCCGACGGCCCGTCCCGGCTGGTCAAGTACCCGGACGTGGTCCACGCCTACTACCGGGCCGCCCGCGAGGCCGGAGCCGACGTGGACGTGATCCCGCAGAACGCCGACCTCACGCCCTACGACGTGGTGCTCGCCCCCGTCCTCCACATGATCAGGGGTGACCTCGCCACCCGCCTGGAAGGACTGGCCGCACGCGGCGGCACGGTCCTGGCCACCTTCCTCTCCGGCCGCGTCGACGCACACGACCGCGCCTTCCTCACCGACGTCCCCGGCCCGCTCGCGCCGCTGATGGGCGTCCGCGTGGACGAATGGGACGCCCGCCCACCGGAGTTCACCCAGCCCATCCCCGAACTGCAGGCCGAGGCACGGCTCGTCTTCGAGCTCGTGCTGCCACACGGCGCCGAACCGGTCGCCACCTACGGCACCGACTTCTACGCCGGCACCCCCGCGGTCACCCGCAACCGCTTCGGCGACGGCGAGGGCTGGTATGTCGCCACCGCCCTCGGCCAACCGGGCGTCGACCGGGTCGTCCGCCGCGTCCTGGCCCGCCACGACCTGCTCGGCCCCTACGCCGACCACCCGGCGGTGGAGACCGCCACCCGTGTCACCCCCGACGGCACCCCGCTCCTCTTCCTCCTCAACCACGCCCCCGAACCGGCCCGTCTGACGGCTCACACCACGGTCACCGACCTGCTCACCGGCAAACGGGTGGACCAGGGCGAGCCCCTGGTCCTCGACCCCCTGGGCGTCGCGATCCTTCAATGAAGTCCCTCAGTAGATCCGCCGCCCCCGCTCGTCCCGCACCCCCGACTTGCGGAAGAAGTAACTGTTGATCTGGTCGCGCCACTCACGGGCACTGCGGAGCTGCTCCTCGTACCGCTCCGCCACCCGCGCGTGCCGCGCCGGGTCCACCAGGTCCGCCAGGCCCGCCCACACGCGACGGGCCTCCTCGACCTCCTCCACCCCCTCGAAGTGCGTGCCGTAGATGTGCTGGATCACGGTCTTCCCGCTCTTCAGCAGATGCCCGTACGGCACATGGTGGAAGAACAGCAGCAGCTCGTCGGGGCAGGTGTCCGGCGACTCGTACAGCCCGGCCCACGGCTGGGCGTACTGACCGGCGTACCCGGTGCCGGTCGCCACGCTTCGGTCGACGCCGATGCCGTCCCGGTCGGCGAAGTGGTAGGTGCCCCACGGGCTGTACTCGTACCCGTCGACGCTCGGCCCGTAGTGATGGCCCGGCTGCACCATCCATCCCACGCCGAGCGGAGCGGTGTACTTCTCGTACGTCCGCCAGGAGCCGTCGAGTACCGCGTGCAGCCCGTCCGACAGGCGCTCCGGAGCCTCGGGGAAGGTCAGCCCGATCCACTCGTCGAGCACCTCACGCGGCTCGGCGTCCGGCCGCCAGGCCAGCCGTCCGAAGGTGTACAGGTTGGCCTGGGCGAGGGGATGCCCCGTCCAGAACGGATCATCGCCTGCGTTGGACACCGCGACCAGCCCGCCCCCCGCCCGTTCCCCCACGGACGACTCCGGCTCGTGCCGGAACCGCAGCACCTCGCTCCACATCGGCCCCAGCCAGCAGACGTGCCGCTGCTGCCCGGTGTACTCCTGGGTGACCTGCAACTCCACCGCAAGCCGGGTGCGCGGCATCGCGCCGATCAACGGCGACACCGGCTCGCGCACCTGGAAGTCCATCGGCCCGTGCTTCACCTGGAGCACCGCGTTGGCGGCGAACTCGCCGTCCAGCGGCACGAAGTGGTCGTACGCGGCCCGGGCCCGGTCCGTCGTACGGTCCCGCCAGTCCTGGCGGTGGTCGTAGACGAACGCCCTCCAGTGGACGGTACCGCCGTACCGCTCCACAGCGGCGGCCAGCATGTTCGCTCCGTCCGCGTGACTGCGGCCGTAGGCGAACGGGCCCGGCTGGCCCTCCGAGTCGGCCTTCACGACGTACCCGCCGAAGTCGGGGATCGCCTCGTACACCCGTCGTGTCGCCGTGGCCCACCAACCCCGCACCGCCTCGTCCAGCGGATCGGCCGTGGGCAGCCCGCCCAGCACCACCGGCGCGGCGAAGGACACGCACAGGTGGGTGCGGATCCCATAGGGCCGCAGCACGCCGGCGATCGCGGCCACGTCGCCGATCCGGTCGGTCAGCAGGTGCGCCTCGGTCTCGTGCACGTTGACGTTGTTGACGGCGACCGCGTTGATCCCGCACGCCGCGAGCAGCCTGCCGTACGCCCGCACCCGCTCCAGGTCGCCGCGCGCCCGCCCGTCCTCCCAGAACAGCGAGCCGCCCGCGTACCCGCGCTCCACCTGGCCCATCACCGGGTGCACGGCGACGTTGTCCCAGTGGTCGAGCATGCGCAGGGCGAGCGCGGGGCGATGCGTCCGGCGCGCCCGCGCACCGGCGAACGCCGCCTCGCCGAGCCGTACGACATGGAACAGCCCGTACAGCAGCCCCCGCCCGCCGGAGGCGGTGACGACCGTCGTGCCGCCCTCACGCGCGCAGGTGAAGCCCTCGTCACCGAGGCTCTCGTCGCCGAGGTCGAGGACCAGGTCGTAGGTGCCGTCCGGCACGGCACCTCGTACCACCCGGCCCCCGAACCGCCGGCAGGCCTCCGCCACCTCCCCGTGCACCGTCTCCACCAGCGGCCCCGATCCACGGATCAGCGTCCGCCGGCTGCCGACCGCACGGAAGGCGGCGGGCGGCAGCCAGGCCGGGTCGACACCCGCGGGCAGGACGGGCACGGGAAGCGGCATGGGACCCCCAACTCAGCTGCTCAGGCGAGCAGTTCGACCTCCGCCAGGGTGGCCTCGCCGTCGAGGACCAGGCGGTACTTCTCGTACGTACCCGGCGACCTCACGCTGAACGCGCGTGTTCCCCGGAACGCCGGTCCAGCGTCCGCCAGGTCGTGCCGTCCAAGGAGCCCTGGAGCGTCCAGCCACTCGGCGCCTTCACCCGGTCCGCCGACGACGTCAGCGTGTACTGGACCGCTTCGGCGCGCTCGGGGACCGGCAGGTCCACGGACGTCACCGCCGCGTCCGTCGCCGAGGTGTCGTCGAACAGGGCGCCCTCACCACCGAGCACGTCCGCCCGGGGCGTCGGCACCTCGTCGTCCTGAGTGATCGACACCGGCGCCGCGTGCTTGCCCGTGCCCCACGACGACGGCCGCGGACCCATGTCGAACTCCAGGACGCCGCCCCTGGCGACCAGCCAATGGGGCAGGGAGGTCTTCGTCCACGTCCGGCCGTTGACCGTCAGCCCCTGCACGTACACGTTCCGCGCGCTGTTCTCCGGTGCCTTCACCACCAGCTCGCGCCCGTTCTCCAGATGCACGGTCGCCTTCCTGAACAGCGGGGAGCCGATCGCGTACTCGCCGCTGCCCATCACCAGCGGGTAGAAGCCGAGCGCGGAGAACAGGTACCAGGCCGACTGCTCGCCGTTGTCCTCGTCGCCGTGGTACCCCTGGCCGATCTCGCTGCCGGTGTAGAGCCGGGACAGCACCTCGCGGACCTTCTCCTGCGCCTTCCAGGGCTGCCCGGCCGCGTCGTACATGTAGATGGCGTGGTGGGCGACCTGGTTGGAGTGCCCGTACATGCCCATCCGCACGTCCCGTGCCTCGGTCATCTCGTGGATGACACCGCCGTACGAGCCGACGAACTCGGGGGAGGCCGTCTCGGGCGTGGAGAAGTACGCGTCGAGCTTGTCGGCGAGGCCCTTCCGGCCGCCGTACAGATTGGCCAGACCGCGACTGTCCTGCGGGGCGGTGAACGCGTATCCCCAGCCGTTGGTCTCGGTGTAGTCGTGACCCCACACCCGCGGGTCGTACGTCGAGGATTCGACCCGCCAGTCGCCCTTGGCGTCGCGGCCCTGGAAGAAACCGGCCTTCGGATCGAAGAGGTTCACGTAGTCGCGGGCGCGGTCCAGGAAGTACTCCGACTCCTCCTTGTAGCGCCGCTCACCGGTCTCCTCGTACAGCTTCCGTCCCATGCGGGAGATGCCGTAGTCGTTGAGGTAGCCCTCCAGCGCCCAGGACAGGCCCTCGTGGGTCTCGGTGCTCGTGTAGCCGAGGAAGGGGGAGGTGGCCATGCCCTTGCGGCCGACGCCCGGGTTCGGGGGCACGACCGTCGCGTTCTTCACGGCCGCGTCGTACGCCGCCTTCGCGTCGAAGTCGACGCCCTTCATGTAGGCGTCCGCGAACGCCACGTCCGAGGAGGTGCCGGTCATGAGGTCGGCGTAGCCGGGGGAGGACCAGCGTGAGGTCCAGCCGCCGTCCTTGTACTGCTGCACGAACCCGTCGACCAGCTCGCCCGCCCTGCTTGGCGTGAGGAAGGAGTACGCAGGCCAGGTCGTCCGGTAGGTGTCCCAGAAGCCGTTGTTGACGTACACCGTGCCGTCGACGATCTTCGCGCCGGTGTGCGTCGGGGTGTCCGGATTCGGCATGGGGGAGAAGGGCGAGGCGTACTGGTCCTTCCCGCCGACCTTCTCGAAACCGGAGTTCGGGTACAGGTACAGCCGGTACAGGCTGGAGTACAGCGTCGTCAGCTGGTCGGGGGTGGCGCCCTCGACCTCCACCTTGCCCAGCAGCCGGTCCCACTGCCTCTGGGCGTTCCGCTTCACCGCCTCGAAGGAGGTGCCGTCCGGGATCTCCTGGCGGAGGTTGTCCCTGGCCTGGTCGACGCTGATGAGCGAGGTCGCCAGGCGCAGGGTGACGGTCCGGTCGTCGGCCTCGAAGCGGAGGTGGCCCTTCACGCCGGACGTCGAGCTCTCGGTGACCGGCTTGTCGAACTCGCCGTAGACGAACAGCCGGGTCGCGCCCGTCGACAGGCCGGACTTCACGTCCGAGTAGCCGGTGACGATCCCGTTGTCCTGGTCGAGCGTGAGCCCCGCCTGGTCCGTCACGTTGTCGAAGAGGACGCTCGCGTCGTCGCCGGGGTAGGTGAAGCGCAGTGCCGCCGCGTGGTCGGTCGGCGCCATCTCGGCCTTCAGCCCGTTCTCGAACCGCACCCCGTAGTAGTACGGCCGTGCGGTCTCGTTCTCGTGCCGGAAGGCCAGCTCCCGGGCCTCCCGGCCGGTGTCCGGGGTGCCGGAGGCGGCCGACGGCATCACCTGGAAGGTCTGCCGGTCACCCATCCAGGGGCTCGGCTCGTGGCTCGCGCTGAACGCCTGGATGGTCGGCAGGTTGTCCGCGTTGTTCGCACGTGCGTAGTCATACAGCCAGCTGAGCGAACCCGCGTTGGTCACGGGCGTCCAGAAGTTGAAGCCGTGCGGCACCGCCGTCGCCGGGAAGTTGTTGCCGCGGGAGAAGCCGCCGCTCGAGTTGGTGCCGCGCGTCGTGACCGCGTAGTCGGACAGATGCGCCTTCGGCCGCTCGGGTGCGACGGACTCGATGGTCACGTCGTCCAGCCAGCCCCGGAACCTCGCCGGGCCCTTGGGGGAGTCGTACGCCACCAGGATCCGGTCCACGGTCTTCCCGGCCGCGACCGACCCGATCCGCGAGGCCACGTCGTTCCACTGGTTGACGTAGAGGATCTTCGCCGCGCCCTGCCCCTGCGGGGTCAGCGGGAATCCGTGCTGGTCGGTGGCGCGCAGGTCGCTCAGGTGGGTGCCGTCGGTGAAGGCGAGGTCGACGGAGACGTTCGTCGCGTCGTAGTCGAGGTCGCCGTCCGCCATGGACGGGAAGATGCGGTAAGCCAGCCGCGTGTTCCTCCCGACGGCCACGTTCACGTCGAAGACCTTGTTGTACGAGTACGCCCGCCCGTCGGCGGTGTGCCGGCCGGCGTACCGCAGGGCGCGCTTTCCGGTGAACCCGGCGCCCGCCTTGGCGGTGGGGGACCCGCTCGGTCCGCGGTCGACGAGGGAGAGCATGTCCTGCGGGACGGGTCCGTCGCCGCCGCCGGTGGAGAACTGGACGTCGGCGAGCTGGAGGATGTCGCCGCCGTTGTTGGCGGTGACGTCGAGCCGGAAGTGCCGGTACTCCGCCGGCTCCGCAACGTCGTACGTCCTGGTCTGGAACCGCTCGGAGAAGGACTCCCCGGAGCGGGAGTCGAGCGTCTTCCACTCCTTGCCGTCGGCGGAGCCCTTCAGGGCCCAGTCCTTCGGGTCGCGCTCGGCGTGGTCATTGGCCGATGTCAGTGCGTATCGCGCCAGTTCGACCGGCTTGTCCAGGTCGAACTCCACCCAGCCGGTGGGCTCGAAGGCGAGCCACTTGGTGCTCGGTTCCCCGTCGGCGAGGTTCTCCTTCACCTCGCCCCCGCCGGTGTTCTCAGCGCTGGCCCTGACATCGGTGACGTGGTCGGTCACATTGCCCGGTATGCCGCTGCTGTAGCCGCCGTCGACACCCGAGGCGCGTTTGCCGCCGCCGGGGTCGGTGTCCACGGTGTTCAGCCAGTCCGGAACCGGGTCGTCCGCCTCGAAGGAGGAGGCGAAACTCCGGTCGGCCTTCTCGGGGGTTTCGGGCAGTGCGACCGCAACGCCCTGAGAACCCAGGGTCACGGCGAAGGCGGTCGCCGACACGACCGCCGTACCCCATCTGTGCCGAGCTTTCCGTTGCATCAACGGGTACCCTCCCTGCGCAGTGGACAACGTTGTCAACTTCGATGCGCAAGGACCAGTAGTTGCCCAAGTGTCTAGGAGTGTCAAGGGTGTTGGTTGTGGCATTCGGGGGCGATGACCGGGATATTTCCGCCGAGGAACGGGCAGAGCACTCGACTTTCCGTGAGGTCTCAACTCGGATAAGACCCACGCCCAACCCTGTGTTCGATGTTGATCCGCTGGCGGGAAGTGGACTATACCTGTCGCACGCTTCACACGATCCGCACGTCTCCACCCGTACTTCCTGCACGACCCAGCTTGACCCGATCGCGGTGCCGGAAGGGTCCGGTTCACCGCCTGAGTCCTGGAGAAGGCGAGGACTTGAGCATGGGATCCACTTCCGCCGAGAACCACGGCACCGAGGGTGTCGGCCGCCGTGATCTGATCAAAAGGTCCGCCGCGCTCGGGCTGATCTCCGTCCCCACGATGAGCTTCCTGTCCGCCTGCGCCAGCAGCGGCGGCGACGACAGCGGGGACAAGACCAAGGCCGGCAAGAAGACCGCGAAGAACCCGCTCGGCGTCAATGACACCGCGGGCATGGAATTCGTCCTGTTCGACGGCGGTTTTGGCAAGGAGTACGCCGAGGACGCCGTGAAGATCTACGAGAAGAACTTCCCCAAGGCGAAGGTGAAGTTCTCCGCCACCCAGAAGATCCAGTCCACCCTCCAGCCCCGCTTCAACCAGGGCACCCCGCCGGACCTCATCGACAACTCCGGCGCCGAGCAGATGGACATGGGCGTCCTGGTCGGCAAGGACCAGCTCACCGACCTCACCCCGCTGCTGGACGCGCCCTCCTACGACGACCCGAACAAGAAGGTCCGCGACACGCTGCGCCCCGGCATCGTCGAGATGGGCCAGTTCGACGGCGAGAAGGTCTGGATCCTCTACTACGCCTACACGGTCTACGGCGTCTGGTACTCGCAGAAGGCCCTGGACTCGCTCGACGAGCAGTACCCCGAGACCTGGGACCAGATGCTCGCGGTCTGCGAGAAGGCCAAGAAGAAGGGCATGGCGGGCTGGACGTACGCGGGCAAATACCCGTACTACCTCCCCTTCTCGCTCTACCCGATGATCGGCAAGGTCGGCGGACGCGAAGTCCTCGACGCCATCGACAACCTGGAGCCGAACGCCTGGAAGCACCCGGCCGTCAAGGCCTGCTTCGACGCGTACTACGAGCTCTACAAGAAGGGCTACATCCTCAAGGGCACGCCGGGTCTGGACCACATCCAGTCGCAGACCGCCTGGGCCGAGGGCAAGGCCCTGTTCATCCCGAACGGCTCCTGGGTGGAGAACGAGTCGGCGAAGGTCATCCCTGAGGACTTCGACCTGGCCGTTTCCGCGCCCACCGGCCTCGACTCCTCCGACAAGATGCCCTTCGGCACCATCTGGGCCTCCGGCGGCGAGCCCTTCATCGTCCCGGCGAAGGCGAAGAACGCCGAGGGCGGCATGGAGCAGCTGCGCATCATGCTCAGCGAGGCCTCCTCGAAGAACTTCACCAGCAAGGTGAAGTCGCTGACCGCGTACAACGGCGGCACCGACGGCGTCGCCCTCACCCCCGGCCTCAAGTCGGGTGTCGCGGCGCTGGAGAAGGCCGGCGAGAACGTGGTGAACCCCCGCCTTCAGGACTGGTACGTGCAGTTGCAGAAGGAGAAGATCGGCGTCTCCGGCCTCGGCGAGATGATGGCCGGCCGCCTCACGCCGGCCGAGGCCATCAAAAAGATCCAGAACTTCGCCGACGAGACCGCCAAGGACGACTCGGTCAAGCACTACAAGCACCAGTAACGGCACCGGAAACCCAATTTCCGCAACGGCACCGGAGTGGCGATGCAGCACGGCAAGTACCGGTTCATCGTGGGCTTCCTCGCGCTGCCCCTGGGACTGTACGCGCTCTTCGTGATCTGGCCGTTCATCCAGTCCATCTACTACTCGTTCACGGACTGGACCGGCCTGAGTCCCGAATTCAAGATGGTCGGTTTCGACAACTACAGCCGATTGCTCGACGACGAGATCTTCTGGAAGTCGTTGCAGCACAGCCTGCTGTTCGCCCTCCTGCTGCCGGTGGTGACGATCAGCCTCGCGCTGTTCTTCGCCTTCATGATCAACGTGGGCGGCAGAAAGAGAAAGAACGGCCCGGTCGTCTCCGGCGTCCGCGGCTCTTCCTTCTACAAGATCGTCTACTTCTTCCCGCAGGTCCTCTCGATCGCCATCGTCGCGCTGCTGTTCGCGTTCGCGTACAACCCGGACAGCGGCGCGATCAACTCGGTCCTGCGCGGCATCGGACTCGGCGACGTCCAGCCCCTGTGGCTCGGCGACCCCGACCTGGCGCTGTGGGCCGTGATGGCGGTCCTCGTCTGGTCCACGGTCGGCTTCTTCGTGGTTCTCTTCTCCGCCGGCATGGCCTCCATCCCGGGGGAGATGTACGAGGCGGCGCTGCTGGACGGCGCGAACCGCTTCACGACCTTCTTCCGCATCACCCTGCCCCTGCTCTGGGACACCGTGCAGTCGGGCTGGGTCTACATGGGCATCCTCGCCCTGGGCGCCGAGTCGTTCGCGGTCGTGCAGATCATGACGACCGGCCCGGGCGGTCCCGACTACTCGACCACCGTCATGGTCCTGTACGTGTACCAGAAGGCGTTCCGTGACGGGCAGGCCGCCTACGCCACCACCATCGGTGTCGCCCTGCTCGTCGTCACGCTGGCCTTCGCCGCCGTGGTGATGCGGCTGGGCCGTCGCGAGCGGCTGGAGTACTGATGAAGACGACGGAGTCCTCCGCGCCCGTGCCGGCCGAGTCCGGCGCGCCCGTCACCAAGGCCGACCTCCCGCCGGGCCCACCGCCGAAGGAGAAGAAAGAGGGCACGCTCCTCAACGCCTTCTCCCACGGCATCCTCGTCATCTGGGCGGTCATGGTGGTCATGCCGCTGCTGTGGGCGGTGATGACGTCCTTCAAGGACGACCGGTCCATCTTCAGCTCGCCCTGGTCGCTGCCGGACACGCTGCACTTCGACAACTGGTCGCGGGCGTGGACCGAAGCGAACATGAGCGACTACTTCCTCAACACGGTCCTCGTGGTCGGCGGTTCCCTCATCGGCACGCTCGTCCTCGGCTCCATGGCGGCCTACGTCCTGGCCCGGTTCGACTTCCCGGGCAACCGCTTCATCTATTACCTGTTCATCGGCGGCATGAGCTTCCCGATCATGCTGGCGCTGGTCCCGCTGTTCTACGTCGTGAACAACATGGGCCTGCTGAACACCATCCACGGCCTGATCCTCGTCTACATCGCCTACTCCCTCCCGTTCACGGTCTTCTTCCTGACGGCGTTCTTCCGCACCTTGCCGACGTCGGTGGCGGAGGCGGCCTTCGTCGACGGCGCCTCGCACAGCCGTACGTTCTTCCAGATCATGCTGCCGATGGCCAAGCCGGGCCTGGTCAGCGTCGGCATCTTCAACTTCCTGGGCCAGTGGAACCAGTACATGCTGCCCACGGTCCTGAACACCGACCCCGACAAGCGCGTGCTCACCCAGGGCCTGGTCCAGCTGGCGGTCAGCCAGGGCTACAAGGGCGACTGGTCGGGCCTCTTCGCGGGCTTGGTGATGGCCATGCTCCCGGTCCTCGCGGCGTACATCATCTTCCAGCGCCAGGTGGTACAGGGCCTGACGGCGGGGGCGCTGAAGTAACCCCTCCCGGCGGCTGCCCGGACCGGGGCGTTGCGCGGCTCGGTGCGACGAGGTGCGCAACGCCCACCTGTGCCGCCTGGGGGCACCTCCCAGGCCCTCAAGGCGCTGTGGAGGCACGACTGCCCGTCGGCTGAGCGGACCAGCGGGCCCGCACGACGGCCTGCGGCGGCTGAGCGGAACCACGACGCGCCCGCACCCGCGCACGCACGGAAGGGGCCGTGTCGGGGGGTGTCCGCCCGCAGCGGTTGGCGCGTCAACGGACAGTCAGTCGGCGTCCGACCCCATCGCGCCGTTCCGAGGACGGACACCCCCCAGCGCGGCCCCGACCCACCGCACCCCGGTAGGCGCTACGCACACCCCACCGAACCAGCCACAGGCCGCCGCAGGCATACGTAGCCGTCCGCGACCACTCGCACACACGGAGGAATCGGCTCAACCTCTTGACGGGAGGCAACCCGAACGGCTCAGCTTAGAGTTCACTAGTTGGACATGGACGGGGCCTCATCGATGCGGCCCCGCGCGCAGGAGGTCGTCGTGGAGACTCCGGGGTCGCAGTCGTCGCTGCACCGAGCCAACCTGGAGCGGGTCGTACGAGCCGTGCGCCTGGCGGGCTCCCTCACCCAGGCCGAGATCGCCCGGACGACGGGCCTGTCCGCCGCGACGGTGTCCAACATCGTCCGGGAGTTGAAGGAAGGCGGCACGGTCGAGGTCACACCCACCTCGGCGGGCGGCCGCAGGGCCCGCAGCGTGTCCCTCAGCGGGGACGCCGGCATCGTCATCGGTGTCGACTTCGGCCACACCCACCTGCGCGTCGCCATCGGGAACCTCGCCCACCAGGTGCTCGCCGAGGAGTCCGAGCCCCTCGACGTCGACGCCTCGTCGAGCCAGGGCTTCGACCGGGCGGAACAGCTGGTCAGCCGGCTGATCGAGGCCACCGGCGTAGACCGCACCAAGATCGCCGGCGTCGGCCTCGGCGTGCCCGGCCCCATCGACGTCGAGTCCGGCACCCTCGGCTCGACCGCCATCCTGCCCGGCTGGACCGGCACCAAGCCCGCCGAGGAGCTGCGCGAGCGGCTCGGCGTACCCGTGCACGTGGACAACGACGCCAACCTCGGCGCCCTCGGCGAGATGGTCTGGGGCAGCGGCCGCGGCGTGCGCGACCTGGCGTACATCAAGGTCGCCAGCGGTGTCGGCGCGGGCCTGGTGATCAACGGCAAGATCTACCGCGGTCCGGGCGGTACCGCAGGAGAAATCGGACATATTACACTCGACGAGTCCGGCCCCGTATGCCGCTGCGGAAACCGGGGCTGCCTGGAGACCTTCGCGGCCGCGCGCTACGTGCTCCCGCTCCTCCAGTCCAGCCACGGCACCGACCTGACGATGGAAGGCGTCGTACGGCTCGCGCGGGACGGAGACCCGGGTTGCCGTCGGGTGATCGCCGACGTCGGCCGCCACATCGGCAGTGGAGTCGCCAATCTCTGCAACCTGCTGAACCCGAGCCGTGTGGTCCTCGGCGGTGATCTCGCCGAGGCCGGTGAGCTGGTGCTCGGGCCGATCCGGGAGTCCGTCGGCCGCTACGCCATTCCCAGCGCGGCACGCCAGCTGTCCGTTCTCCCCGGGGCGCTCGGCGGCCGTGCGGAGGTGCTCGGAGCGCTCGCGCTGGCCCTCAGCGAGATGGGTGATTCAACCCTTTTGGACGGGACCGCCGTTGGGGCGCTGCAGGCGGCGACCCCTGCCTTCACTTAGAGAACGGATGGCACCGTTGCCATCTCGTTAAGGATTTACTTCTTGACGTCGCACGTGTGGCCGAGTTGACTTCCAGCCACCTCGGCCGCAATGTCGCGGCCTCGTCAGGGAGGTTTCTGAAGTGAACACGCGTATGCGTCGCGCCGCTGTTGCGATTGCCGCCGGTGCGATGGCCGTTTCGCTTGCTGCCTGTGGCAGCGCCAAGGAGTCCGGCGACAGCGCCGACTCCACCGGGTCCGCCAAGAAGGGCGACGACATCAAGGTCGGCCTGCTCCTTCCGGAGAACGCGACCGCCCGTTACGAGAAGTTCGACCGGCCGCTCATCCAGAAGAAGGTCAAGGAACTCACCAACGGCAAGGGCGAGGTCGTCTACGCCAACGCCAAGCAGGACGCCAGCACGCAGAACCAGCAGGTCGACACGATGGTGACCAACAAGGTCGACGTGCTGATCGTGGACGCGGTGGACTCCAAGGCCATCGCCGGCTCGGTGAAGAAGGCCAAGGACGCGGGCATCCCCGTCGTCGCTTACGACCGCCTGGCCGAGGGCCCGATCGACGCCTACACCTCGTTCGACAACGAGACCGTCGGCAAGACCCAGGGCGAGGCCCTGCTGAAGGCCCTGGGCGACAAGGCCAAGGACGGCCAGATCGTCATGATGAACGGGTCGTCCACCGACCCGAACGCCGCCCAGTTCAAGAAGGGCGCGCACTCCGTCCTCGACGGCAAGGTGAAGATCGGCCGCGAGTACGACACCAAGGAGTGGAAGCCGGAGAACGCCAACGCCAACATGGAGGGTGCCATCTCCGCCCTCGGCAAGGACAAGATCGTCGGCGTCTACTCCGCCAACGACGGCATGGCGGGCGGCATCATCACGGCCCTGAAGGCCGCCGGCATCGCCGACATCCCGGTCACCGGCCAGGACGCCGAACTCTCCGGCGTGCAGCGCATCGTCACCGGCGAGCAGTACATGAGCGTCTACAAGCCCTACCCGCAGGAGGCGGACGTCGCGGCCGAGATGGCCGTCGCCCTCGCCCAGGGCAAGTCGCTCGACTCGATCGCCAAGGACAAGGTCGACAGCCCGACCACCAAGGCCATCCCGTCCGTCCTGGTCCCGGTCGTCTCGCTGACCAAGGACAACATCAACGACACCGTCATCAAGGACGGCATCTACACCGTGAGCGAGATCTGCACCGGCAAGTACAAGGCCGCCTGCGACAAGATCGGCCTCAAGTAAGCAGCCACCAAGTCCCCTGAGGGGCACGGGAGCCCGAACCGGGCTCCCGTTACCCCCGTACGGGACCAGGCTGCCCCGAGTTCCTCCGGCGCCCCGCCACACCAGCCCCGCAAGCTCCGCGGGGCGCCGGAGTGATCACTCCTCCCACACTTCTGCACAACCTCCCGCCGGGTCAGGCGGCGAAGGAGATGGTTCACGTGTCCGCTACGCCCGTGCTGGCGTTGCGCGGGGTCTCCAAGCGGTTCGGTGCCGTACAGGCGCTCACCGACGTAGAGCTTGAGGTCCACGCCGGTGAGGTGGTCGCCCTCGTCGGCGACAACGGCGCCGGAAAGTCCACGCTGGTCAAGACGATCGCCGGCGTGCACCCCATCGATGAGGGCGTCATCGAATGGGACGGCAGGTCCGTCCAGATCAACAAACCGCACGACGCCCAGAACCTGGGCATCGCGACCGTCTACCAGGACCTCGCGCTGTGCGACAACATCGACGTCGTCGGCAACCTCTACCTGGGCCGGGAGATCCGCAAGCGCGGCATCCTGGACGAGGTGGAGATGGAGCGCCGCTCCCGCGAGCTGCTCGACACGCTGTCGATCCGCATCCCCAGCGTCCGCATCCCGATCGCCTCGCTCTCCGGCGGCCAGCGCCAGACCGTGGCCATCGCCCGGTCCATGCTCGGCGAGCCCAAGCTGGTGATCCTCGACGAGCCCACCGCCGCCCTCGGCGTCGAGCAGACCGCGCAGGTCCTCGACCTGGTCGAGCGGCTGCGCGAGCGCGGCCACGCCGTGATCCTCATCAGCCACAACATGGCCGATGTGAAGGCCGTCGCGGACAAGGTCGCCGTGCTGCGTCTCGGGCGCAACAACGGCGTCTTCGAGGTCAAGTCGACCTCGCAGGAAGAGATCATCTCCGCCATCACCGGCGCCACCGAAAACGCCGTGACCCGCCGTGCGGCGCGCACGAACGGGGAGGTTTCCAAGTGAGCATCGACAAGACCTCCGCGGCTCCGGACGACCACGTCGTGGAGAACCCCGAGGCGGCCAAGGCCGCCGTCACGGTCGTCGACCCCCGGCTGCTCGTGCGCGAGCAGGGACTCGCCGGCTACGTCACCGAGTTCAAGCGCAAGATGAAGTCCGGCGACCTGGGCTCCATCCCGGTCGTCATCGGCCTGGCGATCATCTGGCTCATCTTCACGAGCCTGAACTCCAACTTCCTCACCGCGGGCAACCTGTCCGACATGTCCGTCGCCATGGTCGGCACGGGCATGATCGCCGTCGGCATCGTGTTCGTGCTGCTGCTGGGCGAGATCGACCTGTCGGTCGGCTCGGTCAGCGGTGTCGCGGGTGCGAGCTTCGCCGTGCTGAACGTCACCAACGGCATGAACGAGTGGCTCGCCTTCGTGCTGGCCATCCTCACCGGCACGGTCGCCGGCCTGCTGCACGGCTTCTTCTTCGCGAAGATCGGCGTCCCCGCGTTCGCCGTCACCCTGGCCGGTCTGCTGTTCTGGAACGGCTTCATGCTCCAGATCCTCGGCGACAACGGCACGATCAACCTCGACCCGGACGGGGTCGTGGCCCAGCTGACCAGCTACTACTTCTCCGACGTGGCCGCCGCCTACGGCCTGGCCGCCGTGGTGACCGTCGCGTTCTTCCTCAGCTCCTTCCTCGGCAACCGGCGCCGCGAGGCCGCCGGCGTGCCGTCGCGGCCGCTGAGCGAGACCATCGTGCGGACGGTGCTGCTGGCGATCGTCGCGTTCGCCGTCGCCATCGTCTTCAACCAGTACAAGGGCCTGCCCCTGGCCGTGGTGATCTTCATCGTGGTGCTGCTGGTCACGGACTTCGTGCTGCGGCGCACGGCGTACGGGCGGAAGGTGTTCGCGCTCGGCGGCAGCGTCGAGGCGTCGCGACGGGCCGGCATCAACGTGGAGATGGTCCGCATCTCGGTGTTCGCGATCTCCGGTACGTTCGCCGCGGTCGGCGGCCTGTTCATCGCCTCGAAGATCGCCGCGGCGAACCAGGGCGCCGGTGGTGGTGACCTGCTGATGAACGCGATCGCGGCCGCGGTGATCGGCGGTACGTCGCTGTTCGGCGGCCGGGGACGGACGTGGAACGCGCTGCTCGGTGTGCTGGTGATCGTGTCGATCCAGTACGGGCTCGCCCTGGAGGGCATCGCCTCTCCGGTGCAGTACATGATCACGGGTGGTGTGCTGTTGGCCACGGTCGTGATCGACGCCGTTACTCGTAAGACGCAGAAGACCGCGGGGCGCGCGTAGCGCCGTAGGGCTGCGCAGGGTGCCCGGTTGCGGGCGGGCTGCGGCTTGCCGTGCGGTTCCCCGCGCCCCTGAGGGCGATGCGGCTGTGCCCCTTTGAAAGAATCTGTGCCCGGTGCCTCGACAGGTGCCGGGCACAGTTGTGTCGTAGGTGTGGCACAAGTGGGGTACAGCCGAATGCGTGATGTATGACGCACGGCCTCGGCGCAGTCCTCAGGGGCGGAACATTAGACTCGACAAGCCCGGCAACTGCTCGAACAGCTCTACTCCAAGGAGGCACGGGTGCCGCTGCTGACCCGTATCAGGGGACCGCGCGATCTGGACCGGCTCAGCCTGGAAGAGCTGAACCAGTTGGCGGAGGAGATCCGGACCTTCCTTGTCGAAGCGGTCTCCAAGACCGGCGGTCACCTCGGCCCCAACCTCGGCGTGGTGGAGCTCACCATCGCCCTGCACCGGGTCTTCGAATCGCCCAAGGACAAGGTGCTCTGGGACACCGGACACCAGTCCTACGTGCACAAGCTGCTCACCGGCCGTCAGGACTTCTCGAAGCTGAAGATGAAGGGCGGCCTGTCCGGCTACCCCTCGCAGGCCGAGTCCGAGCACGACATCATCGAGAACTCGCACGCCTCGACCGTCCTCGGCTGGGCCGACGGCATCGCCAAGGCCAACGAGCTCCTCGAGCGCGACAGCCACGTCGTCGCCGTGATCGGTGACGGGGCGCTGACCGGCGGCATGGCCTGGGAGGCGCTGAACAACATCGCCGACGCCAAGGACCGGCCCCTCGTCATCGTCGTCAACGACAACGAGCGGTCCTACGCGCCGACGATCGGCGGCCTCGCCAACCACCTCGCGACGCTGCGGACGACGGACGGTTACGAGCGGTTCCTCGCCCGCACCAAGGAGGTTCTGGAGCGCACCCCCGTCGTCGGGCGGCCGCTCTACGACACCCTGCACGGCGCCAAGAAGGGCCTCAAGGACTTCATCGCCCCGCAGGGCATGTTCGAGGACCTCGGCCTGAAGTACGTCGGCCCGATCGACGGACACGACCTGGAGGCCCTGGAGTCCGCCCTCGCGCGGGCCAAGCGGTTCGGCGGGCCCGTCATCGTGCACTGCCTCACCGAGAAGGGCCGCGGCTACCAGCCCGCCCTCCAGGACGAGGCCGACCGCTTCCACGCCGTCGGCAAGATCCACCCCGACACGGGCCTGCCGATTGCCTCCTCCGGCGCCGACTGGACGTCCGTGTTCGGCGAGGAGATGGTCAAGCTCGGTGAGGAGCGCGAGGACATCGTCGCCATCACCGCCGCCATGCTCCAGCCGGTGGGCCTGGAGAAGTTCGCCAAGCGGTTCCCCCAGCGGGTCTACGACGTCGGCATCGCCGAGCAGCACGGCGCCGTGTCCGCCGCGGGCCTGGCGACGGGCGGAGTGCACCCGGTGTTCGCGGTGTACGCCACCTTCCTCAACCGCGCCTTCGACCAGGTGCTGATGGACGTGGCCCTGCACAAGTGCGGGGTGACCTTCGTCCTGGACCGGGCCGGTGTCACCGGCACCGACGGGGCGTCCCACAACGGCATGTGGGACATGTCGATCCTCCAGGTCGTGCCGGGGCTGCGGCTGGCCGCGCCGCGTGACGCCGACCAGGTCCGCGCGCAGTTGCGGGAGGCCGTCGCCGTCGACGACGCGCCGACCGTGGTCCGCTTCTCCAAGGGCGCCGTCGGCCCCGCCGTTCCCGCCGTGGGGCGGGTCGGCGGCATGGACGTGCTGCGCGAGCCCGGCACCGACCGGCCCGATGTGCTGCTGGTCTCCGTCGGCGCCCTCGCGCCGATGTGCCTGGAGATCGCCGGCCTGCTCGACAAGCAGGGCATCTCCACCACCGTCGTCGACCCGCGCTGGGTCAAACCCGTCGACGAGGCCATGGCCCCGCTCGCCGAGCAGCACCGCGTGGTCGTCACCGTCGAGGACAACAGCCGGGTCGGCGGTGTGGGATCGGCGATCGCCCAGGCGCTGCGGGACGCGGGCGTCGACGTGCCGCTGCGCGACTTCGGCATCCCGCCGCGCTTCCTCGACCATGCCTCGCGCGCCGAGGTCATGGCCGAGATCGGCCTCACCGCGCCGGACATCGCCCGGCAGGTGACCGGCCTGGTCGCCAAGCTGGACGGGCGGTACGAGCGGAGCGCCGCGGAGGCCGTGGACGCCGTGGAGCCCGCGCGCGACTGACGCCTGCGGCCGCTTCCGCGACGAACCGCCGAATGGGCCGGTTCCACCACCGCGAGGGTGGTGGAACCGGCCCATTGGCGTGAATCCATCGCTGCCGGGGCATACGAACGGTGCCCCCTCTCGATCATGTCGAGGACGACAAGCGTGGGAGGTACCCCGTGAGCAGCACCCTCTTCCGGACGAAGAAGGTCGAGCAGTCCATCCTCGATACCGAGGAGCCAGAGCACGCGCTCAAGAAGTCCTTGTCCGCGCTGGATCTGACCGTCTTCGGCGTCGGCGTGATCATCGGCACCGGCATCTTCGTCCTCACTGGAACAGTCGCCAAGAACAACGCCGGGCCCGCGGTGGCCCTGGCGTTCGTGGCGGCCGGCGTCGCGTGTGCGCTGGCCGCGCTCTGCTACGCCGAGTTCGCGTCGACGGTCCCGGTCGCCGGTTCCGCCTACACGTTCTCGTATGCCTCCCTCGGTGAGCTGCCCGCCTGGATCATCGGCTGGGACCTGGTCCTGGAGTTCGCGCTCGGTACGGCGGTGGTGGCCGTCGGCTGGTCCGGCTACATCCAGTCGCTCATGGCCAACGCGGGCTGGGAGATGCCCGCGGCACTGGGCAGCCGGGACGGCGCCGACGTCTTCGGCTTCGACATCCTCGCCGCCGCGCTCGTCCTCGTCCTCACCGGCATCCTCGTGCTGGGCATGAAGCTGTCCGCGCGGATCACGTCGCTCGTCGTCGCCATCAAGGTGACGGTCGTCCTGGTCGTGATCGTCGCCGGTGCGTTCCTGATCAAGGGGTCCAACTACGACCCGTTCATCCCGAAGGAGAAGGCGGTGGAGGCCGGGAAGAGTCTCGATGCGCCACTGATCCAGCTCATGTTCGGCTGGGCGCCCTCCAACTTCGGCGTGATGGGCATCTTCACCGCGGCCTCCGTCGTGTTCTTCGCCTTCATCGGCTTCGACATCGTGGCCACGGCGGCGGAGGAGACACGGAATCCGCAGCGCGACATGCCGCGCGGCATTCTCGGCTCCCTGCTGATCTGCACCACGCTGTACGTTCTCGTGTCGATCGTCGTCACCGGCATGCAGCACTACACCCGGCTGTCCGTGGACGCGCCGCTCGCCGACGCGTTCAAGGCCACGGGGCATCCGTGGTTCGCGGGGTTCATCAGCTTCGGCGCGGCGGTCGGTCTGACGACGGTGTGCATGATCCTGTTGCTCGGGCAGACCCGGGTGTTCTTCGCGATGAGCCGTGACGGGCTGCTGCCGCGGTTCTTCTCGCGCGTCCACCCGCGGTTCAGGACCCCGCACCGGCCGACCATCCTGCTGGGTGTGGTCATCGCGGTCCTGGCCGGCTTCACTCCGCTGACGGAGCTCGCCGCCCTGGTGAACATCGGCACGCTGTTCGCCTTCGTGGTGGTCGCCATCGGTGTGCTCGTCCTCCGCAAGACCCGCCCCGACCTGCACCGGGCGTTCCGCACGCCGTGGGTGCCGGTCATCCCGATCCTGTCGGTGTGCGCCTCACTGTGGCTGATGATCAACCTGCCCGCCGAGACGTGGGTGCGGTTCGGCATCTGGATGGTCGCCGGGTTCTTCGTGTACTTCCTCTACGGCCGCACGCACAGCCGCCTCGCCAAGGAAGAAACCAGGGAGCCGGAGCCAACGCTCTAGCCTCCGGCGGTTGGGCGGGGTGCCTGCGGCGGCCTGTGGCTGGTTCGGTGGGGGTGTGCGTAGCGCCTACCGGGGTGCGGTGGGTCGGGGCCGCGCCGGGGGGTGTCCGTCCTCGGAACGGCGCGATGGGGTCGGACGCCGACTGACTGTCCGTTGACGCGCCAACCGCTGCGGGCGGACACCCCCCGACACGGCCCCTTCCGTGCGTGCGCGCCGCAGACCGTCGTGCGGGCCCGCTGGTCCGCTCAGCCGACGGGCAGTCGTGCCTCCACAGTGCCTTGAGGGCCTGGGAGGTGCCCCAGGCGGCACGGGCCGCTCCGCCGGGCTGCGCACCCACGCGACCGGGCAGCCGCCGGCAGCTCCCCGCGGCGCCCCGGCCCAGCGCAAAAGGCCGGCCCTACGGCCGTACCGACCGCGGGCCCGTCACCTCCGCCCCCAGCTCTCCGACCCGCCTCCGCAGCTCCCGGTCCGCCGTGACCACCAGCACCGGACGTGCCGCCGCCCCCGCGACCACGTCCACGATGTGATCGTCCCCGCTGCCCGCGGCCGACTCCACCCGAACCCCGGCCACGGACTCGACTCCCCGCGCCGCCCCCTCCACCACGAGCACGATCTCCACCGGCCCGTCGGCAGCCACCCCCGGCACCCCGTCCGAGGCCAACCGGTCCCGCAACCGCTCCGCCGCCCCCTTCCGGTCCCGCCACCAACCGTCCGGCACCGATCCGACGACATTCGCGGCATCGACGACGACAAGCAGGGGAGCGTTGCTGTTCATGTGGTCAGGGTCGCACGGCGGATCTCGGCCGGGCAGGGGGCGGGCGGGACGTCGACACGCCCCGCCCGCGTAAGGTGAACCAGTGAACGGCGACTGGCTCCTCCGCGGCCGCGACGGCCGCCTCACCGTCTACCTGCCCTCCGGCGAAGCCGTCCTGTGCCGTGCGGAACGCGGTCCCGCCGGCTCCTGGGACGGCCCCCGAACCGTCGGCGGCACCCAGAAGCTGCACCCGGGCGTCGCGGTCGGCCAGGGCGCCGACGGCTACGCCCATCTGGCCGCCTGGCGGCCCACTGTGCCCGGCGAGTCCGGGCTCGTGCACTCCACCCACTTCCGGCCCCGTCTCGCACCCCTGGACTGGGTCCCGATCGGGCACCCCGACAAGAAGGGCGACCGGACGGGCGAGCCGGCCGTCGCCGTCGACGCGCAGGGGCGTTGCCATGTCTTCGTCCGTAACAAGGGCGGCGGAGTGAGCCTGCGCAACCAGAAGGAGAAGGGCGGCTGGGGCGCCTGGCAGGACCTGGAGGGGCACGACGTGCAGGGGGAGTTGGCCGCCGTCACGGGGGAGTCGGGACTGGTCGAGGTGTACGCCGCCGCCGGCGGCGGGATTCTGCACTGGCGGCAGGAGGAGCCGGGCCGTACCCCGGTGCGGGGGGAGGGGGCCGATGTGCCCGTGCGTCCGGGGACCCTGCGCGCTCTCGCCACGTCTCCCGAGCGCACCACTCTCTTCTTCACGGACACCTCCGGCGACCTGTGCGCCTGGCGCCCCGGGGAGAAGCCGGTGACGCTCATCGCCTCCGCCGGGCCGGGGCCCGTGTCCGCCGTGCGCTGTGAGATCCAGGGGTACGACTGCACCGTGCTCGCCCAGCGGGCGTCGAGCGGCCGGGTCGCCTTCGCCGCCTATCCGACCGAACAGGAGTCCGCCGGGGCCTGGTGGACCGAGTCCGGCCCTCAGTTGCCCGCCGACGCCACGGTGTCGCTGGCGCTCGACGAGCACGAGGAGGTCGTCGCGGCCTCCCTCTCCCCGTCGACCGGAAAGTTGCTGTTCACCCGCCGCAAGGACGAGCCGGGGCTCGCGCTGCGGGCGTGGCGGGAGATCTGACACGCCGTTGGTGTGGCCCGGCCGGGGCCGTGACGGCATGCAGAAGGGGGTGGGGCGTCCGGATCGTACCGACGCCCCACCCCCCTCAGGGGTTACGCGTTACGCGGGGACGCTCGCCACGCCCTGCGCCAGGAACCTCTTGCCGTTGACCCGCTCGGAGACGCCCTCGCGGTCCAGGTACGGCGTGATGCCGCCCAGGTGGAACGGCCAGCCGGCGCCCGTGATGAGGCACAGGTCGATGTCCTGCGCCTCGGCGACGACGCCCTCGTCGAGCATGATGCCGATCTCCTGCGCGACCGCGTCCAGGACGCGGTCGCGGACCTGCTCCTCCGTCAGGACGGTGTCGCCCTGCTTCAGCAGCGCGGCGACCTCCGGGTCCAGCTCGGGCTTGCCGCTGTCGTAGACGTAGAAGCCGCGCTTGCCCGCCTCGACGACCGCCTTGAGGTTCGGGGAGACCGTGAAGCGGTCCGGGAACGCCTTGTTGAGCGTCTCGGAGACGTGCAGGCCGATCGCCGGGCCGACCAGCTCCAGCAGGACCAGCGGCGACATCGGCAGGCCCAGCGGCTCGACGGCCTTCTCGGCGACCTCGACCGGGGTGCCCTCGTCGATGACGTTCTGGATCTCGCCCATGAAGCGGGTCAGGATGCGGTTCACGACGAACGCCGGGGCGTCCTTCACCAGTACCGCGGTCTTCTTGAGCTTCTTTGCGACGCCGAACGCCGTGGCCAGGGAGGCCTCGTCGGTCTGCTCGCCGCGGACGATCTCCAGCAGCGGCAGCACGGCGACCGGGTTGAAGAAGTGGAAGCCGACGACCCGCTCGGGGTGCTTCAGCTTCGACGCCATCTCCGACACCGACAGCGAGGAGGTGTTGGTGGCCAGGATCGCGTGCGCCGGAGCGACCGCCTCGACCTCCGCGAACACCTTCTGCTTGACGCCCATCTCCTCGAACACGGCCTCGATGATGAAGTCCGCGTCCGCGAAGCCCTCGGCCTTGTCCAGGACACCGCTCACCAGCGCCTTGAGGCGGTTGGCCTTGTCCTGGTTGATGCGGCCCTTGCCGAGCAGCTTGTCGATCTCGGCGTGGACGTAGCCCACACCCTTGTCGACGCGCTCCTGGTCGATGTCGGTCAGCACGACCGGCACCTCAAGGCGGCGCAGGAACAGCAGGGCGAGCTGGCTGGCCATCAGACCGGCGCCGACGACACCGACCTTGGTGACCGGACGGGCCAGGTTCTTGTCCGGGGCACCGGCCGGGCGCTTGCCGCGCTTCTGCACCAGGTTGAAGGCGTAGATGCCGGCCCGCAGCTCGCCGCCCATGATCAGGTCGGCGAGCGCCTTGTCCTCGGCGTCGTAGCCCTGCTGGAGGTCGCCGTTCTTGGCGGCGGCGATGATGTCCAGGGCGCGGTAGGCGGCCGGGGCCGCGCCGTGCACCTTGGAGTCCGCGATGAAACGGCCCTTGGCGACGGCCTGGTCCCAGCCCTCGCCGCGGTCGATCACCGGGCGCTCGACCTCGATCTCGCCCTTGAGGACGGACGCGGTCCAGATCAGCGACTGCTCCAGGAAGTCCGCGCCCTCGAAGAGCGCGTCGGCGATCCCGAGCTCGTAGACCTGCTTGCCCTTGAGCTGCTTGTTCTGGTTGAGGCTGTTCTCGATGATCACCGAGACGGCCTTGTCGGCGCCGATCAGGTTCGGCAGCAGCGTGCAGCCGCCCCAGCCCGGGACCAGGCCGAGGAACACCTCGGGGAGCGAGAACGCCGGGAGGGCCGCGGAGACGGTCCGGTAGGAGCAGTGCAGACCGACCTCGACGCCACCGCCCATCGCGGCGCCGTTGTAGTACGCGAAGGTCGGTACGGCCAGCTTCGACAGCCGCTTGAAGACCTCGTGGCCGCCCTTGCCGATGGCGAGGGCGTGCTCGTACTCCTTGAGGATCTCCACGCCCTTGAGGTCGGCGCCGACCGCGAAGATGAACGGCTTGCCGGTGATGCCGACGCCGACGATCTCGCCGTCCGCGGCCTCCTTCTCCACCTGGTCGATCGCGGCGTTCAGGTTCGCCAGCGAGGCCGGGCCGAAGGTGGTCGGCTTGGTGTGGTCGTGGCCGTTGTCCAGGGTGATCAGGGCGAAGCGCCCGGCACCCGCGGGGAGGTCGAAGTGGCGTACGTGCGCCTGCGTGACGACCTCGTCCGGGAACAGCTCGGAAGCCTGCTTCAGAAGCTCGGCGGTGGTGCTCACTTGTCCCCCTCGAAGTGCGGGTTCTCCCAGATGACCGTCGCGCCCATGCCGAAGCCGACGCACATGGTCGTCAGGCCGTAGCGGACGTGCGGCTGCTCCTCGAACTGGCGGGCCAGCTGCGTCATCAGACGGACACCGGAGGAGGCCAGCGGGTGGCCGAAGGCGATGGCGCCGCCGTACTGGTTGACGCGCTCGTCGTCGTCGGCGATGCCGTAGTGGTCGAGGAAGGCCAGCACCTGGACGGCGAAGGCCTCGTTGATCTCGAACAGGCCGATGTCGGAGATCGACAGGCCCGCCTGGGCCAGCGCCTTCTCCGTCGCCGGGATCGGGCCGTAGCCCATGACCTCCGGCTCGACGCCCGCGAAGGAGTAGGCGACCAGGCGCATCTTCACGGGGAGGTCGTTCTCCCGCGCGAACTCCTCGGAGGCGATGAGCGAGGCGGTGGCGCCGTCGTTCAGACCGGCCGCGTTACCGGCGGTGACCCGGCCGTGGACGCGGAACGGGGTCTTGAGGCCCTGGAGGTTCTCCAGGGTCGTGCCCGGGCGCATCGGCTCGTCGGCGGTGACCAGGCCCCAGCCCGTCTCACCGGCCTCCGCGTTGGTCCGGCGAACCGAGACCGGCACCAGGTCGGCCTGGATCTTGCCGTTGGCGTACGCCTTGGCGGCCTTCTCCTGGGAGCGCACGGCGTACTCGTCGGCGCGCAGCTTGGTGATCTGCGGGTAGCGGTCGTGCAGGTTCTCCGCGGTCATGCCCATGAACAGGGCCGACTCGTCGACCAGCTTCTCGCTGACGAACCGCGGGTTCGGGTCGACGCCCTCGCCCATGGGGTGACGTCCCATGTGCTCGACACCGCCGGCGATGGCGATGTCGTACGCGCCGAAGGCGACGGAGCCGGCGACCGTGGTGACGGCGGTCAGGGCGCCGGCGCACATGCGGTCGATGCTGTAGCCCGGGACGGACTGCGGCAGGCCGGCGAGGATCCCGGCCGTGCGGCCGATGGTGAGGCCCTGGTCGCCGATCTGCGTGGTCGCGGCGATGGCGACCTCGTCGATCTTCTTCGGGTCGAGGCCGGGGTTGCGGCGCAGCAGCTCCCGGATCGCCTTCACGACGAGGTCGTCGGCACGGGTCTCGTGGTAGATGCCCTTCGGGCCCGCCTTGCCGAACGGGGTGCGGACGCCGTCTACGAAGACGACGTCCCTGACGGTACGAGGCACGATGGCTCTCCTCCAGGGTCCAGGACGCTGAGCGCTTGCTCATCCCATGCTACTTATGAGTAACGTAGCTGCCCAGTCCTGACATGGCGAGCGGTGAAGGTCACACAATCTCCGGTGGGGCAGCGCCTCGCTTGTCAGGGGCGCGGGGCGGTGTCAATGTGCGGCTCCGCCGCGTGGGCGCGACCAGCCACGTCGGACCCGCACGCCCCTACGGCGCCGACCGAGGCGGCGCGGTGGAGCCCCGAGGTGTCAGAACAGGCGTCGGCACAGGATGCGACCCGTTCTCACCCCCGGTGATCACCGAGAACAACGTCCGGGCCACCTCCGCCCCGAACCCGTGCACGTCATGACTCATCGCGGACAGCGTCGGATGCGTCAACCGGCACAGCTGCGAGTCGTCCCAGGCCAGCAGCGACACGTCCTCCGGCACCCGCAGTCCCATCTCCGCCGCCACCGACAACCCCGCCACCGCCATGACGTCGTTGTCGTACACGATCGCGGTCGGCCGGTCCGGCGGCGCGGCCGTCAGCAGGGAGCGCGTCGCCCGCGCCCCCGCGTCCCCGGAGAAGTCCGTCGCCACCTGCCACGCCCCGGCCAGCGCCAGCGTCCCCGCCGCCTCGTCGAACGCCGCCGTCCGGATGGCCGTGTGCCCGAGGGCCGCCGCCCCGCCCACCCGGGCGATCCGCCGGTGTCCCAGCGCGGCCAGATACCGCACCGCCTCCGTCACGGCCGTCGCGTCGTCGGTCCACACGGAGGTGAGCCCCCCGGTCAGCGAGGGATGCCCCACCGCCACCACCGGCAGCCCGAGCCGCTCCACGAGGTCCACCCGGGGATCGCCGGCCCGGAAGTCGACGAGGATCGACCCGCCGATCTGCCGCCCCCGCCACCACGCCTCCTGGACCCCCAGCTCCTCGTCCAGATTCCGTACGAGTCTCAGCAGCAGGGAGCAGGAGTGCTCGGCCAGGACGCTCTCCACGCCCGAGACGAACTCCATGTACCAGGGTTCGAGCCCGAGCATCCGGGCCGGCCGGCACACCGCGAGCCCCACCACGTCCACGCGCGAACCGGCCAGCGTCCGCGCCGTGAGGTTCGGTGCCCAGCCCAGCTCCCGTGCCGCCCGGAAGATACGGTCCCGGGTCGCCTCCGACAGGCCGGGCTTGTGGTTGAACGCGAGCGATACGGCCCCCTTGGACACGCCGGCGCGCGCGGCGACGTCCTTGATGGTGACGCGGGGGGCCGGCGTCGCCGTCATCGGGTGGGCTCCGCGCAGTACAGGGCCGAACGAGCACGATCCGCGTCCGGGGTCTTCCAGCCGCGCACCCCGATGGTCACCTCGTCGCCCGGCAGCAGCGTGACCAGCCCCCGGTCGGCCCGCGCCCCCGGATCCAGCCGGTCGGCCTGGAGCAGCAGGTCCCGTACCAGGGTGCGGGCGGTGACGGTGATGCCGTCGGGGGCGAGCGAGACATCGAACTCCGGCGTGGGGTAGGCGACCTCGCGGTCCGGCACCGGGAAGTGCACCGCCCGCAATCCCTCCGCGTCCGCGACCAGAAACTCCTTCGGCCCGTCGGGCGTCAGCTCCCGCGGAACATCGACACGGGCCACCGCCCGCCCCCCGGCCGCCACCGCCACGGCCGCCTGCCCCAGCACCTCGCCCCCGACGGACATCCGCCGCAGGGTCAGCGCCGGCGTCCAGTCCCCGGCCGCCTGGTTGACGGCGGCCAGCACCAGCCCGCCGTCCCGCGGCCGGAGCGTCAGCAACCGGTCCGCGTACAGCCGCTTCAGCTCGTGGTACAGCGGCTTCTCCCGTCCGTCCCCGTCGATCGCCGCCCAGGACGTCACCGGCCAGCAGTCGTTGAGCTGCCAGACGACCGTGCCCGCGCACACCGGCCAGTGCGAGCGCCAGTGCTCGATCCCGGCCGCCACCGCACGGGCCTGGTTGACCTGCGTCAGGTAGTGCCAGCGGTCGAAGTCCCCCTTCGGCACGGCGAAGTGCCGGGCCAGCCCCCGCTCCAGCTTGCCGTTGCCGTCGTCGGCCTTCTGATGGTGCAGCATGCCGGGGGAGTCCGGCGCGAGTTCCTCCCCGGGCAGTGCCCGCCGCAGCGTGGCGTACGCGGGCGGCGCCTGCCAGCCGAACTCGGCGACGAACCGGGGGACGCTGAGCCGGTAGTCGGCGTAGTCCTCCCGGTTCCACACCTCCCAGGAGTGGTGCGTACCGTGCGCCGGATCGTTCGGATGCCGGGTCCAGGACCCGGACCAGGGGCTCCCCGCCGCGTACGGCCGCGTCGGATCCAACTCGGCCACCACCCGCGGCAGTACGCCCAGGTAGTACCCCTCGCCCCAGGAGTCGCCGGCCAGCCGCGGCTCCCAGCCCCAGTCCCTGAAGCCCCACAGGTTCTCGTTGTTGCCGTTCCACAGCACCAGCGACGGATGCGGCATGAGCCGTACGACGTTCTCCCGGGCCTCGGCCTCCACCTCGCCGCGCAGCGGCTGTTCCTCCGGGTAGGCCGCGCACGCGAACGGGAAGTCCTGCCAGACCAGCAGCCCGAGTTCGTCGCAGGCGTCGTAGAAGTCCTCGCTCTCGTAGATCCCGCCGCCCCAGACCCGTACGAGGTCCACCCCCGCCCCGGCGGCCTGCTCCAGCCGCTCCCGGTAGCGCTCGCGGGTGATCCGGGACGGGAAGACGTCGTCGGGGATCCAGTTGACGCCCCGCGCGAAGAGCCGTTCGCCGTTGACGACGAGGGTGAAGCCGGTGCCGTGCGCGTCGGGCCGCCGGTCCAGTTCCACGGTTCGGAAGCCGATCCGCCGCCGCCACACGTCCAGCGCGGCATCGCCGTGCAGCAGCCGCAACTCGACGTCGTACAGCGGCTGTTCGCCGTAGCCACGCGGCCACCACAGCCGGACGTCCGGTACGCGCAGCCGTACGACCCCGCCCGCCCCGTCGATCTCCGCCCGGGCCCGCACCCCGCTCACCGTCGCCTCCAGGGCGAGCGGCACCTCCACCCGGGTCCGCTCGACGTCCACGGCCAGCTCGACGACGCCGACCCCCTCGTCGACGGTGACCAACGGACGCACCCGGGCGATCCGGGCCGTCGACCAGTGCTCCAGGCGCACCGGTCGCCAGATCCCGGCCGTCACCAGGGTCGGCCCCCAGTCCCAGCCGAACGAGCAGGCCATCTTGCGCAGGTACTGGTAGGGCTCGGCGTAGGCGGCGGGCCGCTCGCCCAGCCGTCCCCGCACGGCCTCGGCCTCGGCGTAGGCGGAGACGAACCGCACGGACAGCCGCCCGGACAGCCCCGTCACGTCGAACCGGTACGAGCGGTGCATGTTCCGCACCTTGCCCAGCAGCCGCCCGTCCAGGGAGATCTCGGCGACGGTGTCGAGCCCGTCGAAGACCAGGTCGGTCTGCTCCTGCGCGGACGCGCTCGTGAGCTCCCGTTCATACGTCCAGTCCCGGCGCCCCACCCACGCCACCTCGGACTCGCCCAGACCCAGGAACGGGTCCGGGATCACTCCGGCCGCCATCAGGTCGGTGTGCACGCAGCCAGGCACGGAGGCCGGGAGCGGGTCCGGCTCGTGCCGCAGGATCCATCCGTCGCCCAGCGGTGTGGCCTCCAGCATGCGCGCTCCCTTAACCGGTCCAGTGAACAGTCGTGTACAGGTCTTCGCAGCGTTGGCGGGAATGGGACTTTACCGGTTGAGAAAGCGCTGTCAGAGTGCCGAACCAGCCATACCGCACGTGCTCTTCCGTCCCGAGTTCCTCTCCGCGAACGGAGCTGACGCACATGAACCGCCGTACCCTCCTCGCCCTCGCTGCGGGCGCCGCCCTGCTGGCCTCCGGCTGCACCGGCACCGGTGGCCCCTCGAAGGGGGCCGACGCCGAGGCGCCCGACGACCCCTCCAAGGCCGGCGGGACCATCACCGTCCTGACCCACCGGACCGACCTCGTGCAGGACGGGACGTTGAAGAAGTACGCCGCCGAGTTCAACAAGACGTATCCCAAGGTGAAGGTCGAGTTCGACGGCATCACCGACTACGAGGGCGAAGTCAAGATCCGTATGAACACGGAGAACTACGGGGACGTCCTCATGATCCCCGCGGTGATCGAGAAGAAGGACTACCCGAAGTTCTTCGCCTCGCTGGGCAGTCAGGAGGAGCGGAGCAAGAAGTACCGCTTCACCGACTACACCACCGTCGAGGGCAAGGCCTACGGCCAGAGCCCGCTCGGCGCGGTCCCGGGGTTCATCTACAACAAGAAGGTGTGGAGCGAGGCCGGGGTCACCGACTGGCCCACGACACCGGCCGAGTTCCTCGCCGGCCTCAAGGCGATCAAGTCGAAGACCGACGCGATCCCCTACTACACCAACTTCAAGGACGGGTGGCCGCTCAGCCAGTGGACGGGGGTCAGGGGCTCGGTCAGCTGCGACGAGCAGGCCACCACCAGGTGGGCCGAGGGCAACCCCTGGGCCGAGGGCGCCGAACTGCGGGTGGCGGACACGCTGCTGTACGACATCGTGCACGAGGGGCTCATCGAGAAGGACCCGACGACCACCAACTGGGAGGCGTCCAAGCCCAAGCTGGCCAAGGGCGAGATCGCCACCATGTGGCTCGGCTCCTGGGCGGTCATCCAGATGCAGGGTGCGGCGAAGCAGGCCGGTACCGACCCGGACGACATCGGGTTCATGCCCTTCCCCGCCCAGAAGGACGGCAGGTTCTGCGCGGTGACGTCACCCGACTACCAACAGGCCGTCAACATCCACTCCAAGCACAAGCAGGCCGCCCGTGCCTGGATCGACTGGTTCACCGACAAGTCCGGCTACGCGCAGGACAACCTGGCGCTGTCCCCGCTCAAGGACGCCCCGCTGCCCGACATCCTGAAGCCGTACGAGGAGGCGGGCGTCAAGCTCCTCGACCTCGACGACAGCAAGGGTGCCAGGCTGAAGACCATCGAGAACCAGTCCGAGGTCGGCATCAACAAGCCCGACTACCGCCGGGAACTCGTCGACATGGCCCGCGGCGCCAGGAAGGGTGACCCGGACGCCTTCCTGGACGGCCTCGGCAAGAAGTGGACCGAGACCCAGAAGTCGCTGGGGTCCTGATGACGGGAACGACCGAGACGGCGGCCGTCAAGGCCGCCGCGGGGGCGGGGGCAGCCGCCCCCGCCCCGCGCCGGGCACGTCTGTGGCGCGGGACCACGCCCTGGCTCTTCCTGCTCGCCCCGCTCGCCCTCCTGATCGTCTTCACCTACGCGCCGATCGCCAACATGGTCGCGTACAGCTTCACCGACTGGGACGGAGTGAGCCCCGAGCTGCGCTACACGGGCACCGGGAACTACGCCGAACTCTTCACGCGCCCAGAGCTCTTCGAGGTCTTCTGGGTCAGCGGCTACTACCTGGTGGCGTCGGTGATCCAGATCGTGGCCGCGCTCTACTTCGCCACGATCCTCAGCTTCGACGTCCGCTTCCGGAACTTCTTCAAGGGCGTGCTGTTCTTCCCGTACCTGATCAACGGCGTGGCGATCGGGTTCGTCTTCCTCTACTTCTTCCAGGACGGCGGCACCCTCGACTCGGTGCTGAGCCTGTTCGGAGTGGAGACGGACCGGGCGTGGCTGGGCACCCCGACATCGGCGAACACGTCCCTCGCGGCCGTCTCCGTCTGGCGCTACCTGGGCCTGAACTTCGTCCTCTTCCTGGGGGCGATCCAGTCGATCCCCGGGGAGCTGTACGAGGCGGCCGAGCTGGACGGCGCGAACCGCTGGCACCAGTTCCGCTACATCATCGCGCCGGGCATCAAGCCCATCCTGTCCCTCACCGTGGTCCTGTCGATCTCGGGCTCCCTGTCGGTCTTCGAGATCCCGTACATCATGACCGGCGGCGCGACCGGTACCGAGACGTTCGTGATCCAGACCGTGAAGCTGGCGTTCCAGTTCAACAAGACGGGACTCGCCTCGGCGGCCGCGCTGGTGCTGCTGCTGATCGTCCTGGCGGTGACCTGGGTGCAGCGGCGCCTCGCCCCCGACGACAAGGCGGACCTCGTATGACGCGCCGCGCGGTGGCCCGCGTCCTCGTGTACCTGTCGCTGATCGCCGCGACCGCGGTGGTCCTGCTCCCGCTGGCCGCGGTGTTCCTGACATCCCTGAAGTCCGGGAAGGAGATGGCGGACGGCAGCGGAGCGCTCGCGCTCCCCGGCGACCCGTTCAACTTCGGCAACTACGTGACGGCGTTCCAGGACGGCCGGATGCTCTCGGCGTTCGCCAACACCGCGATCATCCTGGTCGTCGCCATCGGCGGCACGGTCCTCATCGGCTCGATGACCGCCTACGCCATCGACCGCTTCCGGTTCCGCTTCCGCACGTGGGTCCTGGCCCTGTTCCTCATCGCCGCGCTGGTCCCCGGAGTGACCACCCAGGTGGCCACCTTCCAGATCGTCAACAGCTTCGGCATGTTCGACAGCCTCTGGGCGCCGATCGCCCTCTACATGGGCACGGACATCGTCTCGATCTACATCTTCCTGCAGTTCGTCCGGTCGATCCCGGTCTCCCTGGACGAGTCGGCCCGCATCGACGGCGCCAACGCCTTCACGGTCTACCGCAAGATCATCTTCCCGCTGCTGAAACCGGCGATCGCGACGGTCGTGATCGTGAAGGGGATCACCGTCTACAACGACTTCTACATCCCCTTCCTCTACATGCCCTCCGAGGATCTTGGCGTGATCTCGACGTCCCTGTTCCGCTTCAAGGGCCCCTTCGGAGCTCACTGGGAGACCATCTCGGCAGGCGCGATCCTGGTCATCGTCCCGACGCTGATCGTCTTCCTGGTCCTCCAGCGGTTCATCTACAACGGTTTCACCCGAGGCGCCACGAAGTAGGGGGCCTTCTTCCAAGGAGACGCGGGGAACTGCGCGAACCACCACGTCCAGCCCGCAGCCGCCGTACGACGGGAAGGTCTACGGCGGCTAGGCCTCCTTCGCGGACAACGCCTCCACCAACACAGGCGTCACCAGCTCCACCTGCCACGGCCGCGCACCGTACCCTGCGAGCGCGGCCGCCACCGACTCCGCATCCACCACCGCCGGCGGCTCCCAGCACACCCGCCGAACCGTGTCCGGCGTCATCAGATTCTCCTGCGGCATGGTGAGCCGCTCGGCCAGCGCCGAAACACCCGCCCGGGCCGCGGACAGCCGAGCCGCGGCCGCCGGATCCTTGTCCGCCCAGGCCCGCGGCGGCGGAGGCCCGGTCACCGGCTGCCCCGGCTGCGGCAACTGCGCCTCGCTCAACGCCTTCGCCCGGTCCACGGCCGCCTGCCACTGCTCCAGCTGCCGCTTGCTCATCCGGTGTCCGAAACCGTTCAGCGCGGCCAGCGCGTGCACGTTGGCCGGAATCGCCAGCGCGGCCTCCACGATCGCCGCGTCCCCGAGCACCTTGCCCGGCGAGACGTCCCGCCGCTGCGCGATCCGGTCCCGGGTCTGCCACAGCTCGCGTACGACGGCCAGCTGCCGCCGCCGGCGCACCTTGTGCATGCCGGACGTACGCCGCCAGGGGTCCTTGCGCGGCTCGGGCGGCGGCGCGGAGGCGATCGCGTCGAACTCCTGGCGGGCCCACTCCAGCTTGCCCTGCCGGTCCAGCTCCTTCTCCAGCGCGTCGCGCAGGTCGACGAGCAGCTCGACGTCCAGCGCCGCGTACCGCAGCCAGGGCTCGGGCAGCGGCCGGGTCGACCAGTCGACGGCGGAGTGTCCCTTCTCCAGGACGAAGCCGAGGACGCCCTCGACCATCGCGCCGAGGCCGACCCGGGGGAATCCGGCGAGCCGCCCGGCCAGCTCCGTGTCGAACAGCCGCGTCGGCACCATGCCTATCTCACGCAGGCAGGGCAGGTCCTGGGTGGCGGCGTGCAGCACCCACTCGACGCCGGACAGAGCCTCGCCCAGGGCGGACAGGTCGGGGCAGGCGACGGGGTCGATGAGAGCCGTTCCGGCGCCCTGGCGGCGCAGCTGGACCAGATAGGCGCGCTGGCCGTAGCGGTAGCCGGACGCCCGCTCGGCGTCGACGGCGACCGGTCCGGAGCCCGCCTCGAAGTCGGCGATCATCCGGGCCAGGGCGGCCTCGTCCGCGATCACGGGCGGAATGCCCTCACGCGGTTCCAGCAAAGGGATCGGCGCCTCCGTAGCAGAAGATCCGCCGTCGTCCGGAGGAGCGCCTCCGGTGGTTCGCAGTGAGCTGTCTGCTGCGGTCTCGTGGGCGTCGGTCACATGTCAAGGGTATCCGTGTATGGACAGCGCCCGTCGACGGAACGTTCCGTCGACGGGCGCCGGGGGGTCGCAAACCAGTCAGGCCGGGGAAGTGTCGGGTCCGCGAACCGTGAGTGACATGAGCGGGAGCCGGGGCCGGCCCCGTTCACGTGAGTAAATGATCACAAAGGGGCATCGTGGAGCGGGTCAGTGGATGATTCCGGTCCGCAGGGCCACCGCGACCATCCCGGCGCGGTCGCCCGTGCCGAGCTTGCGGGCGATGCGGGCGAGGTGGCTCTTGACGGTCAGCGCGGACAGGCCCATCGAGACCCCGATCGCCTTGTTCGACTGGCCCTCCGCGACCAGCCGCAGTACCTCGACCTCGCGGCCGGACAGTTCGCGGTAGCCGCCCGGGTGGCTCGGGGTACCCGGGGGGCGGCGGTGCAGGCGCGCGGCGGCGGCGCCGATGGGGGCGGCGCCCGGCCGGGTGGGGAGCCCGACGTTGGTGCGCGTGCCGGTGACGACGTAGCCCTTCACACCGCCGGCGAGCGCGTTGCGCACGGCGCCGATGTCGTCGGCGGCGGAGAGGGCGAGCCCGTTGGGCCAGCCCGCGGCGCGGGTCTCCGACAGCAGGGTGAGGCCGGAGCCGTCGGGCAGGTGGACGTCGGCGACGCAGATGTCGCGGGGGTTGCCGATGCGGGGACGAGCCTCCGCGATGGACGAGGCCTCGATGACATCGCGCACACCGAGCGCCCACAGGTGGCGGGTGACGGTGGAGCGGACGCGCGGGTCGGCCACGACCACCATGGCGGTCGGCTTGTTCGGGCGGTAGGCGACCAGGCTTGCGGGCTGCTCGAGGAGAACGGACACCAGGCCTCCTGGGGTGCGGGACGGGGCCGGCTCGTGGGGGGTGAAGCCGGGACGAACCGTGCTTTCAAGGTCACAGTCGTCTTCGGCACCCCACCCGTCCGCCTTTAGGGAATGATCACGAATCGGTGATAACAATCCGTACAATTCGGACACGCGGTCGATCATTCGAAGGCCGGACGGTTTCGGTCTGCGTCGGTACGCGGTCGAAAGTGGCCGTATCGACAAAGTGATTCGGCCAAGAGGGGGACGCAGGTGTGATCGTCGGCAGGGCAGTGTTGACCGCCCCGTACAGGTTCGATCAGTACGGGGTCGGAACAGGTTCGATCAGCGGGACTGCGGTCCTCGCCGCTGCGGCAGCGTCACCACCGACGCGTCCCCCGGCCCGGCCGGCGGCAGCCCCGCGACCTGGGCGAGCAGATCACACCAGGACGCCAGATGCGCGGCCGTGTCCGGGATCCCGCCCAGCCCTTCACGCGGCGTCCAGGAGGCGCGGATCTCGATCTGCGAGGCGGCCGGGCGCGCGGCCAGACCGCCGAAGTAGTGCGAGCTCGCCCGCGTGACGGTGCCGCTCGGCTCCCCGTACGTCAGCCCGCGCGTCTGGAGCGCGCCGGTCAGCCAGGACCAGCACACCTCCGGCAGCAGCGGGTCCGCGGCCATCTCCGGCTCCAGTTCCGCGCGCACCAGAGTCACCAGCCGGAACGTGCCCTGCCAGGCGTCGTGTCCCGCCGGGTCGTGCAGCAAGACCAGCCGGCCGTCTGCCAGGTCCTCGTCGCCGTCGACGACCGCGGCCTCCAGCGCGTGGGCGTAGGGGGCGAGCCGCTTCGGCGGGGGCGTCGGCTCCACCTCGATCTGGGGCCGCAGCCGCGCCGCCCTGAGCGCGTCGACGGCGGCCCGGAAGGGCCGCGGGGCGGTGTCCGCCTCCCGCCGGTCTTTCTCGGTGTCCTTCGCTTCGTCCATTCCGCCAGCGCCGTCCGACAGTCGTCCCTGAGCCGCAGCCATGCCGGAAGGTTACGGGGACCGGAGCCCGGGTGCCGGGCTAGACACCCCGCGCCTCTCCAGGGGCTGAATCACGCCCATCGGGGGCGTGCGAAACTTGGCCCGTGAGTGCCAATGACGCCCCCCGGGCCCAGCAGCCGTCCGCCCCGTACGACTCAGCCTTCCTCAAGGCCTGCCGGCGCGAGCCCGTGCCGCACACGCCGGTGTGGTTCATGCGGCAGGCCGGGCGCTCACTGCCGGAGTACCGCAAGGTGCGCGAGGGCATTCCGATGCTCGAGTCCTGCATGCGGCCCGAGCTGGTCACCGAGATCACGCTCCAGCCGGTGCGCCGGCACGGCGTCGACGCGGCGATCTACTTCAGCGACATCGTCGTCCCGCTCAAGGCCATCGGCGTCGACCTCGACATCAAGCCAGGCGTCGGCCCGGTCGTCGAGCGCCCGATCCGCACCCGTGCCGACCTCGCCCAGCTGCGCGACCTGACCCCCGAGGACGTCTCCTACGTCACCGAGGCCATCGGCCTGCTCACCCGCGAACTCGGCAGCACGCCCCTGATCGGCTTCGCCGGCGCCCCCTTCACCCTCGCGAGCTACCTCGTCGAGGGCGGCCCGTCCCGCACGTACGAGAACGCCAAGGCGATGATGTACGGCGACCCCGAGCTGTGGGCCGACCTGCTCGACCGCCTCGCCGACATCACGGCCGCCTTCTTGAAGGTCCAGATCGAGGCGGGCGCCTCCGCGGTCCAGCTGTTCGACTCCTGGGCCGGGGCGCTGGCTCCCGTCGACTACCGGCGCTCGGTGCTGCCCGCGTCGGCGAAGGTCTTCGAGGCCGTGGCCGGTTACGGCGTCCCGCGCATCCACTTCGGCGTCGGCACCGGCGAGCTGCTGCGGCTCATGGGCGAGGCCGGCGCGGACGTCGTCGGCGTCGACTGGCGCGTCCCGCTGGACGAGGGCGCCCGCCGCGTCGGCCCCGGCAAGGCGCTCCAGGGCAACCTCGACCCGACCGTGCTGTTCGCCCCCACGGAGGCCGTCGAGGCGAAGACCCGCGAGGTCCTGGACTCGGCGGCGGGGCTGGAGGGGCACATCTTCAACCTCGGCCACGGCGTCATGCCGTCGACGGACCCGGACGCGCTGACGCGGCTCGTGGAGTACGTGCACACGCACACCGCCCGCTGACTCACCAGGTGTGCCGGGGCCGCGCCCGCCTGCCGAAGAGGATGCCGCGCGGCTCGGGCGGCGGTGGCGTGCCGGGGCGCAGCGGCCAGGAGATCAGCATGCCGGCGACGAAGCCCACGACGTGTGCCGCGTACGCCACCGTGCCGGCGTCGGAGATGCCCTCGCCGGAGGAGTACACCGCCTGGAGCACGAACCACAGCCCCAGCACGATCCAGGCGGGCAGCCGGAGCGGCAGGAAGATCAGGAACGGGACGAGGACCCAGACCCTGGCCCTCGGATACAGCACCAGATAGGCGCCCAGCACCCCGGCGATCGCCCCCGAGGCGCCGATCAGGGGTGCGCCCGAGCCGGAGTTGAGGAGCGCGAAGCCGTACGACGCCGCGTAGCCGCAGACCACGTAGAAGAGCAGGAAGCGGACGTGGCCCATGCGGTCCTCGATGTTGTTGCCGAAGATCCACAGGAACAGCATGTTGCCCAGCAGATGCAGCCAGCTGCCGTGCAGGAACACCGCCGTCAGGACGCTCAGTTCCGGCGACTTGTCGTAAGGCGGCGGACCGACCACGCAGCCGGCTCCCTGCGGGCCCACCCCGATGTCACCCGTGGGCACCAGCCGGGGCATCTGATGGTGGATCAGCTCCCGTGGCACCGCCGCGTACTGGTCGAGGAACGCCTGGAGGTGACACAGCTGGGCCAGGCTGCTCTCGCCCACCACGGAACCGGCCATGCCGGGAGTGAGCAGGAACACGACGATGTTGGCGGCGAGCAGCGCGTACGTCACCCAGGGGGTGCGCCGCACCGGGTTCACGTCATGAACGGGAATGACCACGCCACACGTGTGCCCGGGGCGCCGCCGGTGAATCGGTCCGGCCGGTGAACGCAGCGGTCAGGGCGTGCGTATGTCTCGGCAACCGCCCGCGGCGCGGGGAAGGCGGGTCGCGGGGCCGACGTGAGGAACAGGCGATGAACGACCGAGTTACTCCTCCGATGCACGCACTGCCCGACGGTGAGGCGGAGCTGACGCTGGTGGTGCGGCTCCCCTGGGAGGACGTGGCCCGGCTGGGCCAGGATGCCGGGCGGCTGGCGGCCCAGATGCGGCGGCCGGTGACGCTGGAGGAGGCGGTGAGTCACCGGTTGCGGTCGACCCGGGTGGCTTCCCACGCCAAGCCGGCCGGGGAGCAGCCGCCGGCGGTGACGGCTTCGGCGTCGGTGTCCTCCTTGCCGTCGCGGCCGCCGGCGGAGCAGGCTCGGCAGGCGATCGACCGGATCAACGGTACGGCTGGGACTGCGTAGGGCTTCGCCGTAGGGGTGCGGGTGCGTTGCCGGGTGCGGGCCCGTTGTGGCTTGTCGCGCCCGCGCGGCGGAGCTGCGGATCGATACAGCCCCGCGCCCCTGACCCCCACACCGTCCCTTACAGAGAACCGCGGACCTGTGCCGCCGCCTTGCGGGCTGCCACCAGCACCGGGTCCCAGACCGGGGAGAACGGTGGGGCGTAGCCGAGGTCCAGGGTCGTCATCTGTTCCGCCGTCATGCCTGCCGTGAGGGCGACCGCCGCGATGTCGACTCGTTTGCCCGCGCCCTCCCGGCCGACGATCTGGACGCCGAGGAGGCGGCCCGTGCGGAGTTCGGCGAGCATCTTGACCGTCATGGGGGAGGCGTCCGGGTAGTACCCCGCGCGGCTGGTCGACTCGATGGTGACCGCCTCGAAGCGCAGGCCCACGCGGTGGGCGTCCTTCTCGCGCAGTCCCGTGCGCGCGATCTCCAGGTCGCAGACCTTGCTGACCGCCGTGCCGACCACGCCCGGGAAGGTGGCGTAGCCGCCGCCCACGTTGGTGCCGATGACCTGGCCGTGCTTGTTGGCGTGGGTGCCGAGCGCGATGTGCCGTTCCTGGCCGGAGACCAGGTCGAGGACCTCGACGCAGTCGCCGCCCGCCCAGATGTTCTCGTGGCCGCGCACCCGCATCGAGCGGTCCGTGAGGAGGCCGCCGTGGGCACCGAGAGGCAGGCCGGCGGCCTTCGCGAGGCCCGTCTCGGGGCGGACGCCGATGCCGAGCACGACGACGTCCGCCGGGACGTCGCGGTCCTGGGTGGCCACCGCCCGGACCCGGCCGTCGTCCCCTGTCACGATCTCGGTGACCTCGGCGTCGTTCACCATCGTGATGCCCAGGCCCTCCATGGCCTTGTGCACCAGGCGGCCCATGTCGGGGTCGAGCGTCGACATGGGCTCGCTGCCACGGTTGACGACCGTCACCTCGTAGCCGCGGTTGATGAGCGCCTCGGCCATCTCCACGCCGATGTAGCCGGCCCCGACGACCACCGCGCGGCGGCCACGCGTGCGTGCCAGCGTGTCGAGCAGCGCCTGGCCGTCGTCCAGCGTCTGCACGCCGTGCACCCCGGGGGCGTCCATGCCCGGCATCTCCGGCCGGATCGGCCGGGCACCGGTCGCGATCACGAGTTTGTCGTACGAGGTCCAGGACTCGGCGCCGGAGTCGACGTCACGCGCGCGTACCCGCTGCCCGTCGAGGTCGATGTCCGTGACCTCGGTGCGCAGTCGCAGATCGATGTCCCGCGCGCGGTGCTCCTCGGGGGTGCGGGCGATGAGCCGGTCCCGGTCGGTGACGTCGCCGCCCACCCAGTACGGGATGCCGCACGCCGAGTACGACGTGAAGTGGCCGCGTTCGAACGCCACGATCTCCAACTCGTCGGGGCTCTTCAGCCGGCGTGCCTGCGACGCCGCGGACATCCCCGCGGCGTCGCCGCCGATCACGACCAGTCGCTCCCTGCGCGTACGGCTCATGTTCATGCGAACACGCTACGGGAGCAGGGCATTTCAGTCCTGCTCGTGAGGCTCGTCAGGAGTGCGCGCGGGCGTGGAGCGCGGGGCCGGCCGGGCCGTCGGCAGCGGGCCCAGGGCGCTCGTGGCGGGCGCGGGGCGCGGGCGGCGCGGAAGGCGGGGGCGGACGACGCGCAGCCACAGCAGCGTGAGCAGGGCGGCCGCCGCCGCGAACGGCAGGACCGCGCCGAGTGCCACAGCGAGCCAGCGCAGCACGGTCACGAACGCGTTCCAGCCACCCGTGACCGCGTCCACGAACCCCGGGTCGTCGTCCTTCGCCTTCTCCTTCTTCACCGGGGTTTCGGACAGCGACAGGGTGATGGTGGCCAGGCTCGTGCGGTCCTTCAGGGACTCCTGGCGTGCGAGCAGCGCCTCCAGGTCGGCCTGGCGGGTGCTCAGCTCGCCCTCCAGGGTCACCACATCGCTGAGCTTCGTCGCCCGGTCCATCAGCTCGCGGATCCGGGCCACACTCGCGCGCTGCGACGTGATGCGGCTCTCCACGTCCACGACCTGGTCGGTGACGTCCTCCGCCTTGGCACTGCGGTCGAGGAGCTTGCCCGCGCCCTCCAGCTCGGTGAGGACCTCGTCGTACTTCTCGACGGGCACGCGCAGCACGACCCGGGTGCGCTCGCGGCCCTCGGCGTCCCGGGTGGTGGTCTCGTTGCCGACGTAGCCGCCCGCGTTCTCGGTGCTGGTGCGGGCCTCCTCCAGGGCCTTCGGGACGTCCTTGACCTGCACGGTCAGCGAGGCCGTGCGGATGATGTGGGTCGTGGGGAGCTTCGGCGGGGCGGTCGCCCGGGCTCCGCTTCCGGCGCCGCCGGGGGCGGCCTCGTTCGCGCCGGCCTTGGCGTCCGACTGCGGGGCGGCGGCCCCGCGGTCGGCGCCGCTGCCGGCGGAGTCCGCGCCCGCGCCGCTGCATCCGGTGAGCGCGAGAGCCGCGGCCACCAGGAGCGCCGTGAGTGCGGGGACGGGGTGGCGGGCGGATCGTCGTGTGCGCATGTGGGCATCCCCCGGGGATCGGTTCGGCTGACGCTTCTTCGACGCCCGGGGGGTGCCGGACGTTTGGTCCGGGACGGTTCCGATGCGGTCACGGTCGGGACTCGTGCCGGACACTCGTACCGGACACCGGGGCGCGGGAGCGCTGTCAGTGGCATCTGAGAGGCTGGGGGCATGCGCGAAGTTCAGGCCCGTGCGGGCATGGGGCAGGTCGTCGTCATCGGGGCGGGCATCGCGGGACTGGCCGCGGCGCACCGGCTGCTGGAGCGCGGGGCGCGGGTGACCGTGCTGGAGGCCTCCGGCCGGGTGGGTGGCAAGCTGCTGCCCGGGGAGGTCGCGGGCGCGCGCGTGGACCTCGGCGCCGAGTCGATGCTGGCCCGCCGCCCCGAGGCGGTGGCGCTCGCCCGGGAGGTGGGCCTCGCCGACCGGCTCCAGCCGCCCGCGACCGCGACGGCCGCGATCTGGACCCGGGGCGCGCTGCGCCCCATGCCCAAGGGCCATGTGATGGGCGTGCCCGGCACCGCCGCCGCCCTGTCGGGTGTGCTGTCCGATGAGGGCCTCGCCCGCATCGACCGCGACGCCGAACTGCCCCGCACGGAGGTCGGCGACGACGTGGCCGTCGGGGAGTACGTGGCGGAGCGCCTCGGCCGCGAGGTCGTCGACCGCCTGGTGGAACCCCTGCTGGGCGGCGTGTACGCGGGCGACGCGTACCGCATCTCGATGCGCTCGGCCGTCCCGCAGCTCTTCCAGGCGGCCCGGAGCCATGCCTCCCTGACGGAGGGGGTCCGCGAGATCCAGGCGAAGGCGGCCGCCGCCCAGCAGACCGGCCCGGTGTTCATGGGCGTCCAGGGCGGCGTCGGCACGTTGCCCCTCGCGGTGGCCGAGTCGGTACGGGCCCGCGGGGGCGAGATCCTCACGGGGACGCCGGTGACGGAGCTGAGCCACAGCGCGGCCGACGGCGGATGGCGCGTGGTCGCGGGGGAGCGGGTGCTGCGCGCGGACGCGGTGGTGCTCGCCGTCCCGGCCCCCGCCGCCGCCCGGCTCCTGCGCACGGAGTCCCCGGGGGCCGCCGCCGAGCTCGGCGGCGTCGAGTACGCCTCCATGGCGCTGGTCACCCTGGCCTATCGACGTGCCGAGGCGGGTCTGCCCGAGGGCAGCGGCTTTCTCGTGCCGCCGGTGGACGGCCGCACCATCAAGGCGTCCACGTTCGCCTCGCAGAAGTGGGGCTGGATCGCCGGCGAGAACCCCGACCTCGTCGTCCTGCGCACCTCCGTCGGACGGTACGGCGAGACGGAGATCCTCCAGCGCGACGACAGCGAGCTCGTGGCGGTCTCCCGGCGGGACCTGAAGGCCGCCACCGGTCTGGAGGCCGCACCCGTCGACACCCGCGTCACCCGCTGGGACGACGGCCTGCCCCAGTACCCCGTCGGCCACCACGCGCGCGTGGCCCGCGTCCGCGAGCACGTGGCGAAGCTCCCGGGCCTCGCCGTGTGCGGTGCGCCGTACGACGGTGTCGGCATCCCGGCGTGCATCGCGAGCGCGTACGCCGCCGTCGACCAGATCCACAGTGACCTGCGGGGTGTGCAGGAGCTCACCGCCCACCCGGTGCAGAGCCTGCACGGCGGAGCGGGAGAATGAGGGCATGAGTGACGACGCCTCCACCACGGCCTCCAGCACCGAGCCCGACCGCATCCCGAACAAGGGCAAGCTGGCCAAGGACCTCAACGAGGTCATCCGCTACACGCTCTGGTCCGTCTTCAAGCTGAAGGACGTCCTCCCCGAGGACCGCGCCGGGTACGCCGACGAGGTCCAGGAGCTGTTCGACCAGCTCGCCGCCAAGGACGTGACCATCCGCGGCACGTACGACGTCTCGGGCCTGCGCGCCGACGCCGATCTCATGATCTGGTGGCACGCGGAGACCAGCGACGCGTTGCAGGAGGCGTACAACCTCTTCCGCCGCACGAGGCTGGGCCGGGCGCTCACGCCGGTGTGGTCGAACATGGCGCTGCACCGCCCCGCCGAGTTCAACCGCTCGCACATCCCTGCGTTCCTCGCCGACGAGACGCCCCGCAACTACGTGAGCGTCTACCCCTTCGTGCGTTCCTACGACTGGTACCTGCTGCCCGACGAGGACCGCCGCCGCATGCTCGCCGACCACGGCAAGATGGCCCGCGGCTTCCCGGACGTGCGTGCCAACACGGTCGCCTCGTTCTCCCTCGGCGACTACGAGTGGATCCTCGCCTTCGAGGCCGACGAGCTGTACCGCATCGTCGACCTGATGCGTCACCTGCGCGCCTCGGAGGCCCGTCGGCACGTCCGCGAGGAGGTCCCGTTCTTCACGGGCCGCCGCAAGGACATCGCCGAGCTGATCGCGGGTCTGGCCTGATCAGCCGAGCGGTCCGCCGGCCCCGGGCTGCTCCGGGGCCGCCGCCCGCGGCGGCGACTGCGGCTGGAACTGCGGCTGGGACTGCGACCGTGGCCGGGGCTGCGGCTTCGGTTCCGGATGCGCGGCGCAGTCCGTACGCCGTCCCGGCAGCCGGCCCTCCAGCAGATACGCCTCCACACGGCCGTTGACGCAGGCGTTCGGCCCGCCCGCCAGTCCGTGCGCGCCGGCGTCCCGCTCCGTCACCAGGACCGAGCCCGCGAGGCGGCGGCGGAGTTCGAGGGCCCCGTCGTACGGCGTGGCGGCGTCCCGCTCGGCGGCCAGGATCAGCGTCGGCGGCAGTTCCCCCGGCCGGGTGCCGACGTCGAGCGGCCGCTGCCGCGGCCCCTCCCAGTAGGCGCAGGGCAGGTTCGTCCACACGTTGTCCCAGGTCTCGAAGGGCGCCCGCCGCGCGAGTCGGGTGTTGTCCCGGTCCCACACCTCCCAGTCCGTCGGCCAGGGGGCGTCGTTGCACTCGACGGCGACGTAGACCGCGCGTGAGTTCTCCGCCTCGGCGGCGGCCTCCGGGTGCTGCTCGGCCTGTTCGACCAGCGGCCCGGGATCGCCCTTGAGGTACGCCGACAGCGCGTGCGCCCGATGTGGCCACTGGTCGTCGTAGTACCCCGCCTGGAGGAACGCCCCCTGCAACTGCCCGGGCCCGACCTTCCCGCCGGCCGGCTCGGCGGCCAGCCGCGCGCTCGCCCGCTCGTAGCTGAGCCGCACCTCCCGCGCGGTCCTGCCCAGCCCGTACACGTCGTCGTGCCGGGCGATCCACTTCCGGAAGTCCCGCCAGCGGCGCTCGAACGCCGCCGACTGGTCGAGGTTGTTGCGGTACCAGATCTGCTCCGGGTCGGGGTCGACCGCCGAGTCGAACACCATCCGCCGTACGTGGCCGGGGAACAGGGTCGCGTACAGGGCTCCGAAGTACGTGCCGTACGACGAGCCCATGAACGTCAGGCGTTCCTCGCCGAGCGCGGCGCGCAGGACGTCGAGGTCGCGGGCGTTGTTCAGCGAGTGGTAGTGCCGCAGCGCGCCGCCGGCCCACTCTGCGCAGCCGCGCGCGTACGCCTTCGCCTGCGCGATGCGTTCCTTCTTGTACGACTCGGAGGGGTGCGTCGGTGACTGGGTGGGCCCTTTGAAGAACTTCTCGGGGTCCGTGCAGGACAGCGGTGCGGAACGGCCGACCCCGCGCGGGGCGTAGCCGACGAGGTCGTACGCGGCCGCGATCCGCTTCCACTCGGGGAGCAGGCCGACGAGGGGGAAGTACAGGCCCGAGGCGCCCGGACCGCCCGGGTTGTAGACCAGGGCGCCCTGGCGGCGGACCGCGCGCTTGTCCTGGTGCGGGTCTTTGCGTGTGGCCCGGGCGCGGCCGACGGCGAGTTCGATCTGCCGGCCGTCGGGCCGGGCGTAGTCCAGCGGGACGGTGACCGTGCCGCACTGCATGCTGCCGGGGAGGTCCTGTGCGTCGGGACAGGGGCCGAAGTCGATGCCGGCCGCCTTCGCCCGTGCGGCGGCCACCGCGGTGCCGCGCAGCTCGGCCGCCGCTCTCGAGCCGTCGGTGTCCGGGACGGCGGTGAGGGCGCTCAGCAGCAAGGATCCTGCGGCCGAGTAGAGGAGGGCGGCTCTCATCGCGTATCCCTTCGGTGCACGGTGGTGGCAAAAGGGATGTTTGGTGCGGTGGTTGGGGAAGGCAAGCACTGTCCGCCGGTGTCGGCGCCAATGCCCCTGGGCGCCCCCGGCCGGTCAGTCGTGTCCCGGAGCGTGCCTGCTAGCGGTGCGTGAAGGCGGCGCGCAGGTCCGGTTCACCGATCGCGCTGACGCCGCGTACGGCCACGGAGGTGAGGTACGTGCGGTCGTCGGCGGTGCCGTCCGCGTTGCGGGTCAGGGCGCCGAGCAGTCGCTGTCCGGCCGGGGACGCCCAGCGCGAGTACGGGTGGATCTCGATGCGGGCGACGGCGAGGGAGCTCAGGGTCAGGGTGAGCGGCAGTGCGAACCACAGGGCGATCAGATGGCGCGGCATGTCCGGCGGAGCGGGCGTCAGCAGCGCGGCGACGCCGAGAGCGAGGACGGCCACGGCCGCCGAGCGCACCTGCCGGACGGCCGCCGCGACCGTCGTACGGGCGCTGTCGGGCACCGCGAGCCCCGCGCGCACCAGCCGGTCGGCGATAGCGCGCACCGCGTCCGCCGTGGCGGCGGTGGTCCGCACCGGCGCTATCCGGGACTGCCCCTCGGGGCCGATGGCCCCGATGACCGACCGCTCCATCTCGTCCCGCCCGCGCGGATCGACGACGGTCGCCCAGCCGGTGTGGGCGAGGAGCAGCCGGCGCTGGCGCGCCATGGCGACGAGCGTCACGTCGGCGACCCGCCGGGGTCCGCCGGAGAGGAACGCGGCCTCGTACAGCGTGAGTTCATGGATCCGGCCGGTGTCCGTGCCGCCACCCGCACCGCGTACGGCTGCCAGGCACAGGCGCGTGCACGCCGTGCCGGCCACGGCCCAGGCCGCCAGCAGGAAAAGAACCCAGAGCATATGTTGTTTGTATGTGACACGGTCCCGAAAACACCATGCCTTGTTCACGATCCGGACGGAGCGTTGTCGGTATGTGACGTTCCGTTTCACTGTTCCGGCGGCGGGCGGAACGTGGGGGGCGGAAGCGTGGTGGCCGGGTCCGGGGCCGGAATCGAGGGTGCGGCCGGGGCGGGTGCGGCCGTCGGGGGAGGGCTCGCGCCGGCCATGTCGCGGGCCATGGCGTCGAAGTCGACGTAGCCCGTGGCCTCCAGGACCTTGATGTGGTCGAGGACGGTCGTGTTGGCGTCGTCGGCGAGGTCGCGCACCAGGGAGTTGCGGGTGCTCGCGCGGACCTGGGCGACGACCGAGAAGACCCTGCCGTGCGCCAGCCGCAGGATGTTGGCGAACTGGCGGTCGTACTCGGCGCCCTGTGCCGCGTCCAGGGTTTCCAGCCACTGCTTCTGCTGGTCGCTGGGCTCGTCCGGCAGGGCGAGGTTCAGCCGCGCGGCGACACCGCGGACCCGTTCGTCGAGGAACCCGTGCCCCTCGACGAGATGCCGGCCCGCCGTCCGGACGGCCGGCGTGGTCCCCTTCGTCTGCGCCTGCCGCCCCGCCGGCAGCTCCCACAGCCCGGCCAGCCGGACCTTGACGAGGAAGTCCTGGTCGAGTGCGGACAGCGGGCCGTAGCTCGTGCGCAGAGTCTGGGCGCTCAGCACGTCCGGTCCCGTCCCCGGCCGGTCGGTGTACGACCAGAGGGAGAAGACCAGCGCGGCGAGCGTCGCCGTCAGGCACGTGACGATCAGCCCCGTGCCGCTGACGATGCCTCGGCCCTTGACGGGCGGTCGCGGTCGCATGGTGGTGCCTCCTGGTACGGCACCGCACGCTAATGGGCTTCAGGTGCGGAGTTGACATGTTACTGCGGGGTCTACGTCAACTTCCGTACAGGGGTGAATCATTGCATCAGGGGCAGGGCGGGGCGATCGCTGCACGCGGGCCGAGGGACCCGCCGGGGCAAAGAGGTGCAAAACATTCCATGGTTCCGGGCGGGCGAGACCCGGCTGTGAACCCCGGCACACTCGCGTGCGGACGGGCGAGACCGGGTGACCAGCCCACCCGGGTCCTCAGGGCCACCGGGACGCCGGCGCGGTGGTGTGGCCACGGGCCCGCGTCCTCGGCGGCTGCGCGGCCGCCGCCGACGTGGTGCCGAAGGGCGAGGCCGTATCGAGGAGCTGACGTCCCCGGCTCAGCGCCGGAGCAACACCTTCCGGGTGGCGCGGGCCAGCCGACGGACCGGGCGCCGCGAGCGCGGCGCCGGTCCCGACCGCTCCAGCCACCACTCCCGCAGCTCCCGCCGCGCCGCGGCGTCCCCGGGCCGCCCGGCGGACAGCAGGTGTTCGGCGAAGGTGAGCGCGTCGCGCCGGTAGCCGCCGGTCATCGGCTGCGTCTGGGCGTACGCGACGAAGGCCGTACGGTAGTCCGCCCCCAGGATCTCCGGCAGCTCGGGCGCGACCTTCGCCACGACGTCCGCCCGCTTCGCGGCGAGCGCCCGTGCCTGTACGCCGACCCGCACCCGGTCGAACCCCTCGGGCACGGGCGTCCCCGCGACCAGCGCGGACAGCAGCGCGGCCTGAGCGACCCCGAGCCGCTGCCGGGCCTCGTCGGTGCCCCGGTGTTCGGGCCGGCCGGTGGCGCCCCGTGTCGCCCCGGCCGCCCCGGTCTCATGGCCCCGCGGCGGCGCCCCGTCACTGCGCGCGGGGGCGCCGGCGTGGACCTCGCTCCAGTCGGGCGCTGTCCCCGGCCGCCCCGCGGCGATCGCGTGGCCCGCCGCGCGCACCTCCGCCTTCACCCGCTCGACGGCCCCCGCCTCCACGGCCCGCCGGATCGAGGCCAGCTCGGCCTCCAGCTCCGCCGGTTCCGGGAAGTTCTCGTCGCGTTCCAGCAGGACCCCCGGAGGGGACACGCGGGACGCGAGGTCGGTCAGGATGTCGAGGACCGGCCGGGGGACGGGGTGGGCGTGGCTGTCGTGCCAGACGCCGTCGCGTTCGAAGCCGCCGGCGACATGGACGTAGGCGATGGCCTCCAGGGGCAGCTCGGCCAGGGCCTTGGCCGGGTCCTCGGCACGGTTGACGTGGTTGGTGTGCAGGTTGGCCACGTCGATGAGGAGCCGGACGCCCGTGCGGTCGGCGAGCTCGTACAGGAACTGGCCCTCCGTCATCTCCTCGCCCGGCCAGGAGATCAGCGCGGCGATGTTCTCGACGGCCAGTGGCACCGGCAGCGCCTGCTGCGCGATGCGCACGTTCTCGCACAGCACGTCGAGCGCGTCCCGGGTCCGGGGGACGGGCAGCAGATGACCCGCCTCCAGGTGCGCAGTCGCCGTCAGGGAACCACCGGCCCGTACGAACGCGATGTGCTCGGTGACCAGCGGTGAGCCCAGTGCCTCCACCCGCTCGGCCAGCGCGGCCAGACGGCCTTCGTCGGGCCGGTCCGCACCCCCGAGGCCGAGCGAGACGCCGTGCGGCACCACGGTGACGCCGCGCTCGCGCAGCCGCCGCAGCGACTCCGGCAGATGCCCGGGGCAGACGTTCTCGGCCACCGTCTCGACCCAGTCGATGCCCGGCATGCGCTCCACGGCGTCCGCGATCTCCGGTCGCCACCCGATGCCCGTCCCCAGTCGCTCCATCGTCCCCTCCTCCGCACCGCCGGTTCCTCGAACGTGAGGGGGGTATGGCCCAGCCGCCCGCCCTCGAACCCCGCCGGGGGCGCCTTCAGAGGAACATTTGAGGTTCGGGCCGCCGACGGCACCGGCTCCACAGTCGGCCGCCGGCCCCACCGACGGAGGCACCGGGGTCGCGCCACCTCCTGAAGCGTCGTAGACCGGACGCATGAGCGATGGCAACGAACAGGTGGCCCCGGCCTCGACCCGGTGGGTGTGGGCCGCTGCCGGGGGACTGGTGGCCGCCGTCGGAACGGCCTATTTCCTGCTCCCGCTGGAGGGCCTCGGCGACGACCGCGCCTGGCTGGGCTGGCCGCTGTTCGCCCTGTGCCTGGGGCTGCTGGCCACGCTGCTGCTGCGCCAGGTGCGCGACGTCGTGCTGGAGAAGCCGGACACCCGGCCGGGCGTCATGATTCCGCTGCTGATGTGCCTGGCCGTGCTGGTCTTCTCGTCGGGGTACTACGCCCTCGCCCAGCAGCCGGGCCAGTTCACCGGCCTGAGCACCCGCGCCGACGCGCTGTACTTCACCATTGTCACGCTCGCGACCGTCGGCTACGGGGACATCGCCCCGAGCGGGCAGGAGGCCCGCCTGGTGGCCGTCACTCAAATCCTGTACACGTTCGTCTTCCTCACGGCGGGGGCCACCGCGCTCTCGCGCCGGCTGCACGCGGTGGTCGCCGCGCGCGACCGGCGTCCGCCGCGCTCCTGACCCGGACGGCTCGTCACGCCGCGCGGGTGGAGCGGTAGTTGAACAGCGACCACAGCACGAACAGGCCGGTCAGGATCATGATGATCGACCAGAACGGCTGGTACGGCAGCCACATGAAGTTCGCGATCAGCGCCAGCCCGACCACGACCGCGCCCACGACCCGGGCCCAGGCGGCCCCGGTGAACAGGCCGAACCCGGCCGCCACCACGAGCACACCGACGATCAGGTGGATCCAGCCCCACGCGGTCAGGTCGAACTCGAAGACGTAGTCGCCGAAGCTCGTGTACACCTCGTCGTCGGCGATGGCCGTGATGCCCTGGAGCACCGCGAACAGGCCGTAGACGACCATCAGGGTTCCGCCGAGAGCGAGACCCCCGGTCGCCAGGGGGTCGCCGGGGCCGCCGGGCGTCCGGTCGTCGGGGGCGGGCGGAGCGGGGGGAGGGGGCGCGGCGCTGGTCATGGCTGCCTCCTGGTCGGTTTGTCTGGTAACCCCACTGGAGCACCCGGCCGCGACCGGCGCGCCTGCGGCTACGCCGGACGGGTGACCGCCGGGCCGTCCGGAGCGTACGGCTCCCGGCGCAGCGCCGGGTGGTCCGCGACCACCGTGCACGAGCCGGGCGCGATCTCCGTGAACCCCGCGTCGCGGACCAACGGCAGCCCGCTGCCCGTCAGTTCGGGCCAGCGGTCCGGGTCGGCCGTCCGCACGGCGAGCGGGAAGCCCGCGTCGTGCCAGGCGGCCCGCTCCTCGTCGGGCAGCTCCCACCAGGCCAGTTGCGCGGCGTGTCCGGCCTGGGCCATCGCCTTGCCCGCCGACATGCCGAGGTCGGGGTTGAGCCACAGCACCGGAGCGGCCGGGTCCGCCTCCACCGGCGGTTCCGCGTCGTCCAGGTCGGTGCCGGAGACCTGGAGGCGGGCCAGGTCCTTGGGCCAGCCGTCCAGCGGGACCGGCGGGAAGACCCGCACCTCGGCCGCCTTGCCGGTGACCGTGATGCCGGGCAGGGCCTCGGCCCGCCGCCACTCGGCGCCGCGCGCCCGCCGCACCACCTTGCGGATCCGCGCGTCCTGCCAGTCCCGCACCGCCCGCGCCCACGGGCCGTCGCCGGCCGACCGCTCGTCGCTGAGGATCGTCAGCACGGCCCGCGCGGCCGTCTCCAGCGCGTCCGTGCGCGCCGGCGGGTCCGCCCGCTCGATCCGCACGACCAGCGGCAGCACGAACTGCGGCGCCGTGTCGCGGTCCGAGGGCTCGGAACGGAAGGGGCTGTCACTCACGGGCGTCGGGTCTTCGCTCACGCATCCCAGTGTGCCAGCCGGAAGATCGTGGAGGATGGGGCCCATGCGACCCGACCTCTGCCTGGAGAACGCAGGCCGGCGCTACGGCCTGCGCTGCCCCTGGGTGTTACGTGGTGTCGATCTGACGGTGGCCCCGGGCCGGCTCGTCCGCGTCGAGGGCGGCAACGGCACCGGCAAGTCGGCTACGGGCGTCATCCGGCCGTCAGATGTCCCGCTGCTCCAGCGGCTTGGTCGCCGGGCCCTGGATCACCTTGCCGTCCGTGTCGAAGCGGGAGCCGTGGCAGGGGCACTCCCAGGCGCGTTCGGCCGAGTTGAAGGAGACCAGACAGCCCAGGTGGGTGCAGCGGGCGGAGACGGAGTGCAGGTTGCCGTCGTCGTCCCGGTAGACCGCGAGGCGGTGGTGCCCGTCGGCGCGGACCACGGCGCCCTCCCCGGGCGGCAGGGACTCCACCGGTGGCGAGGGCCGCAACCGGTCCCCGACGAAGTGGCCGGCGACCTTGGCCTGGGTCTTGAGGAACGACGGCGCCTCCCGCACGGCGGGCTTCAGCCGGCGCGGGTCGTACAGCCCGCTCCACTCCCGGTCCTCGCCCTTGATCTGCGCGGTGAGCAGGCTGCCCGCCATGATGCCGCCGGTCATGCCCCAGCCGCCGAAGCCGGTGGCCACGTAGGCGTGCCGGGCGCCCGGGTGCAGCGGGCCGACCATCGGCACGGTGTCGGTGGGGTCGATGTCCTGCGTGGCCCACCGGTGCGTGACCGCCAGGTCCGGGAAGTGCTCGGTGGCCCAGGCGGTCAGATGCCCGAAACGGATCCGTGTGTCGCCCGTGCCCGGCGTGAAGTGTTCGCCGGTGACCACGAGCAGGCGCCGGTCGCCCGCGGCGGGCGCGGTGCGCACCGAGCGGACGCCCTCGTCGGGCGTGATGAACATGCCGTCCGGGTCCTGGTCCGCGGGGATCGTCCCGGCGACGACCAGCTCGCGGCGCGGTGACAGCCGGGCGAACAGCAGGGCCCGGTCGAAGATCGGGTAGTGCGTCGCGACGACGACGTCCCGGGCCCGCACCGTCGCCCCGGTCCTGGTCGACAGCCGGCACGGCTCGCCCTCGTCCAGGCCGAGGACCGTGGTGTCCTCGAAGATCCGCCCACCGTGCTCGACCAGGTCGGCGGCGAGGGCCAGCAGGTACTTGCGGGGGTGGAACTGGGCCTGGCCGGTGACCCGGACCGCGCCCGCCACCGGGAAGGGCAGCCCGGTCTCCGTCACGAACGAGGCGGGCAGCCCGGCCTCGGCCGCCGCCCGCGCCTCGGCGCGCAGCTCCTCCACCCGGCCCGCGTCCCGGGCGTAGGTGTAGGCGCTCCTGGCCTCCCACTCGCAGTCGATGCCCAGTTCCCCGGCGATCCCGGCCGCGCGCTCGATGGCCTCGGACTGCGAACGGGCGTACAGCCGCGCGCCCTCGGGGCCACGGGTGCGGCGGAGCTTGTCGTAGACGAGTGTGTGCAGGGCGGTGACCTTGGCGGTGGTGTGCCCGGTGACCCCGGCCGCGACTCGCCCGGCCTCCAGCACCGCCACGCTCCGCCCGGCCCGCGTCAGTTCCCACGCCGTGCTCAGTCCTGCGATCCCGGCGCCGATCACCGCCACGTCGACGTCCAGGTCCTCCGTCAGGGCCGGATGACGGCCGTCCGGTGCGGTCTCCATCCAGTACGAGCTGCTGACCTGCTGCTTCTCGCTCATGAGCCACCGAGTACCCCCGACTGACCGGCTTCAGCATCCGGTGTGCCGCTTTACAGAAGGGATCGGCAGGGCTAACGTACAACCAAATGGTTGTAGAAGTGGATGAGCTGAACGACGAGACGGTGGACCGGCTGTTCCACGCCCTGGCCGACGCCACGCGCCGGGACATACTGCGCCGCTGCGTGCGCGGGGAGCTGTCGGTCTCGCGGCTGGCCGAGGCCTATCCGATGAGCTTCGCGGCGGTGCAGAAGCACGTCGCGGTGCTGGAACGGGCCGGCCTCGTCAGCAAACAGCGCAGCGGACGGGAGCAGCTCGTGCGCACCGACCCCGACGCGGTGGGCCGCGCCCGCCAGGCCCTCGACGAGCTCGAGTCGGCGTGGCGCGGACGCGTGGACCGCATGGCCCGGCTGCTCGCGGAGGACCCCGGCAGGCAAGAGCCGGAAGAGCCCGGCATCGAAGCACCGGGAGCTCCCGGTACCGAAGAGAACGACACCCCGGAAGGATCCCGCAGATGAGCGTCACCAGTGTCGACAAGGACCTCGACAACCTCACCCTCACCCTGGTCGCCGACTTCGCCGCCCCCGTGGAGCGGGTGTGGCGGCTGTGGGCCGACCCCCGGCAGCTGGAGCGCTGGTGGGGGCCGCCGACCTATCCGGCGACCGTGGAGGAGCACGACCTGACACCCGGCGGAGAGGTCACGTACTTCATGACCGGCCCGGAGGGCGACCGCCACCGCGGCTGGTGGCGGATCACCTCGGTCAGCGAGCCGACCTCCCTGGAGTTCACCGACGGCTTCGCCGACGACGACGGAAAGCCCAAGGACGACATGCCGACCACGTCCGTGACCGTGCGGCTCAGCGAACACGGCGGCGGCACCCGAATGGAGATGCGTTCCCTCTTCGACTCCCGAGAGCAGATGGAGCAGCTGGTCTCCATGGGCATGGAGGAGGGTCTGAAGGAGGCCGTCGGCCAGATCGACGCCCTGCTGGCCGCCTGACCGCCCGGATCAGGACCGACCGCCCCGGTCAGGACTCCCGCAGCAGCCGTTTCCGGCACTCCGCCACGTCGAAGTCCGGCTCCGGATACCGCGGATCCAGCTCCCGCAGATGCTCCAGGAGCAGCGTGCTGACCGCCCAGTTGCGGTACCACCTGTGGTCGGCGGGGACCAGGTACCAGGGCGCGTACGAGGTGCCGCAGCGCTCCAGGGCCCTCTCGTAGGCGTCCTGGTACGCGGGCCACAGGGCGCGGTCGTCGATGTCGGAGGGGGCGAACTTCCAGCGCTTCTCCGGCTTGTCGAGGCGCCTGAGCAGGCGGCGGCGCTGCTCGTCGTAGGAGATGTGCAGGAAGCACTTCACCAGGGTCACGCCGTCGTCCGCGAGGGACCGCTCGAAACGGTTGATCCGCTCGTAGCGGCTCTCGACCACGGCGCGTGGCGCGAGTTCCCGGACCCGGGCGACCAGCACGTCCTCGTAGTGCGAGCGGTCGAAGATGCCCAGTTCGCCGGGGAGCGGAAGCGCCTTCTCCACGCGCCACAGGAAGGAGTGCGCGCGCTCCTCGGCGGTCGGAGCCCTGAACGCCGTGATCCGGCAGCCGGCCGGGTTGAGCAGCCCGATGACGTGCTTCACCGTGCCGCCCTTGCCGCTGGTGTCCATGCCCTGCAAGACCAGCAGGACGCGGCGCCGGTCGCCCGCGGTGCTCGCCGCCCACAGCCGTTCCTGAAGTCCGGCCAGCCGCTCGCCGATCCGGGCCGTGGCGGCCTTGCCTGCGGCCTTGCCGTCCGGGCCGCCGGGGGTGGCGGCGGCGTCGTGGCGGGACAGGTCGACCGGCTCACCGCCGGGGAGGCGCAGCCGCTCCCCCAGTGAGGCCCCGCGCGCGTCCCCGTCCTGCTTCCCTCTGCCCTTCTCCGTCACCGGGCCCCCTTCCGGTCCTGTGCCTCGATCGTCCGCCGGGGCGCCGGGTCGCGCATCCGGCGCCCCGGACGGGAGCGGAGCCGCGCTTACCGGCGCCAGGGACCCGTCACGGCGAACGTGGTGCCGGGGGTGTAGCAGTTGACGTACATCGTGTCGCCGTCGGGCGAGAAGGTCACCCCGGCGAACTCGCCCCACTCGGGCTCCTCCGGGGTGCCGATGTTCTGCCTGCCCCGGGCCATCGGGTACACCTCGCCGCGCCGGGTGACGCCGTAGACGTGCTGGGCGCCGTTGCCGTCCTCGCAGACCATGAGGCCGCCGCTGGGCGCGAGGCAGATGTTGTCCGGCGACTCTCCCGGCAGCTGGACGTCGGTGTCCGGGCCGAAGACGATCACCAGGGTGAGCCGTCGCCGGTCCGGGTCGTAGCGCCAGATCTGCCCGAAGTGGTCGGCCGCCGACCCCTCCGCGCTGCGGGCGAACGACGACACGAAGTACACCGACCGGCCGCCCCAGTAGCAACCCTCCAGCTTCTGCGCGTGCGTGATGCCCCCGCGGCCGAAATCCTGGAGCCGGATCGGGGTCTGCGCCGCCTGCGGATCCGGTACGTCCACCCACTCGATGCCGTCGAACTCCGCGCCGATGTCCTGGATCGAGGACAGGTCGGGGACGCCGGGCACGCGCATGGCCTGGAGCCGGCCGCCCGCGCGCAGCGAACCCCGCCCGCCGAGCGGCCTGTCCGGCAGGAAGCGGTAGAACAGGCCGAAGGGCTTCTGGAAGGCGTCCTCCGTCTCGTACACCACGCCCCGCCGGGGGTCGACGGCGATCGCCTCGTGCTGGAAACGGCCCATCGCCGTCAGCGGCACGGCTCCCGTGCGGTGCGGGTCGGCCGGGTCGACCTCGAAGATGAAGCCGTGGTCCTTGGTGTAGCCGTTGGTGCCCGCCCTGTCCTCGGTCTCCTCGCAGGTCAGCCAGGTGCCCCAGGGGGTGGGGCCGCCCGCGCAGTTCACGGCCGTGCCGGCGATCGCGACGCGTTCCGACAGGACGTGGTTGCGGGAGTCCAGCGTCAGGGCCGTGCAGCCGCCCTTGCCCGCCGGGTCGTAGGTGAGGCCCTCGACCGTCGGGACGGGGACCCTGCCGTCGGCGCGGTTCTCGTGGTTGCGGACCAGATGGACACGACCGCCTCTGCCCGCGAAGGCCGACATGCCGTCGTGGTTGGAGGGGACCGCGCCCTCGCCGGAGCGCAGCGGATCACCCTCGCGGGACAGGACCCGGTAGCGGAAGCCCTCCGGCAGGTCGAGCAGGCCCTTCGGGTCGGGGGCGAGCGGTCCGTAGCCGCCGCCGTGGCCGAGGTCCTGGGCGGCGGCGGTGCCGGCGAAGAGTTCGGACAGGGCACCGGAGAACGCGATCCCGACGCCCAGGGCGCCCGTCCCGGCGAGTACCTGACGTCGTGTGGCGATACGACTGGATTCGGTCATGGGGAAACCTTCCTGCTGGCGGACAGGAACTGTGATCCCGCTGTGTCTATCACCTGCTGCGAGTCGCGGGAACCACGCGCGTAGCGTGGCTCACTGCTCGACCGCGCGCCGCAGCTCGTCGATGGCCTGTTCGGTCGTGTCGACGGGGTGGTCCGCCGGCGCCGGTGCCGACCGGTCCCCCTCCTGGTCGGCCCCTTCCTGGTGGCCCGGCTCCTGGTGACCCCTCTCCAGGAACCGCAGCAGCTCCACGGGGATGGGCAGCACCAGCGTGGAGTTCTTCTCCGCCGCCACGGCCATGACCGTCTGGAGCAGACGGAGTTGGAGCGCGGAGGGTGTGTCGGCCATCTGCTGGGCGGCCTGGGACAGCTTCTTCGAGGCCTGGTACTCCGCGTCGGCGTTGATCACCCGGGCCCGACGCTCGCGGTCGGCCTCGGCCTGGCGGGCCATGGAGCGCTTCATCGTGTCCGGCAGGGACACGTCCTTGATCTCCACGCGGTCGATGGTCACGCCCCACTCCACGGCCGGACTGTCGATCATCAGCTCCAGGCCCTGGTTGAGCTTCTCCCGGTTGGACAGCAGGTCGTCCAGTTCGCTCTTGCCGATGATCGAGCGCAGGGAGGTCTGCGCCATCTGGGAGACGGCGAAACGGTAGTCCTCGACGTTGACGACCGCGGCCGCCGGGTCCACGACCTTGAAGTACACGACCGCGTCGACCCGCACGGTCACGTTGTCCCGGGTGATGCCCTCCTGGGCGGGCACCGGCATGGTCACGATCTGCAGGTTGACCTTACGCATCCGGTCCACCGCGGGGACGATCAGGTTGAACCCGGGCCGCCGCACCTCACCGTGCAGCCGCCCGAGCCGGAACACGACCCCGCGCTCGTACTGCTTGACGACCCGCGCCGCCGAGGCCAGATACACGAGCGCCCCGGCTCCGGCCGCCACCACCGCCCCGATCAGCTCTTCGACCATGTCGACCTCCCCGTCCAGAGGTCCCGATTCGTCTGTTGCTGTAACGATATGCCTGGAATCGAGCCTGGGGCCATGCCCGAGGAGCCGGGCCGTACACGCGAAGGTCCGGGGCGCGCCGCTGGGGCGTGCCCCGGACCAGGGGGTGTCGGAGTGGGGTCCGGCTACGTCGCTACGCGGCCGTGACCTTCTCGGCCTCCGGTGCCGGTTCCGGCTCCGTGACCTTCACCGGCTCCGTGCCGGTCGCGCTGTGGCGTTCGGCCCAGCTCTCCAGGGCCGTGCGGCAGGCGTGGTCGAGGTGGTGCAGACCCGAGAGGTCCAGCTCGACCGGGCGGTCCTGGGGCAGGCTCTCCAGGTTGTCGAGGATCTTCGGCAGCCGCAGGAACGTCGCGTTGCCCGACAGGTACGCCTGGATCGGACCGGCGCCCTTGTCGATGACCTCCAGCTTGACGTGCGAGGCCTCCCAGGCGGTCTTGACGACCGACAGGGCCAGACCGATCAGGACGCCCTCGAACATGTTCACCGCGACGATCGACACGGCGGTGACCACGAGGATCAGCGCCTCGCCCTTGTGGGCCCGCCACAGCGCCACGACCTGGCGGAACGGGATCAGCTTCCAGCCCGCGTGCACCAGGATGCCGGCGAGGGCGGGCAGCGGGATCAGGGCCAGTGCCCACGGCATCGCGGCGGCGAACAGCAGCAGCCACACGCCGTGCAGCACACGGGACGCCTTGGTCTTCGCACCCGCGTTGACGTTCGCCGAGCTGCGGACGATCACCGCGGTCATGGGCAGCGCGCCGAGCAGACCGCACACGGTGTTGCCCGCGCCCTGGGCGATCATCTCCTTGTTGTACTGGGTGCGCGGACCGTCGTGCAGCCGGTCCACGGCCGCCGCGCTGAACAGGCTCTCCGCGGAGGCGATCAGCGCGAACGCGATGATCGTGCCCCAGATGGCCGGGGCGGCCAGCTGGCTGAGGGCCTCGGTCCCGGGCGGCTGGATGACGCCGAGGAGGCCCTCCACCTCGACGGTGGCGACGGGCAGATTGAAGGCGAGCGTGGCGAGCGTGGCCAGGACCACCGCCGCGAGGGCGCCCGGCACGGACTGCACGGCCTTCGGCAGCTTCTTCCACAGCACGATGACGGCGATGGCGCCCGCGCCGATGGCGAGCGAGGTCATGGCCTCGGTGCTGCCCAGGGCGTCGGTGAACGCCCCCGGCAGCCCCACGATCTTGCCGATGCCGGACTCCGGGGCCTTCAGGCCCGCCGCCGCGTAGAGCTGCCCGGCGATGATCACCAGGCCGATGCCGCAGAGCATGCCCTCGACGACGGAGACGGATATCGCCCTGAACCAGCGGCCGATGCCGAGGAAGCCCATGGCGAGCTGGAGCAGACCGGCCATCAGCACGATCACACCGAGCGCGGCCACCCCGAACTCGCTGACGGCCTCGAAGACCAGCACGGTCATGCCCGCGGCCGGCCCGGACACCTGGAGGCTGCTGCCGCGCATGACGCCGGTGACGAGGCCGCCCACGATGCCGGTGATCAGGCCGAGTTCGGCCGGGACGCCGGAGGCGACGGCCACGCCGATGCAGAGCGGCACGGCGACGAGGAAGACGACGATGGAGGCGAGGAAGTCCTGCCTCAGGTAAGGGAACTTGGTCATGGTGTCCCTCACAGGGTCTCGAAGGTGTCGGTCTCCGCCTGGTGCTGCCACACGGTTCCCGTGTGCACTTCGTAGAACCATGCGTGCAGGCCGATGCGGCCCTCCGCCAGTCGGCGCTCGATGCACGGGTACGACCGCAGTCGCAGCACCTGGGCGAGGACGTGGTTCTGCACGGCTTCGGCGACCGTCGGGTCGGCCGGGTCTTCGCACTTGGGCTCTTCGGCGGCATGCGCGAGCCAGTCGCGCACCGCCGGTACGGCGTCGAGGTCGTCGCCCCGGACCACCGCGCCCACGGCACCGCAGTGCGAGTGGCCGCAGACCACGATGTCCTTGACGCCGAGCACTTCAACGGCGTACTCGATGGTGGCCGCCTCGGACGTGGGGTGCTCCAAGGCGTACGGCGGGACGATGTTGCCCGCGGTGCGCAGCTCGAAGAGCTCGCCGGGCCGGGCGCCCGTGATCAGGGCCGGTACGACCCTGGAGTCGGAGCAGGTGATGAACAGGACGTCGGGGGACTGGCCCTCGGCGAGGCGAGCGAACTCCTCAGGGCGCTGTCCGAACGTGCGGGCGTTGTCGATGAGGGGCTGCATGAGTGTGGTGACTCCTCCTGGCGCGCAGTGGGGGCGCGTCGGACGGGCATGACAGAGGTGGGGGGAACTGCTCTGTTCCTCAGCAGCGGAAGACTTGAAGTGCTGCCGGAGTGTGCGACGTCGAGGATCTCGACGTGCGTTCGTGCGCGACGCCGGGTGTGGCCCGGTCCGGTGCTGTCGGCGGGATGTGCCTGAGCAGGTGCCGATCGGGCGCCGAGGGCCCGGAGTCGGTGATGTGGAACCGGACGCGGGTCCGCAGGGGGCCGGTCGGGCCTCCGTGGTGTCCGGCGCGGCAGGTCGCGATCTCGTCGCGCAGAGCCTTCCCGGAGAGCTTGGTTCCGGGGCGCGAAGACTTGCCGGAGGGTTCAGTTCCGGGCTGAGCCTTGGCCTCGACTTCACTGGGCGTGTGCGCTGATGCGAAGGATGACGTCGGTGCGAAGAACTGGAGGGCGAGCAGGACGGCGGCGAGGAGCGAAACCACGGTCCGTGCCGTCGTACCTCGGTACATGCGCCCCCCTTCAGTTGATTCGCACGTCTAGCACTGACCAACACTTGGTCAATGCCTGGTCAAGAAACACGTTAACCCTGCAAGGCCGTTTGCAGGGTTAACTTAACGTTTCAAGCTGAAGAGAGCCTGAAAACCGCAGGTGGGCTGGCTTGAACTGCACCTTGTCCCACGGTGGTTCGGCGCGATATGGGGGTTGTGGTTACCGGGCGTTCGCCAGCTTGCCCGCGTCGCGGGCCAGGGCGGTGAGCCGGGAGATGGCGCGGAAGTACTTCTTGCGGTAGCCGCCGTTCAGCATCTCCTCGCTGAACAGCTGGTCGAAGGGCACTCCCGAGGCCAGCACGGGCACCTCACGGTCGTAGAGCCGGTCCGCGAGGACGACGAGCCGGAGCGCCGTCGACTGGTCGGGAACCGGCCGTACACCGGTGAGGCAGACGGCCTTGATTCCGTCGGTCAGGGCGCCGTACCGGCTGGGGTGGACGCGGGCCAGGTGTTCCAGGAGGGGCGAGAATGCGTCGAGGGACGCGCCCTCGGTGGCGTGCGCCGCCTTGGTCACCTGTTCGTCGGAGTGCGGCGGCGGCGCCTCGGGCAGGCCGCGGTGGCGGTAGTCCTCGCCGTCGATGCGCAGGGCGCGGAAGTGGGCGGACAGTCCCTGGATCTCGCGCAGGAAGTCGGCCGCGGCGAAGCGGCCCTCGCCGAGCTTGCCGGGCAGCGTGTTGGAGGTGGCGGCGAGGGCGACGCCCGCGTCGACGAGCTTGCCGAGCAGGGTGGAGACCAGGACGGTGTCGCCGGGGTCGTCGAGCTCGAACTCGTCGATGCACAGCAGGCGGTGGCCGGACAGGGTCTGCACGGTCTGCTGGAACCCGAGGGCGCCGACCAGGTTGGTCAGCTCCACGAAGGTGCCGAACGCCTTGAGCGCGGGCTCGGCCGGGGTGGCGTGCCAGAGGGACGCCAGCAGGTGGGTCTTGCCGACGCCGTAACCGCCGTCGAGGTAGACGCCGCGTGGGCCGGCCGGGGCCTTCTTCGGCGCCCTGCCGAACCCGAACAGCCGCCGCTTGCCGGAACCGCCCGTTCCTTGGTCGAGGCCTGCCGCGAAGCCCTCCAGGATCCGGACGGCCTCCGTCTGGCTGGGCTGGTTCGGGTCCGGGATGTACGTGCTGAACCGCACGGAGTCGAACCGCGGCGGCGGCACCATCTCGGCGACCAGCCGATCCGCGGGCACGTGCGGCTCACGGGCGCACAGCGAGAGCGGGGCCGCGTCGGCTATCGGGCCGGTTCCGGAAGGGGCGGGAGAAGGAGACACGGTTCACCATGCTACGGCGCGTGGAACACTGCACGGCATGCGACGTCTGTTCCCTGTGACCGATGAAACAGCAGCTCCGGACTCGGGCGGGAGGCCCGGGGAAGAGGATCGCGGCGGGGCCGGACGGGAGTGGAGTCTGGCCGAGCTGGCCGCCGCGTACGCCTATCCCGCGGCGGAGCCCGGCGGGCCGCTGCCGTGGCTGCGCGCCAACATGGTGTCCACGCTGGACGGGGCCGCCCAGTACGACGGCCGTTCGCAGCCCATCTCCAGCAAGACCGACATGCGGATCTTCGGCACCCTGCGGGCGCTGGCGGACGTCGTGGTCGTCGGCGCGCAGACGGTCCGCCAGGAGGGCTACCGGCCGGCACGCGCGCGTGCCGAGTTCGCGGAGCTGAGGGAGGCGGCCGGGCAGGGCCCCGCTCCCGCGATCGCGGTGGTCTCCGCCAGCCTGGACCTGGACTTCTCACTGCCCCTGTTCACCTCCCCCCTGGTGCCTACCCTGATCCTCACGGGAGCCTCGGCCGCCCCGGACCGGGTCGCCGCCGCCGAGAAGGCGGGCGCCCGGGTGGTCACCGCCGGGGACGGCATCGGCGTGGACCCGGCCCTCGCCGTCCGGGCCCTCGCCGCCCTCGGCCACACCCGGCTGCTGACCGAGGGCGGCCCGCGGCTGCTCGGGCAGCTGGTGGCGGCCGGCGTGCTCGACGAGCTGTGCCTGACCGTCTCCCCGCTGCTCACCGCGGGTAACGCGCAGCGCATCGCCGGGGGGCCCGCCGTCACGGTGCCGCAGCGCTTCAGGCTGGTGTCGATGCTGGAGGAGGACGGCTTCCTGTACACGCGGTACGGGCGGTCCTGACGTACTGAAACACGCGGCACGGGGTAAAGGTCTCGGCGTCCGGGATGCCGAACCGGCCGGTAGGCCCGGAATCGGTACGGTGGTCGCCGCCGGTCCGGCCCGCCGGTCCGGCCCGGTCCGGTCGGCCGGTCCGGTCATCGTCGGAATGTGTCGTTCCGTTTGGTTTCGGGAGGGCACACTGGATCCGGCAGTGCCCGTGCGACCACGGGGCAGGATGGTTTCCGCAGGGCCGCGGCGGCCCACGGAGGAGTGGGGCCGCAGGCCCCCGGGAGCAGAAGGGGCGCCTGGTGTTCACAAGCGTATTGATGATCGAGAAGGCCCTGACGTCCGCCGACGTGGAGTTCGTCACGACGTTGCACGGGGAGGAGCCGGTCTCCTTCCAGGTGCTGCTCCAGCCGCGCGGCGAGCAGGCGGACCGGCTGCTGCGGGCCATCGACGACGTCGCTCTCGGCGAGCTCGACGAAGCCGTCCGCGAGGGGGAGACGCCGGAGGGCGAGGAGGCGCTGAGTGTCGGGCAGCGGGCTCTGGAGGTCTCGCTCGCGGCGCTGCGGGCCTCCGGGAGCGGGGCCGAGGGGCGGCTGATCGAGGATCATCCGCTGGACGCGCTGAAGTCTCTGGTGGAGGAGGTCGGCGCGGACGAGGTCATCGTGCTGACCGACCCCCATTACGTGGAGGAGTTCTTCCACCGGGACTGGGCGTCGAGGGCACGGCACAAGGTGGGGGTGCCGGTGCTGAAGCTGTTCTCGCACAGCAAGGCGTAGTGCCTGGCGCGGTGCCGCGCGCTCCTGAAATAGGCTGTGGGCGCTAACCGTCCTTGAACGCTCTTGGAGATCCGCATGGCACCCGGCCTTCCCACCGCCATGGACCGACCGCACTTCATCGGCATCGGCGGGGCCGGAATGTCGGGGATCGCGAAGATCCTCGCGCAGCGTGGGGCCGTCGTGGCGGGCAGTGACGCCAGGGAGTCGGCGACGGCCGAGGCGCTGCGGGCGCTCGGGGTGACGGTGCGCATCGGGCACGCCGCCGAGCACCTGGCCGACGACGCCAGCTGTGTGGTCGTGTCCTCGGCGATCCGGCCGGACAACCCCGAGCTGGCCCGCGCCGCCGAGCTCGGCATCCCCGTCGTGCACCGCTCCGACGCGCTCGCCGCCCTGATGGAGGGCCTGCGCCCGATCGCGGTCGCCGGCACGCACGGCAAGACGACCACGACCTCCATGCTGGCCGTGTCGCTGAGCGAGCTGGGCCTGAAGCCGTCGTACGCGATCGGCGGCGATCTGGACGCGCCCGGCTCCAACGCGCTGCACGGCGAGGGCGAGATCTTCGTCGCCGAGGCGGACGAGTCGGACCGCAGCTTCCACAAGTACGCGCCCGAGGTCGCCATCGTCCTCAACGTCGAGCTGGACCACCACGCCAACTACGCGTCGATGGACGAGATCTACCAGTCGTTCGAGACGTTCGTGGACCGTGTCACCGAGGGCGGCACGCTGGTGGTCGCGGCCGATCACGAGGGCGCGCGGGAGCTGACGCGCCGGGTCACGGGACGCGGTGTGCGGGTGGTGACCTACGGCGAGTCGCAGGACGCCGGCGTGCGCATCCTGTCGGTCGTCCCGCAGGGCCTGAAGAGCGAGGTCACCGTGGTGCTGGAGGGCAAGGAGCTGACCTTCACGGTCTCCGTGCCCGGCCGCCACTACGCGCACAACGCGGTGGCCGCGCTCGCGGCGGGCGTGGCGCTCGGCGTCCCCGCCGAGGAGCTGGCCCCGGCGCTGGCGGCGTACACGGGCGTGAAGCGGCGGCTCCAGCTCAAGGGCCAGGCCGCGGGGGTGCAGGTCATCGACTCCTACGCGCACCACCCCACCGAGATGACCGCCGACCTGGAGGCCATGCGCGGGGCGGCGGGCGACGCCCGGATCCTGGTCGTCTTCCAGCCGCACCTCTTCTCGCGGACCCAGGAGCTGGGCAAGGAGATGGGCCAGGCCCTGGCCCTGGCGGACGCCTCGGTCGTGCTGGACATCTACCCGGCCCGTGAGGACCCGATCCCCGGCGTGACCAGCGAGCTGATCATCGAGGCGGCTCGGGCGGCGGGCGCGGACGTGACGCCGGTGCACGACAAGGCGGACGTGCCCGCCGTGGTCGCGGGAATGGCCAGGCCGGGGGATCTCGTTCTCACCATGGGAGCGGGCGACGTCACCGACCTCGGCCCGCACATCCTGGACCGTCTGTCGAACTGAGGGGCTGGAGGCTCATGCCGTACGACGTCGAGAAGCCGGACGAGCAGTGGCGCGCGGAGCTGACCCCGGGCGAGTACGCGGTCCTGCGCCAGGCGGCCACGGAGCCCGCCTTCACCGGTGAGTACACCGACACCAAGACCCGGGGCGTCTACTCCTGCCGCGCCTGCGGGGCGGAGCTGTTCACCTCGGACGCGAAGTTCGAGTCCCACTGCGGCTGGCCGTCCTTCTTCGACCCGAAGGACACCGACGCGGTGGAACTGATCGAGGACCGTTCCCACGGCATGGTCCGCACGGAGGTGCGCTGCGCCCGCTGCGGCTCCCACCTCGGGCACGTGTTCGAGGGTGAGGGGTATCCGACGCCCACCGATCAGCGGTACTGCATCAACAGCATCGCGCTGCGGCTGGCGCCCGAGTAGGGCTGAGGCGGGCCGCGGCGGTCACCGGATCCGGCACTCCTTCTCTGTGAGGGGCTTCGTGTCCCCCGCGATGCGGCCGCACAGCGCACGGGGCTCGGCGGTGCCGTCGCCGGCGCGGCGGACCCGCTTGAGGACGATGCTGTGGCCGGTGCGGTCGCCGTACAGCGGGGCCCGGGTGAAGTCGATGGTGCCGGTGGCCATACCCCCGATCTTGACGTTGCGCAGGTTCACCCACGTCGAGGCGCGGCTCTGGGGCCGGTCGTCGCGGGTGGCCGCCCAGTACAGGGCGCGGGTCGCGTCGTGGGCCAGGGCGGTCTGGCCGCTGGCCAGGGCGGGACTGTCGTAGCGCACGCGACGGTCATCAAGACCCGGCAGATACCTGGCGGCCGCCAGGTAGAAGGTCGTCCCGGTGGCGGCCGTCTCCAGCTCGGCCAGGGCCGCGTGGTACAGCGTGACCTTCGGCGCGACGGACTGCCCGCCGGTGGTGAAGTTCGCCTTGGACAGGTCGTCGCCCGTGAGGATGGACAGGGGTCTTCCGGCGCAGCCCGGCTCGGTGCCCAGCTGGGTCATCAGGGGATCGATGTCCTCCACCCGGCCCGCGAAGTAGATCACGGACGGGACCTGGCCGCCCCGGCAGATCTCCTGGGCGTGCGAGCGGAGCTCGGGCTTGCCGCCGCTGAGGACGTAGCGGCGCTGCCTGAGCACGGCGAAGCCCTGCCGGCGCAGCATCCGCTGGCCGTAGCGGGCTTGTTCGTCGGTGTACAGGTCGTCGGTCTTCGCCGTGTCGCGGGCGAGGACGAGGGCGTACTGCCGTCTGCCCGGTGTGCGCAACTGGGCGGCGATCAGGCCGAGTTGCTCGGTCTGCCACTCGTCCGTGGCGGCCAGGCTGAACCAGTTGGCGAACTCGCGGGGCAGATAGGTGGCGGAGTTCGTGCCGGAGACGATCGGCAGGCCGGCCTCCATCAGCGTGCGCGTCGTCGCCCTGCTCGACTTCAGGTCGCGTCCGGTGCCGACGACCCCCACCACTGTCGGGTCGTCGGCGGCGTACGCGGCGATCGCCTCGGCCATCTCCTCCTGGTGGCCCAGGTCCACGCCGCCGTTGGCGACCAGGACGCGCAGTCTCACACTGGAGTTCTTGTTGATGACGGCCTGCGCCAGGTAGACACCCGCCAGCTCCTCGGTGCCCTTCACGAACGAGGAGCCGGTCGTGGGGTCGCCGCTGAGCGGCCCGGCGTAGACGACGGTGACGTACTTGCCGGAGTGGTGTGCGAGGACGTCCGCGTTCTGCCTGGCGATGCGGTCCTCCAGTTCGTCCACCGTCCAGGGCGCTTCGTTGTCGGCCGTCAGAGTCCTGAGCTCGTCGGAGGGCTCGGGGGCGGGTAGCCAGTCGGCGAAGCGGACGCCGCCCGTCGCTATGCCTATGCACTCCGTGCCGCCGCCGGGTGCCCGTGCGAGCCGGGTGTCCCGGTTGGCGGTCAGGACGGACGCCGAGCAGTACCGGTCCTGGAGGGCGTCGGCCCGCATGACGGTGCCCGCGGCCAGCAGGGCGACGACCAGGACCAGGGTGTGCAGGGCCCACACCAGCCGGGCGAGCGTCGGCCGGGTGGCGGCCCGCAGATGGCAGCGGCGTTCCTCGACGGGAGCGAGCTGGTCGTGCGGCAGCGGGATCTTCATCACCCAGGGCAGGACGGACCGCTCCCTGCTGGGCGACTGCTCGGCGCGCAGGTTGTGTGCCCACTCCCGGTACCAGGTGCGCAGCCGCTCGCCGAACCTGGGCGGTGTGGGGTCCGGGTCGGGCGCCGTCCGGACCACGCCGCGCTCCAGGCGCGGCACGTCGTCGGTGCGCACCGCGGCCACCACCAGCAGCGGATCGAGTTCGCTGCGTCGGCTGCGGACGTCGCTGATGGCCCGGATCAGTTCGATGCCGCCGTTGCAGTCGTCCGCGCGCGGCAGGAACAGCATCGGCGGGCGCGGCCGTTTGAAGCCGCGCAGGTCCCAGCTCCAGCGGCGGTGGTTGTCCCGCAGGTCCTCCCGCAGCGCCAGCACGCACAGCTGGAGGTGGAAGTCGCCGCCCGCCGTGAGCGCCTCGGCCACGTCGTACGCCCGGGCCGCTATCGCCTTCCAGGAGCGCACCGGCCGCAGCAGCGACACCTCGGTGGGATCGTCCTGGTCCGCCGCCCTGAGGAAGGTCGTCGTCATGAACCAGCGGCTCTCCCGGCGCAGCCACAGGAAGATCGGCGCCCGACCCGGCAGGACGTAGTTGAGGACGGTCAGCAGCAGCAGGAAGGCGAGACCGGCGGCCACGGCCACGAACCAGTCGCTGCGGGCGAGGAGCGCGGCGAGCACGGTCACGAGACTCGCGGGCAGGATGTGCGCCATGTCGAACAGCGGCAGGCCCGAGCGCCAGCGTGTGGTGCCCTCCGGGCGCCAGCGCTGCCGGGCCAGCTGGTCGAGCAGCCGCTGCCGCTGGTCCTGCCCGGCCTCGGGGCTGCCCGAGGCGGGCGCCGGCCAGGTGTCGCCGAGTGCCGCGACCGCGTCGTCGATGGCGTGCACCAGCCGCAGCCGCGGGAACGCGTAGCGCCGGTAGACCGCCTTCGGGCCGTCCCACTTCTTCGGGTCGCTCAGCGCCCGCACCATGGCCGCGGCCCGGCGTACCTCCGTGGGGCCCTCGTAGCGGTCCTGCGCCACCGCGCAGCGCGTGCCGTGCGCCCCCTGGCCCGCGTGCAGCTGCCGGACCAGACCGGCCACCGCGTCGTCGTCCGCGCTCTCCTGCGCGTGCACGACGAACACCGGCATCGGTGGCTCGGCGCTCGTGCGGAAGTCCTGGATGAGGATTTCGAGCTGATCCTGGAGGTGGACTCCGGCGCTGCTCTCCGGCATGCCGTCATGTCCCCCAGGGCAGTCCGGCGGCGTGCGATCAGCGTTCACCATGGGCAACCCCCGTTCACCTTCGGTGACTTACGAGGCTAGCCGCTGCCGGTGAGGTGCGAGTGGGTGATGCGCGAACTTCATGAACGATTCGGCCGGTCCGCTCGACGGCGAGTGCTGAATGAGCGAGCCATTGATGTGTTGACTTTTGGCTGTGCGAGCCACAGGATTCCCGGGGTGACCCACTCCGCGCCCCTGTCTCCCGGTCTCGACGAGGCCGCCCACCGCTGCCTCGTCGCCGGTTTCGCCGGCACCACGATCGTGCCCGACGCCCTCAAGCGGCTCATCGACCAGGGCCTCGGCGGGGTCATCCTCTTCACCCGGAACGTGCGCGACGCGCAGCAGGTGCGACGGCTCACGGACGCGCTGCGGGCCCTGCGCCCCGACCTGATCGTGGCCATCGACAACGAGGGCGGCGGCATCGGCCACCTGGCCGGCGCGGGCGCGCCGGACGTGCCCGGCTCCTTCGCCCTCGGCGTCGCCGACGACCCGGCGCTCACCGCCCGCTGCGCCGACGCGCTCGCCGGGCATCTGGTCACGCTCGGCATCACCGCCTCCTACGCCCCCGTGGCCGACCTCCAGCACCATCCGCGCAACCCGATCGTGCGCACCCGCTCCTTCGGTGCCGAGCCCGCGCTCGCCGCCCGGCATCTGCGGGCCTGGATCACCGCCACCGAGCGGCGGGGCGTCGCCTCCTGTGCCAAGCACTTCCCCGGCCACGGAGGCACCGAGACCGACAGCCATCACGGCATCGCCGTCGACCCGCGGTCGTACGACGAACTGCGCGCCGACCTCGAACCGTTCCGCGCGGCCGTCGACGCGGGCGTGCCGATGCTCATGAGCGCGCATGTCGTCTTCCCGGCGCTGGACCCCGAGCGGCCCGCCACCCTGAGCCGTCGCATCCTGGGCGATCTGCTCCGCCACGAGCTCGACTTCGACGGCGTCCTGGTCAGTGACGCGCTGGAGATGAAGGCGATCGCCGACCGCTACGGCGAGGCCGCCGGGGCGCGGCTCGCCCTCGCGGCGGGTGCCGACCAGGTCGTCGTGGCCGTGCCGGACCTGGAGGTCACCCTGGCCTGCCGGGACGCGGTGCGCGGCGCGCTGCGCGCCGGTCTGCTGGCCGAGGAGCGGCTGTGGGAGGCAGCCGGGCGGGTGCGGAGGCTCGCCGCACGGTACGCGGTGATGGACGGCACGGTCGGGAGCTGGGACGCGGGGGCCGGTCTGGAGGCCGCCCGCCGGGCCGTCCGCGGCGGTCCGGTGCCCGCCGGCGTGCGGGGGGCCCACGTCGTCGATCTGTTCCCGCCGCCGCACCCGGCGCTCAACTGGGGCGGGGAGGACCTGCTGACGGCGGTGGGCGCCGTCGACCCCACGGCCACGGGGACGGCGGTCACCGGGGAGCCGGCGGATCCGGCGGCCGTGGTGGCGGGCATCCTCGGCGCGTCGGGTGACACGCCGCTGGTCGTCGCCACCTGCGACGCCGGGCTGCACCCCTGGCAGGAACGGCTGCGGGCCGCCCTGCTGGCCCGGCGGCCCGATGCCGTACGGGTCGACACCGGGCTGCCGGAGGGGGGAGCGCTGTGCTCCTACGGGCGGGGGCGGGTGAATCTGCGGGCGGTCGCGGAGGTACTGGCGGGCGGCTGAGCCCTACGGCATCCCTACCGCGTGCCCCTATACGGCACCGCATCCCCTACGGCACCCGTACGACCTCCTTGATGCCGCGTGCCGCCAGGTACGCGGCGTCGTCCGCCCTGGCCGCCAGGACCACCGCTGGGCGGACGCCCTCGGTGCGCAGGGCCATCCACGCGTCGAAGTACGCGCCTCCCGGGCCGGACACGGAACGCGTGGACGGCGTGCAGTCGAGGAGGAGGGCCGTGTCGCGAGGGCGGGCCGGGTGGTGCCCCGCGCGGACCTCCGCGACCGTCTCGGCGAGGGCGGTCGCGATCGGCTTGGCGCTGCCCCGGGCGTCGAACAGGCCCAGGGTGTACTCGAGTTCCGGGTAGTCGGCCAGGGCGCGGTCCACGTCGTGGGAACACCACCACGTCACGCCCCACAGGCCCTCGCATCCGGCCGCGTTCCGTACGGTCGCCCGGGCGAACTCGGGCGCGTCGGCCGCCGGGATGTGCGGTTCGGGGGCGCCCGTCTCCTGGACCCAGACCGGGCGGGCCGGGTCCTCGGCGTAGGCCTTGGCGAGTTCCGTGCCGTACTCGGCGAGGTGCAGCACCTGCGGGGAGCGGGGGCCGTAGCGGCGGGCGCAGTCGCCGGAGAACACCCAGGGGTGGACGGTGGTGACGTCGCCCTTGCGGGCCGAGGCCTCAGGGGTGAAGGGGTGGTCGTCGCCGTACCAGGCGGCGTCGTAGGCGGAGTGGGTCGCGAGCCGGCCCGGGGGCAGGTGCTCGCGGGTGGCGGCCAGCAGGGTGTCGAGGTAGTGGTCCACCTCGTCCGGGGTCACCGGGTTGTGCTCGACCAGGTTGTTGAGCTCGTTGCCGAGCTGGAGACCGATGAGGTTGGGGCGGCCCGCGAGGGCGCGGCCGAGGGTCCGCATGAGCTCGGCCTGGGCGGCGACGGCCTCCGGGTCGGTGAAGACGTTGCGGTGGTGCCAGCCGCGGGTCCACTCCGGGTAGAAGTCGAAGCTGGACAGATGGCCCTGCACGCCGTCCACGAGGACGTCGAGACCGGCCTCGGCGGCCAGGTCGACCAGGTGCGCCAGCTGGTCGACGGCGGCGGTGCGGATGAGTGTGCGGTTGGGCTGGAGGAGCGGCCACAGGTGGAAGACCCGGACGTGGTCGAGGCCGAGCGCGGCGATCTGGTCAAGGTCCTCGCGGGCGTGCTTCGGGTCGAAGTCGTGCCAGGAGTGGAACCAGCCGCGGCGGGGCGTGTAGTTGACGCCGAAGCGGAGCGTGGGGATGGGATCCTCCTCGGGTCGAGGCGTGCCTGGTGCTTGCCCTGGGTGAATGCATCAATCACCATAGTCGGTAATGGGTAATGAATTGAACCAGGAGCGTCAAGGCGTCTCGGCCCTGGTGATCGGTATCGACGCGGGCGGCACGCGGACCCGGGCGGTCCTGGCGACAGCGGACGACGGGCGTCCGGTGGGCGAGGGTGCCGCCGGGCCGGGCAACGCGCTGACCGTGCCGTTGCCGCAGCTCACCGAGCACCTCGCCGAGGCCGTCGGACGGGCCGTGCCGGAGCCGGTCCGGGACCGGGTCGTGGCCGTGGCCGGTGGTTTCGCGGGCGCCTCCGGCACCGCAGCCGACGAGCCGGGGCGGCGCAACGCCTCGACCGCCCTCACCGCCGCCCTGCACCGGCTGGGCATCGACGCCGGCCCGCCGGTCATCGGCAGCGACATCGAAGCGGCCTTCGCCTCCGCCCCGGGCGCCCCGTCCGACGGTCTCGCCCTGGTGGCCGGCACGGGCGCGGTCGCCATGCGCATCACCGAGCGCCGTGCCACCACCACCGTGGACGGCGACGGCTGGCTCCTCGGCGACGACGGCAGCGGTTTCTGGATCGGCCGCGCGGCGGTACGGGCCGCGTTGCGCATGGCCGACGGCAGGGGCGCGCCGACCCTGCTGGCGGAGGTGGTGGGGCGGGAACTCGGGCTGCCGGGCGACGTCCTGCCCGGCGGTGGCACGGCTGGTGGCGCGGTGCGGAGACTGTCCCCCGACGTGGTCCCGGGCACCGCGGAGGGCACGCCGCGTGACGGGCGGCAGGAGGGGGTACCGCCGGTGACGGGGCCGAGCGCTGCGGGTGGGCGGCCGGTGGGCCCGGGGCGGTCCGGAGGGGCTGGGGTCGTGGGTGAGGGGCCTGCGGGCCAGGCGCACGGTGGTGCGGTCGGCGGCGCGGGTGGAAGACCGGTGGGCCCGGGGCAGGCCGGTGCCGGGGGCCCGGGACAGGCGGGAGTGGGCAGGGGCGCCCCGCAGTCCGGCGTGGCCCAGGGCCCGGGGCAGGCCGGTGTTGGCGGGGCCTTGCCCGGTGTGGCTGGGGCTTCGGTCGTCGGGCGGCGGCCCCTTCCGCCCCACGACCACATCCCCTGGTCCCGCCCCCACCGCGAGGCCTACCGCAGGCACCTGCTCCCCGCCGTCATGGCCGAGCCCCCCATCCGCCTGGCACGGCTCGCGCCGCTCGTCGTCGCGGCGGCCCGGGACGCCGAGGATCCGGTCGCCCTGGCGATCCTTGACGAGGCGGCGGATCAACTCACCGAGAGTGTGCGTGCGTTGGAGCCGAGGGCCGGAGAGCGGGTGGTCGCCACCGGCGGACTGCTCGGGCCCGACGGGCCGCTCACCGGCCGCCTCGAGGCCCGCCTCCGTGCCCTCGGCCTGACCCTCGACTGGGTCCCCGACGGCTGCCGGGGCGCCGTCGCCCTGGCCCGTCTCGCCCGCGGCGGCCGTACGTGACCGCCACCCGGCAGGGCACGCCCCTGTACCGCGACCCCAACGCCCCGGTCGACGCCCGCGTCCGCGACCTGCTCTCCCGTATGACCCTGCGCGAGAAGGCAGGCCAGCTCAACCAGCGGATGTACGGCTGGGACGCCTACCGCCGCACTCGCGACGGCGGCTTCGAGCTCACCGACGCCCTGTACGCCGAGACCGAGCGCTTCGCCGGACTCGGCGCGCTGTACGGGCTGCTGCGCGCCGACGCCTGGTCCGGGGTCGACCACGCCACCGGATCCGGCGCCGAGGACGGCGCCGAACTGGCCCACCTCGTCCAGCGCCACGTCGTCGAGCGCAGCCGCCTCGGCATCCCGGCCCTGTTCGTCGAGGAGGTGCCGCACGGGCACATGGCCCTCGACGGCACGGTCCTGCCCGTCAACCTGGCCGTCGGCGCGACCTGGGACCCCGGACTGTACGAACGGGCCGCCGCGCACGCCGCCGCCGAACTGCGCGCCCGCGGCGGGCATGTCGCCCTGGTCTCGGCGCTCGACATCGCCCGTGATCCACGCTGGGGGCGGACCGAGGAGTGCTTCGGCGAGGACCCGTATCTGGCCGCACGGCTGACGGAGGCGTTGGTGCGCGGCATGCAGGGCGCGCCCGCCGCGTACTTCCCCGCCGACAAGGCACCCGTCGTCCTCAAGCACTTCGCCGGACAAGGAGCCACCGTCGGCGGCCGCAACTCCGCCGAGTCCGAGCTCGGGCTCCGGGAGCTGCACGAGATCCACCTCCCCGCCGCCCGCGCCGGGGTCCGGGCCGGAGCCGCCGCCGTCATGGCCGCCTACAACGAGGTCGACGGCCTGCCCTGCTCCGGCAACCGCGCCCTGCTCCGCGAACTGCTCCGGGAGCACTGGGGTTTCCAGGGGCTCGTCATGGCGGACGGGCTCGCTGTCGACCGGCTGGCCCGCATCACCGGGGACAAGGTCTCCGCGGGGGCCCTCGCGCTCGACTCGGGGGTGGATCTGAGCCTGTGGGACGAGGGGTTCACGCATCTGGAGACGGCGGTCGAGCGCGGCCTGGTGAGCGAGGCCGCTCTCGACGAGGCCGTGGCGCGCGTCCTGCGGCTGAAATTCCGCCTGGGACTGTTCGAACAGCCCTACCGCACCTGCCCGTTGCCGCCCCCGGCCGTCGGGCGCGACCTGAGCACCGCCGTCGCCCGCGCCGCCGTCACCCTCCTGCGCAACGACCACGGCGTGCTGCCCATATCGCCGGCGACCGTCTCCCGTATCGCCGTCCTGGGCCCGCACGCCGACACCGTCGCCCACCAACTGGGCGACTACACCGCCCCCCAACGCCCCGGCACCGGCACCAGTGTCCTCGACGGGCTGCGGAAGCTCGCCCCGGCCGGCACCGACGTACGCCACGCCCGGGGGTGCGCCCTCACCGGCGGCGACCTGTCGGGCATCCCCGAGGCGATCTCCCAGGCCGCCGCGTGCGACGCCGCCGTGCTGGTGCTGGGCGGCAGCAGCGCGCGCTCCGCCGGGACCGGGTTCGACGCCAACGGGGCCGCGCGCACCGCCGTGTCCGAAATGACCTGCGGCGAGGGCGTCGACCTGGCCGGACTGCGGCTGGGCGAGGCACAGTACGCCCTCCTGGACGCCGTCGTCGCGACGGGGACGCCGACCGTGGTCGTGCTGATCCAGGGCCGCCCGCACGTCGTGCCGGACACGGCGGCCGCGCTGCTCACCGCCTGGTACCCCGGCCCGTGGGGCGGTGAGGCGATCGCCGAGGTGCTGCTCGGGCTCGCCGAGCCGGCCGGCCGGCTGCCGGTCTCCGTGCCCCGCTCCGCGGCCCAGCTCCCCGTCCACTACAACCACAAGGACACCGAGTACGGCGGCTACGTGGACGACAGCGCCGAGCCGCTGCACTCCTTCGGGCACGGACTGTCGTACACGAGCTTCGCCTACGGCCCACCGCGGCTGTCCGGGCACGGCGTCGAGGCGGACATCACCAACACCGGTCGGCGACACGGCCGTTCCGTCGCCCAGCTCTATCTGCGCCGGCTGCGCACCCGCGTCTGGCCACGCACGCTCGAACTGCACGGCTTCCGGGCCGTCGACCTGGCGCCGGGCGAGACCCGCACGGTCGCGTTCCCGCTCGGCGCCGACTTCGCCGCCGCCGTGCCGCCCGGCACGGTGGTCGAGTTCCGCGTCGCCGCGTCCGCGCGGGCCGCCCTGACCGCCGTACCGACTCAGAGCTTCACGGCCCCCGAGGAAACCCCCTTGTAGAACCAGCGCTGGGTGATGACGAACAGCACCAGCACGGGAATCACCGAGATCACCGAGCCCGCCATCACCATCCGCTGGTCGTAGCCGAAGGACGAGGTCTGGAGCCGCGCCAGGCCCAGCGTCAGCGTGAAGTGGCCCTCGGTGCGCAGCACGATCAGCGGCCACAGGAAGTCGTCCCAGGCGCTGATGAAGGTGTTGATGGTGACGACGAGGATCGCGCCGTAGGCGGAGGGCAGATACAGGTACCGGAAGCGTTTCCACTCGCCCGCCCCGTCCAGCATCGCCGCGTCCTCGATCTCGCGCGGCACCGCGAGGAAAGCGGCCCGCATGATGAGGACGTTGATCGCGGCGACGAAGCCGGGCAGCCAGACGCCCACCAGGTTGTCGACCAGGCCCATGTCCCGAATGCTGAGGAACAGCGACACCATGATCGACTCGAAGGGGAACATCATGGACGCCAGCAGCACGATCCAGACCAGCTTGCGGCCCTTCCAGCCGGGCTTGGACAGCATGTAGCCGGCCATCGTGGAGAAGACGAGCTGGCTGGTGATGGACAGCAGGGCGACGAACACGCTGTTGCGGATGTACGTCCACACCGGTACCTGGTCGAAGACCTCCCGGTACGCCCGCAGTGACGGGTGATGGGGGAGCAGGGAGGCGCCCGCGCCGAAGACGTCCTCGCCCGCGCCCTTGAGGGACGACAGCAGCTGCCACAGCAGCGGGCCGACGGTGATGAACAGGACGAACACCAACAGCAGGTAGCGGACGACCAGTTCGCGCGGGCGGCCGTAGTCCCGCCAGCGGGGCATCGGACGCCGGGGCTTGTCGACGGCGGTCGTCATGCCTCGTCCTCCTTCGTCAGGCGCTGGGCGAGCAGCGTGAGGCCAAGGGTCAGGGCGAACAGGGCGACACTGACCGCCGCGCCGTAGCCGGCGTTGCCGGTGAGCGGGTCGAGGCCCACGTCGCGGATGTAGAAGGGCAGCGTGCGGTCGGCGCCGCCGGGACCACCGGTGGAACCGCCCAGCATGTAGATCTCGGTGAAGACCCGCAGGGAGCCGATGCCGGTCAGGGTGCCGACCAGCATCATCGACTGGCGTACGCCGGGCACGGTGATGTGCCAGAAGCGGCGCACCGCGCCGGCGCCGTCCACGGCCGCCGCCTCGTGCAGCTCCCTGGGGACGTTTCCCAGGGCGGCCAGATAGAAGATCATGTACCAGCCCAGGCCCTTCCACAGCGTCAGGCCCATCGCCGACAGCAGGATCAGCCACGAGTCGGACAGGAACGGGATGGCCTCGCGGATGAGGTGGGCCTTCTGCAGCCAGGTGTTGATCAGTCCCTGGTCGCTCAGCAGCCACTGCCAGCTCAGGCCGACAACCACGCTGGAGGCGAGGACGGGCGTGTAGAACGCGGAGCGGAAGAAGCCGATGCCCGGCAGGTTCTTCTCGACGAGGATCGCGAGCAGCAGCGGCAGCAGCACCATCAGCGGGACGACGAACAGCGCGTACAGCAGGCTGTTGCGGGTGGCGAGCCAGAAGTCCGGATCGCCCAGCATCCGGCGGTAGTTCTCCAGGCCGACGACGTCGTACGCCCCACCGAGCGGCTTGGCGTCGGTGAAGGAGACGACGACCGTGTTGAGGAACGGGAAGACCCCGAACACGGTCGCGCCGACGATCGCCGGGGTCATCCACAGCCAGGGCAGCCACCAGCGGCGGTAGAGCGCCGCGCCCCCCGCGTCGGCGCTCGGGCCGGGCAGGACGAAGCGGAGGACACGGCGCAGGGACCCCGGCGTGCCGGGCGAAGGGGATGCGCCGGTGCGCCCGGCGCCCGCACCCGGGGGAGCGGGAACGGGCGCCTCGTGGACGGTCGGTTGGGTCATCCTCAACTGCCCTGCTCGATCAGCTGGTTCGCCTTGGACTGCGCCTCCTTCAGAGCGTCCTCGGCGCTCTTCTTGCCCTGCATGGCCAGCTGGATCTGGGCCGAGATGGCGTTCAGCTCGCCGGGCGTCAGCGCGATCTCGTCGGCCGTGGCGGTCTTGCGGTCACTGGCGACGATCTTGCGGGCCTCGGCGAACGGGTCGTCGCCCTTGACCGACTGGAAGAACGGGTCGTTCAGGGAGGCCGTGGTGGACGGGAAGATGACGACGTTCGGGTCCTTGGCCCACTCCAGCTGGTTCTCGGCGTTCGTCAGGAACCGCGCGAAGGCCAGCGCCGTCGAGGCGTTCTTGCTGGTGGACGCGACGCCGATGTATTGCGGGGCGCCGACGGTGTGGCCGAGGGCGTCCAGCATGAAGGGGGCCACGCCGGTCTTCTTGTAGACGCTCGGGTTGTTCTGCTGGATGAACCGCAGGAAGTTGGGGTTGGTGGGGCCGTAGACCAGCTTGCCCTGGCCGTAGACGTTGGCCGGGTCCTGTGTGGAGGACAGGGAGTCCCTCGGCATGCCGCCGGCCTTGTAGAGCTTCGTCATGGCCTCGACCCACCGGGCCGTCTTCGGATCGTCGGCGAAGGTGAACTTCTTGCCGTCCGGGGAGAGGATCCTGATGCCCATCTGCTGCCAGTCGGCGGGGATGCGCAGCTGCGGGTTGGCGAGGAACGCGTAGTACTCGCCGCCGGAGGCCTTGGCTATCTTCTCCGCGTCGTCGAACAGGCCGAGCACGGTCGTCGGAGGTTTGGCCGGGTCCAGGCCCGCTTTCTTCATCAGGTCGGTGTTGAAGGTCTGCACGATGCCGCCGGAGTACCAGGGCAGCACGCTGTGCACCTTCTTGCCGTCCGCGTCGGCGTACATGCTGGACTTCCACAGCGCGGGCGCGAACGGCTTGCCCGCGTCCGGGGCCTTGTCGTCCAGGTTCAGCAGGTAGCCGTTCTTCGTCAGCGCCACCGCCGTGTTGACGTTGATGTTCACCACGTCCGGCAGCGTGCAGCCCTGCGCGTCGGCCACCAGGCGCTGGGTGAAGGTGGCGTCGCCCGGATCGTCGATCCAGTTGACCTTGGTGCCGGGATGGGCCTGCTCGAAGGCGTCGATGACGCCGTTGAAGTACTTCCCGAAGTCCTTCTTCAGGTTGGTGGTCTGGAAAGTGATCTTTCCCTTGACGTCCCCGGAGAGCTTGCCGGAACCGACGTTGCCCTTGTCGACCTTGCAGCCGCCGGCCGTGGCGTCGCCGCCGTCGGAACCCCCGCCGGACAGGCCGCAGCCGGCGGCCGTCAGCGTCAGGACGACCAGACAGGTCAGGGATCCGGTGAGTCTTCTTGCGCGCATTGCTGCCCTCCTGGGACCAGTCATGCTGGATCAAATCACCAAGTTGGACTTCGATTGATGAAAAGGTGGACCAGAATTCATCGGAGGTCAATGGTTTGCGGTGTTGCTGTTCGGTTGCGTACGGCGGTCAGTGGCGGTGTTCGTGGTCCGGCTGGGAGGGGTCGCCGGGGTGTTCGTGGCCTTCGGCGTACACGACGTCCGCCCTTGCCTGGTCGAGCCAGTCGAAGAACGCGCGGCGGGCCGCGGCGTGGCGCAGCTGTTGCGCGATGCCGTCCTGGACGTGCTCGTAGGGGTGGATGTCCGACGGCTCCACGGTGTTGAACGGGTCGACACCGCACCTCAGCGCCTCGGGCGTGAGGAAGCGGTCTGTGTTGCGGTCGTAGTAGTCCCGTACGGCCGTCTCCGGGATGTGTTGCTCGCGCTCCAGGGCGGCGAGCAGGGCTCGGGCGGCGGGGGAGTGGGCGAGGGCTGCGGCGATGATGCTGCCCAGATCGGCGACGTCGGTTTCCGGGATGGTGAGCAGGTGCATCGGCAGGACGTCGTCCGGTGGGGGAAGGCCGCGTTCCGCGCAGGCCTGTCGGGCGAGTTCGTCGGTGACGATGACCTGGGTTGCCCAGCGTCGTCGTTGGCGGTGTCGTCGTGCTCGTGCGGCGGTGTCGTGGCTGGTCGCGCGGTTCCCCGCGCCCCTGGGCAGACTGGTGCCCAGGAATGTTTCCACGCGCTGCTTGGGGATCGGTCTGCCTCGGATGCTTGCCGCGTACTCCTCCCTCATGGCGTCACCTCCAGCTCGATGGCCCTCGTGTAGGCCACGCAGCCGTGCCAGGCCGTCTTCGCCATCAGCCAGTACGAACCCGGTGGGATCGCGTCGCCGTTCACCTCGATCACGGACTCCACCTGTTCCCCACCGGGCACCGTGAAGCCCTGGCAGCCTGGTGTGACCCCGGGCCAGGTGCCCCAGGAGGAGACGGCCCACAGGGTGCCGTTGACGGGGCCGCGGGTGGGATTTCGCAGGCTCACGGGGACCCGGGTCCGTTCACCCCGGCGTACGCTCACCCGTTCGACTCCCAGATCCGCCACCAGAGTCGGGCCCGTGTGCCCGTCCGGCACGTCCAGGGCCACCACGTCCTCGTAGGTCTGGCCGCCGTAGGACAGTCGCGCGGCGAGCCAGTGCCGGCCGGGGACGGGGTCCGGCGGGGGTGTCACCGTGATGTCCGTGAGGGTGAAGCCGCCGGGGCCGAGCGTGTACGGGAGAGTGGCGGGCTCGGTGCTCCAGCCGGGCGGCACGTCGAAGGTCACCGTGCCAGAGACAGGCGCGTCGGTGAGTTCCGAGGAGACCCGGACGGTCGCGGTGACCGGACCGTCGGCGGTGAGGGCGGTGGGGGAGAGATACACGGCGACCGGCATGTTGCCGCGTGGGGCGGGGCCGGAGTTGTGCAGCCAGTAGCGGGTGGCGACGGGCTGGGCGGGCTCGTGGGCGGCGATGCCCGGCCCGGACGCCTGGTGGGGCGGCTGGGCGGGCGTGGCGAGGAGGGTGGCGACCTCGAAGCCGGTCAGGTCGGCTTCGAGGTCGCCGGTCTCGTCCGGGGCGAGGGGCGCCCCGGGCCTCTCCAGGACGTCGGCGCGGGCGCCCGCCGCCCATGCCACCGGCCCGGTGAGGCGTGCCCGTACCGGCCGGCCGTCGACCTCGTGCACGCGGACGACGAGGCCCCGTCCGGGATCCACGGGTGCCTGGCTGCCCCGGGCCAGCGGGGAGCCGAGCGGCTTGAGCGCGTCGAGCAGCACCTCGCCGGCGGGTTCCAGACCGAGCAGGGTGGCTTCCCGGGGCAAGGCACCGGCGGACTGCCGCAGCCGTGCCGTCAGCGGGCGGTTGTACGCGTGCCCCGCCTGCGGCAGCCGCAGTCCGCGCCAGTCTCCGGTGCCCGCGACGACGGCGTACTCGAACGTGTGCGACCAGCGCTGGAGCTGGAACCCCGAGCCGTCGGGCGCCGTGCGGCGCGGTGGGTCCACCCAGATCCCGGACGGCCAGCCGGTGCAGGAGCGCATCAGGGACATGTAGAGGTCGCCGGAGGACGTGACCACGCAGCCGGGCGTGCCGCGGTTGAGGACCGCGAAGCTGCGGCCGTCCCAGGCGTCGCCGGGCGGCAGCGCCTCGCCGCCGCCGGCCGCCGTGGCCGTCACCGTGAAGTCGTCCAGGTCGGCGACGATCGCGTCGACCGCCTTGGCGTCGTCCTGGGGGCGGGCGCCCGCCACCACCAGCAGCGGCAGGCGTTCCAGGTCGCGCAGATCGGCACCGGGGACCCACTCCTCTCGCAGGCAGGCCCGCGGGGCGACCCACACGGCGGCCACGCCCCGTTCGGCCAGTTGGCGCTTCAGCTCCCGGCCGGCCGCCGGGTCCCAGCCGAGCGCCTCGGCGACCACGGCGTTGCGGTCGGGGCCGCCGACGGCGATCCGGACGTCCGGGAGGTTGGAGTCGACCTCCAGGTCGCCGTAGCGCGGGCCGCCCGCGATCGTCGTGGTCGCCGTGACCCCGGCGCGGACCAGGGCCGCCGCGAGCGGGGCGCCGAGGTCGCCCGCGATGTCCCAGTCGGGGTAGACGAGTTCGGCGACGCCGATGGAGCGGTGTCCGAGGAGGACGCCGGAGTCGTCGTGGACGGCGACGCGGGCGGTGGAGCCGAGGCCGAACCAGGTGTTGGCCGGGTTGTCCAGGGTCCACGGGAACCGTTCGCTGTCGACCTCCACGAAGCCGAACCCGCGCCCGATCACCGCGTCCGCCACCTCGTGCACCGGCAGCCCGCCGCGTACGTCCGAGGGCCAGCGCACCCGGATCAGCCGGTCGGCGCCGTCGTACCCGTCGACGGTCGTGGTGACGTCGAGCCGGTCGACGCCCTGCCACAGCGTCAAGCGCTGGGTGTAGCGGAAGAGGCCGAGGTCGGCGGTGACGGTGAGACGCGAGCCGGCGGGGGAGTGCTCGGCGCGTACCTCGGCGGTCACGTCCCGGCCGCGGGCCGCGGTCGTGCCGGTCGGGGTGAGGTGCCAGGGGCCCTCGCCGAAGCGCGGATGCCTCGGGTACTCCTCCTGGACGACGATCTCGTTGCCGATGTCACCGGGGCGCAGCAGCTCCCGGCCGCCCTCGGCCAGGGCGCGCAGACCGCTGACGCCGCCGCCGCGCGCCGGGTCGACCGTCACCTCGTAGTACTCGTTGCGGATGGTGAGGCCCTCGCCGGGCGTCCAGCCGGGGGCCGACCCCTCGGCCAGCGGGAGCGCCGTGAGGCCCATGCCGGGAACATGCGGGACGACGACATGGAGCCGGCCGTCTTCCAGGACCGCGGGCAGCCCCTGCGGCACGAGCCCTGGGTCGTCGACGGTCAGGACGTCACGGCGCTCCCAGGTCGCGGAGTTGAACACGACCAGGTCGGGGCCGTCGCCCGGGGCGACCTGGTCGGCCAGGGCCTGGGTCGCGTCGGCGTGCACGCTCCGGGCGAGGTCGTGCAGCTCCCGCCAGCCGGTCATCAGGTCGATGTAGACCTGGTCCGACTCCGAGCCGGTGATGGCGTCGTGGTGGGCGCCGTAGACGAGTTGCCGCCAGGCCTTGTCCAGGGCCGCGTCCGGATAGGGGCGGCCGGTGACGAGGGAGGCGAGCGTCGCCCAGGCCTCGGCGTCGGCGAGGAGGGTCTCGCCGTACCGCTGGGCCTGCTTGGTGTCGATGTAGGAGACGTCCTTGCCGGTGTAGACGGGGTTCATGTCGCGGGTCTGCGGGGAGGCCTTGCGGCCCTGCGTCTGAAGTTCCGCGCGGACGGCGGCGAAGAAGTCCCGGGGGATCGCGCTGACGAAGCGGGGCCAGACGTACCGGGCGTTCCAGTCCCGGTGGATGTCCATGACCCAGCGGCACGGCGGGGCGTAGTCCCCGCCCACCGGGAGCAGCACGTTGCGGGTGAGGGCGACCTGCTTGAGCCGCTGGAACAGCTTGTACGCGGCGGCCTCCGCCTCGGGCAGGTTGGGCGCGTTGTCGATGGCCCAGCCGGCGCCGTAGTGGTTGACCATGTACGCGGTCAGCAGGCCGCGTCCCGACGGGGCGATCCAGTCGAACTCCGCCGGGAACTGCATCCGGCCCGGGTCCCTCGGCTCCTCGCCGAACACCGACAGCGTCGGCCCCCACTGGTGGAACGGCCCGCGCGCCCACGAACTGGAGCCGACCCCCGCGTCCGCCATCAGCCCCGGGAACTGCGGGTCGTGCCCGAAGGCGTCCAGCTGCCAGGCGGTTTCGGGGGACGCCCCGATGATGCCGCGCTGGAAGCCGTCGCCGTACAGGGCGTTGCGGATCGTCGCCTCGGCGCCGGTGAGGTTGGTGTTGGGCTCGTTGTAGGTGCCGCCCATGATCTCGACGCGGCCGGTGCGGATCAGCTGCCGCAGGAAGGCGCGCTCCTCCGGGAAGGCGTCCCAGTAGGGCTTGAGGTAGTCGACCTCGGCGAGCACGAAGGTGTACGCCGGGTCGCGGCGGGCCAGGTCGCAGTGGGCCCGGACCAGGCTCATGCCGGACTGGCCGCGCGAGTCGAAGGTGCGGGCGGGCAGGCCGGTGGAGGCGGGGTCGTCGGCGACGTCCCAGGTCTCGGTGTAGGCGCCCTGGGTGTTCCACCAGACGGGGTCGTAGTGGAAGTGGCTGACCATGAACATGGTCCAGCCGGGCTCGGCCGCCGTGAACTCGCCGGTGCGGGAGGTGACTTCGTCGCCGTCGGCCGCGGTGACCGTGATCTCGCGGCGGTCGCCGGGCACCAGGTCCTCGCCGGTGACGGGGATCTCGGCGCGAACGGTGCCGTCCTCGCCGGCGGTGGCATCCGCGGCGCCGGCGAGGCCCGGACCCTCGACGGTGAGCCGCACGGTCCGGCCCGGAGTGTGGCTCAGTTCGACGGCCACCACCTGGCGCGGCTGCTCGGTGATCCCGGTGAAGAGCTCGGTCGACTCGACAGAGGTGACGCGCATGGGGCTCCTACGAGTGCTCTGGGGAGCCCCATCCTGCACGGCAGGAGTGATTCAAACAACCATCTTCACGTCAACTTGGTGGTTCATCCATGCACGCTCGGCCGGGTCACCTGGCCCGCCGGGACTTCACCGCGTGCTGTGGGGTGATGTGGTCGGTCAGCGCCAGCGAGGCGCTCGCGCGCTGGTAGGTGAGCTGGGCGACCCGCACGTACAGGCAGTCGACGAGCATCAGGACGGAGTGCCGGCTGCTGATGCTCTCGGCCCGGAAACTGGTCTCCGAGGAGGACGAGATGAGCCGGATGTCGGCGGCCCTGGACAGGGGTGAGCGCGGATCGGTGGTCAGCGCGATCGTGGTGGCGCCCCGCTCCTTGGCCATTTCGAACGGTTCGAGGGTCTCGCGGGTCGCCCCGGAGTGGGAGATGCCGATGGCCACGTCCGCGGGGGTGAGCAGGGCCGCGGAGGTGGCGGCCGCGTGCACCTCGGTCCAGCCGCGGACCGCGCAGCCGATGCGGAACAGCCGGGTCTCCGTCTCCTGCGTCACCGCCCCGCTGCCGCCGACGCCGTACACGTCGATCCGGCGGGCGCGGGCCAGGGCCTGGGCCGCGCGTTCCAGCGCGTCGAGGTCGATCCGGTCGATGGTCTGCTGGATGGCCCGCAGGTCGGCCGTGCCGACGACCTGGACGACCCGTTCGAGGCTGTCGTCCGGGGAGATGTCCGGGCCGATCTCGGCGGTTCCCCAGTCGGACGCCTCGCCCCGGCCGCGCTCCTGGGCCAGTTCGATCAGCAGGTGCTGGTAGGAGTCGAGCCCGATGGCCCGGCAGAAACGGGTCACCGTCGCCTGGGAGGTGCCGGTGCGGCGGCCCAACTCGGCGGCCGAGCAGTGGGTGACGGCGGCCGGATCCTCCAGGATCAGCTCGCCGACCTTCCGCAGGGACCCCGCCAGCCGGGGCAGCTCGGTGCGGATCAGTGTGGTGACGTCCGTGGGAGGCATGGGGAGAAGGTACCAGCCACCCTTCCAGGCATGGATTGAATACCAGGACCCGACCCATGACTCGATCGATGCCCGATTGATGGCCGGGAAGGTGTGTGATTTATTGATTCATCAGTGCAGAAGTGTAGGGTGAATCAATCCATCAATGGGGAGTGTGACGCGTGTCCGTCGAGTCTGTGAGCGCCCAGGGGTTCGCGCGGGAGAGCCTCGCCGTCCTCCAGCACGTCATCGAATCCGCCCGGGACGACGTGGCCGCCGCCGCGGACCTGGTCGCCGAGTGCGTCCGCGCGGAGGGCGTCGTCCAGGCGTTCGGCACCGGTCACTCGCAGGCGCTCGTCCTCGAACTCGCCGGCCGCGCGGGCGGACTGGTCCCCACCAACCGGCTGAGCATCGCCGACCTCGTCCTCTACGGCGGCGAGGACCCGGCCGTCCTCGACGACCCGCTCCTCGAACGCCGGGCCGGGGTGGCCGCCCGGCTCTACGAACTGGCCGCCCCGAACCCTCAGGACCTGTTCGTCGTCATCTCCAACTCCGGCGTCAACAACGTCATCGTGGAGATGGCCCTGCACGCCGGGGAACACGGCCATCGCGTCCTGGCCCTCACCTCCCTCGCCCACACCCGGGCCGTCCCCGCCGCTCATCCCAGCGGCCGGAAGCTGGCCGACATCGCCGACGTCGTCCTCGACAACGCGGCCCCGCGCGGCGACTCCCTGCTCGAACTCCCCGGCGGCGGCGCGGTCTGCGCCCTGTCCACGCTCACCGGCGTGATGCTGGTCCAGATGACGGTCGCCGAGGCGGCCGGCCGCCTCCTCGCCTCCGGCGAGCGCCCCCCGGTCTACGTCTCGGCCAATGTGCCCGGCGGGTTCGAGGGCAACCTGGAGCTGGAGAAGAAGTACGCGGGCCGGATCCGCCGCACGGCGAGCTGAACCGGCGTTTCCAGGGGCAGTCCGGGCCGGAGAGCCTGCAGCAGTTGCTCCCCGACCTCCGGCGAGAGCGACGCGGCACTGGTTCGTGAATCGGGCCTTCATCACTTTTCCCGCCATGGAGTAGCGCAGGCTGAAGGGGGTTCAGCAGCGTTCCGCCTACCAGGTTCGACGCCGCCACCGTCCTCGACACACGAATGCTGTCGTTATTTCGGGCGAACTCCACGCTGCTTCTGCAGGGAGGGCGTATAGATCCTCCTACCCTCTTGTCGCACTGGAGTTGTCCAAGGATTGTGTGGCTGCCCTTCTCAGGTTGACCACCCCGGGGGGTTCGCATGGTGCAGGCACGGGCCGGTCGAGGCCCTTCGGCGACCGCTGCCCGCATCGGCCGCCGGCTGCAGGCAACAGGAGCGGGCAGGACCCTGAGTGTGGGCTTGGCGGCTGCCGCAGCCGGGGGAGCATGCGTGGCTGCGGCCACCTTGCCGAGAGCCGGCACGGTGGTACCCGCTGCGCACGCTCTGGCTGCCCTTTCCCTGCTCACAAGGGCCCGGGGGGCCAAGGGGCGGGTACGCCTTCGCCTGGGACTGCTCGCGGTTTCGCTGCTATCAGGCGGCCTTCACCATCTGGTGGCGGGGCAGACCCCTTCATCTCCCGCAGGCTCCGATGTTCTTGATTCAGCGACTGGGCTACTGGCCCTCACCGGGCTCGCCATGTGTCTGGGGCTGGGGATTGCCGGGCTCGTTCTCGCGGCCACGGAGGGTGGCACGCCCCTGGTCTGGTTGCGGAGGCTGCTGGATGCCTGGGTGACCGCGGGGTCACTGCTCACCCTGGGCTGGGTGCTGCTGTTGCATCGCGCCGACCAGGGCAGTGACATGTGGTCCTCACTGATGGGGCTCGCCCGTGTGGTCACGGACATCATCGTCCTCGGACTGCTGGTCGCCGTGCGCTTCTGCCTGAACCGCCAGGAGCGCACGGCTACCACGGTGGCCACTGTGGCACTCGCGATCTTGACGCTGGGCGACATGCTACGGATCCTCATGCCCGCTCCGGGCGTCTGGTGCGCAATTCCTCTCACGGAGACCTGCTCGGTGACGGGCCTGCTCCTGGTCGCCGCCGCGCCGTGGCTGCCCGGCGGTGCCAGCGCCGTGGGGGTCGAGCGGCGTGAGATGCCTGTCGTCGCAGTGGTGGCGCCTTTCGTGCCCGTGGTGATCTGCGAGCTGGCGCTGGCAGCCCACGCGCTGGCCGGCGGCCACATCGATGTCGTGATGGTCTCCCTGGCAGGTTCGGTGCTCCTGGGACTCGGCGCTCGGCATGGTGCCGCTCATGCCGACCATCTACGGCTCATGCGCGAGGCCGCAGCCCGTGACGCCCGTTACCGCACGCTGGTCGACGGCTCGAGCGACGTGATCACCATCGCCGACCTGGATGGTCGCCTGCTCTACGTCAGCCCGGCCGTCGTCGAGGTGTTCGGATACCGGCCCGAGGACCTGGTGGGCGCCCGCCTGCCGCTGTACTGCCACCCGGACGACATGTCCGCGCTGCTGCACGCCGTCGAGACGTTGCGGCAGGAAGCCGCCTCAGGCACCCGCGGGCCGGGCGCCTGCGTGTCCTGCCGGGTCCGGGCGGCTGATGGGCGATGGCGCCACGTCGAGTCGACGATCAGCCACCACCCCGAGGGGTTGATCTTCAACAGCCGTGACGTGACCAAGCGGGTCGAGTTGCAGGCACAGCTCGAACACCTGGCTTTCCACGACGCCTTGACCGGCCTGCCCAACCGCGCGCTGTTCGCCGACAGAGTCGCTCACGCCTTGTGCAAGCGCACCGCCCGTACGGCCCCTCCCGCGGTGCTCTTCGTGGACCTGGACGGATTCAAGGCCGTCAACGACTCCAACGGACACGCGGCGGGCGATGTTCTGCTCCGCCTTGCCGCCCGGCGGCTCCAGGGTTGCGTGCGGGCCGGTGACACCGTCGCCCGCCTCGGCGGGGACGAGTTCGCCGCGCTCTTGGAGGGCGAGGCGGCAACATTCCCCTCCACAGTCAGGGAAGTGGCCGAGCGACTCTTGTCCGCCCTGTCCCAGCCGTACCGCATCAACACCACCGATGCAGTGGTTTCGGCATCCGTCGGCGTCGCGGTAGCCACGCCAGGGATCACACCGGACGAACTCCTGCACAACGCCGACCTGGCCATGTACCAGGCCAAAGCGGCGGGAAAAGCCTGCATCCGCATGCTTCAGGCGGCGCCGACCGATGATGCGGTGCACTGACGTCGCGAAGACTTCAGCAGCGGTCCCTCGAAGGTGACGTCGAAGGTGTTCAGAGCTGTGGCCCTGGGCGTCGGCGCGACTGTCGGGGCGCGCGCCTTCAGGCGGCGACGAAACAACGGGAGAAAACGACCTCCGAGGCGCTTCAGGGCCGGGCGAACTCGAACCACACGATCTTGCCGGTACTGAGCCGGGCCGCCCCCCACCGCATGGCCAGCCGGCTGACCAGGTACAGTCCCCGCCCGTTCTCGTCCGTGGGCCGGGCGCGCCTCAGGCGTGGCAGTTCGGGCGCGTCGTCGCCGATCTCGCAGCGCAGCACGTCGGTGCGCAGCAGGCGGAGGGTGACGGGCCGGGAGCTGTGGCGCACGGCGTTGGTGACGAGCTCGCTGACGAGCAGTTCGACGGAGTCGCCGAGCTCCTCCAGGTTCCAGCGGGACAGGGTGCGGCGGGCCAGGCGGCGGGCCTGGCCGGGGGCGGCGTCCTCCGGCTCCAGGGACCAGTACGCCACGTCGCCGGGCGCGATGCCGTCGAAGCGGGCGGCGAGCAGCGCGATGTCGTCGTCCCGGTCGCCGGGACCGACCATGTCCAGGACGTCGTCGCACAGGGTCTCCAGCGCGGGGGGCCGGCCGGGCCCGGCGAGCCGGCCGGTGGTCCCCGCCTTCTCGCGCAGCTGCTCGATGCCCGTCCACACGTCGCGCAGGCGGGACTCGACCAGGCCGTCGGTGTAGAGCAGCAGCGTCGCGCCTCCCGGGGCGTCGAGCTCGACCGCCTCGAAGTCGACGCCGCCGACGCCGATGGGCGCGCCGGGCGGCATGCGCAGCACCTCGGCCCGGCCGCCCGGGTGGAGCAGGACGGGCGGCGGGTGGCCGGCGTTGGCGATGGTGATGCGGTGCGATACCGGGTCGTAGACGGCGTACAGGCAGGTCGCCATGTGCTCGGCGCCGAGGCGCTGGGCCTGTTCGTCGAGGTGGTGCAGGACCTCCTGCGGCGGCAGCCCGAGGCCGGCGAGGGTCTGGGCGGTGGTGCGCAGCTGGCCCATGATGGCGGCCGACGTCATGGAGTGGCCCATGACGTCGCCGACGACCAGCGCGACCCGGCTGCCCGGCAGCGGGATGGCGTCGTACCAGTCGCCGCCGACCCGGGCCGATTCGGCGGCGGGCAGGTAACGGGCGGCGAGACGGATGCCGGGCGGGCTGGGCAGGGTCTCGGGCAGCATCGTGCGCTGGAGTTCGTCGGCTATGTGGGCTTCGCGGCCGTAGAGCACGGCCTTGTCGATGCCGAGGGCGCTGTGGGTGGCGAGCTGCGCGGCGACGAGGAGGTCGTTGAGCTCGAAGGGCCTGCTCTCGGGGCGGCGCAGGAACAGGACCGTGCCGATGACGCGGCGCCGGCCGCGCAGCGGGGCGAGGATCGCGCGCTGGCCATCCGGGAGGGCGAACTCACCGCTGTCGCCTGTCAGTTCGGCCAGCGCGCCACGACCGGCGGGGGAGTCGGTGAACACCGGGCGCACACCCCGCAGCACCTCGGCGAGATCGCTGCCCGGCCGGACCTCGCACAGGCCGGAGGCGGCCACTCCCGGCTCGGGGAACGGGACGCCGCCCGTGTCCTCCGCCGGGGCGCGGTCGAACCGGTGCAGCCGCAGGACCAGCGGGCCGGTGGGCCGCTCGTCGCCGACCGGCAGCGGATCGCGCAGGCAGACGAGGATCCCGTCCGAGAAGCTGGGCAGGACGGCCCGGCACAGCCCCGCCACGATCTCGTCCAGTTCCATGGCGCGGCTGATCCGCCGCGTCGCGGCGCCCACGAACCGCAGCCGGTCAGCGTCCTGCCGCATCGGTTCGGCGGCGGCTCGCGAGGCCGGGGGAGGCGCCGGGCGCAAGGCCGGGGGAGGCGCCGGGCGCGAGGCCGGCGGTGTTCCGCTCACGCCGAGCGCGGCGTGCGCCGACAGCTCGCCGAGCACCTGCCGGTCCCGCGCACGGAAGACGTCCCGGTCGGGGTGGCGCAGGAACAGGGCGGCCCCCACCGTGCCGTCGGGGCCGACCAGGGGGACGAGGAGAACCCGGTCCCCTTGCGGCACACGGGAATGGGGCCCCAGCAACTCCCGCAGGGCCGGATCCAGATCACCGGAGTCCCTGCCCAGCGCCTCGCCGGCGTCCAGGACTTTCGCCAGGACGCCGGATGGCGCCATCGGGACGGTGACCGGCGCCGCCCCGCCCAGCACACCGCCCAGCCCGTCCTGGGACCCGGGATGCCACTGCGCGCCGGTGCCGTACGGCGGACCGCCCGCCGGGGACGAGACCGGGCCGGAGGGCTGGGCGGGGATGGGCGAACGGCAAAAGCCGGTGCCGCTCAGGCGCAGTTGGGCGTCACAGGCCGTCCGGTCCGCGCTGCCCGACGAGGCGTCGAGATACACGACGAGGGCGTCCGCGACGGACGGCACCGTCGCCCCGCAGAGCTCCTCCAGTACCTGCGCCGGATGTTCGGCGCGCGCGACGCGACGGACCGCGTGGGTGAGAAAGTGCTTGGGGTCGGGCCGCATCGCCCACATCCTCCGCGAGGCCCCGGGTTCTGTCCAGCCGCCCACGGCAGCCGTTGCGGAAGCCGCACACCCCGAGCACCGTGCACGGGGAAACCGCTTCCGTCCGGACCCAGATCTTCGAGGAGCCGTACCTGCCGGCCGGCGGCGGTCCGGCCGAGCAACCAGCGCTTCCGGCCGGAAAGTTCCGGCCGCCTCTTCGCGGGGCATCGTGTCAGGGGCGTGGGCCGCGCCGCCCCGGAGGGGGAGCGGGCGGGCCGTGTCGGCCGGCCGAAGGGATGAGATGTCATGACGTCACCGCTGCTCTCGGGAGAGACGCTGCCGCAGCCGGTTCTGAACCCGCCTGCGTCGGTCGCGGTGTTCCTCGTCGCCACGATCGACTCCGGACGGGAAGCCGTCGTGCGGGAGGTGCTGGGCTCCCTCGCGGGCCTGGTGCGGTCCGTCGGCTTCCCCAGCCCCGACGGCGGTCTGGGGTGCGTCGCCGGGGTCGGATCCCGGGCCTGGGACCGTCTGTTCGGCGACCCGCGGCCCGCCGAACTGCACCCGTTCCGCGAGCTGGCGGGGCCCCACCACGCCCCGGCCACCCCCGGCGACCTGTTCTTCCACATCAAGGCCGCGCGCACCGACCTGTGCTTCGCGCTCGCCGCCGAGCTCGTGCGGCGGCTGCGCGGCACGATCACCGTGCGGGACGAGACCCAGGCGTTCTCGTACTTCGACTCGCGCAACGTCCTCGGCTTCGTCGACGGCACCGAGAATCCCGTCGGCCCGGCGGCGGCCGACGCGGCGCTGGTCGGCGAGGAGGACCCCGGCTTCCGCGGCGGCAGTTACGCGCTCGTGCAGAAGTACCTGCACGACGTGGACGCGTGGGAGGCCCTCGCCGTCGAGGCGCAGGAGAAGGTGATAGGCCGCACCAAGCTCACCAACCTCGAACTCGACGCGCCCGGTTCGCACAAGGACGTCAACACCGTTCTCGGCCCGGACGGCTCGGAGCAGAAGATCCTGCGGTCGGCGATGCCCTTCGGCAGGCCCGGACACGGGGAGTTCGGCACGTACTTCGTGGCCTACGCGCGCACGCCCGCCATACCCGAGACGATGCTGCGCAGGATGTTCCTCGGCGGCCCGGACTCGGGCCCCGACCCCCTGCTGGACTACTCACGGGCCGTCACCGGCACCCTGTTCTTCGTACCGCCACCGGGCTTCCTGGAGGCGTTGCCGGACAGCTGACCGGCCGAGTGCCGGTACGGAGGGGACAGGGCGGCAGCCGCCCGGTCCCCTCGCCTGCCCTGCGGCATTCGCGTTACGACACGGTCAGGTAGATCTTGCGCACGGTTTCGATGGTCTTCCAGACACCGACGAAGCCCGGCTTCATGACGAAGCTGTCGCCTGCCTTGTAGACCACCGGCTCGCCACCTTCCGGCGTGATTTCGATGACGCCGGAAAGGATGTGGCAGAACTCGAAGAGCTCGCCCTTGATCGAGCGCGTCTCGCCGGGCGTGGCTTCCCAGACACCCGTATTGATCGTTTCCTCGCGGGCGGCGTCCTGGGCCCAGGTCTTGTAAGTCGGGTTGCCGGAAATCAGGCGTTCCGGCAGCGGGCCGGACTCGCGGGGTGCGAAGGAGGGATTGGTGTCGATGGTCTTCAGGAGCGACATGCTTTTCCTCTACTGGTGTTGAAAACGGCGCACATCGGGGAGCGTCAGATGCCGAGCATGGTGTTCAGCTCGTCCAGGGACTTCACCGTCACGTAGTCGTAGCCGTGGGTCACGGGGTCGCAGCCGCGGTCCAGCAGGACCAGGTTGCGGAAGCCCATGTCGTGCATCGGCATCAGGTCGTAGCGGGTGTGCGAGGAGACGTGCACGAAGTCCTCGGGGGACGCGTCGAGCTTCTCGAGCATGTACTCGAACGCGGCGTAGCGGGGCTTGTAGTAGCCGGCCTGCTCCGCGGTGAAGACCGCGTGGAAGTCCGCGCCGAGCCGGGGCACGCTCTCCTCCAGGAAGGCGTCCTCGGCGTTGGAGAGGATCACCAGCTTGTAGTTCTCGCCCATCTTCTTCAGCGGCTCGGGCACGTCGGCGTGGGGGCCCCAGCTGCGCACGCCGTCGGCGAACCGCTTGCCCGCGTCCGGGGCGGCCTTCACGCCCCACTTGCGGCAGACCCGCTCGAAGGCGTCCTGCAGCGTCTGCTCGTAGGGGTAGTACTCGCCACAGACCGAGTCGTAGCGGTAACCGCGGAACTCCCGGACGAACTGGTCCCAGTGCTCGGCGGGGATCTGGTCGCCGACGAGCTCACGCGTGATGGGGGTCATCGGCCACTCGATCAACGTGCCGTAACAGTCGAACGAGACGTACTTCGGGCGGAATTGAAACGAGGGAATGGGCATGAGGACGCTCCTTGTCCTTGCTGGGGGCGATGTCGTCGGCAGTGCCGTGGATCAGGCGGCGGCGACTCCTGCCGGAGCGAGGAAGTCGATGGGGTGTTCCGTGGTGCCGTCGAGTGCCAGATCGGCGGCGATCTCTCCCATGGCGGGCGAGAGTTTGAAGCCGCTGCCGGAGAAACCGGCCATGACGACGATGTCGTCCTCGCCGGGGAGATGACCGACGAGCGGGTTTCCGGACTCCGTGTAGCCCTCCATGTAGGCCGACATCCTGATGGGGTCGGGGTTCAGGTCGGGCATCAGCTCGGTGATGAGCTCGCGGAAGATGCCGAGTTCTTCGGGGCGGACCGTACGGTCGAGCCGTTCGGGCTCCGGCACCGGCAGATGGCGTGCGAAGGAGAGACCGAGCTTGACGGAGATGCCGTCGGGCGACGGGATCCCGAAGCAGTCGTGGGGTGTGGCGCGCACGAAGGGGGGAGCCCCGCCCGCGAACCAGTCGTGGCGGGTGGGCAGGTGCCAGGAGCAGACCACCCGGCGCACGTCGACGCTCCGCGGCAGGTCCGGGAGCAGGGTGTTGATCCAGGGGCCCGCGGTCACCACGGCGGTGTCGACGTGGTCCGTGCCCTGGTCGGTGATGATGTGCACCCCGCCCCCCGCCGCGGGGACGATCTCCCGCACGGGGGTGTAGCGGTGCAGCCGGGCGCCCAGCTGTTCGGCGCGGGCGGCCGCCGCCTGGACCGACGCCTCGGGCCGGATGATGGCGCCCTCGCGGTCGAGGACGGCGGTGTGCCCGTCCGGGAGGCGGTGCTGCGGATAGCGGCGGGCGAGTTCCTCCCCGTCCAGTACCTCGTGATCCAGACCGTGGGTGGCGCTGGAGGAGAGGAGGAGGCGCATGGCCGGCGAGGCGGTCTCGCCCATCACCAGGCATCCGCTGCGGCGTCGCAGCGACCGGCCCGTCTCCGCCTGGAGCTCCTCCCACATCCGGTCGGCGAGTCGCAGCAGGGGAATGTAGCCGGGTTCACCGAGGTGGACGGCGCGGAAGATGCGGCTCTCGCCCCCGGCCGCGCCGCGGTCGTGACCCGGCGCGTACCGGTCGTAGCCGATGACCTCGGCTCCGCGGGCGGCCAGTCGCCACATGGCCTGGCTGCCCATGGTGCCGGCGCCGATCACGGCGACGCGCTTCGGGATGCGCATGAGGTCGCTCCTTTCGATGGTGCGGTCTGGGTGGTGGTCGGCCCTGGCGCGTCCCGCTGGGGATGGCGCTCACTCTCGGTCCGGGGAACGTGCAGGTCAACCCACACTCTGTTCCGTCTTGGGGCCTTCTTGAGACGGTCTGTCACTGCGGACGGCCGGACTGGGCGGAGCGGTTGTCGCCTCGAGGGCGAGAGGGCTCAGAGGAGCTCGATCAGCTTGTCGGTGAACTCGGCGGTGGTCGCGGTTCCGCCCAGGTCACGGGTGCGGACATCCGTCTTGGCCAGGACCGAGGCGATCGCGTCGGTGACGTACCTGGCCGCGGCGGGATGGCCGAGGTGGTCGAGCATCATGGCCGCGGACCAGATCGCGCCCAGCGGGTTGGCGATGCCCTGGCCAGCGATGTCGGGCGCGGAACCGTGCACCGGCTCGAACATCGAGGGGAAGTCGCGCTCGGGGTTGAGGTTGGCCGCCGGGGCGATGCCGATGGAACCGGCGACCGCGGCCGCGAGGTCGCTGAGGATGTCACCGAAGAGGTTGGAGGCGACGACGACGTCGAAGCGGGCCGGTTCGAGGACGAACTTGGCCGCGAGCGCGTCGATGTGCTCCTGGTCCCAGGCGACCTGCGGGAACGAGGCCGCCCGCTCGGTGACGAGCTGGTCCCAGAACGGCATGGTGTGCACGATGCCGTTCGACTTGGTCGCGGAGGTCAGGCGGCCGCCGCGCCGGGAGGCGAGTGTGAAGGCGTAGTCCAGCAGGCGTGTGACGCCGGCCCGGGTGAACACGGCCTCCTGCACGGCGATCTCGTCCGGGAAGCCGCGGTTGAGCCGGCCGCCGACCTCGCTGTACTCGCCTTCCATGTTCTCGCGCACGACGACGAAATCGACGTCGCCCGGTCGTGCGCCGCGCACCGGACTGTCGATGCCTTCGAAGACCCGGATGGGTCGGAGGTTGACGTACTGGCGGAAGCTGCGCCGGATCGGGATCAGCAGCCCCCACAGCGACTCGTGGTCGGGCACCCCCGGGTATCCCACCGCGCCCAGCAGGATCGCGTCCTTGTCGCGCAGCTGGTCGATCCCGTCGGCGGGCATCATGGCGCCCTCCCGCAGGTAGCGCTCGCACGACCAGTCGTACGCCGTGTAGGACAGGCTGAAGCCGTGGCGGCGGCCGAGAACGTCGAGCACCTGCTGTGCCGGGGGCAGTACCTCGGTGCCGATGCCGTCGCCGGGGATCAGGGCAATGCGGTGATTCGTCGTCATGCGTCGATTGCAGCAAGGCGGTCCGCGGGGCGTCCAAGACGCAAAGCGGATCTCCCTTATAAGCGGTGCCTATGAGTGGTCGAGGAGCCCCACACCCCGACGTGGCTTTCCTACTCCGCGACGGACCCCGCCCCCGCCGCCGGAAACCCCGGGCTCCGGAGCACGCGCCTGTCCGCGTCCACGGCGAACACCTCGCAGTTCTCGCGGGCCGCCGCCCACTCGACGCCCTGGGCGCCCAGGGCGAACGCCGCCGTCGCGACCGTGTCCGCCTCGGTCAGGGTGGGGGCCACGACGGTCATGCTGATCAGGCCCGTCGCCGGGCGGCCGGTGCGGGCGTCGAGGATGTGGTCGCCGCGTTCGTAGCGGGCGGAGGTCGCGACGGCCCGGTCCGTGAGGTCCAGGACCGTGCAGAGCCGGTCGGCGTGTTCGGGGTGGCGTACGCCCACGCGCCACGGGCCGCCGGAGGCGAGCACGTCGCCGCCCGCGTTGAGGCAGAACCGCCGCGCCCCGGCCGCCGACAGCAGCTCCGCTCCCTTCTGCACCGACCAGCCCTTCACCACGGCGCAGGGGTCGAGACCGCGGCCGGGCAGCCGGACGTCGAAGGCGCCCCCGGTCGCGATCCGGTACTCCTCGCACAGCTCCAGGACCTCGCGGAGCGCCGGGCCGGGAGCCGTGACCTCGCCCCGGTCCAGCCGGGACACCTCGCTGTCCGGGCGGAACGGGCTGAACCGTGCGTCGACCTCGCGCAGCCAGGCGAAGAAGTCGTCCACCGGCGCCTCGGGGAAGCCCTCGTCGTCGATCCGTACCGACACCGGGAACCCCATGACGTGCTCGACGCGCCGCACGCCGTCAGCCCCTCGCGTCGATCGCGGCCTGGAGCGACTCCTTGTAGCCGTCGCTGGTGATCGTGGCACCGGACACCGTGTCGATGTCGGCGCTCTGCGCCTGGAGCGTCTCCTCGATCAGCTTCGGCACGGCGGCCGTGGTCTGCGGATGGTTCGGTTGCTGCACCATGCGCACCGAGGCGATCCTGTCGCCGGAGAAGGTGACCTCGACCTGCACCGGGCCCTTCTCGGTGTCGATCGTCGACCCCGACACGACGGTCGTCGTGGTACCGCCCGACGAGGAGACCGAGGGCGTCGACGCGGGCGCGGCGGCCTGCGAGGCGGACGACGACGACCCGGTGTCGGGCGACGGCTCGTACCGCCAGAGCGGGATCAGGCCGGCGACGCTCAGGACGAGGACGGGTATGGCTCGCTTCACGAATCTCTCCTCGTCATCCGGCCAGGCTGAAGCGCTCGAAGTGGGTCTGCGTCCGGGGCACGCCGAGCTCGCGCAGGCTGCCGAGCACCGCGTTCATCATCGGCGGCGGGCCGCACAGGTACACGTCCCGGCCGGCGATGTCCGGGACCAGACGCGCCAGTTCCTGCGGCGCCAGCCGGTCGGGCAGGGCCGGCCCGGTGACCAGGTGCAGCTCGGCGCCCTTGGCCAGCGCGAGTTCGCGCAGTTCGTCGTAGAGGACGGCGTCCCGGTCGGTGGCCACCCGGTAGATCACGACCGCGTGGCCGTGCAGTTCCTCCAGCAGGGCCCGGATCGGGGTGACACCGACGCCGCCGGCGATGAGCAGGGCGTCCGGGCGGGTGCGGTGCAGGGTGGTGAAGGCGCCGTAGGGGCCCTCGGCGAACACCCGCGTGCCGGCCTTCAGGTGCCGCAGGGCCGCGCTGCCGTCGCCCGCCCGCTTGACGGTCAGGCGCAGGGTGCGGCCGTCCGGCGCCGCGGACAGCGAGAACGGGTTGGCCTGCCACCAGCGGTCCCTCGTCAGGAACCGCCACAGGAAGAACTGTCCGGCCCGGGCGGGCAGCCGGTCCAGGTCGCGGCCCGTGATGTAGACCGAGACGACGTCGTCGTTCTCGGGGACGACGGCCGTGACCCGCAGCCGGTGGCGGAGGTTGCGCCACAGCGGCAGGGCCAGCCGGCCCGTGAACACCGAGGCGAGGGCCACGCCCCACACGGCGTACCAGTACGTCCGCGCCACGGACGACGAGGTGAACGACGTCCCCGCCGCGACCTGGTGCGTGAACGCCAGCACCACCGCGACGTAGGTGTACAGGTGGATGAAGTGCCAGGTCTCGTACGCCAGCCGGCGCCGGGCGGAGCGGGCCGAGACCGCGCCGACCACGATGATGATGGCCAGGGCGGTGATCGCGCGCAGCACACCCTCGACGGTCTCCGCGAGATCCACCAGCTGGTTCACCGGGTCCAGGGACGAGGACTGCGCGTAGCCGAAGACGATGAACACGGCGTGCGCCAGCAGCAGCCACAGCACCGAGAAGCCCGTCCAGCGGTGCCAGGACGTCAGCCGGTCCATGCCGATCCGCCGGTCGAACCACGGCAGCCGCGCCACCAGCAGCAGCTGGAGCGCCATGAGCAGCGCCCCGTACAGCCCCGCCAGCCGCCCCAGCACGATCAGCGTGTTCGAGGCGAAACCGGCCTGGACGAAGAAGACGGTCACCACGACCGCGTTGGCCAGCAGCACCGCGTACAGGCCGGTGCGGCCCACCACTCGGGGGCGCACCCCCGGGTGGGGTGCGGCGGGGCGTTCCTGGAGGGTCGTCACGATCGGCAGCTCCTTGATCGGATCCTGGGACAACGAGCTTGTCGCGGGGGAGCTGTCGGAATACTGTCGCCCAACTTTCAAGTACTTATCGATCCGGCGGCGAAGGCTCGGGCGGCTATGGCGGCACCGGACACGTGAAGCACTATGAGCGGGTGGAAAAAGTACGACTCCTCGTCGTCGACGACGACCCGCCCATCGCCGACCTCGTCGCGACCGTCGCCCGCTACGAGGGCTGGGACGCGGTCACGGCGTACTCCGGCGAGGACGCGCTGCAGCGGGCCGCCGAGTTCCACCCGGACATCGTGGTGCTCGACCTGATGCTGCCCGGCGTCGACGGTTTCGGAGTCCTGGACCGGCTGCGCGCCTCCGGCACGATGGTGCCGGTGGTGTTCCTCACCGCGCGCGACGGCGTCGCCGACCGGGTCGCCGGCCTGACCCGGGGCGGCGACGACTACCTGGTCAAGCCGTTCGCCGTGGAGGAGCTGATGGCCCGGCTGCGGACCGTGCTGCGGCGCAGCGCCGGCCCCGCCTTCCAGCGGTCCGTGCTCCAGGTCGGCGACCTGACCATGGACGAGGACACCCGCGAGGTGCGGCGCGGCGAGAAGCTGCTGTCGCTGACGCCGACCGAGTACGAGGTGCTGCGCTACCTGATGCGCAAGTCGCCCACCGTGCTCACCAAGGCGCAGATCCTCGACCACGTGTGGGAGTACGGCTTCGGCGGCCGCTCCAACGTCGTCGAGCTGGTCATCAGCCGGCTGCGCCGCAAGCTCGACGAGACGGACGACGGCGGCGCGCCGCTGATCCACACCGTGCGCGGATTCGGGTACGTCCTGCGGCAGGCCTCCGAGTGATCGCCCGGCTGCGGCGGGCCTACCGCGGGATGCGCCTGGGCACCCGGCTGGCCCTCGGCCTCGGCGCCCTGGCGCTGGTCGTGTTCGCCGTCGTCGGCACGGCCCTCACCACGTACATGCGCGACTACCTGTCCGCCCAGCTCGACACCCAGCTGGCGCAGGCTCAGATCGCCCAGTCCAAGAGCATCGCGGACTACGGCACGCTCTCGGGCAAGAAGTACTACAGCTGGTTCTACGCCGTGTACGACGTCTCGGACGGCACGCCCCGGCTCCGCAGGCCCGAGGACCCCGCCGACCTGCCGAAGGACGTCGACGACTTCACCGCCCTGGCCTCGGCGCAGACCACCGCGCACCAGGAGCTCCTGCGCACCGAGCACCTCAGGGGCGCGGGCACCTACCGGCTGCGCGCCTGCGAGGTCGAGCCCGGAGTGGTCCTGGTGAGCGCCGCGCCCATGGAGGACATCCAGGACACGGTCGGACAGCTCATCACCATCCAGGTCGTCACCTTCGCGCTCGCCCTGCTCGCGCTGGTGGTCTTCGGCCGCCGCATGCTGCGCCGCGGGCTGAAGCCGCTCAGCGACATGGCGTCCACCGCGCACGGCATCGCCTCGCACGACCTGACCGAGTCGGCGGCCCGGCTGCCGCTGCGCGCCGACGGCCGGGACGGCGGCCCGGAGGTGGACGAGCTGCGCACCGCCTTCAACACGATGCTGGAGCACATCGACGACTCCCTCGCCGTGCGCGCCGAGGCCGAGCAGCGGCTGCGCCGGTTCGTCGCGGACGCCTCGCACGAACTGCGCACCCCGCTGATGTCGGTGCGTGGCTACGCCGACCTCTTCCAGTACGCCGCCGCCAACGCCCCCGAGGAACGCGACCGGCACCTGGCCCGGCTGCGTGCCGAGGCCGCCCGCATGGGCATCCTCCTGGACGACCTGCTGCTGCTCGCCCGGCTGGACGCGGCGGAGGTGGAGGCCCCGCTGCGGCTGGAGGACGCCGACCTGGCGGAGCTGGTCCGGCAGGCCGCCGACGCCTTCCGGGCCGGCAGGCCGGACCACCCGCTGACGGTGACCACCGGCCCGCAGGCGATCGAGGTGCGCCTGGACCCGCAGCGCGTCCGGCAGGTCCTGGACAACCTGCTCGCCAACGCCGCCGTGCACACCCCGCCCGGCACCCCGGTGTCCGTCGACGTCGCCGTCGCCTCCGGTACGGCCCTGGTCCGGATCGCCGACGCGGGCCCCGGCATCCCGCCCGAGGACCAGGAGCGCGTCTTCGACCGCTTCTACCGCGTCGACAAGGCCCGCAGCCGCGACCGCGGCGGCAGCGGCCTCGGCCTGGCGGTCGCCCACTCCCTGGTCCGGGCCCATGGCGGCCGCATCGAGCTGAACAGCGAACCGGGGGCGACGGTGTTCACCGTGCGGCTGCCCGTGGCCGGGACGGGGTGTGCGGCCGCCCCGGGGCCGGAAACGACCGCCGTCTAGACTCGACCGGCAACAGCCCGTGCGACCAGCCCGTACGACCACGGCCAAGTCCCCGTCAACCGAAGGGCCCCGGCGTCTTGATACGGATCGATTCAGTCACCAAGCGCTACCCGGACGGCACGGTGGCGGTCGACCGGCTCTCGCTGGAGATACCCGACCGCTCGATCACCGTCCTCGTCGGACCGTCGGGCTGCGGCAAGACGACCACGCTGCGGATGATCAACAGAATGGTCGAACCGAGTGAGGGAACGATCCTCCTCGACGGCGAGGACATTCAGCGGCAGCCCGTCACCACCCTGCGCCGGTCCATGGGTTACGTCATCCAGAACGCCGGCCTCTTCCAGCACCGCACGATCGTCGACAACATCGCGACCGTGCCCCGCATGCTCGGCTGGGGCAAGCAGAAGGCCCGGGCGCGGGCCGCGGAGCTGATGGAGCGGGTCGGGCTCGACGCCGCGCTCGCCAAGCGGTACCCGTACCAGCTGTCCGGCGGCCAGCAGCAGCGCGTCGGCGTGGCCCGGGCGCTGGCCGCCGACCCGCCCGTGCTGCTCATGGACGAGCCGTTCTCCGCGGTCGACCCGGTGGTGCGCAAGGGACTCCAGGACGAACTGCTGCGCATCCAGGACGAGTTGGGCAAGACCATCGTCTTCGTCACCCACGACATCGACGAGGCGATCAAGCTCGGCACGATGGTCGCCGTGATGCGCACCGGCGGCCACCTCGCCCAGTACGCGCCCCCGGCCGAGCTGTTGTCCAGCCCCGCCGACTCCTTCGTCGAGGACTTCCTCGGCGGCGACCGCGGCATCCGCCGGCTGTCCTTCTTCCCGTCCACGCGGCTGGAGTTGACGAGCGACCCGGTGATCCCGCTCGACGCCACCGCCGAGCAGATCGCCGCCCCCGACGCCCCCTACCTCCTCGTGACCGGCGCGGACGGCCGGCCCCTCGGCTGGAGCGCGCCGCGGGACCTGGTCGCGGGGGACATCCGGCCGGAGCGACTGCTCTCCTACGGGCGGCCGTTCGTGCCCGGCACCGACTCGCTGCGGGTCGCCCTCGACTGCGCGGTGCTGTCGCCGACCGGCTGGGCCGTCGCCGTGGACACCGGCGGGCGGGTGACCGGCGTCGTCTCGCAAGCGACCATCGGCGAGGCGATCCGCAGCGCCCACGCGGCGGGGCGCGACGACGAGAAGGTCGCCGGATGAGCGACTTCCTGCACGACTTCTTCGACATGCCGAGCGACCTCCAGCACAGCTGGATCGGGCTGGTCGGACTGCACTTGAGAGAAGCCCTGCTGCCGGTGGCGGCCGGACTGCTCCTGGCGCTGCCGATCGCCCAGCTGTGCATCCGCTTCCGCTGGCTCTACCCGCCCGTCCTCGGCGTCACGACCGTGCTGTACGCCGTCCCGTCGCTGGCGTTCTTCGTCGTCCTCATCGACTACACCGGGCAGACCGAACTCACCGTGATGATCCCGCTGGCGGTGTACAGCCTGGTGGTGCTCGTCCCGGCGATCGTCGACGGGGTGCGCTCGGTGCCGCAGGAGACCCTGTCCGCGGCCACCGCCATGGGCTTCGGGCCCGTACGGCGGTACTTCCAGGTGCAGTTGCCGATCGCGGTCCCGGCGATCATCGCCGGCCTGCGGGTGGCGACCGTGTCGAGCATCTCCCTCGTCAGCGTCGGCATGCTGATCGGCAACCAGGGTGCGCTCGGCAACCTGCTCCACGACGCGCAGATCTACAACCGGCCCGAACTGACCTGGAACTCCGTGATCACCACGGCCCTCCTGGCGATCGTCGTCGACGCCCTGCTCGTCCTCGTGCGCGTGCTGCTGACGCCCTGGATGCCCAGTGGCACGGCCGGCCGCAAGCAGGCGCCCGCTCTCAAGGACGCAGCCCGGTGAACGTACTCGACTTCGTCAACGCCTTCTTCAGCGACAGCGCCCACTGGCAGGGCTACGACGGCATCCCCGCCCGCCTCGGGGAACACGTGCGGTACACCCTTGAGGCCCTCGCTCTCGCCGCCGCCATCGGACTGCCGATCGGCCTGGTCACCGGTCACTACGGGCGCGGCGGGAACGCCCTGTCCCTGGTCGCCACCGCCGGGCGGGCCCTGCCCAGCTTCGGCCTGCTGGTGCTGATGACGACCCTGCTGGGGTTCGGGATGCTGCCCGTGATGATCCCGCTGGTCGTCCTCGCCGTCCCGCCGATCCTGGTCACCACCTACGAGGCGATGCGTTCCGTCGACCCCTCGCCGGTGGACGCCGCCCGCGGCATGGGCATGCACGAGTCCCGGATCCTCTTCCAGGTCGAACTGCCGGTCGCGCTGCCGCTGATCCTGAGCGGCCTGCGCTCGGCGGCCATCCAGATCGTGTCGACGGCGACCATCGCCGCGTACGTCAGCCTCGGCGGCCTCGGGCGGTACATCGTCGACGGCCTCTACCAGCGCAACTACGAGAAGGTGGTGGGCGGCGCGACCCTGGTCGCCGTCCTGGCGCTGGTCACGCTCGCGCTGTTCTGGGCGGTCGCGAGGGTCGTGGTCTCGCCCGGAGTGCGCAGGAGATGAGAGACGGAGTGCCGCAATCCGCCGCAGATCGGCGCTGATTGTAACCAGGCTGCACTTGACTGACCGAATACCGGCTGGCTTGGATCAGTGAGTGATTACTACGGCGAAGAGCAGCACCCGGTCCATCACCAGGCACCCCCGCGCGGCCGCAGTCGCGCTCGCCGCGGCGGCGGCTCTTCTCGGAGGCTGTTCCTCAGGTGGCACCTCCGACGACCCCCTCAAGGGCGGCGAGGCGGAGAGCGGCACCGTCGTGGTCGGCTCCAACAACTTCGCCGAGAGCATCCTGCTCGCCGACATCTACGGCGAGGCCCTCAAGGCCAAGGGCATCAAGGTCACTTACAAGCCCAACATCGGCAGCCGTGAGACCACGTACGGTCTGATGAAGAACGGCGCCATCACGCTGCTGCCGGAGTACAACGGTTCCCTGCTGGCGTACCTCGACTCCAAGGCCAAGCCGAAGACGGTCGAGGAGACCACGACCGCGATCAACGGCAAGCTCGACCCCAAGCTGGAGCTGCTGAAGCCGTCGGCCGCGCAGAACAAGGACTCCGTGACCCTCAACGCTCAGACCGCGAAGAAGTACAAGCTCACCTCCGGCTCCTCCATCGGGGAGCTCAAGGACGTCGCCAAGGACCTGGTGTTCGGGGGCTCCCCGGAGTTCCAGACCCGGCACCAGGGCCTGGTGGGCCTGAAGTCGGTGTACGGGCTGGAGTTCAAGTCCTTCAAGTCCCTCGACGCGGGCGGGCCGCTGACCCAGGCGGCGCTGAAGAAGAACACCGTGCAGGCCGCGGACCTCTTCACCACCGACCCGACCATCGCCCGGGACAAGTTCGTCGTCCTGAAGGACCCGGAGAACCTCTTCGGCTTCCAGAACGTGCAGCCGCTGGTCCGCAAGGGCGAGCTGTCCAAGGAGGGAGCCGAGGCGCTCGACGCGGTCTCGGCCAAGCTCGACACGAAGGCACTCCTCGAACTGGACGCGCAGGTGCAGCTGGAGAAGAAGGACCCGCTGGACGTGGCCAAGGCGTGGCTGAAGTCGGCGGGCCTGGTCTGAGTCCGAGCCGGCCGCCCGGCAGGATGCGATAACGGTTCGGGCGGATCCCCAGGGGATCGAACGCGGGCCGGGGGTGGGGCGTCACAGGGACGGAACCATCCCCGGTCACCGCGAACCCCTGGGAGCGTCATGCGTACCGACATGACCCGCGCCGCCCGTCTCCTCCTCGTCCTCGCCCTGTCCGCCGCCGGAGCCGGTGCCGCCGCGGGGTGCGGCACCGCGGAAGCCGGCCGCACCCATCCGGCGCCGCCCCCGCGTTCGAACGACCGCGCCCATCGGGTCGCGGAAGCCTGGGACGGCTCCCGGGCGGCCGCGCGGTGGCGCGCGGGCTACCACCCCATCGCACCGGTCGTCCAACAGCCCGCTGGCGGCCTCCGCGCCGACGCCGACCGGCGCGCGTACGCCACCGGCGCCTTCGACCTGCGGGCCCCGCTCCCCTCCGCCCGGGGAAAGAGCGGCCGGGTGACGTGGCAGGAAGGGGACTCGCTCGCCAGGCCCCTCGTGCCGGCCGAGCGGGCCTACCGGACCCTGGACCGCAACAGCGGCCCCGGTCCCCGGCTGACCGTCACCAAGGCCGAGTTGGGGGACATGACCGTGCTCACCGGTCGCGGGCCGGCGACCGTCCCGGCCTGGCTGTTCACCCTGAAGGGCTATGCCGGTCCCCTGAAGAAGGCCGCCGTGAACCCCTCGGAGCCGCCCGCGCCGCCCGTCGCGCCGCTCGGGCCGGACGTATCCACGGACGTGCTGGCGCCGCTCGGCGGCCTGACGGAGGTGGCGCAGGACGGCCGGTCCGTCACCGTGGTGGCGCACCACGGATCCTGCGACGACGGCCCTGTCGTGACGGCGCTGGAGACGGGCGGCAGCGTCGTGCTGTCCGCCTCCGTGACCGGTACCGACGACGGCCCCTGCACGAGTGACCTGCGCGGCGAGAAGGTGACGGTGAAGCTGGACCGGCCGGTCGGTGGCCGCATCGTCCTGGACGCGTTCACGGGCCGCCCGGTGCCGTACACCGACTGGCCCGGGCCCGCACCCGGCCGGAGCTGAGACACCGCTGGTCGCAGGATCGCACCGCCTGGCTCAGGCCTGCACCGCCGTCGCGATCAGCTGGTCGATCAGGGCGATCAGCACGTCCCGGCACGACTCCCTCTCCCGCGCGTCGCACAGCAGCACCTGCACGTGCTCCGGCACGGCCAGGGCGTCCCGGATGTCCTCGGGCGGATACGGGTGTTCGCCGTGGAAGCCGTTGACCCCGACGACGAACGGGATGCCCCGGCGTTCGAAGAAGTCGATCGCGGCGAAGCTGGACTCGGGTCTGCGGACGTCGACCAGGACCACGGCACCGAGCGCGCCGAGGGCCAGGTCGTTCCACATGAACCAGAACCGCTGCTGCCCCGGCGTACCGAACAGGTACAGCACCAGGTCACGGCTGATGGTGATGCGGCCGAAGTCCAGGGCCACGGTGGTGGCCCGCTTCTCCTCGATACCGTCCAGGTCGTCGACGTCCAGACCGGCCATGGTCAGGGGTTCCTCGGTGCGCAGCGGGGCGATCTCGCTGACCGACCCGACCATGGTGGTCTTGCCCACGCCGAAGCCGCCGGCGATGAGGATCTTGACCGTGTCGGGTGCCGAGGGCGCGTCGGTGACGACGTCAGAGCCGGCCAAGGCCGTCCCTCACTTTCTTCAGCAGGTCCAGGTCCGGAGCGGTACGGGAAACGGGGCGCGGCGGACGGACGGTGATCCGGCCGGCCTCCAGCAGGTCGCAGAGCAGGATGACGACCACGCTGACCGGCAGGTCGAGCCGGGCGGCCAGCTCCGCCACGGCCAGCGGCTCGGCGCACAACCGGAGGATCCGGGTGTACTCGGGCTGAACGGGGGCCGCCGCGGCGGGCTGCGGATCGACCGCGGTCACCGTGGCGATGAGCGTGAAGTCGGCGCGGCTGGGCCGGGTCCGGCCACCGGTCAGCGCGAACGGCCGTACGAGCCGCCCCGCCGAGTCGCCTCCGCCCACCTCACACGCCGGGGTCGGCGACGGGCCCGGCCATGCCCCGCGGTGCCGCGCTGAGGTGCTCGCCGATCTTCTTCACCAGCATGTTCATCTGGTACGCCACCACGCCGACGTCCGCGCCCGGCCCGGTGAGCACGACCAGGTGCGCGCCGGGACCGGCGGAGGTGAGGATCAGATAGCTGTTGGCCATCTCGATGAGCGCCTGGCGCACCGGACCGCCCCGGAAGTCCATGCTGACGCCCTTGCTGAGGCTCATCAGACCGGACGCGGTCGCCGCGAGCCGCTCGGCGTCGTCGCGCAGGAATCCGGTGGACTTGCTGACCACCAGGCCGTCCTCGGACAGCACCACGGCCTGGTTCACGTCGGCGACCCGCTCCACGAGTCCGGTCAGCAGCTGGTCGAGCTGGGTGTGCGTGGCGGGGATGGGGCGTGTCATTGCGGTGTCCTTCGTCAGCGGTCGGCGGGCGGAGTCGAGGGGGCGGGGCCGGCGGCGGCCTGCCGGGGTGGTGCGGCCGCGTCCTCGCCGTGGGGCTGCTCGGCGTCGTCGTCACGGGCCCGGAGCGTGCCGCGCTGGAAGCCGGCCAGGGACGAGGCGGCCGCCTCCGCGGTGAAGTCGTCGAGGGAGCCGTCGTCCTCGGCGGGCGCGGACTCCTCGCGCAGTTCCTCCACCAGGCTCGTCTGCGGCACCCGGCGGGGGAGCGGGGCGAGACCGTCCCGGCGGGGGATGACCTCGCGGGCGGCAGGGGCGGCTGCGGTGGTGGTGACGGTGGCGGTCCGGGCCGACGTGAGGGGCCGGGGCTCGCGCGCGGCTCCGGCGGTGCCCGCGGCACCCTCCGGCTCCTCGGCGGTGGCCATGGCGCTGCCGGCGTTCTCGGCGTCCACCGGGCTCCGCCCGTCCTCCGGGCGGCCACCGGCCCGCGGGCCGTCGCCCGCACCCCTCGGGCCGACGAGGGCGGCCAGGCCGTTCACGCCGGCCGTGTCCTTGCCGTCCCGGGCGCCCGGCGCACCGGCCTCCGGGGCCTCACGCACCACGATGTCGTGCGGTAGCAGCACGATCGCCGTGGTTCCGCCGTACGGGGAGGCGCGCAGGGTGACGGCGATGCCGTGCCGGTGGGCCAGCTGGGCGATCACGAACATGCCGAGCCGCAGGTCGTCGGCGAGCGCCACCACGTCGAACTGCGGGGGCACCGCGAGCTGTTCGTTGAAGGACGCGTAGTCCTCCTGCGACATGCCGAGGCCGCGGTCCTCGACCTCGACGGCCAGGCCCTTGGCGACCATCCCGGCCCGCACCGTGACGGGGCTCGGAGCGGGCGAGTACGCGGTCGCGTTGTCGATGAGCTCGGCCAGCAGATGGATGACGTCGGCCACCGCGGGCGGCGCGACGCACACCTCCTCCTCGGTGTGCACCTCCACCCGCTGGTACTCGGCGACCTCGCCGACCGCACTGCGCAGGATGTCGACCAGCGCGACCGGCTCGGTCCAGCTGCGGCCCGGCCGTTCGCCGCTGACGATGACGAGGTTCTCCTCGTAGCGGCGCAACTGGCTGGCCGTGGAGTCCAGTTCGTACAGGCCCTTGAGGATGTCGGGGTCGGTGTGCTCGCGTTCCAGCGTGTCGAGCCTGCTGAGCTGGAGGTTGACCAGGTTCTGGCTCTGCCGGGCGATGCCCAGGATGACCTTCTGGAAGCCGCGCCGGGTGTCGGCGAGTTCGACCGCGGTGTGCACGGCCGTGCGCTGGGCGGTGTTGAACGCCTGGGCCACCTGGCCGAGTTCGTCGTGACCGTAGTCCAGCGGTGTCGTCGCGGACTCCGGGTCGACCGTCTCGCCCCGGTCGAGGCGGGCCACCACGTCGGGCAGCCGTTCCTGCGCGAGGCTGACGGCGGCCCGGCGCAGGCCGCGCAGCCGCCGGGACAGCGAGCGGGTGATCCGCCAGGACATGCCGACGCACACCAGCAGCGCGAGCAGCCCGCCGGCGCTCAGGATCCCCGCCTTGATCAGCAGCCCGTCCGCCTTGTCGGCGCTGCGTTCGAGCAGGCCCGTCGTCTGCCGCTGGATCAGACCGGCGTAGTGCTCGGACAGTTTGTCCATGGCGGCGTTCCACCGCTTCTGGGTGTCCGGCAGGGCGATCCGGTCCGCGTCGGCGCTGGAGTTGCGCGCCGCCAGCACCTGGTCCTCGATGGACTGGAGCGTCTGCCACTCCGGGCTCGCCAGGATCTGCTCGGTCTGTGCCTTGGCGCTGCCGGTCAGCTGGGGCACGACCTGGTCCTGGACGAGCCAGCGCCGGGTGTTCACCAGCTCCGTGAACTGCACCCAGGCCTCGTCGTCGAGGTGCCCGGACGGCCACGCCAGGGTCAGCTGCGCGTCCTCCTGGGACACCAGCTCCGCCGCGTGCTCCAGGGCGACCAGCGGACCGGCCTGCGAGGTGAGGTCGCCGTCGTCGACCTGGGAGAGCTCCTGGAAGGCGTGGATCTGGTCGTCGATGATCGAGGAGTACTGGTCCAGCGCCTGCTGCGCGGTGATGTCGGTCGGGTGGTCCACCTGGTCGCGGTAGTACTCCAGGCTGCCCACCGAGCCCAGCACCGAGTACAGCCGGTCCGATACGCGGGAGGGCGCCTTCTCGATCGCGTCCGCCTGCCCGACCAGCTTGCCGACCGCAGCGTCGGTCTCCTCGCGCTGTTTGTCGAGGGCGGCCCGGGAGCCGTGCGGCGCGGCCAGCCAGGCCGCCGACAGGCTGCGTTCCCGCTGGAGGGCGAGTGTCGTGTCGGTGCCCATGGCACCGGTCGACCGGCTCAGCTCCGTCTGGTCGCGCAGCCGAAGGCCCTCCGAGAACATCTGGATGGTCGTCACGCCCCACATGGCGGCGAGGGTGACGCTGGGCACCAGGGCCAGGAGCACCAGGGAGAGGCGTATGGAACCGAGACGGCGCCGGGCACCTGTCCGTCGAGACATCGTCGTCCTAGGGCGATCAGCGGGGAGGGAGGACCGGGAAGGCGGAACGGGCGGGGTGGGGGACGGGGGCGGGGACTAGCGCGGGAGGGGCTTCGTGTGCCGGTTACGGCACATGGGGTGAGCAGGATGTTATCCGCACAAGTGAGGGCAGGGCCCGGGCCTGACCGAATCTTTGGCGACACCGTCACAGGAAGGGTCCGGTCACCGGGTCCCGGCGGCGGCGAACCGTGCCACCGCGGACACGTTGGACCTCGTCACGAAAGCGGGGCCGGTGAGCACCGGGGCCGTCCCGCCGCCGCTGACGTTGCCGTTGGTCCGGTACAGCCACAGGGCGTCCACCGCGAGGTAGCCCTGCAGGTAGGGCTGCTGGTCGACGGCGAACTGCACCTTGCCGCCCCGGACCGCCTCGACCAGGTCCTTGTTGAGGTCGAAGGTGGCGACCTTGGCTCTGCTGCCGGCCTGTTCGACGGCGTCGACCGCGCTGAGCCCGTACTGGGCGCCCAGGGTGACGACCTCGTCGATGCTGGAGTCCTGCCGCAGCCGGGACGCGATCGTGGCGGTCACCGCGTTCATGTCGGCGCCGTCCACGTACACGTTGTCGGTCTCGCCGCGGAAGGTCTTGCGCATGCCGGCGCAGCGGGCCTCCAGCGCGACGTTGCCCCGCTCGTGCACGACGCACAGGGCGTGCTTGGCCTTGACCTGGTTCAGCTTGTCGCCGACGGCCCGGCCCGCGACGGACTCGTCCTGGCCGAAGTACTCCAGCAGGCCCGCCGGGCGCCAGGCGTCGATACCGGAGTTGAGCCCGACGACGGGGATGCCGGCCGCCTTGGCCTGGGCGATCGGGCCCCGCATCGCCGTCGGCTTGGCGAGCGTCACGGCGATGCCGTCGACCTTGTCGCGGACCGCGTCGCGCACCAGCGCGGCCTGCGCGGCCCCGTCGGCGTCGCTGGCGTACGTCAGGTCGATGCCGTCCTTGGCCGCCGCCGTCTCGGCGCCCCGGCGCACCAGGTCCCAGAAGGCGTCGCCCTCGCCGCCGTGGGTGACCAGGGCGACCCTCATCCCGCCGCCCGGCCCGCCCACCGGGTCCGCGTCCGGCCCGTGGTCGCTTGCGCCGAGGATGGAACAGCCGGCCACCAGCAGACACACGGCGGACACCAGGGCCGCGACACGGGTGAGTCTCGCGGAGGTGTGCGGCGGGGGAGGAGTGTTCATGAGGGGCGGACCTCGCTGTGCGGCCGAGCAAGAGCAGGATGAGAGCCGGGCGGACCGCACGTGAGCACGGGCCGGATGACTCTCGTTGGGCCGGAGCCAACCGTGTGTGACCACCGGGCGTCAAGTGAGCGGCCACTTGCCGTGAGTTAGCGCTGCCGCATCGTGATGATCTGTCCGACGGGTCGAACATGGGAGGTCATCCCCATGATTTTCATACCGTCCGTGCGGTTCGGTCCCGGCGTCCCGCACGGAAAAGGCCTCCAGGAGTGGCTGCCGGGGCCGCCTAGACTGGTGCGGCCCGCAGGACGACGGAGGCGACGGAAGGGACGGCGACGGTGGCGGCAGCCGGCAGTGGCTTCGAAGACCCGCCCGCCGACGTGCTCGACCGGGCGGCCGCGGCCTTCGGGCTGCTGGCCTCGCCCGCCCGGCTGCACATCGTCTGGGCACTGGCCCAGGGCGAGAGCGACGTGACCGGGCTCGCCGAGCGGGTCGGCGGCGCGCTGCCCGCGGTCAGCCAGCATCTCACCAAGCTGAAGCTGGCCGGACTCGTCGGCTCCCGCCGCGAGGGCCGCCGGCAGGTGTACTACGTCGACGATCCCGACGTCGTCGATGTCGTACGGCTCCTGGTGGGCCGGCTCACGGACCGGGCAGCGCCGCCGCGCCGCCGCCTCCATGGCCTCTGAGACCGCCGACGGCACCACCCTGGAGGTGCTGCGGCGGCTGGAGTCGGGCCCCCGGGGACTGACCGGGACCGAGGCCGCGGCCAGGCTGCTCACCCACGGCGAGAACACCCTGCCGGACCGGCGCACACCGTCCTGGCCACGCCGGTGCGCGCACGCCCTGCGCGACCCCTTCACCGCCGTCCTGCTCTGCCTCGGCCTGGTGTCCGCCGCCGTCGCCTCCTGGGGCACCGCCGTGGTCATCCTCGCCCTGGTCGCGGTCAGCTGCGTGCTGCGCGCCAGCGGGGAGCACCGGGCCGACCGCTCCATGGCCGCGCTGCGCGAACTGGTCGCCGGCACGGCCACGGTGCTGCGGCGCGACACCGACCGGGAGCCGCCCCGGCCCCGCGAGGTGCCGGTCCCGGAACTCGTCCCCGGCGACGTCCTCCGCCTCGGCCCCGGCGACCTCGTCCCGGCGGACGTACGACTGCTGCGCGCCCGCGGACTCACGGTGCACCAGGCGGCCCTCACCGGGGAGTCGGCGCCGGTGGCGAAGAGGGTGGTGGAGGCACCGGCCGGATCCGGCCCGGACGACGACTCCCCGCTGTGTTTCCAGGGCAGCACCGTCGCCACGGGCAGCGGAACCGCCGTCGTCGTCGCGACCGGGGACGGCACCCGGCTCGCCGCCGCTCACCGGCAACCGGCCATACCCCGGGCGGGCGGGGCCTTCGACCGGTCCGTGCACGGCATCTCCTGGGTGCTGATCCGCTTCATGCTGCTGACGCCGCCCCTGGTCCTGATGGCGAACGCCGCGCTGCGCGGACGCGGCCCGGAGACCCTGCCCTTCGCCGTCGCGGTCGCCGTCGGGCTGACGCCCGAGATGCTGCCGGTGATCGTCACCATCTGCCTGGCCCGGGGTGCCGCCCTGCTCGCCCGCACCCACGGCGTCATCGTCAAAGGGCTGCCCGCGCTGCACGATCTGGGCGCCGTCGACGTGCTCTGCGTCGACAAGACCGGCACCCTCACCCAGGACCGGCCGGTCGTCGCACGGGCCCTCGACCCGGCCGGCCGCGACGACCCGGAGGTGCTGCGCTGGGCCGCCGTCGGCGCCTGGTGGACCCTCCAGCTCGCCGAACTGCCCGCGCCCGACGCCCTCGACGAGGCCCTGCTGGAGGCGGCCGGGCCGGTGGGCGAGGAGTACGACGGGGTGGACGCGGCGCCGTTCGACCCGGTACGGCGCTTCTCGACGGCGGTGGTGCGCGGCTCCCTCGGGCGCCACACCGTCGTCGTCACCGGCGCCGCCGAGGCCGTGGTGGAGCGCTGTACGGCTCAGCCGGGCGAGCGCGAACGGATGCTGGCGCTCGCCGCCCGGGAGGCGGACGCCGGGCTGCGGGTGCTGGCCGTCGCGACGGCCGACCGCCCCGCAGGCGCGCCCGGCCGGCCCGACACGCGGGGCCTGACCTTCCGGGGCCTGGTGACCTTCCGGGACGCCCTCGCACCGACCGCCGCCGACGCCCTGCGCGGTCTGGCCGACCGGGGCGTCACCGTGAAGGTCCTCACCGGCGACCATCCGGCCACCGCGGCCCGGGCCTGCCGCGAACTCGGCCTGGATCCGGGGGAGGTACGGACGGCCGCACAGCTGGAAGACCCCGAGGCCGCCGGCGAGGCGACCGTCGTCGCCCGCTGCACCCCCGAGGACAAGGCCCGGGTCGTCGCCGCCCTGCGCGCCGCCGGGCACACCGTCGGGTTCCTCGGGGACGGGGTGAACGACGTGGCCGCGCTGCGTGCCGCCGACGTCGGCCTCGCGCCCCGCTCCGCCGTCGGGGTGGCACGGGAGAGCGCCGACGTCGTCCTCGCCGAGAAGGACCTCACGGCGATCGGCCACGCGATCAGCGCCGGCCGGCACGCCAGCGGCAACATCGCCTCGTACCTGCGCGTCACGCTCTCCTCCAACCTGGGCAACGTCGTCGCGATGCTCGCCGCGGGCCTGCTCCTGCCCTTCCTGCCGATGCTCCCGGCCCAGGTGCTCGCCCAGAACCTGTGCTTCGACGCGGCCCAGCTCGCCTTCGCCCACGACTGTCCCGGCGCGGCGGCCCTGCGCGGTCCGGCCGTGCTGCGGCCGCGCTCCTTCCTCCGGTTCGTCACCGGCTTCGGCCTGCTCAACGCGGTCGCCGACCTCGCCACCTTCGCCGTCCTCGCGTTCGCGCTCGACGGTCCCGACGCCGTCGACGACGAAGCGGTGTTCCACTCCGCCTGGTTCACCGAGAACCTGCTCACTCAGGCCTTGGTGATGCTGCTCCTGCGCACCGGCCGCCGCGACGCGGGGAGCCGTGCCCCCGGCCCGGTCTCCCTCGCGGCGGTCGGCCTCGCCGCCGTCGGCCTGCTGCTGCCGCCGAGCCCCCTCGGCACGGCCCTCGGCATGACGGCCCTGCCCGCCGCGTACTACCTGCTGCCGGCCGTTGTCCTCGGCCTGTACGCCCTGGCCCTGACGGCGGCCCGGGCCCGGCAGGCGCGGCGTCAGCCGTAGGTGAGGTTCGAGCAGGGGTTGTCGTCCGCGGACCGGGCCCCGTCGGCGATCTCCGACGGCACGGCGGTCGGAGCCGGGGACGCGGACGCGGCCGCCGCCGGGCTGTGCGCGTACGACTGTCCCAGCACGACGCCGATCCCGTTGCCGGTCACGGGCTGGAGCCGCGCGCCGGGGAAGGCCGCCGCGACGGTCCGGGCGCGGTCCTTGAGGCCGGGGCCGTACTCGACCAGTGTCGTGGTGTGGTCCTGGGCGGACGCGGTCGCCGTGCCCGTGACGGTGAAGCCGTCCGAGGTGAGAGCCGCGGCGGCGCGGGCGGCCAGGCCGGGGACGGAGGTGCCGTTGTAGACGGCGACGTCGATGCCCGCACCGGAGACCGGCCTTGGGGAGGCGGAAGCCTCAGAACCCGGCGTCCCGGTCCTCCTCCCGCCGGCGCTCTCGCCGTCGATCGTGCGGTCGGCCCGGAGCGCGGCCCACAGGGCGTCGGCGTCCGGCTGCACGATCGCGACCCGTGAACCCTCGTAGCGCCACGGCAAGGTCACGAACTTCGTGTTGTGCAGGTCGATGTCCTTCAGGGACAACGCGAAGGACATCAGCTTGCCCGCGGAGCCGAGGCCGGCGTCGACGGTCAGCGACTTCGTGGCGGCCTCGGCCAGCGGCAGCAGCCGCGTCGGAGTGAAGCCCTCGCTCTTCACCTCCTTCAGCAGGCTCGCCACGAACGCCTGCTGGCGCTTGATCCGGCCGATGTCGGAACCGTCGCCGATGCCGTGCCGGATGCGGACGTAGTCCAGCGCCTTCTGGCCCGCGACGGTCTGCTCGCCCTTGTGGAAGAGGAGCTTGCCCGGGGCGGTGAGGTGGGGGTTGAGGTCGTCCTGGTAGACGTCCTGCGGCAGGCACACCGTGACACCGCCCACCACGTCCGTCAGGCGGGCGAAGCCCTTGAAGTCGACGACGACCGTGTGGTCCACGCGCAGGCCCGTGAGCTGTTCGACGGTGTTCTGCGTGCAGGCGGGGTTGCCCTTGGCCGTCCGGCCGACCGAGTACGCCGCGTTGAACATCGTGTCCGGCTGTGCCTTCGTCCAGCCTCCGTCCGGCAGCTTGCACGGCGGGATGGTCACCAGGGTGTCGCGGGGGATGGAGACGGCGATGGCGTGCCGGTGGTCGGCGTAGACGTGCAGCAGGAACGCGGTGTCGGAGCGGCCCACGTCGTCCTTGTCGCCGCCGCCCAGCGCCTCGTTGCCGCCGGTGCGCGTGTCGGAGCCGATGACCAGGACGTTCTCGCCCTGCGACGAACCGGCCTCGGGGCGGTTGTGGGAGAGGCCGCCCGAGTCGAAGGTGCTGATGTCGCCGTCCAGCTTCAGGTACAGCCAGCCGGCTCCGCCCGCGGCGAGCACGAGCAGGGCCAGGCAGACGACGAGCCCGACCCGTATGCCACGGCCACGGGCACGGCCGCGCCGGCGATCGCGCCGCCGCCTGTCGTCCCGCGCGGCGGCCCTGTGCCGCGGCGGCTGAGTCCTCCGGTTGCTGGTGACCGTCATCGGCGTCTGCTTGCCTCTCACCCGGGGGTTGTACAGTTGCGCAATGTAGCAACTGTCGACGAGAGGGAGGGCATGACGTGCTGCGCAACGGACTGGAGCCCTGGCACCTGCTGATCGTGGCGATCGTCGTGATCGTCCTGTTCGGCTCGAAGAAGCTGCCCGACACGGCGCGTTCGCTCGGCCGCTCGATGCGGATCCTCAAGAGCGAGGCGAAGGCGCTGAAGGAGGAGGGCGGGGGGGGGGGGGGGGGGGGGGGGGGGGGGGGGGGGGGGGGGGGGGGGGGGGGGGGGGGAGGGAGGAAGGAGAAGGAAGAGGAGGGGAGAGG